>NZ_JAPKNJ010000003.1:0-600000 GCF_026343945.1 Kaistia algarum
AAGCTCTATGCCTACTGGATCGTGGTGAACTACCGCGAGGCTTACGGCATGCATGCCTCGAACGGCATCTTGTTCAACCATGAGAGCCCGCTGCGGGGCGAGACCTTCGTGACGCGCAAGATCACGCGCGCCGTCGCGGCGATCCATCTGGGTCGGCAGGAGAAGCTGTATCTGGGCAATCTCGACGCCAAGCGCGACTGGGGCCATGCCAAGGAATATGTGCGCGGCATGTGGCTGATGCTGCAGCAGGACAAGGCCGAGGACTATGTGCTGGCGACGGGCGAGACGCACACGGTGCGCTCCTTCGTCGAGAAGGCCTTCGCCGAGGTCGGAACCCAGATCGACTGGATCGGCACCGGGGTCGAGGAGAAGGGCCTGGACAAGGCGACCGGCAAGGTCCTGGTCGAAGTCGATCCGCGCTATTTCCGTCCGACGGAAGTCGACCTGCTGATCGGCGACCCGACCAAGGCGCATGAGAAGCTAGGCTGGCACCACGACACCGGCCTCGACGTCCTCGTCAAGGACATGGTCGCCGCAGACCTCGTCGTCATGGCCAACGCACCCGTGTTGCATAATGCCTGAAGCGGCAGCGCCTTAACCTTAAACATTTACGCAAATTCAAGCTTTGTGGCTCGGCCGGCGCGTTTCGCTGTCGTGGGGCCCCGAAGCGCGATAGAGCTTGCCGATAGCGGTCCCATTGGCGGGGCGGCCCGGCGGCAAGCCGGCGAACCGTTCCTGGCGCGATACCCTACGGAGTGCTCAGGTCCGCCGCATCTCCTGGGTCCGTAGGGTCGGCCCGGCCGGGTGGCGAGAGTGGCCTCCTCTATGACCCATTTCGGCCGGGCCACGACGCTTTCCGACTAGCCTCAAAAGAAAAAGGCACCGCGAGCGGTGCCTTTGCAGTTCAATCGAAGCGAGGTCTTACTTGATCTTCGCTTCGCGAAACTCGACGTGCTTGCGCACGACGGGGTCGTACTTCTTGACCGCGAGCTTCTCGGTCATGGTGCGGGAATTCTTCTTCGTGACGTAGAAGAAACCGGTGTCGGCCGAGCTGACGAGCCGGATCTTGATGGTAGTGGCCTTAGCCATGGTCGAACCTCTGAAATCTATGCCTAAGCGATCCGGAGACCGGCCCGGCGCAATCGTGGGCGCACCCTACGGATTCAAAGCTGATTGTCAAGAAAGCATCACGCTGGCCCACGCTTATGTCCCGCGCGCCAGCACGATGCGGCCGATGACGAGTGTCAGATAGGCGATGAAGAAACCGGCTATCGCGATAACAAAGCCGTGCGGGGAATAGGCGTCCATCGCCGCGCCGATCACCGCGGGACCCGCGAGACCGCCGAGGGAATAGCAGAAGATGAAGGCGGCGTTCGCCGCGGCGAGATCCTCGCCGCTGAAGCGCGAGCCGAGATGGGCGAGGCCGACGGTGTAGAGCGCTCCGACGACGCCGCCCCAAATGGCAAGCATCAGCATGAAGGGCCAGAACGACGCCGCGACCATGGGCAGCAGCGCTGCGCCGACGATGCCGAACCCGGCGATCGCGAACAGCAGCTTGCGGCGATCGACCCGGTCAGAGAGAAGCCCCATCGGCATCTGCAGCGCGATATTGCCGATCGTCACGCCAACGCCCAGCAGGATGACGACGTCGCGGGCATGGCCGACCCTCTGGCCATAGAGCGGCAGCAGCGCGAAGGCCCCGCTTTCGATCGTGCCGAAGAGCAGGGCTGCGCCGGTGGCGACAGGAGCCAGGACGAGGAAACGCACGAAGGATGTCTTGTGCTGGTCGGTCAGGACCGGCGCGACCTTGAGGCCCGACAGGACGGGCAGCGTGCCGACGGCAAGCACCACGGCGCCAACCAGGAACGGAAATATGCCGCGCGTGCCGGTGAACCACAGAATCAATGGACCCAGGGCAAACCCCACGGACAGCATCGTCGCATAGATCCCCATGACGATGCCGCGCTTGCCGGGCGGGGCGGCGGTGTTGATCCAGAACTCGGACAGCACGAAGGTGATCGTCAGCGCCGCACCGGCCACGAGGCGCAGCGGAAACCAGAGCCAGAACGGCGACAGGAAGAAGATCGGAAGCGCGGCGGCGAGCACGAGGATCGAGGCGGCAAGCGTCTGGGCGGTGCCGAAGCGGGCCGCCAGGCGCGACACGAAGGGCGTGATCGCGAGGGAGGACAGGCCCCAGAACGCGGTGTTGATTCCGATCCAGGTCGGCGAGATGCCGCGGTCTTCCAGCGTCAGGGCGAGAAGGGGGAGGGTTATGGAAAAGCCGAGGCCGACGCCGGCGATCGAGCCGATGGCGGCCACAAGGCCACGCATCCCGCCGCCGTCCTGGTCGCGACTCACTGCACTAGTCATTGGAAGTCTCTGGATTCGTCGTAGGCGGCGAGAGAGCTTGGCGGCTCGCCGTTTGCGCCGGGCAGTCTGACCTGCTGCCTCAGGTCAGCCGATATCCGGCCGCCATGCCGCTGGCGCCTCGTCCGAGACGCCGTCCGGATCGAATCCATGCATATAGAGCGCCCATTGCAGGCCGACGACAGCGCCTTTGATCGGCCGCAGCAGGCCGAGCGTCAGGATCAGCGTCAAGGGCAGCCAGATCGCCAGATTGGTGAAGTTGGACAGATGCCATGTCATCTCGACCATCAGCATCAGCGGCACGATGATGTGGCCGACGGCGAGAATGGTGAAATAGGGCGGGGCGTCATCGGCGCGCTGGTGCGAGAGATCCTCGCCACAGGCCTCGCAGCGGTCGACGACGGTCAGATAGCCGCGGAAGGCCTTGCCCTTGCCGCAGGCCGGGCAACGACAGGCGAAGCCGCGCAGCATGGCCTGCTGGACCGAGCGCGGCGGCCGCTTGGCTTTCTCACTTTCGCTGCTGCTTTGCCACGTCGTCATCAGGTTCTCCTTGCCCCTTCATATCGTGGCGGGGCGCCGTCCCACAAGACGATGCGACGAACTTGCTCCCTTAGCGTGTCGAGCGCGGCCGGCTCGCGGCAACGATGACGGCGATGATGATGCCGCCCGTGGCCAGATAGCGCAGCCCCGCGCCGAAACCGTAGGTATTCAGCA
Source organism: Kaistia algarum (assembly GCF_026343945.1). Lineage (NCBI taxonomy): Bacteria > Pseudomonadati > Pseudomonadota > Alphaproteobacteria > Hyphomicrobiales > Kaistiaceae > Kaistia > Kaistia algarum. The sequence continues at coordinate 3,082 of NZ_JAPKNJ010000003.1, forward strand.
TGGTCACGACCAGGAACAGGAACAGCGCCGCCCCCCAGAGGCCGGGTACGTTGGAGTTGCCACCTGCCACGGACGAGCCGCCGATGACGACCAGCGCGATCGAGGTCAGGAGATATTCCTCGCCCATGGAGAGCGACGAACCGCCGGAAAAGCCGGACAGAAGATAGCCGCAGAGCCCGGCGAAGACGGCGCTCATGATGTAGGCGGCGAAGCGCGTCCTGCCCACGGGCACGCCGGCGAGGCGGGCGGCGCGGATATTCTGGCCGATCGCCGTCACCCAGCGGCCATAGAGCGTCCGTCGCAGCACCAGTTCCATCACCGCCGCCAGCGCGATCACGCAGATCGCCAGCACCGGCATGCCCAGCACCTGACTGGTGGTGAAATCGGCGAGGGCTGGCGGCGGCTTGATGCGGATGCCGCGGCCATAGGCGATCGCCGCCGACTGGACCAGGAAGCTCGACGAGAGCGTCGCGATGATTGGCGGAATGCGCAGCAGCAGGATCAGCGCATAGTTGAAGATGCCGACGCCGATCCCGCAGGCGAGGGCGACCAGCAGCCCGACGAGGATCATGCCGTCCTGCGTATCCATCACCTTGGTGGCGACGGCGCCAGCAAGCGTGATTGTCGCTGGAATCGATAGATCGACATTCCCAGGCCCGAGCGTCACGACATACATCTGGCCGATGCCGACGATCACCGAGAAGGTCGCGAAGGTGAAGGCGGCGGTCAGCACCTCGCCGCCGCTGCGTCCGCCGGTGAAGAGGATCGTGATCACCCAGACGACCATGGCCGCGACATAGGCCCAGAGCCATGGCCGCGACATGAGGCGCTTCAGCGGGGAGGGCACGGCCGGCGCGGCGTCGCTCATTTGCGCTTCTCCGCATGGTCGATGAGCGCACGCAGCGCCAGGACGAGGATCAGGATCGCGCCCTGGGCGCCGATCTGCCAGTCCGGCGAGATGCGCAGGAAGGAGAGAAACGAGCCGGCGAGCGTCAGCGTCACCGCGCCGATCACCGCGCCGACGGGCGAGATCCGGCCGCCGACGAACTCGCCACCGCCGAGGATGACCCCGGCGATCGACAGCAGCGTATAGCGCAGCGCGATATTGGCGTCGCCTGATGTGGTGAGCCCGATCAGCGACAGGCCGGCCAGCATGCCGAAGAAGCCGGCGAGGGCGAACATTGTCATCTTGACGCGCAGCAGCGACCAGCCGGCCCGCTCGATGGCGCGCGGATTGCCGCCCGCGCCGCGCAGCACGGCGCCATAGGACGTTCGCATCACGAGGAAATGGGCGCTGATCGCGATCACCGCCACGGCGATGATGGGGAACGGAATGTAGAGCGGCTTCAGCGTCATCAGCGAGCGGATCCATGTCGGTGCCTGCCCGCCTGGAACCGGGAGGATCAGCACCGAGAGGCCGAGCCAGACGAAAGACATGCCGAGCGTGACAACGATCGACGGGAGGTCGCGCCAGTAGATGAGCGCGCCGAGCAGAGCGTAGACCGCAATACCGAAGAGAAGGACAATAATCCCGGCGATCGGCGTCGTGAAGATCCAGGGCAGTTCTGCCGGCAGCGTGCCGCTGGCCTGCAGTTCCTTCACAAAGGGGAGGGCTTCCATTCCGCCCGAAAGCAGTGTCGCGCCGACGCAGGCGACGAAGCCGACATAAGTGCCGATCGAGAGATCGAGATCGTTGACGGTAATGACGCACATCTGCGCGATCGTCGCGAAGGCGATCGGGATCGCGAGGTTGAGCATCAGGTTGAAGCCGACATAGCTCATCGCGCGCGGCTGCAGATAGAAGATCGCGGCGAGCAGGGCGGCGAGCGAGAGTGCGGGCAGCAGGCTGCGCAGCATTTTCGGCGAGAGGATCTGGCCGTTCATGCGACCTCCGCGAAGGATGCGTGCAGCACCTTTTCCTCGGTCAGTTCGCCTCGCGGCAAATCGGCGACGATGCGGGCATCACGGAAGACATAGACGTGATCGCAGTGCCGCAGTTCGTCCATCTCGGTCGTGTACCAGAGAAAGGTGCGGCCCCCCGCCGCCTCGGCGCGAATCATGTCGTAGACTTCCTGCTTGGTGCCGATGTCGACGCCGCGCATCGGATCGTCCATCAGCACCGTCTCGGCGGTCGAGCCTAGCGAGCGCGCGAACAGGGCCTTTTGCTGGTTGCCGCCCGAAAGCGACAGGATCGGATTATCGACGTCGGGCGTGCGGATCGCGATGCGCTGCCGCCATTCCCCGGCCATCGCTGCCGTCAAGGCCCGGTCGATCAGGGGACCACGGCGCAGGCGCGCGAGCGAGGAGATCGTTATGTTCTCGGCAATCGACCAGAGCGGGAAGACGCCATCGGTTTGCCGGTCGCCGGCGACGAGCGCCACGTCGCCCTCGACCTCGATGCCGCGGCGGGCGCGCCGGGCGCCGTCGAAGATGCGTACCAGCATTTCGGACTGGCCCTGGCCGCCCAGCCCGGCGAGGCCGACGATCTCACCGCGATGGGCGAGAAGCTCGATGCCGCCGGCCTGAACTTCGGAGCGGGCGCGGACCCGAGGCTGGCCTTGGCGCTTGCTCGGCGCCGTCGTGGCAGCCGTCTCCTCGCGCGCCACCGAACCCATCGCCGCGACGAGCGAGGTTCGGTTGAATTCGGCAGCCGGCCGCTCGGCGACGACGCGGCCATCCTTCATGACGACGACGCGGTCGGCGGCCGAGAGAATTTCGCCGAGAAGATGGGAGATCAGCACGACGCAGCCGCCTTCGCCGACGAAGCGGCGGACGAAGGCGAGCAGCTGCTTCGCCTGATGCGCGTCGAGCGAGGAGGTCGGCTCATCGAGGATGACGAGGCGGGCGGCGGCCGTCGTGACGGTGAAGGCGCGCGCGATCTCGACCATCTGGCGCCGCGCAATGGGCAGATCGCCGACAATGTCGCCGGCCGTGATCCCATGGCCCGGAAACACGGCGTCGAGCTGGCTCAGGATCAGTGTTCCCGCACGGCGGCGCCAGCCGACGCCACGCAGCGAAGCATGCATGATGCGGGCATTCTCGGCCACGGTGAGGTTCGGGCAGAGCGAGAGTTCCTGAAAGACGCAGCGTATGCCATGGGCCTGCGCCACCGCGACGGAATAGCGCGAGCCAATCTCGACGCCGTCGAGCGCGATCCGGCCTTCGGCGCCGAAGACGCCGGCGAGCAAATTCATCAGGGTCGATTTGCCAGCGCCGTTATGACCGACGAGGCCGATGCACTCGCCGACGCGGCAGGCGAGATCGACGCCTTGGAGGGCACGGACGGCGCCGAAGCTTTTTTCGACGCCGTCCAGGCTGATGATGGGCACTTCCACGCGGGACATTCACGCCTTCCAGTTCGAACGCGTTTCCCGCGCGACAGGGCTTGGCCGGGGCTAGCCGAGACTACTTCTTGGCTGCGGCGTCGACGACTTTCTGGGCGTCCTCGGCCGTGTATTCGACATTGGCGACGCCGCCCTTTTCCGTCGTCTCGAGGGCCTTCTCCAGCCCATCCTGGTCGATGCGCAGGAACGGCACGACGAGATCCTTCGGCACTTCCTTGCCGTCGAGGATCTGCTGGGCGACCCAGAAGGCGAGGGTGGAGACGCCCGGCGCGATCGACGAGGAATAGGTCTGGTAGCCGTTGGCGTCCTTCTGTTCCTTCCACCAGGCGAGCTCATCCTGGCGATTGCCCATGATGATGGTCGGGATGGTGCGGCCGGCGGCCTTGAAGGCCTGCGCCGCACCATAGCCGTCACCGCCCTGCGTCACGACGGCAACGATATCGTTCGGCAGCGATGGCAGGATGCCGGCGACGGCGGCCTGGGCCTTGGCCTGGTCCCAGTCGCCATGGACCGAGCCGACGATCTTGAACTGCGGGTTCTCGGTGGCGCCCTCATGGATGCCCTTCGAGATTTCGTCATCGACGAAGACGCCGGCAAGACCGCGAATCTCGAGCACGTTGCCGCCGGCCGGGATCTTCTCCTTCAGATAGCTGATCTCGTCCTTGCCCATCTGCTTGAAGTCGACCGCGATGCGCCAGGCGCAGGGCTCGGTGACGATGCCGTCGAACGAGACGACGATGACGCCGGCGTCGCAGGCTTCCTTGACCGCGCCATTGAGCGCGTCCGGGGAAGCGGCGTTGAGGACGATGGCGTTATAGCCCTGCAGCACCAGATTCTGGATCTGGGCCGCCTGCTCGGTCACCTGGTTTTCGGCCGTGGTGAACGGATCGGCCGCGGCGACGATGCCGGCCGTCACGGCAGGCTTCGTCACCTTGTCCCAGCTGCGCAGCATCGCCTGCCGCCAGGAATTGCCGGCATAGTTGTTGGAAAGGGCGATCTTCTTGTCGGCCGTCGCGGCGAGTGCCGAGCCGGCGAGCAGAGTTGCCGCGAGGGCGGCAAGCGAAATGGTTCCCGCAAATCGGGTCATGGCGTATCTCCTCCAGGCTCGGCTTTGACTTTGGCCTATCGTTGCGATCGTGGCCTTTCGCGAGCTTCCCGCAGTCAGGCCGACAGGAGACATCTTGTCAAGAAGAAGGCGCGCTCGCTTTGTTTCCAAGGAGCGGTGAACAAGGTCTTCGAGTTCGCGGCTTTGCCTTGCCGTCCTGGCCCTTTCCCCCTATAGGCATCGCTTCGATGACAGAGCCTTCTTCCCCGGTCGCGGCCTCACCCGCGGCGGTGTTCGCGCACCGCCACCTGCTCGGTATCGAAGGTCTCCTTCCCGAGGAAATCGTCGCCCTGCTCGACCTTGCCGAAGAGGCGGTCGAGGTCAGCCGGCAGGTCGAGAAGAAGAAGTCGGTCCTGCGCGGGCGCACGCAGATCAATCTGTTCTTCGAATCTTCGACGAGAACCCAATCTTCCTTCGAACTGGCGGGTAAGCGGCTCGGCGCCGACGTCATGAACATGTCGGTCGCCTCGTCCTCGGTGAAGAAGGGCGAAACGCTGATCGATACGGCGATCACGCTGAACGCCATGAACCCCGATCTCCTGGTGGTGCGCCATCACGCCGCCGGCGCCGTCCATCTCCTGGCCCAGAAGGTCGGCTGCTCGGTGATCAATGCCGGCGACGGGGCGCATGAGCATCCGACGCAGGCGCTGCTCGACGCCCTCACCATCCGCCGCCACAAGGGTCCGATCCACGATCTGACGATCGCGATCTGCGGCGACATCCTGCATTCGCGCGTCGCCCGGTCCAACATCCTGCTTTTGAACGCGCTCGGCGCGCAGGTGCGCTGCGTCGGTCCCTCGACTCTGCTGCCGCGCGGCCTCGACAGGCTCGGCGTCGAGATCTTCACCGATATGCGGAAGGGACTGGCCGGCGCCGACATCGTCATGATGCTGCGCCTGCAGCGCGAGCGCATGGATGGCTCCTTCGTGCCTTCCGTTCGCGAATATTTCCATTTCTTCGGCCTCGATGCCGAAAAACTCGCCTATGCCCGGCCCGGTGCTCTCGTGATGCATCCCGGCCCCATGAACCGTGGCGTCGAGATCGATTCGGCGATCGCTGACGGGGCGCACAGCCTCATCCGCGAACAGGTCGAGATGGGTGTCGCCGTCCGCATGGCGGTGCTGGAGGCACTCGCCCGCAACCTCCCGAACGGGGCTGGAATATGAACGTCGGCAAGCCAAGCGACGTGCGCCCGGTCGTCCTGACCGGTGGGCGGGTTGTCGATCCCGCGCGCGGCTTCGATGCTCCGGGCGTGGTGATCGTCGCCGATGGACGCATTGTCTATGCGGGGCCGGAAGCCGGCGCTCCGCCAACGCCGGCCGGCGCCGAGACGATCGATTGTCGTGGCGCGGCGGTGTTGCCGGGCCTCATCGACATGCGCGTCTTCATTGGCGAGCCGGGGGCGGAGCACCGCGAGACTTTCGCCTCGGCAGGGCAGGCCGCGGCAGCGGGCGGCGTGACGACCATCGTCATGATGCCCGACACGGATCCCGTTATCGACGATATCGCGCTGGTCGATTTCATCGGCCGCCGAGCCCGCGATACGGCCGTCGTGCGCGTGCTGCCGATGGCGGCGATGACCAAAGGACTCGAAGGCCGCGAGATGACTGAGCTCGGCCTGCTGATGGAAGCGGGCGCCGTCGGCTTCACGGATGGCCGCCATTCCGTGACCAATGCGCTCGTGCTGCGCCGGGCGTTGACTTATGGCCGCGATTTCGGCGCGCTCATCGTCAATCAGCCGGTTGATCCGCATCTGTCAGGCGCCGGCGTGATGAACGAGGGCGAGACGGCGACACGGCTGGGGCTACCTGGCATTCCGAAGGAAGCCGAGATCATCGTCGTCGAGCGCGACGTTCGCCTCGCGGCCCTGACCGGCGGGCGCTACCACGCCGCGCAGATCTCCTGCGCCGAATCGCTCGACATCATCCGCCGTGCCAAGAAGGCGGGGCTCGCCGTGTCCTGCGGCGTCTCGGCGGCGCACCTGGCGCTGAACGAGCGTGACGTCGGGCCGTATCGCACTTTCTTCCGCTTGTCGCCGCCGCTCCGGTCGGAGGATGACCGATTGGCCATGATCGAGGGCATCGCCGACGGGACGATTGACGTCATCGTCTCCAGCCATGATCCGCAGGACGTCGACACCAAGCGCCATCCCTTCGCGGAGGCTGCCGACGGGGCCGTCGGGCTCGAGACGTTGCTCGCCGCCTCGCTCCGCCTTTATCATAATGAAGAGGCGGGCCTACAGGCGATCCTGAAGGCGCTGACCGTGCGACCGGCGGAACTTCTCGGTATAGACAGCGGCCGGCTCAGTGCCGGTGCGCCGGCCGATATCATCGTCGTCGATCTGGGCGCGCCGTGGGTTTGCGAGGCAGAGAATCTGCATTCCCGCTCCAAGAATACGCCCTTCGAGGGCGCACGCTTCGAGGGCGCCGTGTTGCGAACGATCGTCGCCGGGCGCACCGTCTATGAAAGCGGCGCGGCTTGAGCTAATTCCGGTTGCATGGGACGCGGCTCGAGGGGGCGGCGCGAGAGCCGGGGGCAAGCATGATGGAGTGGCAGATCGGACCCGGGCTGACGCTCGCCATGCTGGCGCTCGGCTATGCGCTCGGATCCATTCCCTTCGGCCTGCTGCTGACCCGGGCAGCCGGGCTCGGCGATATCCGCTCGATCGGGTCTGGCAATATCGGCGCCACCAATGTGCTGCGAACCGGCAATCGATGGCTGGCCGCCGGCACGCTGCTCGGCGACGCGCTGAAGGGTACGGTCGCCGTGATGCTGGCTGACCAGTGGGGACCCGACGCGGCGCTTGTCGCTGGCCTCGGTGCCTTTCTCGGGCACATCTTCCCCCTCTGGCTGGGTTTCAAGGGCGGCAAGGGGGTCGCGACCTTTCTCGGCATCCTGATTGGGATCTCCTGGCCGATCGCGATTGTCTTTGCGGCGATCTGGCTGGCCGTCGCCCTGGTCACCCGCTACTCCTCGCTCGCCGCGCTCCTCGCCGCTCTGGCGGCCCCGCTCGTGCTCGTGGCGCTCGGCGACTATCGAAAGGCGCTGCTGTTCGCCTTGCTAACAATCCTGATCTGGTACAAGCATAGCGCGAACATTTCGCGCCTCCTGGCCGGCAAGGAAAGCCGTATCGGGCAGAAGGGCTGAGATCTGTCGGATTGTCCGGACGGGTTCCGTCCGAGGGGGCGCGGTGCAGCAGCCGGATCGGATGGGGGCTCGATGACGGACGCCGAGCGTCGCACGGCCGGCATGCGTTTGACGGACGACCAGCGCATCTCCTGGCTGCGGCTTATCCGCAGCGAGAATGTCGGCCCGGCCACGTTCCGCGAACTCGTCAACCATTTCGGTTCGGCCTCGGCCTCGCTCGCGGGTCTTCCGGATCTTGCCGGACGAAGCGGGAGGCGTATCCGCATCGCCGAGACCCGCGACGCAGAGCGCGAGCTCGCGGCGCTGGATTCGATAGGTGCGCGCCTCGTCGCGATCGGAGAGCCCGACTATCCGCCGTGGCTGCGCGAGATCGACGCCCCGCCGCCGCTTCTCTCCATCCGTGGCGGTGCCGAGGGGTTGATGCGGCGGCCAATGGTCGCAATTGTCGGTGCGCGCAACGCCTCCGTCGCCGGTCGCAAAATGGCGCAGATTCTGGCGCGCGATCTCGGCCGGGACCATTTCGTCGTTGCCTCGGGGCTGGCGCGCGGCATTGATGCCGCGGCGCATGAGGCGGCGCTTGATGGCGGAACGGTTGCCGTCTTTGCCGGCGGCCTCGATCGGCTCTATCCGCCGGAGAACGCCGATCTGGCAGAGCGAATCCTGGCCAAGGGTGGCGCGCATGTCTCGGAGATGCCGCATGGCTGGGAGCCGCGGGCGCGCGACTTCCCGCGCCGCAACCGCCTTGTCTCCGGCATGTCGGCCGGCGTGGTTGTCGTCGAGGCGGCGGAGCGTTCCGGCTCGCTGATCACCGCGAGGCTGGCGGGGACCCAAGGACGCATCGTCTTCGCCGTCCCGGGGTCACCTCTCGATCCGCGCGCGACAGGTGCCAACCGCCTGATCAAGGAAGGGGCGCATCTCGTCACGTCCGGCGAGGACGTGGCCGAATTGCTGGCGCCGATGCTCGGCCGCAGCTTCTCCCCGCCGCCCGACTGGTCCGAGCCGTCGCTGGAAGGCGAATTCGCCAGCCGGCAGCCTCCGGATGACAGCGACCGGGCGCTGCTGATCGAGGCGATGGGTCCGGTGCCGACCTTGATCGACGATCTGATCCGATTTACCGGCCTTTCGGCTTCGTCGGTGCAGGTTCTGCTGCTCGAACTCGACCTCGCCGGCCGCATTGAGCGTCATCCGGGGCAAAGGGTGGCTCTGATCGAGCCATAGCGCCAAAGGCCTGGGCTCGTTCAGCGATCCTGGCTCGCCGCGCTCTGGCGCGAGGCCTCCTCTTCGACCATGCCGAGTAGATAGGCGAGAAAGCCGAGATCGGCCTTGGCGGAGATCAATCGCAATTCGGAGGCCATGCGCCCGACATATTCAGCCGTCTGGCGCTGGTCGCTGCGCATGGTCGGCGTCTCCTGGCTTTTTTCCTTCGGCAGTCCCATATCGAGCCTTCCTCAAGCTGACAGAACGAGGTTGCGAGCCTCTATAGGTTGCAAAACAACTATTCAGCAATCTTTGAGAGTGGGCAATGGGTTTCTGCAGCTTCATTGACACGCCCTGTGCTTTCCGGGATTGTCCTGCCCGGTCGCGACCCTGCCGGCCGACCCGGCGCGATCCTTGATTTTCCGCCGGCTCGTCGTCGGGTTTGACCGACCGATCCGGCCTCTTGCAAATGGCACACATGAATCTCGTCATCGTCGAATCGCCTGCGAAGGCGAAAACGATCAACAAATATCTCGGCCCGGCCTATCAGGTCGTGGCCTCCTATGGTCACGTCCGCGACCTGCCCTCCAAGGACGGCTCGGTGCTCCCGGACGAGGACTTCGCCATGAGCTGGGAGGCTGACCCGAAGTCGGCCAAGCGCCTCTCCGAGATGGCAATCGCCGCCAAGGCTGCCGACCGCATCATTCTGGCAACCGACCCGGATCGCGAGGGCGAGGCCATCTCCTGGCACGTGCTGGAGGTGCTAAAGCAGAAGCGGGCGCTGAAGGACAAGCCGGTCGAGCGCGTGGTGTTCAACGCGATCACCAAGCAGGCCGTGCTCGAGGCGATGAAGAATCCGCGCCCGATCGACGAGGCGCTGGTCGATGCTTATCTGGCGCGCCGGGCGCTCGACTATCTGGTCGGCTTCACGCTGTCGCCGGTTCTGTGGCGCAAGCTGCCTGGCGCGCGCTCGGCAGGCCGCGTCCAGTCGGTGGCGCTTCGCCTCGTCTGCGACCGCGAGAGCGAGATCGAGACCTTCAAGCGCCGCGAATATTGGTCGCTGGTCGCGAGGCTCGCGACGCCGCGCGGCGATGAATTCGAGGCTCGGCTCGTCGGCGCCGACGGCAAGAAGATCGCCCGTCTCGATGTCGGCACGGCCGATGAGGCCGAGGCGTTCCGCAAGGCGCTCGATGCCGGCCGGTACAGCGTGGTCGACGTCGAATCGAAGCCAGCCAAGCGCCATCCCTTCGCCCCGTTCACGACCTCGACGCTGCAGCAGGAGGCGAGCCGAAAGCTCGGCTTCGCGCCGAACCGCACCATGCAGATCGCCCAGCGCCTCTATGAAGGCGTCGATATCGGCGGCGAGACCGTCGGTCTCATCACCTATATGCGAACCGACGGCGTCGATATCGCACCGGAGGCGGTCGCCTCCATCCGCGGCGTGATCGGCGAGGATTTCTCGGCCCGCCACCTGCCCGGCGCGCCCCGCCGCTATCAGGTGAAGGCCAAGAACGCGCAGGAAGCGCATGAGGCCATCCGCCCGACGGATCCGCGGCGTCGGCCGCGCGAGGTGGCGCGCATGCTGGATGCCGACCAGGCCAAGCTCTATGAGCTGATCTGGAAGCGCACCATTGCGAGCCAGATGGAATCGGCCGAGCTGCAGCGCACGAGTGTCGACATTCTTGCCGAGGCAGGCGGGCGAAAGCTCGACCTGCGCGCTTCCGGTCAGGTCGTCACCTTCGACGGTTTCCTCGCGCTTTATAATGAAGACAAGGACGAGGACGCCGACGACGAGGAGGGCCGTCTGCCGCGCATCGACAAGGGCGATGCGCTGGAGAAGCGGGCCATCCAGGCGACGCAGCATTTCACCGAGCCGCCGCCGCGCTACAGCGAGGCGACGCTGGTGAAGCGGATGGAGGAGCTCGGCATCGGCCGGCCCTCTACCTATGCGGCGACGCTGACCGTTCTGCGCGACCGCGAATATGTCCGCATCGAGAAAAAGCGCCTCGTGCCGGAGGACAAGGGCCGCCTGGTCACGGCGTTCCTGCAGAGCTTTTTCTCGCGCTATGTCGAATATGATTTCACCGCCGACCTGGAAGAGAAGCTCGACCAGATCTCGGCCGGCGAAATCTCGTGGAAGGATGTTCTGCGCGAGTTCTGGAAGCAGTTCTCGTTCGATGTCGGCGAGACGAAGGAATTGCGCGTCACGCAGGTCCTCGACGCGCTCAACGATCTGCTCGGACCGCACGTTTTCCCGGAGCGGGCCGATGGCGGCGATCCGCGCGCCTGCCCGACCTGCGGCACAGGCAAGCTGTCTTTGAAGCTCGGCAAATTCGGCGCCTTCATCGGTTGCTCGAATTATCCCGAGTGCCGCTATACGCGTCAGCTCGCCGTGACCGGCGAAGAAGCATCGCCCGGCGAGGCGGGGGAAGGTGGTTCCGTCCTCGGCGCCGATGGCATCAAGGTGCTCGGCAAGGATCCCGAGACGGGCCTCGACGTGACGCTGCGTTCGGGCCGCTTCGGCAATTATGTCCAGCTCGGCGAAGCCGAAGGCAAGGAAAAGCCGAAACGCGCCAGCCTGCCCAAGGGCTGGGAGGCGGCGAGCCTAGATCTCGACAAGGCGCTGGCGCTGCTGTCGCTGCCGCGCGAGGTCGGGCTGCATCCCGAGGATGGCAAGCCGATCCAGGCCGGCATCGGACGCTACGGTCCGTTCGTGCTGCATGACGGCAAATACGCCAATCTCGATAGCGTCGATGAAGTGTTCATCGTCGGGCTCAACCGAGCCGTCGCGGCGATCGCCGAGAAGCAGGCTAAGGGTCCACGCGCCGGCCGCGGTGGCGCCGAGCCCTTGAAGAACCTCGGTGACCACCCGACATTGACAGGAGCGATCACGCTGCATTCGGGCAAATATGGCCCCTATGTGAAGCATGGTGCAGTCAATGCGACCCTGCCGAAGTCGCTTTCGCCCGAGACGATCGGCCTCGACGCCGCCGTCGCCCTGATTGCCGAAAAGGCTGCCAAGGCACCGGCCGGCAAGACGCGGACGACCACCGCCCGCTCCAAGGCGCCGGCCGCCGCCAAGACGAAGAAGGCTGCCGCCCCGAAGAAGACGGCCCAGCCAAAGAAGACGGCTCGAAAGGCCGTGGCGGAATAGACCGCTTCCGGCAGTCTTCGACCCTGAAGCTTCGCCCGCGCGGTATGCCGCCGGGCGAAACGATCATTCGCATAAATCGCCCGGACGGCGTAACTTCCGAGGGCGGCGAACGGTCCCCGTTCAATCCCCCCATAAACCATTGGAATTCACTACTTGGCCAAGACGCCAGAAACACAAGATAAAACACGGCGCGTACGAACCGCCGGCGCGAGGAACGCGACCGGTTCGAAGCCCAAAACCCAGCCGATCGAACGCAAGGCTGACGAGCTTCCCTCTCGTGAGGCGTTGCTCGCTTTCATCGCCGAACATCCCGGGCAGGCCGGAAAGCGCGAAATCGCACGCAATTTTGGCATTGCGGGCGGTGCCCGCATTGCGCTGAAGCGGGTTTTGAAGGAACTCGGCGAGGAGGGGCTGGTCCAGAAGGATCGCCGCCGCCTCGTGCGGGCCGGCGATCTGCCGACCGTCAGCGTGCTCGTCATTCTGGAGCGCGACAAGGATGGCGATTTCATCGCCCAACCGGTGAGCTGGGATGACAAACATTCCGGGCCGCCGCGCATCCTGATCGAAACGCATCGCGGCCGCCCACTAACGCCCGCCCCCGGAATCGGAGACCGCGTGCTGGCCAAGGTCCAGCCGGCCGCGAAGGACGAGACCGAGGTCGCCTACACGGCGCGCGTCGTGAAAGTCATCGAGAAGCGCCCTGCCTCCATCCTCGGCGTCGTTCGCACCGCCTCGGACGGCGTGCTGCGCATTGAGCCGGTCGACCGCAAGCAGAAAGAGTTCATCGTAGATCCCGAGGATCTGAACGGTGCCAAGAACGGCGACCTGGTTGCCGTCGAGGTGAAGCATGTCGGACGGTTCGGGCTTGCCCGCGTCCGTGTGGCGGAAGTCGTCGGCGAGGTCCATAGCGAGAAGGCGGTCAGCCTGATCGCCATTCACCACCACGACATTCCGCACGTCTTTCCGCCGGCGGTGCTGGAGGCGGCGGACAAGGCCAAGGCCGCACCGCTGTCCGGCCGCGAGGATTGGCGCGCGGTTCCGCTCGTCACGATCGATCCGGCCGACGCCAAGGACCATGACGACGCGGTCTATGCGGAAGCCGACACCGATCCGGAAAATCCGGGCGGCTTCCTCGTCACCGTCGCGATCGCCGATGTCGCCTGGTATGTGCGGCCCAATTCGCCGCTCGACCGCGAAGCGCTGAAGCGCGGCAATTCGGTCTATTTCCCCGACCGTGTCGTCCCGATGCTCCCCGAGCGAATCTCGAATGATCTCTGCTCGCTGCGCGAAGGCGAGGACCGGCCGGCGATCGCCGTGAAGATGCAGTTCACGGCCGAGGGTAAGAAGCAGTTCCACTGGTTCCATCGCATCATGATGCGGTCGGCGGCGAAGCTCTCCTATCCGCAGGCGCAGGCGGCCATTGATGGCCGTCCGGACGAGAAGTCCGGGCCTTTGCTGGAGCCGATCCTGAAGCCGCTCTGGGCGGCCTACGAAGTCATGCGGCGCGGCCGCGATAGCCGCGAGCCGCTGGAACTCGACCTGCCGGAACGCAAGGTGATCGTTGGCGCGGACGGCGCGATCGAGCGGATCGTGATTCCGGAGCGGCTCGATGCGCATCGCCTGATCGAAGAGTTCATGATCCAGGCCAATGTCGCCGCGGCGGAGACGCTGGAGCGGCGGAAGTCGCCGCTCGTCTACCGCGTCCACGATGCGCCCTCGCTCGCCAAGCTCGAAGCGCTGCGAGAATTCCTCGCATCAATCGAGATGAACCTGCCACGCAGCGGCAATCTCCGGCCGAGCCATTTCAATCTAATTCTCGGCCGCGTGAAGGACAGCGAGCATGCCGCGCTCGTGAACGAGGTCGTGCTGCGTTCGCAGAGCCAGGCTGTCTATAGCCCCGAGAACATCGGTCATTTCGGCCTGAACCTGCGCCGCTATGCTCATTTCACCTCGCCGATCCGCCGTTATGCCGATCTGATCGTGCATCGCGCGCTGATCCGCTCGCTCGATCTGGGCGAGGGTGGGCTTCCCGATGGGATGGAGCGGGAGCTTGAGGCGATCGCGCAGGAGATTTCCGGCGCCGAGCGTCGGGCGATGGCGGCCGAGCGCGATACGATCGACCGCCTCGTGGCGCATTGGCTGGCCGATCGGATCGGCGCCAATTTCCAGGGCCGGATCGCCGGCGTGACGCGCTCCGGGCTGTTCGTGAAGCTCGCCGAGACCGGCGCCGACGGCTTCGTGCCGATCGGGACGCTGGGCGCCGATTTCTATCAGTTCGACGAGGCGCGCCATGCGGTGATCGGGACCCGCACCGGCGAGATGTACCGCCTTGGCGACATGGTCGAAGTCAAGCTGGTCGAAGTCGCGCCGATCGCCGGCGCGCTCCGGTTCGAGATCGTCAGCGAAGGCAAACGCCTGCCGAAGGGTCAGCGAAAAGTCACGGAACGCGGTTTCAGGTCGTCCTCGGGCGGTCCGGCACGGCCTGCCAAGGGTCGTCCGGGTCCGAAGCGGCGATGAACGTTGCGCTTTCGAGGCGCGAGGGCAGACTCTCGCGCCTTTTCCACATATTAACCTAGTAGCGGCAGTATCGCGCCGACATCGGACGGGGCAGGGAGTGGCATGGTTTCGCCGGACTTCGAGACGCATGAGGTCAGCAACCAGGTCTCCGTGCGATCGGGGGTCAATCTCTATTCTTCCGATCCGGTCCTGGCGGCCCTGATCGAGGGCCTGCCGCAGCCTGTCCTCGACACGCTGTCGACCCACGGCGCGCAGTGGGGGTCGGCCGAAATGGCGGATCTGGCCCGGCTGGCCAACACCGTGACGCCGATCCTGAAGACGCATGATTCGGTCGGCCGCCGCATCGATCTCGTCGAATATCACCCTGCCTATCACGCGCTGATGCGCCGTAGCGTTGCGTCTGGCATCCATGCTTCAATCTGGGATGCGAGCGGACCGGAGGCTAGCGTGCGCGCCATGGCACGCGGCGCGCGGATCTACATGTCGGCGCAGGTCGAGGTTGGCCATCTCGGCGTCATGTCGCTGACCAGCGGCGGTATCGCGGCGCTCGCCCATGCCCCGGCGCTGGCGCAGGGATGGCTCACGCCGCTCCGCTCGCGCCGCTATGATTCGCGCGTTCTCCCGGTCGAGCAGAAGAGCGGGGCGCTCCTCGCTTTCGCGACAACCGAGAAGCAGAGCGGCTCGGATCTGCGCGCCGGCTCGACGCGGGCGGATGCCAGCAGCGATGGCACCTATCGCCTCATCGGCCATAAATGGTTCGTCACGGCGCCGATGAGCGACGCCATGCTGGTGCTCGCGCAGACGCTGGAAGGCCTGTCGCTGTTCCTCGTCCCGCGCTACCTGCCGGACGGCAAGCGCAATCCCATGCGCATGATGCGCATCAAGGACAAGCTCGGCACGCGGTCGACCGCCAGCGCCGAGATCGAGCTGCCCGGCACGGCCGGCTTCCTCGTCGGCGAGGCGGGACGCGGCGTGTCAACGATTGCCGAAACCGTGACGCTGCTTCGCCTGGATCAGGGTCTGGTAGCGGCGGGCCTCCTGCGCGCCGCACTTGCCGACGCCGTTCATGCCGTTCGCCATCGCCGTGCCTTCGGGGCACCGCTCATCGACCAGCCGCTGATGACGCGCGTGCTCGCCGACATGGCGCTTGACGTCACCGCCGCCGCGGCGTTGGTCTTCCGCCTTGCCGAGGCGATCGACCGCTCGCACGACAATCCGGCAGAAGCCGCCTTCGCGCGGCTGATGACGCCGGTCGTTAAATATTGGATCACCAAGATCGCCCCGGCTTTGGTCGCCGAGGCGATCGAATGCGCCGGCGGCAATGCCTATGTCGAAGAGGGGCCGATGGCACGGCTCTATCGCGACGCGCTGTCGCTTTCCCTGATCGACGGTCCCGGCAACGTCCTCTGCCTTGATGTGATGCGCGTGATGCGGCGCTCCTCAGAGCCGCTCGAGGCGGCGCTGCGCGTGATCGAGGATGGTCTCGGACCGGCGGCGCGCTCGACGCTCAACGTGCTTCGGGCCGCGACAGCCGTCGCCCTGGCCGATGAGGGCTCGGCACGCATCCTGACCGAGCAACTTGCGATGACCGTTGCCGCCGCGACCTTGCGCCGCCGCTTCCCGGCCGTCATCGCCGATGCCTATCTCGAATCGCGCCTCGGCAAGCCGTGGCGGTCGACCTACGGCATGCTGGATGCTCGCTTCGATGCGCGCGCCTTCCTGGATTATGTCTGCCCGAGGGGCTGATCTGCATCGTCCCGGCGATCGCGGGCAAGCTTCTGCAGGCGGTCCAACGCGCCCTGCAGGATGAAGGCGGCGGCCATCTTGTCGACCAGTTCGGCCCGGCGCTTGCGACTGGTATCCGCTTCCAGAAGTGTCCGCGTCACCGCGACAGTCGACAAGCGTTCGTCCCAGAAGGCAATCGGCAGTTCCAGCTTCGGGAGCAGGCTGCGGACGAAGGCGCGCGTCGCCTGGGCGCGTGGGCCTTCCGAACCATCCATGTTGAGCGGCATGCCGACGACGAGGGCCGCCGCCTGCCGCTCGGCGAGCAGTGCGATCAGCGTCTCGGCATCCTGGGTAAACTTCTTCCGCTCGATCAGTTTGAGCGGCGACGCCATGCGCCGGCCGAGATCGGAAATCGCGACGCCAATTGTCTTGGTACCTAGGTCGATGCCACCGATCGTCGCCGTGCCGGGGAGGATGGTGGCGAGGTCGGTAAGCTCAATCAGTTGTCCTGCCATGGGTCAGATATAGACGATCAGGACGAAGCCCAGGACGACGAGGATGGTTCCGGCGATCATTACCTTGGAAAAATGCTCGTCGATGATGGTGCGTGCCTGCGGGCCGAACCGGTAGAACAGCCAGGCGACGAGGAAGAACCGCAGCCCGCGTGTCGCGAGCGCGGCGACGACGAAGGTCAGGAGGTTGAGGTGCACGACGCCTGAAGCGATCGTCACCAGCTTGAACGGGATCGGCGTCAGACCCTTGGCGACAATGATCCAACCGCCCCATTCGTCGAATTTGAGCTGAAAGTTATGGAACGCGTCCTGCAGATGATAGAAATCGACGAGTGGCTGGCCGATCGCCTCATAGAGGCCGGCACCGATGGCATAGCCGGCGAGGCCACCGACCACCGAGGCGATCGTGCAGACCGCGGCTGCGATCCAGACGCGATCGCGCCGCGCCAGGACGATGGCAGCAAGGATCGGGTCTGGCGGAATCGGGAAGAACGAGGCCTCGGCGAAGGAGACGGCAGCCAGAAGCCACAGCGCATGCGGGCCGGCAGAAAGCGCCATGATCTTGTCGAACAGGCGCTTCAGCGGCCCGCGGGGTTCCTGTATGGGGGTCGCTTCCAAGTCCGTCACGCGCGCACCTCGTTTCTGTCCGTGGACCTTATCGGCCATCGCGCGCCCGTCGGCAACCGGCGGCCGGGGTCCGCTCGTCGAACCCTCTAGGCCGCAGTGGGGCTCGTTGCGGGTCCTTCAAGCCAGTTCGATCCGGATCGGCTCGGAGGGCTCCGCCAGAAGCTCTCCGGTGCCGGCATCGACATAGCGATCGCCCAACCGCACGAAGCTCTTCGATTCGCCAAAGAGCGTCGTGACCGGCCCGGGTGATCCCGTGCGAGCGCCAATATGTTCGGCCACGACATGCAGGAGCAGCGCCTTGTCCCTGTCCGTTCCCGAGCGGAAGCGCAGGGTCTCGTCCGGCATGGCGATCCGGTTGCGGCTGCCGAAGATGGAAGCTGCGTCGTCGATGGAGCGAATGACGTCGATGGCATCCTCGACCGCCGACAGCGTGCCGGCCAGCCGCCGGCTGTTCGGCTGTTGCCGCGCGACCGCCAGATAGGGTCGCAGGTCTTTCACCAGGGTGGAACGGAATGCATAGAGAACGCCCTGGGAAGCCTCGCTGTCGTCGTCGTCCAGCATCCGTTGGACAGACTCAAGCGAGGCCGCTCCCAGAAGCGCCCGCAGATACCGCGCCAACGGATCCTCTGGGCGCCTTATCCGCGGTCGCGACAGTGCAAATTCGACCTGTCGTAAGCGAACGCCGAAGAAGGCGTCTATCCTCGCCACGATCTCCTCGAGCTGGTCGTCCGGGAGATTGGTCTCTCCGGATTCCAGATCGAACGTGCCTGCCACAGCGATGATCCGGTTCATGTCCTCATGCAGCCGGTCGAACGCCTGCTGCGCATCGCCCGATCGCGCCTGCGTCACCCAATTCCGCCAGTCTTGCGGAAAGTAGAGCCTGTTCTTGCCGTAGAACCACCAGGGCTCGCCATTGGCGTTCCAGCCGAAGGCCGACGTATGGGATGGGCTGCTCAAGGCGACGATATGGGCGACAGATCCTTGCGGCATCGTCATGGCCAGAGCGGCGAATATCGCCGTCTCGTCGACGCATGACGTCACGCCGCGAACCGAGGCGTGCGACTTTCCGGTCAGCCTTCTATTGGCCCGGACCAGGTCGATGTTGCCATAGATGTAAGCGGGAAAACGGCCTCCCGTCATGCGATCGATTGCGGGCTGAAGCGCTTCGGGCGGAATATCTCCGGTCCGAATTCTGGCTTCGAACGTGCGAAGAATCTGTCGGAGCGCCGCATCGACACTTTCATCGCCGAGCCGGGTCCGCTCCTGCGCGATGTCGATCTCCCCGTAAAGTTCGGCCACCTGCGCGACATGCAGATGCTGGAAGTTGCGGTCCAGGATCTTCTGGATCTCACCAACCAACGATCGGCTCGAAGGCTCGCCGGTCCCAACTGCCTCCGCGGCCCGCTTCTGGATCTTGTCGGATAGATCCCAGGTGGCCGGTGACAGGAGATTGCTGGCGACGAGGTAGAGCAGCAGGTTGGGATCGGCATAGGCGTCGAAGATATTCGGCGCCACAAGCGATTTGAAATGCGGGGTCGATGTCATGAAGCCGTCCTGGCATTCGATCGGGGCAAAGCGCGGTCGATGGGCGAGCCTGCAAGCCGACGAAGGACCCGGGTTCCTGCTGCGCTGTCCATCGCCAAGTCATAGCATCCGGGCGATTTCCTTGTCCTCAGCGGGCGATAATCGGCGCTGCCAAAAGGAGTTCCAGGCGAGGCCAGAGGCGGCTGGAGGGCCGCATGGTGGTGTGCGCGGCGCGGCATCGAGGGCTCGTCGTTCCTAGGCCGGCCGACGGCCCGCGACCGGATCCCTAGCGTTGCTCGCCATCGCTGTCGCTGGTGGCACGGCACGGACTGCACTGCAGCGCTATCGATGCTACTGTCGCAGCCGGGAACGGGGCATCAGATGAAAAGTCTATTTTCAGCGGCGTCCGTACTGCTCGCCGACATGGCGTCGACGTTTCTTTTCCTGGTCGTTTATCTGGTGACGAAGAACCTGCCGCTGGCCATCGTGCTCGGCATGGCTCTCGGAATCGGCCAGATCGGCTGGCGGCTCGTGTTCAAGAAGCCGATCGAGACGATGCAGTGGATGAGCCTGTTCCTGGTGCTGGGCTCGGGCGCCGCCACGCTTGCCACCGACGATCCCCGCTTTGTCATGTTCAAGCCCAGCGTGATCTACGTCATCGTCGGGATTGTGATGCTGAAGCCGGGTTGGATGATCCGGTATCTCCCGCCGGTTGCCACTGCGCTCGTGCCCGACATCGCGGTGATCGTCGGCTATGCGTGGGCTGGCCTGATGTTCTTCTCCGCAGCGTTGAACATCGTGGTCGCCATGAATTTCAGCCTCGTGACGTGGTCGGCGTTCATGTCGGTCTACGCCATCCTCAGCAAGGCCGGGCTGTTCCTGATCGGCTACGCCACCATGCGCTATGTCGGATTTCGTCGCCGCGTCCCCGAGGCGGTGCCCTGAACCCGCCGTCGGACGACCTCTCCCAGAGGCCCCGCGGTCGCGCGACCCGCAGGTTGACTTGGTGAACCGCAATTTCGAGCTTGGTTGTCGGTCGGCGGCCAGGCTGGTTCCTGACGGCCGCCCGCGGCACTTGAATCACCCGTCGTCAGCCCGGAGAATCTCTCCTAAGAATTGGGTACCAGTCCCCACTGATGGAATTCACGCATGAAACTGACCTGGCTCGGCCATTCCGCCTTCCGGATCGAAATCCGCGGCGCCAATCTTCTCATCGACCCGTTCTTCAGCGGCAATCCGAGCTTCCCCGGCGACCGCGCCGCCGCTACCGCGGGGCTGACGCACATTCTCCTGACCCATGGCCACGGGGATCATCTCGGCGACACGCTGGCGATCGCCAAGGAGACCGGGGCGAAGATTATCGCCGATGCCGATATCGTGGCCTATCTCGGCGCCCATGGCGCCAAGAATCTCGATCCGATGAATACGGGCGGCACGACGGACCAGGACGCCTTCCGCGTTTCGCTGACGGTGGCGCACCACTCATCGGGCTTCCTCGCGCCGACAGGCATGTCGCATTCCATGGGGCATCCGCATGGCATCGTCATCCGCGCCGAGGGCGAGAAGACGCTCTATCATGCCGGCGACACCGACATCTTTTCCGACATGGCGCTGATCGACGAGATCTATGAGCCGAAGATCGGCATCCTGCCGATCGGCGACCGCTTCACCATGGGCGGGGCCGTGGCGGCGATGGCGGCCCGCCGCTTCTTTCATTTCGAAACCGTGCTGCCCTGCCACTACGGGACGTTCCCGCTGCTCGATCCGACGGCGGATCGCTTCGTTGCGGCGATGCAGGGGTCTTCGACGCAGGTTCTCGTCCCGAAGCCCGGCGAGACATTGTCGCTTTAGGCTGCCATGACAAAGGGGCCGGTAGAAGCCGGCCCCTCGCAGACGGGATCAGAGCATAATTTACTGGCGATATTGCTGAATTCGGGTCGTGCGAAGACCTGCAAGGCCGTGTTCATCGATCGACTGTTGCCAGGAGATGAATTCTTCGACGGTCAGCGTATAGCGCTGGCATGCTTCTTCCAGACTGAGCAGTCCGCCACGAACCGCGGCGACGACTTCGGCCTTGCGGCGGATAACCCAGCGCTTCGTGTCCCGCGGCGGGAGATCCGCGATCGTCAGCGGACTTCCGTCCGGTCCGATCACATATTTAACGCGCGGACGAATTGGATCGGTCATTCTACACTCACACTCAACCTGACCTTGTCATCCACGAGACTACGGATCGGCTCTTAAATTTTGGCTAAGCGCAATCTAACAATTTGCTAAGATATGCAGTTATTTGCGGCGCTTCATGGGGCGCCGCGACGGCCGAAACCCTCGCTCGGGATCGTCTATCCAACGCCTTGCCTTGCGCGTTGATCGTCTGATTCGCCGGCGCATCGTCTTGAAGATGGCTCGATCGAGGTTATATTCGCCGCGGACCCGGCTGTTGCCGCCGGAGCCCTATCCTGGCCGGCCTTGCTGCCGAGTGCCAAGTCGGAAAAGGCAGAGACAGCGGCCATGCTCAACAGCCTCGATCTTCCTGGACGCCCGCAGGACAACCGCGTCGTCGTCGCGATGTCGGGCGGCGTCGATTCCTCCGTGGTTGCCGGCCTGCTGAAGCGTGAGGGCTATGACGTCGTCGGCATGACGATGCAGCTCTATGATCATGGCGAGGCTACACACCGTCCCGGCGCCTGCTGCGCGGGGCAGGATATCCGTGATGCGCGCCGCGTCGCGGAGCGCCTGGGCATCCCGCATTACGTGCTCGACTATGAGGATCGCTTCCGAACCTCCGTCATGGATCGGTTCGCCGAGAGCTATATGGCCGGCGAGACGCCGATTCCCTGCGTCGCCTGCAACCAGACGGTCAAGTTCTCCGATCTGCTGGTGACGGCGCGCGAGCTCGGCGCCGCGGCGCTCGCCACCGGGCATTACGTATCGACCCGGCGCCTTTCGGACGGACGACGCGGCCTGTTCCGGCCGGCCGATCTCGCTCGCGACCAGAGCTATTTTCTCTTCGCTACGACGCCGGAGCAGCTCGGCTTCATCCGCTTCCCGCTGGGCGGACTGACCAAGCCGGAGACGCGCGATATCGCCCGCGAGCTCGGATTGGAGATCGCCGAGAAGCCCGACAGCCAGGACATCTGCTTCGTGCCGGGCGGTCGTTATTCGGACGTCATCGCCAAGTTGAAGCCCGGCGCCGCCGAGCCCGGCGATATCGTCCATGTCGATGGCCGCGTGCTCGGCACGCATCGCGGGATCATCCACTTCACCGTCGGCCAGCGCCGTGGCATCGGCATCGCGCAGGCGGAGCCGCTCTACGTGCTGCGGCTGGACGCGGATCGCCGTCAGGTCGTTGTCGGCCCGCGCGAGGCGCTGCTTGTGCGCCGCCTGCGCCTGCGCGACGTCAACTGGCTCGGCGACGAGGCTCTTGACGCGCTGCCGGCGGAGGGCCTGCCAGTCTTTGCGCGCGTTCGCTCGACCCGCCCGCCGCAGGCCGCCAGGCTCAGCCTCGTCGAGGGCGAAGTCGCTGTAGATCTGCTGGGCGAGGAGACCGGCGTCGCGCCCGGCCAGGCCTGCGTCCTCTATGAGCATGCCGGCGAGGGCGCTCGCGTCCTCGGTGGCGGGTATATCAGGCGCAGCGAAAGGGCAGGGGAAACGGAACGCGCATCGGCGCCCACCGTTGAACCCAAGGTTATGCTGGCCATCTGAGCCGAAACGGCCATCTGAGGGAGCGAGATGCCGGATTTCTTCGAGGATGTTGCGCGAAAGTGGAAGTCGTTCTCGGGCGGGCGCCATCCGTCGACCCGGATCGACGAGGAGGCTGTCCTCACGACTTATGCGCGCTGGGCACCGGTTTATGATGTGGTCTTCGGCGCCGCGTTCCGCGCCGGGCGCCGCGCCGCGGTCGGCTTCGTCAATGAGCTGCCGCCGGGCCGCATTCTGGAATGCGGCGTCGGCACCGGTATATCGCTGCCCTATTACGCGAATGATCACCGTATCCATGGCATCGATCTCAGCCCGGAGATGCTGGAGATCGCCCGGCAGCGTGTCGCCGACCAAGGACTGCCAAATGTTGACGCGCTGGTCGAGGCCGATGCGTCGGATCTTCCCGATGGCGACGCAACCTTCGATGCCTCCGTCGCCATGTTCGTGATGACGGTCGTACCCGATCCGCAGGCCGTGATGTCCGAACTGATCCGCGTCACGAAGCCCGGCGGCGCCGTCGTTCTGGTCAGCCATTTCGCCGATCAGAAGGGCTGGCGCAAATGGTTCGGCGAGAAGCTCTCACCGCTTTCGGCCTCGCTCGGCTGGCACATGGATTTTTCCGTCGAGCGCATCCTCGGCCGCAGCGAATTGCGGCTTGTGCAGCGCCGCCGCGTCGGTCCGTTTGGGTTTTTCACGCTGATCGTGTTCGAGCGGCTGTGAGTGACGGGCCCGGAATGGCCAAGCCCGCTTGACACGATTTGCCTGCACTCCCTATAAGCGGGCCGTTCGCGCCTCGGCGGAACGGCCTTTCGGGGCGGGGTAGCTCAGCTGGTTAGAGCAGCGGAATCATAATCCGCGTGTCGGGGGTTCAAGTCCCTCTCCCGCTACCAAAATTTCTCAATGAATTAGGTGACTTGTTGACTATGCTGCGTCGGGCAGCTTCAAGGGAGTGCTGCGGCTTGTCGTGAATTTCGACGGTCACTACCCATTAGGCGTCTGATCCTATCGAATGTGGCACGTGGCCCTAATGAGGATGTTGGATAGGTCCTTCGTCAAAGCCGGCACCAAGAATGAGTTGGCGGGTGGCATTCATACGGCGAGGTGCCACCTTTGCCGGGAATTCCAAATGAACCTTCGGTCTGGCCACAGTGCGGTATAGCGGCATTTGATCTATGGGCTGACTCGACTCGTGCGTGTATAGTGTTAACCTACACAAGTTGGCGAGAGGGGGACGTGATGGACGATGCTTTTCTCAACCGTGTCGGCAACGATCGCATCTCGAATCGCCAAGTCAACGAACTAATCGGCATTTCTCGAGGGCTTGTCGCGGATGGGATAGTCAATCAAGCTGAAGCTGAATTTCTACAGCGATGGTTGGCAGCCAATTTCATTGCAGGTGATCAGCCACTAATTCGCGACCTATACAATCTCGTCGCTGGATTTCTTCAAGATGGAGTCTTGGACGACGAGGAGCGCGCTACACTCTTTGATACATTGAGAGAATTTACGGCAGAACAATTTGAACTTGGAGAATTATTGAAGCCAACGACACTCCCACTGTGCCGTCCGGCACCCAAACTGGTATTTTATGGCAAGCAATATTGCTTTACGGGTACTTTTGTTTACGGGCAGCGCAAAGCGTGTGAAGAGGCCGTGTTGGAAAGAGGGGCGGATGTAGGAAGTCTGACGCAAGGAACAGACGTCTTGGTCATTGGGTCCTACGTCACAGACTCGTGGAAGCACTCGTCCTTCGGTACTAAGATTTTGAGAGCAGCTGAGTGGCGATCAAAGGGGCGCCCCATTTCGATTGTCTCAGAAGACCATTGGCGGCAGCATTTATAGAATCGCCGGGCTACGAGTTTCTCGGCTGGACTTCTTTATTTTTGTATTATGAGTAACGTCGAGAATAACCGGTGAATATCCTTCAATTCCCCACACCCCTGAACGTCACCATCTTATGCGCGACGAAGTTCACGAACACCGGCAGGACGATCGCACAGCCGTGTGAAACCGCGCGGGCGAGGCCTTCGGGCAGGAAATGCGAGAAGACATACCGGTCGAAGCCGATCGCGGCGAGAATGACGACCGGGAAGGCGAGGGCGTTGAAGAGGAAGAACCAGGCCATTTCCTGATGCAGCGGCTTGCCGGAGGCCGGGAAGACGAAGACGCGGTTCAGGAAGAAGGCGGTCAGGAAGCCGACGACATAGGCGGCGGCGACGGCAGCCCAGAAGCCCATGAAGGGCTCGAAGGCGAAGCGGCTGGCAAAATTCGCGATGGCCGCGAAGCCGCCGGCGATGAGGAACTTGCCGAATTGCCCCGTGAAATAGAGCGAGGCGAGGCGGCGGAGGCCGGTCGGGGTTGCGGACGCGTCGCTCATTGGAAGATCGGCTCCCGGCGCGGCTGGTGATCGGTGCCGATCGCCTTGGCCATTTCGATGGCGAGCCGCGCTCCCTCGGAAACGCCGCGGTCCTCTGGGTAATAATAGCAGGTATCGGCAATCTGGAGGCCGGCGATCTCGGTGCGGATCGGCGGGATGCGGGCCGCGAAGCCCGGCTCGCAGAGCGGCTGCGCGTGCTTCAGCCGGCCAACGGTCGACGATATCCGATCGGCATCGGTAAGCGACGGGTTGACCCGCTTCAGATAGCCGAAGCTCTCCTCGATGAAAGCCTCGTCGCTCGCCGCGAATTTCGGGTTCGTCGTCGGCATGTAATAGGGGATGTAGACCACGGTGTCGTCGACCGGGCGCAGGTTGGAGAACTCGATGAACCCAGGGATCTGCATGGTCTCATCGACGACATTGACCCAGAAATGCGGCGTCACCGGTTTCTTCAGCTTGTGCAGCACGCAGACGACGCCAATGTTCTCGATGCTGTCATACGAGGCTTTTGTCGCGTCGGTGAAATCCGGCACGAGGCGCGAGACGTAGGGCGTCGGCACGGTGGCGATGACCGCGTCGGCTGGGATGAACTCGCCGCCAGCCACGACGCCGGTGACACGGCCATCGGCCGAGACGACATGGGTTGCGGCGCTCGCCAGCCGGATGCGCCCGCCGAGCCGCTCGATCGCGGCGACCAGCGCCTTCACCAGCGTTTCGGAACCGCCTTCGATATAGCCGAGTTCTTCCTGGAACATGGAACGGCGGGACGAGCCGACGCGCTTCACGCGTGTCGCGATCCAGGCGGCCGAGACATTGTCGGCATATTCGTAAAACTTCAGCTCCATCAGGCGGCGCCACATGCGCTCATAGACCCTGCGGCCGGCGCCCTTCTCGATCCATTCGCGCGCCGAGACGTTTTCGAGGTCGTCGAAGCTCTTGCGCTTTGTCGTCAGGAAGGCCTGCGCGCCATAGCGGATCTTGTCGACGAGACCCAAATGAGGAAAGCGGAGCAGCGAGATCGGATCGCCCCATTTGTAGAGCGCGCCTTCCGTCCAGTAGCCCATCGATGTCGGCCGCCAGCGCATCTTGTCGCCGATGCCGAGTTCGTCCAGCAGGGCGAAAGTCGGCCGGTCCGTCTTGCAGACGAAATGATAGAAGCGCTCGATCGAGAGGCCGCCAAAATCGAAATGCGCGGCCATGCCGCCAGCGATCTTGTCGGCCTCGACGACATCGACCTCATGTCCCGCCTTCAAAGCATGGTAGGCGGTGGCAAGGCCCATGGCGCCGGCGCCGATGACGACTGTCTTGACCATGGTGGCCCCTTCAGAAGGAAAGCGTGATTTCGGCGTAGCGCTCGTCGAGGAAGGTTTCCTCTATCGCCTTGCGAAGCGGCGTTTCCGTGACGCTAAAGATACCCGGCCAATCGATCACCGGAAATGTCTCGGGAATGACGAGCGCCTCAAGCTGGCGGACGGTGAAAGGCGGATTGCTGTCGACCTTGGTGTAGGCCCAGAGCAGCACCCAGAACAGCCGGTAGGGGATGTGGACGATCCGCGCCTTGGCGTGGGTAACGTCCTTGATCAGGCGGATCAGATCGCCATAGCCGATCGGCGTCCGGCCGGAAATGTCGTAGCTCCCGGTGATCCGCGTCTCGACCGCCGAGGCGATGATGGCGGCAAAGTCGCCGGCATAGAGCGGCTGGCGCACGAAGCGGCCATCGCCGGGAATCGGGAACACCGGCGCCTTGTCCATGAAGCGGCGCAGCCAGCCGAGATGCTTGCGGTCGAACCAGCCGAACATCAGCGTCGGCCGGAGAACGACATGCGGGATTTCGACCGTCGCGAAGAGCTTTTCCTGCGCCGTCTTGGTGCGGGTGTAGAAATCGTCAGCGCGCGAATTCACCACCGAGGAGGATATCTGCACGATATAGCCAACGCCATGCGCCCGGGCGGTTTCGATCAGCCGTTCCGTCGCGGTGACGTTGTTGCGGACGAACTCGCTCTCGTCGAGACCGCCGATCTGCGCTTGCAGGATGATCAGCGTGTCGGTTCCGACGAGATGGTCCTGCCAGGTGCCGGCCACCGAGAGATCCGCTTCGACGACCTCGATATCGGGATGGAGCTCGCGCAAGATCGCCGTATTCTCGCGATGCTTGTCGAAGGCGACGATGGAATAGCCGCGCGCCTTCAGCCGCGGGACGAGATTCTGGCCGACGAGACCCGCTGCACCGGTGATGGCAATTCGCTTCATAGACGGGTCTTGTGAAAGATCGGCGCGGGAACCAGGCGGATGATGAGCAGGATGAAGCGCCAGAACCATGGCGCATAGACGATGGGCCCGCTGCCCGCCGCCGCCTTGCGGATGATGGCCGCGACCTGCTCGGGCGTCGCCCAGAGCGCGCCGCCCTTCTTGAGGCCATCGGTCATCGGCGTATCGACGAAGCCCGGCTTGACGAGAACCGCGTGCAGGCTCTTGCGGCGCTTCAGGGCGAAGCGATGCGCGATGCCCTGGACCAGCACTCCGAGCCCGGCCTTGGCGGCGCCATAGACATAGTTGGATTGCCGGCCACGGTCGCCGGCGACCGAGCCAACCACGACCAGCGCGCCGCTGCCCTGCGCTTCGAGGTGCTTGGCCGCCGCGAGCGACCAGAGCGCTGCCGAGGTGAAGTCGATGTCGAGGATCTTCCGGGCTTCCGATAGATCGCGTTCTGCCTCCGCCTGGTCGCCGAGTACGCCGTAGAAGAGCAGGACATGGTCGATGCCGCCGAGGTCGGCGACGACGCCATCGAAGGCTGCCTCGATGCCTTCCATTTCCGCCAGATCGCGGGCGAGGATCGACGTGGCGCGGGCACCGCGTGCCGACAGGTCTGCCGCGATCGTCGCGAGCCGTGTGGGGTCGCGCCCGGCGAGCGCTATGGCGGCGCCTTCGACTGCATAGAGCCGCGCGGTGGCCTCGGCCATGGCGGATGTCGCGCCGAGGATGAGTATGCGGAGGGTCTTCATGTCCGTCACGGGGCGACGCGCCTCCAGAATGCCGAAGAGAAATGCGGATCGACGTGGGGGGTGAATTCCGCCAGGCGAGGATAGCCGTTTTGGAACAGGCGTGCACTCATTCGCCCATCCTTGGCCGGGTAGAGGCGGCCACCGGCGGCGAGTACGATTTCGTCCAGTCGCGCCATCAGGGCGAGTGTCTCCGTGCCGCGATTGCGGAAATCCAGCGCCAGCGTGGTGCCCTCGCGCGGGAAGGAGAGCATTCCCGGCGATGCGCGGTCGCCAAAGGTCTTCAGCACCGCGAGGAACGAGCCCTCGCCGCTGGCCGCGATGGTCTGCAGGAGTTCCGCGATCACGGGCAAAGAATCGGTTGGCGGGACGACGCATTGATATTGATACATGCCGGGCCGACCATAGAGCCGGTTCCAGTTCATGATGCTGTCCAGCGGGAAGAAGAACGGCGCGTAATGGGTGAGGCTCCTCCCCGCCCGCCAGCGGCCGAGGCGGAAATAGAGATCGTTGAAGAGGCGCAGGCTCAGCGGGTTCAGCGCAAAGCTCGGGAATTCGATCGGAATGCCGGCCTTCGGCTTGGCCGGATGGGGCAGGCGGGCCGGGTCGCGGCTCCAATTGCCGCGCGAGAACAGCCCGCGCATGGCTGTGCCTTCAACGCGGGTGCAATCGATCCAGGAGACGGTGAATTCGTGGCTCGCAATGCTCTCGTCGGAGAGCGCGAAGAACTCTTCCAGCGAATGGAAGGGAACCGTCTCGCCGTCGATCGACGATCCGTCGATGCGGGTGAGTTCGAGTTCGACCCATTCTACGAGGCCGGTGAGTCCGAGGCCGCCGATCGTTGCGGCGAAGAGGCCGGTCGAATCGTCCGGGCCGAGTTCATGCAGGCTGCCGTCCGAACGACGGAGGCCGAGCTTGCGGACGTGATTACCGAAGGAGCCGGACCTGTGGTGGTTCTTGCCATGCACATCGTTGCCCACGGCACCGCCGAGCGTGACGAAGCGCGTGCCCGGTACGACGGCCGGAAACAGGCGATGCGGCAAGGTCGTGCGGATCAACGCGTCGAGCGATAGTCCCGCATCGGCGCGCAGAACGCCGCTCCGTGGATCGAAGGCGTGGATGCGGTCGAGCGCCGTCATGTCGACTACAGCGCCACCAGGATTAAGATTGCTGTCGCCATAGGAACGCATCAGCCCGACGGCGAGGAGCGGTGTGCTGCCCCTCACCGCCTCGCCGACGAGCGGCGGGACCTCGTCGGGGAAATGCGGCTTCGCCACCTTCTGCGTCGGCCGCGTGACCCGTCCCCAGGATTGTCGCCGATCGGTCGAGATGAATCCGCTCATTCAGACGGCCAGCAGGAAAGCGACGACGACCACGAGACCGAGACCGAGGCTCAGCCTGTCTTTGAGCGCGAAGATGACGGGGTCGTCTGTCATGAAGCCGCGATGGGAAAGCAGCCATACCCGGCTGATCCAGAGAAAGATGACGGCGGGTACCGCCCAGAGCCAGTTCGCGTTTGAATAGACGTCGCGGGAGAAGACTTCCGCCATCAGGAACTGGACCATGATCAGGATGGACGCAATGGCCGAAGCCACGCCGAAGGCCAGCGTCACCTCGCGATCCTCGACATGATAGCCGCGTCCGCCAATCTTTCCGGTGGTCCGTTCGCCGGCCCGGAGGATTTCGGTGTGCCGCTTGGCGATCGCCAGCGAGAAGAAAAAGAACATCGAGAAGGTAAGCAGCCAGGGCGACGGCTCGAGAGCAGCGGCTTCAGTACCGATCAGCAGGCGCAAGGAGAACAGCGCCGCGATGATGAAAGTGTCGAGGATGGCGACGCGCTTCAGGCCGAAGGAATAAGCGAGCGTGATGACAACATAGGCGAGCAGGCCGAGGCCGACCCCGGGCGACACGAACGCACCAAGGATGAGTAGCAGCGGAATGCCGAGGGCCGCCGCGATCATGCCGTCGCGAACCGGGATGCGGCCTGAGGCAAAGGGTCGATTGCGCTTCGACCAGTGACGCCGGTCGGCGCCGAGATCGGCAATGTCGTTGACGCAGTATGTCAGTGAAGCAACGGCACAGAGCAGCAGCGCCGCGATCAGCGTCGACACCAGGTTCGTCATACCGATCTGCGTCCAACCTAGGGCCGGCGGGATGAAGACCAGGGCGTTTTTGGCCCATTGGTGCGGCCGAAGCGCCTTCCACCAGGCGGCGATCTTGTCGGAAGGCTCGGGGAATATCCGCTCGATCGGCGTCCCCAGAGCGTTCACCTTCTTCGGCAATCCGTCGCCCCGATCGACGATGAGCGCAGCCTTCGCCGCAGCCCAGACCGGCAGGTCGGTCGTACTGTCACCGACATAGGCATATCCATCCGGAAAATGCTCGGCGAGGCGGGCGGCCTTGCTCGATCCCTTCAGATTCCGCGTCCCATCGCTCGCGTCAAAACCATCAAAAAGCTGGTACTCCTCGACGACACGCGCCGCGATGCGCCGGTTCGCGGCCGTAGCGAGATGAATGTGTCGTCCCTTGCCGCGTTCCTGGCGGATGAACTCCACCAGATCCTCGCGGACCGGCATGATCTCCGCGTCGGGCACGGCAATGTCCGACAAAGCGGTCTTGAATCGCGCGATTCCCAGCGGCAACTTGCTAAAAGCTGCAAAAGCCCGCCACGGCTGGCTGAAGACCGCCAGTGCGAAGGTTTCGTATAGCGTGTCGACCTTGAGGAATGTCCCGTCCATGTCAACGACCAGGGGCCAAGAGCGCTCCGCGGTTGTTGATTCCAGACGGTCCATATCGGGTTCTAGACGGTCCATGTCTGCCTGCTGCTGCGTGTAACGCTCTCTATGTCAGGCCGATGCAACAAGCAATTGTCGATTCCGGACACGGCGGAAAGAACGCGGCACTTGCGACCCTTCTGGCGTTTCGACTTCACAGGGTGCTTCTTCCTAGGTCACCGCTCTTGCCAAGATGGGCAAAGCGTCCCTTTATCCCGGCCTCAGCACCAAGAACGGAACCGCCGTCAATGCAACTTGCGATGCCCTCATCTCTTGCTCGGCCGCTGGTATTTGTGCTGGCGGCCTTGGTGCTGGCTCTCGTCGCCTATGACGTCTATTGGCTGGTCATCGGTCTTGACCAACCTATTCTGGGGAGCCATGCGTTCCGCCAGACGCAGACCGCTATCTCGGCATATTGGCTCAAGCAGGGCGGTCCCCTCTTCGCTTATGAGACTCCGGTCGTCGGTGCGCCCTGGTCGATCCCGTTCGAGTTTCCTCTCTATCAGTGGTTGGTCGCGCTGCTGTCTTTGACCGGCCTTTCGATCGAGGTCTCGGGTCGTCTGATCGCGTTTGGCTTCTTCCTGGGCTGCCTCTGGCCGATGCGCATGCTGTGCCGGCAATACAAGCTGCCGGATACGACGTTCCTCTTCGCGGCCGCGCTCTTTCTGGCTTCGCCGATCTACACGTTCTGGTCCCGAACGTTGATGATCGAGACGACGGCACTCTTCTTCGCGATGGTGTGGCTGGCGCTTTTCGCCAGAGCTCTCGACCGACAGTCCGTGCTGGTGGGCATCGCGACGTTTGTTTGCGGCACGGGTTCGGTTCTTGCGAAATCGACGACGTTTCCGGCATTCGTCGTGTGCGCTTTCTGTCTCTTTGTCGCGCGTGTCTGGCCGTTGGTAACTCGGCGTAAATGGCGCCATGCGATCGGTCTCAGCCTCCTTGCGGGAATCGTCACGCTTGGGCCGTTGGCAGTCGGAAGCTATTGGGTTCACTTCTCCGACATCGTCAAGCTACGTAGCCCGGGCGGTACGTTGCTAACGTCTTCCGCCTTGACCGATTGGAATTTTGGCGCCTGGGACGCGCGCTTCTCCGCCAAGCTCTGGGTAGAGACTATTGGCAACCGCGTCGCCAACGATTCTTTCGGAAAGCTGGCCGTTGTAGCGCTGATCCTCACGCTCTTTGCCCTGACCCAGCGGCGCTACGTCCTGCCGACGTTAATTTGCCTGCTCGGCTTCCTGACGCCGTTCCTGCTTTTTACCAACCTCCACACGACGCACAATTACTATCAGGTCGCCAATGTGGTCTTCGCCATCGGGGCCTGCGCGCTTGGGATCCAGGCCCTGTTTGATCGCGCATGGATTGCTGGAATTGCGGTGCTGGTCCTCGTGCTGGCCTCGCAGATCAGTTTCTTCGGGCAAACTTTCGGGAAGGAGGTGGTGGAGGATTTTACGACCAATGAGGTCTACCAGATCGGCCAGATCATCCAGCAGAAGACGCCTGATAACTCTGTGATCGTGGTCTTCGGTCAGGACTGGTCTTCCGCTGTCCCTTATGAAGGCAAGCGTCGCGGTGTCGTCCTGGCAACTTGGTTCCCGCGGACGATGTTCGAGGCTCTGGTCCAGCAGCCAGACGCGTTGCTTGGCAGTCTGTCGCTTGGCGGCATCGTTGATTGCGGCACCAACGGCTACGACGATGTCATGGATCTAGTCGGACCCTATCTCGCCGGTCGCTCGGTTCTTGGCGAGGCCGGAAAATGCCGGCTTCTGTCGCCCGTCAAGCCTTGACTCGCGGCGGAGCGGAAGAGGCGTGAGCAAATCATGGAGCTATTCAGCTTTGGCGGCGGATACGGCGCGGTCTAGGATTTTTCGGCTCGGGATCTGGGGCCTTGTCGTGGTTGCGCTTGCCTGGGCGGCGGCTGGTCTTTGGACGGGGCTCAGTTCATCCGGTGCGCCCCGTGCGTTGGTCATGGCCGATGGCTGGACAGCGACTGGCGATTTTGCCGAGACAGCGGGCATGTCCAACGAGCAATCCATCCCATCCGCTTTCTTCCTCGATCCCAACTTTCGCTTCTGGCAGGCGATCGGCGACAAGGCCAAGCCGGCACGAGGCACCGTCGTATCCGCATCTTTCGCGGCGCCCGGCTTTCTCGCCGTTCCTTATGCCGGGTTTCCCGACGAGGTGATCGGAAATCGGATCGCAATCCAGTGTGTGGCTTCGGGAGACGAGTTTCCCGTGTCACGGTTCCGGATGAACGATCAGCGCGCCACCAGTTTTGTCCAATTGCCCGGAGAGTTCTGCTCGGGTCCCGTGCGGGTCGTTGCCTCCATTGATGGCAGTGAGTTCATCTCCGTGGGAACGCCTTTTGCGATCTCGGAAGCGATGTATGTAGGGCAGACCGGGATACACTCCCGCGCCATGGTTGTCGCTGCAACATGGGCGATGGGGCTCATCATCTGGTTCCTGTCGGCATTCGCCGTTTCGCGCGGTTCAACCCAAATCGGAGCGGTCACATCAGGGATGGTGGGGACCGCTGTCGTCGGTATGGTGTTGATTGCTGCCTTCACGATCGGGCCCGTGTCGGGAAAGGCGGTGGTCTCCACCCTGGCTGTCGCGGCTCTGGTCGGCGCAGCGCTCGTCTCCTGGAAATGGCGGGACTGGTCGATCGGCTGGCTGCGGAATGTCGCCCTCCCGGCCTCGCTTTGGCTCTTGTTCGCGTTGTTTGCCGCCGGCCTCGTCACCGCAGCCGACAATGGCAGTGGCGCGTGGTGGATCAATTCGCTCTTCACTCCGCTTCGATGGTCTTCGGACAATCAGATTCCCTATCAGTTCGCAGAGGCTCTTGTTACCGGCACGCCTCCGTCCGATATCCACTGGGGCCCCTGGCTGGCGACCGATCGCACGCCGCTGCTGAGCGGATTTCTCCTCGCAGCGCGCGTATTGATAATCACGCCTTTCCAGCGCAGCTTCGGACCGACCTTTATCCCGATCGCCTACATGATGAGTTCGATCGTGTTCTTGACGGCC
The DNA here is from genome assembly GCF_026343945.1 of Kaistia algarum. NCBI lineage: Bacteria > Pseudomonadati > Pseudomonadota > Alphaproteobacteria > Hyphomicrobiales > Kaistiaceae > Kaistia > Kaistia algarum. The sequence goes on from NZ_JAPKNJ010000003.1 coordinate 36,813, forward strand.
TGGGTCGCCGTCTTGGTAGAGATTGTGCGCAGGGCCGATGTAAAGGCCTTGGCGGTCGTCGTACTTCTGGCCTGCACGACCCCCTTCCTGCTGTTCAATTCCGTCTATGCTTGGCCGAAACTGCTTGGCGCGGCCTATGTGCTGATCGCGTTTGGCCTGCTTATGGACCTGTCGGTTCGCCGCTCGCGCAATCCGATCGCTCTCTATCTGGTCGCTCTCGCCGCCGTGAGTGCAATACTGGCCCATTCGAGCAACGCTTTTGCGCTCTTCCCGATCGCGCTTCTGTTTGCGCCAACGCTACTGCGTCAAGGGATTGTGCCCCTGTTCTGCGCTGCGCTCGCCGCGATACTCGTGACGTTGCCATGGCTCTATTGGCAGGCCATTCTGCAGCCTGGAGGGAATGCCCTTCTGCGCTTCGCTCTCGCCTTCGACTATGAAGCGGGCAACCGCAGCCGTCCGCTGCTTTCGGCCATTCGTGATGCCTATTCGTCCATGACGTTCAATGGCTGGCTGGCTGGGAAACGGTCCTCCGCGGCACTTATGCTCGGGTTGGAGGCGCCTGATTTCGGAATGCCGGAAATGGCGGCGCATTCCGCCGGGGCAGGGCCGCTCGGGGCGGCCCGCGTCCTCGACTTTCTTTCTGTCGGCCACGCGCTATCCATCGCTGGCCTGGGTCTGCTGGCGGTCCCGTTCCTCTCGCACTTTGCCCGCACGGGATTTGCGGCCTCTTCCATGGCGCGGATGGCAGCGCTCGCCGGTGTGACCGGTGTGCTGCTCGGTCTCCTTGTCATGCTCCCGCCGGGGATCGTGCACCACCAGCCTTATGGCTCGCTGCTGCTCCTTGTTTTGGCGGGAGCACTTGCTATTGCCGCTGCGCCGGCCTGGCTCACGGCGAGCGCGACAGTACTGTCGGTTGGCTATTTCGCGGTTGTCTGGGTCTGGCATCCCATTGCTACGGCGGTCACCGTCCATGGATCCGCCATCGCGCTCATGGTCTGGTCGGCCGCGGGGATCGGCTGGCTGCTCTTCATGTGGCCGAGAGATGACGACGCGGTCCTCCGCGGCTCCAGCGTGGAGGCCAAAGAAGCATAGCCGGCTTACGAACTTTACGCGGCGCTGCCGACGACCAGAATACGGCGGCTCTTCCCTTCGCTATTCGACAGGCTTCGCGGTCACCTTGCTTGCCGCCGTGCCTTCCTTCGCCTTAGGCTCGGCCTTTGCTTTCGGCGCTGCCTTCGTCTTGGGTTCGGCTTTTGCCTTGGGCTCGGCCTTGGGCTTCGCTGGCTTCTCAGCCCTCTCGGCGGCGGGCGCTTCCGAGGGCGCGAGTGCGGCAGCCTTTGCCTTCGCCTTGGCCGGCTTCTTTTCGGCTCGCTCGGCCACATCGGTCTTGACCGGGCTGGCTTTCTTGGCTCTTGGCGTCAACTCGATTTCGAGCTGCGAGCGGGCGAGCCACCAATGGTCGTTGTCGCGGCCATGGGGCCGGCCTTCCGCGACCCAGATCTCATAGGCTCTGACACGGATCTGTTCGTCGTTCGGTCCTGGCATGCTCGATCTCCTTGTCGTCCGCGAAACGGGGCGTTTGCCAACGCCTCAAGGCCACCAGAGTTCCAGGATGGCCGCCCCAGACCATACTGCCATCGAGGCGGAGTCCTTAGGAAGTCTTACTTGTCGTCATCTGGCCCGGTTTTGCAGCTTTGGTTGCCCGAAGATTCATCCTGCGCGTTGCAAGCCGGGAGATGAATAAAGGCGCGACAAGACAAACGGATGTAGCGGCGCGCCGTAGAACGGCGCCTCGCCACGGCTCTCAGCCTTTCCAGGAGCCAAGATGCCGGCCGAGACGATCGAAGGCGAGGTCGGTGACGATGGCGAGCAGGGCGACGACGAGTGCGCCCTGCAGCACATAGGCCGTGTTGAAGCCGGAGAGGCCGACGATGATCGGCAGGCCGAGCGTCTTCGCGCCGACCGTCGAGGCGATCGCCGCCGTTCCGATGTTAATGATGACAGAGGTTCGCACGCCCGACAGGACGACCGGCGCTGCCAGAGGCAGCTCGACGCCGAACAGGATGCCTCGCTTTGTCATCCCGATGCCGCGTGCTGCTTCGCGCACGCTAGCGGGAACGGATTCGATGCCGGCGACGGTCGCCTCGGTGATCGGCAGCAGTCCGTAAAGCGCCAGTGCGATCAGCGCCGGCGCCGGCCCGAAGCCGAGGAGGGGAACCGCGACAGCGAGGACCGCGACGGGCGGAAAGGTCTGTCCCATGGCGACCACGGTCTCAAGCAGCGGCCGAAACTCGCGCCCGGACCGGCGCGTGACGAAGATCCCGCCCGCAACGCCGACCAAGGTCGCGGCGGCGCTGGAGATGGCGACGAGGCCGATATGAGCGAGGGTCAGGCTCCAGAAGCTGTCCTGCTCGAAAAGCGGTCGCTCCTGTCCAGGGAAGAGCGCCGCGAACACCGGCTTCAGCCACGGCATGCCGAAGACGAGCGCGACCAGTGCGAGGAATGCGACTACCAGCGGATCGATCGCGAACGGGCGCCGGGCTGGCGCTGGATCGGCAGGGGCAAGGCTCATGATCGCGGCACCGCGAGGTCGGCGAGATGCAGGACGCCGAGCGGCCTGCCGTCGGGACCGACCACCCCCAGCTTGTCGACGCCGCGCGACACCAGCAGCGACAGCGCCTGGCGCAGGCTCGTGGACGCCGCGACCGGCTCGCCCGGCGCCGTCTCCCCGGGGCGCAGGCGCTCGGCGACGGTCTCGATGGCCAGCAGCTTGATGCCGATGTCTTCGCGGCCCACGAAATCGGCGACAAAATCGTTGGCTGGCCGGGTCAGGATCTCGCGCGGGGTTCCGGTCTGCGCAATCCGGCCGCCTTCGAGAATTACGATGCGCGAGGCCAGCCGCACCGCCTCGTCCATGTCGTGCGTGACGAGGACGATGGTCGTTCCCGATCCCGCGTGGATGCGGAGCATTTCGGCCTGCAGCGTATCGCGGGTCACCGGATCGAGCGCGCCGAACGGCTCGTCCATCAGGAGGATCTGAGGGTCAGCTGCCAGCGCCCGTGCCACGCCGACGCGCTGCTGCTGACCGCCCGATAGGTGGTGCGGATAGCGGGCGCGATAGGTTTCGGGGTCGAGGCCGAGGAGGGTGAGGAGTTCGGTGACGCGGTCGCGGATACGCGCCTTTGGCCATTTCAGCAGCTTCGGCACCGTCGCGATATTCTCCTCCACCGTCCGGTGCGGAAAGAGGCCGATGGACTGAATGGCGTAGCCCATGCGGCGGCGCAGTTCCTCGATCCGGAACGACCGGATCTCTTCGCCGGCGAAGAGGATGCGGCCGCGGTCGTGCTCGATCAGGCGGTTGATCATCTTCAGCGTCGTCGTCTTGCCGGAGCCGGACGGGCCGATCAGCACGCAGAACTCGCCGGCCTCGATCTTGAGAGAAAGATCGTCGACGGCGGCAAACTCGCCATAATGCTTGCCGACATGTTCGAACTCGATCATGCGGCGTTCCTCCTCATCATCGATATGGCGAGCTTCAGCAGGACATCGGCGGCAACGGCGAGCGCGACCAGCGGCACGACGCCGAGCAGCACCAGATCGAGAGCGCTCGCCGCGAGGCCCTGAAAGATGATGGCGCCGAGGCCGCCGGCGCCGATGAGGGCGGCGACCGCCGTCATGCCGACCGCCTGGACTACCGTGACGCGCAGCCCCGCCAGCAGCACGGGCAAAGCGAGCGGCGCCTGGACGCTGCGGAAAATCTGGCCGCGCGTCATGCCCATTCCAGTGGCGGCATCGACGGCGGAAACGGGAACCTGTTCGAGCCCCGCCGCGGTACTCCGCGCGATCGGCAGCAGCGAATAAAGCGTCAGCGCGATGATCGCCGGGGTCGCACCAATGCCGGAAATGCCGAGCGCTCCCAGCGCTGGGGCGATCGCGACGAGGCCGGAGAGCGGCGCGATCAGCAGGCCGAAGAGGGCGATGGAGGGGATCGTCTGGATGACGTTCAAGACGGCGAAGAGCGGGCCTCGCAGGCGGGCGCTCCGAAAGGCGGCGATGCCGAGCGGGATGCCGATGAGAAGCGTCGGAACAAGCGTCGCGCCCACGATCTGGATGTGGCGGAGGACCGCCTCGGCGAAGACTTCGCGGCGATTGGCATATTCCTTGAGGATGGAAAGGCTGTCGGCGCCGCCCAAGAAAAGCACGGCGAGCGTCGGCAGCGTCAGCGCCAGGCCGGCCGCGAGCCTTGCGGCGGGAGAAAGACCCAGGCGCTGCATCGCGTCGGCCGCGATCAGGACAGTCGCCGCCTCCAGGATCCAGAACGCGCCGCCGAAGGAGGTTCGCGCCGCTGGCGCAGCCGGATCGAACAGCCGAAGCGCGGCGTCGCCGGCAAGCCAGAGCAAGGAGGCCGCGAGGATCGCGGCCGCAAGCGCCACGGCGAGGTGAAGCCCGCGTCGTCCCGGCATGAAGATGCCGACGAGGATCACCACCGCCGGAGCGAAGGCGACGATACGGCCGCCCTCAATGATGACGCCCCACGGCACGGGCTGGCCGGAGAGGAGCCGATTGGGCGAACGCGACAGGAAGTCGAGCGCAACGGCTCCGATGAGGCCGATGGCGACGAGGAGGAGACGGACCCGGTTCAGCCGCGGCTCCGCCTCGCCCTGATCACCTTCGACTTCGCCAGCCGGCTCCGATGCGGATCGCATCGAACCCTACCGCCTATTTCAGCAATCCCTTCGACTTCAGATAGTCCGTCGCGACCTGCTTCGGATCGAGGCCGTCGACCGCAATCTTGGCGTTGAGGCTCTGCAGCGCCGGGCCGTCCAGCGTCTGGAAGACGGGCGCCAGAAGGTCGGCGATCTGCGGATAGTCCTTCAGCACGGCCTCACGAATGATCGGCGCGGGCGCATAGACTGGTTGGACGCCCTTGTCGTCGGCGAGCGCAATGAGGCCGAGCGCGGCGAGCGCACCATCCGTGCCATAAGCGAGAGAGCCGTTGACGCCCGAGGTCTGCTCGGCGGCCGCCTTGATGAAGGTCGTGGTGTCACCGCCGGCCAGCGTCACGATCTGGTCGGATCCGAGCTTGAATCCATAAGCTGTCTGGAAGGCCGGCAGGGCAGCAGGGCTTTCGACGAACTCCGCCGAAGCTGCCATCTTGAAGGTGCCGCCCCCATTGATCCAGGTCGCGAACTGCTCCAGCGACGCCAGCTGGTTGGCGTCGGCCACGTCCTTGCGGATGGCGATCACCCAGGTGTTGTCGGCCGGGGCGGGCGTCAGCCAGACAATCTTGTTGGCGTCGAAGTCGAGCTGCTTGACCTTCTCGTAGCCTTCTTTCGCATTCTTCCAGACCGGATCGCTGTCGACCGAGAAGAAGAAGGCGCCATTGCCCGTATATTCGGGATAGATGTCGATCTCGCCGGCCGTGATCGCGCCGCGCACGATCTTGGTATTGCCGAGCGACACCTTGTTCACCGTCGGGATGCCGTTCGCATCGAGCACGGCGATAATGATGTTGCCGAGAAGCGACCCCTCGGTATCGATCTTGGAGCCGACTTTGACGGGTTCGGCTGCGAAAGTCGCGGAAGGAATGGCCAGCGGTAGCCCGGCGGCCAGCGTGATCGCGGCCGCGAGGAGCGTGCGGCGGCTGATGAAGGGGGACATCGCGTTGTCTCCAGTGGGGGCGGCGAAAGCCGCGTCGGATGACGGTACGGGGTTGCAACGCCTGAGGACCGGCAGGCGATCCATTGTCTAAGTTTAACCTGACGGAGGGATGAAATCATCGGTCGATAGGCGAACGTTCGTGCTTTGTTCCTTAAACGATTAGAATGATTTTCCGTATCCGTGCGGAGCTAGGAACATCATTCCCGAACGGTGTCAGTGGCCTTTGCCGGGGATGCCCGTTATGCCGAAACAATGCCGGCGAGAACATCCGCGGAGCGCGTCACGAATCCGAAGCATTGGCGAACATTGTAGACCGTTGCCTGCATGCAGTAGTCGGGCGACGTCGTCGCCGAGCAATCTTCCAGCAGCAACGTGTCATAGCCATGGAAATTCGCGTCCATCAGGGTCGCGAGCACGCATTGGTCGGCGTTGACCCCGGCGAAGAGCAGCGTCGTCAGGCCGAGATTGCGCAGGATGCTGTCGAGAGCAGTGTCGACGAAGCCGGACATGCGATATTTCGCGATATGGATGTCGGAGGGCTCCGGCACGAGTTCATCGACGATCGCCGCCGCCCAACTCCCCGCTTCCAGCACTGGTGCGCCATTCTTCGGGAGCGGGTCGCCGAGGCCGATGCCGGCGCCCGTCGGATTATAGACGTGGAGAAGGGCCGGGCTGAGATTGAGCTTGTCGGGCCGGTTGCCCCAGTTCACCCACAGGACGCAGACGCCCTCACGGCGCAAAGCTGGCAGCAGGTGCGCCAGCGGTTCGATCGGGCGACGGGCCGGCTCGACGTCGACGCCGATGCCGGCGAGCCATCCATCCGGATGGCAGAAGTCGTTCTGCATGTCGATGATGACGATGCCAGTCCGCGCCAGGTCGATGCTGATTTGTTTGGGCGGGGCCGCGAAGGTGATCGGCCGCACTGGACGGGGAGCGCGCGCGAGATCGGCGCTCGTATCGCTCACCTGCCAGACGTTGCGCTCGCTGGATCCCAGAGGCCTCAGCCTTTCATTCATGTCGCTCTCTTCCGTGTCGCATTCGAACTGGTGCCGATGGGCCGGCACAGATTTTAGGCAGGTAGGACCCGTGCTTCGACGCAATTTCACGTCGATTTGGATCCCGATGGCGCAAAACGCGAACTGCGTTCAACACAAGCAATCCGTTCAGCAAGAATCGAGCCGGCAGAGCCGCGCTCGTGCATGGTACAGTGGGTTATAGATGCTCGTGTGCCAGACCCTGAAGGAAAGACCTTCCGGGGACGCACCATGGCCGCGCATCCACAGGAGAACGACGTGTCGTCCGAACCCGCCCAGCCTGCCGTGACCGGTCTCGATCACGAGCATTTCCTTCGCCTCGCCTTCGTGGTTGCCGAGCGCTCGCTCGCCAGCGGCCAGCACCCCTTCGGTGCCATTCTCGTCGATGGCGCCGGCAAGGTTCTGATGGAGCAGGAAAACGGCTTCATGCCGTATCACGACATGACGGGGCACGCCGAGCGCGTGCTGATGACGCGCGCGGGCATCGCCTTTGGCGCGGAGACGATGGCGGACTGCACGCTCTACACGTCGGCGGAGCCGTGCGCGATGTGCGCGGGCGCTGCCTATTGGGTAGGTGTGGGCCGGGTCGTCTACGGCCTCAGCGAGAAGCGCCTGAAGGCGATGACAGGGAATCATCCGGAGAACCCGACGCTGGATCTGCCCTGCGAGGTCGTTTTCGCCGCGGGACAGCGGAAGATCGAAGTTATCGGGCCGTTGCTGGAGGACGAGGCGGCAAAGCTCCATGAGGCGGCGTGGGCCAAACATGGCCAAGGCGATGTCGGCGGCTGAAACGTTGCAGCGCCTTCTGGCGCGATGCCGGATCCGCCTATAGGTTCTCCGTGGATGGTTGCGATGGGACGGGGCGGGCCAGGTGGCGGTGGAACTTCTGAAGCGTATCCGGGCGCGGTTGGATGTGACTTCGCTCGTCGCGGCCATCGGGCTTCTTGGAATTTTCCTGACGATCGCCGGCTCCGCCATTTTCGCGCGGATGGAGTATTCGCGGCGATTTGATGATATTCGCGCCCAGCTTCGCAGCGAAGACTTCTTCCTGACCGATCACGCCAATCGGCTCTTCGAAGTGGCCCGAGTGGCCCTCAAAGGTTCGTCAGCGTTAACCGTCGGCCTGGATTGGGACGGGATCGCGTCTTCGACTGAACTTAGCCGGCAGATGACAAGTCTCGTCCGAGCGATTCCCTATATCGAGGACGTCTGGTTCAATGATGAGACGGGGGAACTGCGCGCCACGACGTTCGACTGGCCGGCTCCGAAATCGAATGCGGCGGATCGAGAGAACTTCAAGGCGGCGAAGTTGCCGATCGACGATCTTTTCATCGGGCCGCGAATCGTCGGCCGGGTAACGCACAAGCCGACTTTCCTGCTGTCTAGCCGGCTCGAAAATCCGGACGGCAGCTTTCGGGGCATGGTCTCCGCAACGGCGGGGATCAGCTATTTCAATGATTATTGGAGCGGCATCGCGCTTCCCTATGATGCACGGGTGACGCTGGCCCGAGCGCCGATGGCCGAGGTCGTCGCTCAATTTCCAGATCAAGGTCTGGTCCAGCCCGATGGGCTTGCCGAGCAGATCGCCGAACTGCCCGCATCCGGGAGCTATTCGAGCCAGGGCGAGGATGAGCGCTTCGGCCAGTTTCGCCGCGTCGGTGACCATCCCCTCTATCTGAGCGTGGATGTCTCGCGCAGTGCCGTTGTCGCCGGCTGGCAGCAATGGCTCCTGCGCATGCTGGCCTTGCCGGCGATCGCGGTCGTATTGCTCGCGATACTGACGGGGCTCGCTATCCGCGATGCGCGGCGCGAGCAGAATGCCCGGCGTTCCCTCGCCGTCGCCAATAACGAGCTGACTTTCGAGATGACGCGCCGGGAGCGCGCCGAGGATCAGGTTCGCCAGCTTCAGAAAATCGAGGCGATCGGACAGCTTACGGGCGGCATCGCGCATGATTTCAACAACATGCTGGCGATCATCGTCAGCAGTCTGAATCTGATTGAACGACGGCTGCAACGCGGCGACACCGATATCGGCAAATATGTTTCGGCCGCGCAAGAGGGCGCGCAGCGCGCTGCCTCCCTGACGCAGCGCCTCCTCGCCTTTGCGCGCAAACAGCCGCTCTCACCCCAGACTATCGATCCGAACCGGTTCGTTGCCGGCATGTCCGAATTGCTGCAGCGAACGCTGACAGAGGCGATCCAGATCGAGACGGTTCTGGGTGCCGGGCTATGGAAGACGCACGCCGACCCGGCCCAGCTCGAGAACGCCCTTCTCAACCTCGCGGTGAATGCCCGTGATTCCATGCCTGAAGGCGGTAAGCTGACGATCGACACAGCCAATGCGAGCCTGGACCCTGGATACGCTTCCGAGCATGCGGGAATACCGGCCGGTCAGTATGTGCTGATCGCCGTGACGGATACCGGCTCCGGCATGACGCCGGAGGTGGCCAGCAGGGTTTTCGAGCCGTTCTTCACCACAAAGGCCGTCGGCAAGGGCAGTGGGCTGGGCCTTTCGCAAGTCTATGGCTTCGTCCGGCAGTCCGGCGGCCATGTGAAGATCTATTCCGAGGTGGGACAGGGCACGACGGTCAAGATCTATCTGCCGCGCTATTATGGTTCCGACGCGGAGGCCGGACAGGAGCGTTCCGCGTCGGTGCTGGTTCCAGGGGTGCCAGGCGAGGTTGTCCTCCTGGTCGAGGACGAGCCGGAAGTGCGGCGCCTCACCGTCGATGCGCTGCGCGAGCTGGGTTACACGGTGGTCCACGTCGATCGCGCCGCCGCTGCGCTCGACATTGTCCAGTCCGACCGGCGTATTGATCTGTTTTTCACCGACATCGTCATGCCGGAGATGAACGGTCGCCAACTGGCCGAGATGGTGCTCGCGGTTCGGCCTGGGCTGAAGATTCTCTACATGACGGGCTATACGCGCAACGCGGTCGTGCACAATGGTCTGCTCGACCCCGGCGTCCGCCTCCTCGGCAAGCCGTTCTCGATGGAACAATTGGCCGCCAGCGTACGAGGCGCGATCGACGGCTGAGTTGAAGCGGTCGGCGGAGGCGGGGAATTCCCGGAAAGGGATGTCGAGCAATGCAGCGATATCATGGCTTTGTCGTGCCCTCTATTCTGAATCGGTACATCATCTTCGGGCTCTGTTGGCTTCTCGCCGTGATCGCGCTCATCCTCGTGGTCGATACAGGACGCTACTGGGTGCCGCTCGGGATATTCCTAGGGCTTGGACTTCTCGGCCTGTACGATATTGTACAGACCCGTCACGCCGTGCTGCGCAATTATCCGGTCATCGGCCATGCGCGCTATCTCTTCGAGTCCGTGCGACCGGAGCTTCGGCAATATCTCTTCGAGAATGACAGCGACAAGGTCCCGTTCTCGCGCGTCCAGCGCTCGCTCGTCTATCAGCGGGCGAAGAACGAGCCGGATCAGCGCCCCTTCGGAACGCTGCAGGATGTCTACCAGCGTGGCTATGAGTTCATCGGCCATTCGGTCCGCCCCGCCCCGGTTGCGGACCCGAAGACCTTTCGGGTGACGATCGGGAATGATCAGTGCTCGCAGCCCTATTCGGCGTCGGTGCTCAATGTATCGGCCATGAGCTTCGGCTCGCTCTCGGCCAACGCGATCCGGGCGCTCAATCGAGGCGCCAGCCTGGGCGGCTTCTGCCACGACACGGGCGAGGGCAGCGTCAGCCCCTATCATATGGAGAATGGCGGCGATCTGGTCTGGCAGATTGCGAGCGGCTATTTCGGCTGCCGCACCGAGGCGGGGCTGTTCGACCCCGAGAAGTTCGCGGCCCGCGCTGCCAGCCCACAGATCCGCATGATCGAACTGAAGCTGAGTCAGGGCGCCAAGCCCGGCCATGGCGGCATCCTGCCCGGACACAAGGTCTCGGCAGAAATCGCAGCGGTTCGCGGCGTGCCGGAGGGCGTCGACTGCATCTCGCCGGCCAGCCATCCAAGCTTCGATACGCCGATCGGCATGTTGCACTTCCTGGCCGAACTCCGGCGGCTCTCCGGTGGCAAGCCGGTCGGCTTCAAGCTGGCGATCGGCCACCCCTGGCAATTTATGAGCATCGTGAAGGCGATGCTCGCGACCGGGATCGTTCCGGATTTCGTGGTCGTCGATGGTTCCGAAGGGGGGACCGGCGCCGCGCCGGTCGAGTTCACCGATCACATCGGCGTGCCAATGCGCGAGGGACTGCTGTTCGTCCACAACACGCTCGTCGGCGTCGGATTGCGGCATCGGGTCCGCGTCGGCGTCAGCGGCAAGATCATCTCGGCCTTCGACATGGCCCGCGTTTTCGCGATCGGTGCGGATTGGGCGAACTCGGCGCGAGGCTTCATGTTCGCGATCGGCTGCATCCAGTCGCTGCACTGCCACACGAACAAATGCCCGACCGGCGTCGCCACGCAGGACAAGTTACGCCAGCGCTCGCTCGTCGTTCCGGACAAGGCCGATCGCGTCGCCGCCTTCCACCGTCATACGCTGGGCGCGCTTGCCGAGATGCTGGCGGCGGCCGGTCTTAGCCATCCCTCCGAACTCGGGCCGCAGCATCTGGCGCAGCGGGTCTCGTCTTCCGAGATTCAGCTGCTGTCGCAGCTGCATGTCTTCCTGAAGCCCGGCGAACTCCTCGATCCGCCCGAGAGCGCCAGCACAAGCTTCTACCATCGCAGCTGGTCGCTCGCGCAGGCGGAATCCTTCGACGTGCTGCCGAGCTGAACTCAGCCGAGCGCCTGCTCGATATCGGCGATGAGGTCGTCGGCGGATTCGATTCCCGCCGAGAATCGGACGAGCGAGTCCGATATGCCGATCGCGGCGCGCTGATCGGCGGGAATCGAGGCGTGGGTCATCGTCGCCGGGTGCTCGATGAGGCTCTCGACGCCGCCAAGGCTTTCGGCGAGCGTGAAGATCTCCACCCGTTCCAGGAAACGCTTGGTGCCGGCAAGGTCGCGGTCGAAGTCGACGCTGATCATGCCGCCGAAGGCGTGCATCTGCCGCTTCGCCAGCTCGTGCTGCGGGTGGCTTTCGAGCCCTGGATAGACGACGCGGCGCACGTCGGATCTCTGCTCCAGCCAGCGCGCGATGGCGAGGCCGTTCTCCGAGTGCCGCTGCATGCGGAGCGCGAGGGTCTTGAGGCCACGCAGCGCCAGAAAGCTGTCAAACGGTCCCGAAATGGCGCCGACGGCGTTCTGCAGGAAACGCATCTGGGCGACGAGGTCCGAATTGTCGCCAACCACGACCGTGCCGCCGATCATGTCCGAATGGCCGTTCAGATATTTGGTCGTCGAATGCACGACGATGTCGAGGCCAAGCTCCAGCGGGCGCTGGACGTAGGGGCTGGCGAAGGTGTTGTCGGCGACGGCGATCAGGCCGCGGCGCTTGGCGAGTGCGGCCACCGCTTCGAGGTCAACGATGCGCAGCATCGGATTGGTCGGCGTCTCGACCCACAGCATCTTCGTCGTCGGGCGGATCGCCGCCTCGACGGCGGCGAGGTCGGTGAAGTCGACAAAGTCGACCTCCAGCCCGGCCGAACGCTTGCGAACGCGCTCTAGCAGGCGGAACGTCCCGCCATAGATGTCATCGGTCGCGACGACATGGTCGCCTGAGGAAAGCAGTTCGAGCGTCGTTGCGATCGCCGCGAGGCCTGAGGCAAAGGCAAAGCCCGCCGTGCCGCTTTCGAGGTCGGCAATGGCCCGCTCGAAGGCGAAGCGCGTCGGATTCTGCGAGCGCCCATACTCGAAGCCCTTGTGGACGCCGGGGCTCTCCTGCGCATAGGTCGATGTCGCATAGATCGGCACCATGACGGCGCCGGTCAGCGGATCGTGGCTCTGCCCGCCATGGATGGTCCTCGTAGCGAAGGCGAGGCGGTTCGGTCTTTCGGTACGGGTCAAGGCGCGAGTCTCACGTGGTTGATCAGGTCCATGCGCGTGATGAGGCCGACAAAATCCTGGCCGTCCATGACGATGGCGACCTCATTGCGCTCGAACACCGGCAGCAGAGCTTCGATCGGGGCGTTTGCGGGCAGCGTGTTGAGCGTCGTCACCATGGCGTCGGCGACCTTGGCCGCGAAGCTCGGGCCGCTGCCCTCGTGCGAAATGTGGAGCGAGTTCAACACGTCGCTTTCGTCGAGGATGCCGACCAACTGCCCGTGCTCGATGACGGGAAGCTGCGAGACATCGGCGGAGCGCATGCGGGCATAGGCGGTCGAGAGCGTGTCGCTGGGCGCAACGGTGACGGCGGCGCCGCCGGCCACCGAACGGGCGACGAGATCGCGAAGATTGCCATGGCGGACGCGGTCGGAAAGGCCCTGCTCGGCGACCCAGACGTCGTCGAAGACCTTTGACAGATATTTGTTGCCGCTGTCGCATACGAACGTCACGACGTTCTTGGCCGTCGTCTGCTCGCGGCAATAGCGCAAGGCTGCCGCCAGCAGCGTACCGGAGGATGAGCCGGCCAGGATGCCCTCGCGGGCGAGAAGGTCTCGCGCCGTGGCGATGCTCTCGCTGTCGGAAATCGTGAAGGCGCGCGCGACGAGCGAAAGGTCGGCATTGGGCGGCACAAAGTCCTCGCCAATGCCTTCGACCGCCCAACTGCCCGCCTCGATCATCTGGCCGGTCTCAATCAAGGGAGCCAGCACCGACCCCTTCGGGTCGGCGAGCACCATTTGCGTCGTCGGCGAGACGCGCTTGAAATAGCGGCCGATGCCGGAAAGCGTTCCGCCGGAGCCGACACCAACGACGATCGCGTCGACCTTGCCGCCCAGCTGCTCGAAGATCTCCGGGCCGGTCGTCGTCTCATGCGCCAGGGGGTTGGCCGGATTGCCGAACTGGTTGACGTAGAAGCCGCCGGTCTCCTCGGCGATACGCTCGGCCATGTCTTGGTAATATTCGGGGTGACCCTTGCCGACATCGGAGCGCGTGGTCCGCACTTCGGCGCCGATGGCACGCAAATGCTGAACCTTTTCACGCGACATCTTGTCGGGAACGACGAGGATCAGCCTGTAGCCCTTGGGCAGGCCGACCTGGGCGAGACCGAGGCCCGTATTGCCGGCGGTAGCCTCGACAATGGTCCCGCCCGGCTTGAGGCGGCCGTCACGCTCTGCCGCGGCGATCATCGACAGCGCGACCCGGTCCTTGATGGAGCCCCCGGGATTCTGGCTTTCGAGCTTCACGAACAGCCGACAGGGGCCGACATCGAAGGTCGACAGCTCCAGCATCGGCGTCTTGCCGATCAATTCCAGGCTGGAATGCACCAGCTTCGGGATTGGCGGGGAAGAAACCTCAGTCGTCGTCATGAGTCACATCCTGCTGCGGGATCGCAGCGATCGAGTTCGGCATGACGTCTATTCGGAGGCAGCGGCCGGCTCAAGCTCAATGCGGGGTGCGGCGGTCCGGCCTGTGGAACGATTTTTCTACAATCGGCCCGTCCGGGAGCGACTATGCCGCATGGCTCGCATTTATGGCCCTCGATTCATGCAGCGCCACGCGTTCGATCTTCGGGATCAGTTCTTCCTCATACAGATTTCGCTGGTTCTCGTTGAGCACGGTAACGCCGTTCTCGATCACCAGCTTCATCACGCGGAAGGCATTCGATCGGCGCCGGATCTCGCCTTCTTCGATGAGGCGATCAAGAGCGGCCGTCAGAAACATGCGGCGCATCATGGCGAATCTCCCATCGCATTGATTCGTTAATGAAAGAATCCGCCATGGATCCACGGCAGGTCAAGCCGAAGCGGCCCTTATCCGGGCAGAGAGGTCGGTATTCCCCAGCAACGACGTGCTATGTCTCGGAATGAAGGCGCCATGGTCTCAAATCCGCCATTGCCGGCTAGGGCGTGGGTCCTATAATGCGCGCCGTTGTAGGAGTAGTGATTTCATGAACAAGAAGCTTACCGTTCTTCGGAGCCGTCTCGTCGAGCAGCAGCAGAAGCTGATCAGCCAGGCGGCCCTCGCAGATGGGCTGCCAACGGACAGCGCCATCCGGAAGATTTCGGATCTCGAGAACGTGATCATGGCTGTAGAGCACATGATCGAGGAGCTTGGCCCGTCGGGCGCGGGCAAGGGACGCTGACACCGTCGGTGTAACAGGGCCGCGCGGGTACTCGGCGCGGACGCGGGTTGCGCAAGCGAGCGGTAGTCGCGTCAGCAAAGTGCAGGGGGCGCATGTCGTGCTTTTTCCACGGTTTCGGTCCAGGGAGAGAGATCTCCGAGCCGACATAGAGCGGCTTTCGACGATCCAGGTGGCGATCGATCGGGCCATTGCCGACGCCGCAAGCGAACGAACGGGGCTGGCCAACCGTGTGGAAGATGCGAGATCGCGCGCGGCCTTTCTCTACGGCGATGTCATCGACGGTGAAGTCGAGGGCGACCGCAAGAGCGCGGCGATGATCGTCGATGCCGAGCAACTCCTGGTCAGGGGCGAGCTTCGGCGCGAGGAGCTCGAAGCTCACTTCGAGATCCTGCAGGATTTGAAGCGCAGGATCGACGCGGCGATCCAGGCGCTTGCCGAGGAGAACGTCGAGGACTGAGCGGTCCTAGTCGACTCGTCCCCGCGCCTCGACGCGTTCGGTGCGAACAACTCGGCCTCCCGAGACGAGATGGACGCGGTCAAACAGATTGACCACCGGGCAGACGTGGTTCGGCAGAATCTGTACCCGCTCCCCGATAGCCGGCTTTTCCTTGGAGGCCGAAAGGTCGATCGTGCCATGCTCTTCGCTGAGGCCGGCGATCACGGCGTCGGGGTAGCCGAGCATCTGACCATAGCCCGACATGCCGAGCAGGTCGCTGGTGAGTGATTTGGAGCCGGCATCGACGATCGCCCGTCCGTCGTTGGGGCGGCTTACCACCGTGGTGAGCACCGTCAGCGCGCAGTCATCGATCGTGCCGACGCCCTTCGCGACCTGGAAGCGGTCGAGATAGATATAGGTGCCCGGACGATATTCGGTGGCGGCGGCCGTCTCGTGCGCATGCCAAAGATCCGGCGTACCGCCGGTCGACACGATCTTGGGCGGGAATCCAGCATCCGTCAGTGCTGCGACGGCCGCATCGAGCCAGGCGCGGGCTTCTGCTGCCTTGCCCGTCGCGGGATAGGTCATGATGCCACCGAAGACGAGGCCCGGCGTCGAAGCGATATGGCGAGCGAGCGCCAGGGCTTCCTCCGGGGTCTGTACGCCGGCACGCCCCATGCCCGTATCGCATTCGACGAGCACGACGAGGGGCGTGGCGCTGTCGGCGAAGGCGCGCCCATAGCCGTCGATGACGAAGGCGCTGTCGGCGGTCACGGCGAGCTTCACCCGTTCGGAAAGCTGGCGCAGCCGGGCCAGCTTCGGCTCGCCGATCAGATTGTAGGGCAGGAAGATATCCTCGATGCCGGCATCGGCCATGACCTCGGCCTCGCCGAGCTTCTGGCAAGTGATGCCGATGGCGCCGAGTTCGACCTGGCGCCGGGCGAAGGAGGGCAGCTTGTGCGTCTTGATATGGGGCCGCAGATGCACGCCATGGGCGTCGGCATAGTCCTGCGCGCGTTTCAAATTCGCCTCGGCCTTATCGAGGTCGATGAGGATGCAGGGCGTTTCGAGCGCGTCGATGGATTGGGACATTGTCGTTTCCTTGCTTGAAAAGGTCAGTCGCCGATCGGCAGGCGAGGGTCGTTGTGCTTCAGTGTGTTGATGCTCTGCTTGATGCGGCGCAGCCGTTCCAGGACCTGCGGACCCAGCGCCTCCGCCGTTGCGATCGCCAGCATGTCGACGCAGCCGATCAGCGCATAGCGGGTTGGGGAGGGGCGCAGCAGCAGGCCTTCGTCCTCCCCGACCAAGAACGGCACGAGAATTTCGCCGGCATCCGCCAAAGGCGAGCCGGGGGCGGTGACCACGATGGTCGAGGCGCCGTACTGACGGGCGATGGTGACGGCATCGATGATCGGCCGCACATGGCCGGAGATCGAGAAGGCCACGACCGTCGTTTCCGGACCGGCGGCCGATGCGGTCATGCGCTGCAATTCGCCATCGGAATAGGCGGCGATCGCGAGGCCCAGGCGAAAGAGGCGATGCTGCAATTCGCTGGCGGCAATCGATGAAGATCCGCCGGAGCCGAAGGCGAGCACCGAGCGCGCGCCGGCCAGACGCTGCGCCGCGGCCTCGATCCGCTCGGGATCCGCGCTGGCCCTCAGCGTCTCGATCGCGAGGATTGCGCCGTCGGCGATGGTGTCGACGATCCGCCGGCGACCTTCGGTGCCTTCGGCGCGCGGATTGAGAAAGACGCCGCCGACAGCCAGTGCCTGGGCCAGGCGGAACTTGAATTCGCGAATCCCGTCAGCCCCGAGCGTCCGGCAGAATCGCGTCACCGTCGGCTCGCTGACGCCAGCGCGTGCGGCGAGATCGACGATCGAGGCCTTGGAGGCGAAATCGAGGTCGCCGAGCACCGTCGTTGCGAGTCGGCGGTCGGCGCGGCTGCCGTCCGCCTCGATCTCGCGAAGGCGCGCGATGACGTCGATGATCGGCACCATGGTCAGGCGCCGATGATCTCGCGCACGAAGCGCAGATTGCCCGCCATCAGCCCGGCGTCCACCGGCAGGGCTACGCCGGTAATCCCGCCCGACAGAGGCGAGGCGAGGAACAGCACGGCCTGCGCAACCTCTTCCGGCGTCACGATGCGGCCGAGCGGATAATATTTCGACACCTCGGTGATGAGGTCGGGTTCCTTGGATAGGCGATGGTCCCAGGCGGGGGTACGCACAGAGCCGGGGCAGACGACATTGGCGCGGATGCCGGAGCGGCCGCATTCGACCGCCAAGGAGCGCGCATAGCCGATCAGGCCCGCCTTCGCCGCCGAATAGGCCGGGTTGCCAAAATGGGCGAGGCCATTCACCGAAGAAACGAAGACGATCGAGCCGCCGCCGGCCTCGGTCATAGCTGGCAGGAAAGGGGCAACGAGATTGTAGCCGCCGGTCAGGTTGATCGCGATTTCCAAGTCCCACACGGCAGGCGTGACATTCGCCATGCCTTCGGCGCGGGTGAAGCCGGCATTGCCGATGATGACGTCCGGCGCGCCCGAACGGGCCAGGATCGCCTCAGCGGCGCGCTGCGACGCCTCGTGATCCGTGAGCTCAAAGCACTCCGTCTCGACGCCCGAAAGCGCGGCCAGAAGCGCCGGATCTCGGTCGCAGGCGGTGACGCGGGCGCCCGCTTGCAGAAACACCGTCACAAGCGCACGGCCGATGCCGCCGCCGGCGCCGCTCACGACAACGTGCTTGTCTTCCAATCCGAACATGATTCACCTCCGAGGAGCCTCAGATTTCGCGCAATCGTGAAAAAAAGCAACATGAGTGCTGCGCCCAAACGCCCCTTGACGCCGCTCTATGTCGGGAATTTACATGGACGCGACGAATCCGAGGAGAGTCCGATCATGCTCAAGAAGATCACCTATGGCGGCTCGCATGTGCCGCTGTCGCCGGCCGTGCGCGCTGGCGACTTCGTCTACGTGTCGGGGCAGGTGCCGACCGATTCCACCGGCGTGGTCGTTACGGGGGGCATCGAGGCGCAGACGCGCCAAACGCTGGAGAATGTGAAGGCGGCGCTGGCGCTCGCCGGATGCACGATGGATCAGGTCGTGAAGACCTTCGCGATCCTTGATGACGCCCGCGAATTCGGTGCGTTCAACAAAGTCTATGCCACCTATTTCCCGTCCGAGCCGCCCGCACGCACGACAGTAGAGGCGCGCCTCATGATCGACATCAAGGTCGAGATCGAGGCTATCGCCTACGCGCCGCTCGGCTGATCGGACCCCTCCATGCGCATCTTCGCCGCCTCGCTCGCTACAGAGACCAACACTTTCTCGCCGGTACCCACCGATCGCGCGAGCTTCGAGGCGGCGTTCTATGCCGGCCCCGGTGATCATCCGCCGACGCCGACGCTGTGTTCTTCGCCGATCGTCGCGCTCCGCGCGCGTGCGAAAAGCGATGGCATCGATCTCGTCGAGGGCACGGCGACCTGGGCCGAGCCCGGCGGGCTCGTGCAGCGGGCTACCTATGAAACGCTGCGCGACGAGATCCTCGGCCAGCTCCGCGCGGCGCTACCGGTCGACGCCGTCGTGCTGGGGCTGCATGGCGCGATGGTGGCGCAGGGCTATGACGATTGCGAGGGCGATTTGCTCGAGCATGTGCGCGCGATCGTCGGCCCCGACGTGATCGTCGCCGCCGAACTCGATCCGCATAGCCATTTGACGCCGAAGCGCGTCGAGAATTCGAACATTCTCGCCGCGTTTCTCGAATTCCCGCATACCGATTTCTACGAGCGCGGCGAGCACGTCGTCGATCTCGCGATCCGGACGATCCGCGGCGAGATCAAGCCGGTGATCTCGACCTTCGACTGCCGCATGATCGACGTCTATCCGACCAGCCGCGAGCCGATGCGCTCCTTCGTCGACCGGATGAAGGCGCTGCACGGCAAGGACGGCATCCTCTCCGTCTCGCTGATCCATGGCTTCATGGCGGGCGATGTCCCCGAACTGGGCACGCGCGTCCTCGTCGTCACCGATGATCGCAAGGCCGAGGGCGACGCGCTGGCCGAGCGCCTCGGCCGCGAGGTCTTTTCGATGCGCGGCAAGACCATGGTGCCGCTGCTGTCGATCGATGCAGGCATCGACAAGGCGCTGGAGATCGCGGCGACCAAGCCGGGCAAGCCGGTAGTCATCGCCGACACCTGGGACAATCCGGGCGGCGGCGTCGCCGGCGACGGCACGCTGATCCTCCGCCGCATGATCGAGCGCGGCATCGAAGATGTGGCTGTCGCGACGATCTGGGACCCGATCGCCGTCACTTTCTGCCTCGCGGCTGGGACCGGCGCTCGCATCCAGCTCCGCTTCGGCGGCAAGGCGGGACCGGACGGTGGGGCGCCGATCGATGCGCTGGTCGACGTTCTGAACGCCACGCCCGAATCCTGGCAGAGCTTCGGCAAGAGCCGGGTGACGCTCGGCCCGGCGGCGCTCGTCCGCATCGTCGGGACCAAGACCGAAGTAATCTTGAACACCAACCGGACGCAGACCTTCGAGCCCGACATCTATTCCAATCTCGGCCTCGACCCGCTCGCGAAGTCGATCCTGCTGGTCAAGTCGACCAATCATTTCCACGCCGGCTTCCTGCCGATCGCCGCCGAAATCCTGTATATCGATGCCGGCGCGCCCTATCCCTCGAACCCGCGCATCACGGACTACAAGAAATTGAACCGCCCGATCTGGCCGCGGGTCGAAGATCCGTTCGCGGTGGGCTGAAGCGGATTGCGGGGCGCTAGGTGCATTGCAATATCGAGGCGCTGACGCGGCAATTGTCACACCAGAAGAAATAGCCAACGCCGCCGCTACCCCAGAGCCATTCATAGCCGGACCGCGTCGCCAGAAGAGAGTCGAACTGGGCGATGAAGGGCATAACTATCTGGCACTTCGGACAATTGGGAAAGTCCGGCTCCTGTACCCACGTTGGGCGCCCGCCGAGGCGATTAATGTTCTGTTCCCCCCAGCGTTGTTCTTGCCATCGTGAGGGCGTCTGGGACACTCGCACGACCGTCTCAGCGAGCGGTTCGGCGGGAAACTTGGGTTCGTGAAATTCGCCGTTGCCATCGAGGCTATGCGGCAAACCGCTATCGTCGTGCTCGTAGGAGAGCACGTGCTGCTCCCAAAAGAGACAACTGAGGCAGGTGGCAAGCACGAGCCGTGGAGCGCTGACGCGAAACTCCGCAGGCAGCCCGGATAAGTCCATCAGTTTGTGAAGTTCGCCGCCGCAGATGCCACAGGTGTCCTCCAACGCGCCGCCGAAGGCTCGGACGAAATCGTCACTCGAAGTCAAATTAAGTGTCGGATTCAGGTTTTCTCTTGCACCAACCCTTTCCCGATCGAGTTTTACTTCTTGATTGTAGGCGTCAGGTTCGTACTCGAAATGCAGATGATGACAAGGTCCGACTGTCAGCCGCGTCGTATGGCCCTGATCGACGTGCAAGGCCGAGAAAAGTGACCAATATTGGAGAGTGCGGCTTGGTATTGCCGGGTGGCAGCCGATCGTTTCGTCAATTACGCCGATGTCGGAAGTCTCGAAGAGACACATCAGAGGCTGTATCGGATCCTCCTGATCCAGCAGTCGTTCCAGTCGCGCCACCTCCGCCGCATCCGCCGCGCGCCAGGCCGGCGTCAGGCTGTCGCTGAAGGGTTCGATGAATTCATAGAGACGTGCAAGGTGCGGTCCCAGGACCGACGGCAGTTGGTAGGCAGCCGCAGAAAGTACTGATAGCTGCGCGTCCGAGGCGCGTTCGGTCCGCAGCTCCAGCGCCAGTTCCCCCAGTTCGGCAAGCTGCTTTTCTTCAAGGTGATCGAGCAGAACCGTCACAAAGATCGGCAGCTCTTCGAGTTCACGCAGTGCCACGGCCGCGACGTCATAGATCAATGGAGATTTGGTTGTAATAAGATTCCGGACAGTCTCGAAGGGATCGGGCTTCATCCCCCGCCAACCGCATCTTTTGAATTCGAGAATGAAGTCTCTGGCAGAGTCCATCGCGCACCCAATTCAACCCAAAGACGCATTGGGGCACATAAGGACCTCTGCCGGCAACAGCTTTGACGGTCCTTGAAGGCTTGTGCCGGCGACGATAAAGCGCGAAGAGAAAGACCCGCCCGCGACCGTCTGCCCGCCTTTCCATGACCAACTCAACGCCGAAGAGCGAAAAGCCCTCTGCTCTCATCGCCTATCTCGTCGCCGGTGCGTTCTTCATGGAGAACCTCGACGGGACGGTGATTGCGACGGCTTTGCCGCAGATGGCCAAGTCGTTCGGCGTCGCGCCGGTCGACATGAATATCGGCATGTCGGTCTATATGCTGACGCTGGCGATCTTCATTCCGGCGAGCGGCTGGATGGCGGATCGTTTCGGGGCTCGGACGGTGTTTGCCTGGGCGGTCGCTGTGTTCACCATTGCGTCGATCTGGTGCGCGATGGCGACCGGGCTGACGAGCTTCACGCTGGCGCGCATTCTTCAAGGCGCGGGCGGCGCCATGATGGTGCCGGTCGGCCGCCTTGTTGTTCTGCGCAATACCAGCAAGACCGATTTGATGCGCGCGATCGCGACGCTGACCTGGCCCGCGCTCTCGGCTCCCATCCTCGGGCCGCCGCTGGGCGGGTTCATCACCACCTATGCGTCGTGGCACTGGGTGTTCATCCTGAACGTGCCGCTCGGCATCGTGGCGCTCTTGCTTTCGCTCCGGATAATCCCCAACGACAAGCAAGCCGGCCGCCCGGGTTTCGATTGGCTCGGCTTCCTGCTGACGAGCCTGGCCTGCGCCGGGCTCATGTATGGTCTCGACATGGTCGGCCAGAGCGAGGCGAAGTGGATCGTCGGCGCAGGCGTGCTGGTGGGAAGCTTTGTGATCGGCATCGTGGCCGTGCGCCATTCCCGACATCATCCGCATCCGCTGCCGGATCTCGCCGCCTGGCGGATCCAGACCTTCCGCGTCACGATGAATGGCGGCTCGCTGTTCCGCACGGCGGTAAGCGCGGTGCCGTTCCTCGTGCCCTTGATGCTGCAGATCGGTTTCGGGCTCGATCCGTTCCAGGCCGGCCTCTATGTGCTGGCGCTCTTCGCCGGCAATCTCGGTATGAAGCCGATGACGAGCTGGGTCCTGCGAACCTTCGGCTTCCGCACGACGCTGATCGGCAATGGTCTCGTCTTCGTCGCAACGCTGCTGGCGCTGGCCTTCGTGACGCCGTCGACGCCCGGTATCGTCCTTGTCGTCGTGCTCGTCATCTCCGGCGCTGCCCGGTCGATGCAATATACGGCGATCAATACGATCGCCTTTGTCGACGTGCCGGAAGGCCAGATGGCGGGCGCCAACACGCTGTTCAGCCTGGTGCAGCAGATCACTTTCGGCCTCGGCATTGCGCTCGGCGCGGTCGCGCTCCGGCTCTCCGATGCGTTTGTCTCGCCCGGCAGCCAGACGCTGACGGTCGCGGACTTTCATTCGGCCTTCCTGATCGTCGGTGTTGTGGCCCTCATGGGGCTCTACGACACCCTGGCTCTTCCCCGCGATGCCGGCGCGCTGGTGAGCCGGCATCGCCGTGCCATGGTATCGCCACGCTCTTGACGATGGTCGGTCCCGGCGATACGTCGCGCCGACGTTGAAACGGAAACCAATCTCCATGAACATGGTCAACCGCGATCCCTTCCTCACCCAGGAATCCAAGCTGGACCGGCTCGGCGAAGTCGCCGTCCGCGTCGGGCTCGGGCTTCAGAAGGGTCAGGAACTGGTGATGACGGCGCCGATCGAGGCGTTGCCCCTGGTCCGCCGGATCACCGAGCATGCTTACAGAGCCGGCGCCTCGCTGGTGACGACGCTGTTTTCCGATGACGAGACGACGCTGATGCGCTTCCGTCATGCCCCGGACGGCAGCTTCGATATCGCCTCGGGCTGGCTCTATGAAGGCATGGCCGGTGCGTTCCGGAATGGCGCCGCGCGGCTTGCCATCGCCGGCGACAATCCCGCGCTGCTGTCGGGTCAGGATGGCGACAAGGTTTCGCGGGCCAATCGTGCCCGCTCGAAAGCCTATCAGCCGGCCCTTGAGCTCATCGCGGGCTTCGACATCAACTGGACGATCGTCTCCTATGCCTCGCAGGCCTGGGCGAAGGCGGTCTTTCCGGACGAGCCGGATTCGATTGCCGTCGCGAAACTCTGGGACGCAATTTTCGCCGCCTCGCGCGTCGATCGCCGCGACCCGATCGCAGCCTGGGCAGAGCACAATGACGCCCTGCATGCGCGGACGGCGCTGCTGAACGCCAAGCGCTTCTCCGCTCTCCATTTCAAGGGTCCGGGCACCGATCTGAAGGTCGGGCTTGCCGACGATCATGAATGGGAGGGAGGCGCGTCGACCGCCAAGAATGGCATCGTCTGCAACCCGAATATCCCCTCGGAAGAAGTCTTCACCACGCCGCACAAGGATCGGGTCGAGGGCACGGTGACCAGCACCAAGCCGCTCTCCTATCAGGGTACGCTGATCGAGGACATTTCGGTCCGCTTCGAGGCGGGCCGCATCGTCGAGGCGACGGCGCGCACGGGCGAGGATGTCTTGAAAAAGGTGCTCGACACCGATGAGGGCTCCGCGCGTCTCGGCGAGGTGGCGCTCGTGCCCCATTCCTCTCCGATCTCCGCGAGCGGGCTTTTGTTCTACAACACGCTCTATGACGAGAACGCCGCCTGCCACATCGCGCTCGGCCAGGCCTATGCGAAGTGCATTCGCGGCGGCGACAAGATGAGCGCCGATGAACTCGCCGAGAAGGGCGCGAACAAGAGCCTCATCCATATCGACTGGATGATCGGTTCGGGCTCGGTTGACGTCGACGGCATCGATGCGGCAGGCAAGTCCGAGCCGCTCATGCGCCAGGGCGAGTGGGCCTGAATTGCCGGTCTTCTCGCACGTTGCATGCACATTTCCGTGAGGCGCGACGGAAAGGCCGGGATGCGGCATTTGGCCGTTTTGGCAGCCATGCCGCAGCCTCAATACAGCCCAATTTGAGCCTCTTGAAGCTGCTATCGCAACATGTAGGCGATTTGCAGGGAAGGGCGGCCAAGTCCGCGAAACGTAGGACCAAGACGTTTCGGATGAGGCGCCCTGCTGGGGCCATGGTCGATAGAGCACTGACAGTAGATTCCTCGAGCCAGAACGAGCCGGTGGCGCACAAGGCGCCGCCGGCATCGGAGGCGGGACCTGAATCGCGCGGATTCTGGGTACGAATTGCGGAACTGGCATCGAGCTGGAAGCCGTTCCTGACGATGGCTGCCGGGATTGGCGTCCTGGTTCTGGTGTGGCTGGCGATCAGTCGGCTGATCGGCGAAGTCAATTATGACGACGTCGTCAATACGCTGCATGCGACGCCGATCACCGCGATTCTCGCCGCCGTCGGCTTCACGGCGCTGAGCTTCCTGTCGCTGAGCATCTACGATTATTCGGCGCTTCAATATCTTGGCAAGAAGGTTCCCTATCCGCTCGTCGCTCTGACCTCGTTCTGTGCCTATGCGGTGGGCAACACCGCCGGTTTCGGGCCGCTCACCGGCGGTGCGATCCGCTATCGCTTCTATAGCCGACTCGGTTTTGAGCCCTCCGACGTCGCCAAGGTGGTGGCCTTCATCACCGTTGCCTTCGGCATCGGCCTTGCTGGAGTCGTGGCGCTCGGTCTCGTCTTCGATCCGGTGGATGTCGCGGCGCCGATCGGCCTGCCCCCGTTCATCATCGCAGCGATCGGCGGCGTGATCCTGATGGCGCTTGGCGGGCTGTTCCTCGCCTCCGCGACCGGACGGAGCCGCATCGGCTGGCGCGGCATTTCGATCGTTCTGCCCTCGCCGAAGATCATGGGGGCGCAGTTCGTCGGCACGCTGCTCGACGTTTCGACCTCGGCCGCCGTCCTTTGGGTGCTGCTGCCACAGACCGATCTCGGCTTTCCCGCCTTCGTCGCCGTCTATGCGGTCGCTATCGGCCTTGGCGTAGCCAGCCATGTTCCGGCGGGCATCGGCGTGTTCGAGGCGGTGATCGTCGCCGTCATCGGACGCACGGCCTCGATCGACGAAGTTCTCTCGGCTCTCTTCCTCTATCGCCTGATCTATTACGGGCTGCCCCTGCTGACCGCGAGCGGCGTCGTCTCGGTGCTTGAACTGAGCCGCGCCACGGCGGGGACGCAGGCCTCCCGCGTGCTCAAAGCCGGCGCGCGCCTGTCGCCGCGCGTCCTATCCGCGCTGACGCTGCTGATGGGCGCCGTCCTGATATTCTCCGGCGTGACGCCGGCAGCCGATTCGCGGCTCGATATCTTGTCGCAGATCCTGCCGCTTCCGATCGTCGAAGGTGCGCATTTCATCGAGAGCGTGCTGGGCCTGGGCCTTATCGTCATTGCCCGCGGCCTGGCGCATCGCCTCGACGGCGCATGGTGGGCGGCGGTGATCTCGGTTGGCCTGGCGGCCGTCCTATCGCTGTTGAAGGCGCTCGCGATCTCGGAATCGATCGCGCTATCGCTGCTGTTCCTGGCGCTGCTGGCGACACGTCGCGAATTCACCCGTCCCGCGTCGCTCCTGCATCAGACGCTCTCGCCGGGCTGGTACCTCGCCATCGCCACCGTGGTCATCAGCGCGATCGCGGTGCTGTTCTTCGTCTATAGCGACGTCGACTATTCGCGGAAGCTCTGGTGGCAGTTCGAGTTCTCGGAGGAGGCGCCGCGCAGCCTGCGGGCCATTCTGGGCGTCGTCATCGCCGCCGGCTCGCTCGGCGTCTGGTCGCTGCTGCGTCCCTCGAAGGGCAAGACCGGCCTGCCGACGACACAAGAAATCACACTTGCGACCGAGATTCTGCTCGATCAGGCGCATCCAGACGCCAATCTGGTTCGCCTCGGCGACAAGACGCTTCTGTTCTCGGAAGACCGTAAGGCCTTCATCATGTTCGGCCGGCAGGCCCATTCCTGGGTGGCGCTGTTCGATCCGGTCGGGCCGCGTTCCTCCTGGTCCGGGCTCGTCTGGCAATTCGTCGAAATGGCGCATGCGGCCGGCGGCCGGGCGGTGTTTTATCAGGTTCAGCCCCAGAACCTCGCCTTCTATGCCGATGCAGGCCTGCAGGCCTTCAAATTGGGGGAGGCGGCGCATGTCGATCTCGCAGCATTCGACTTGAAGGGCGGCAAGCGGGCCAGCCTGCGTCATGCCTTCAACCGGGCGCAGCGCGACGGGTTGACCTTCCAACTGCTGTCTCCCGCCGAGGTCGTCGAAGAGATGGACGCGCTGCAGGCCGTTTCCAATCTCTGGCTGGCCGAGCGCAAGGCGCGGGAGAAGCGCTTCTCGATCGGTGCCTTCCAGCGCGACTATGTCGCGACCCATCCGGTCGCGGTCGTTCGCCTCGAGGGACGCATCATGGCGTTCGCGACGGTCATGACCACGAACCTTCGCAGCGAGGCGACGGTCGATCTCATGCGTTGTACGCCGGACGCGCCGGGCGGGACGATGGAGTTCCTCTTCACCGCGCTGCTGTTCCATCTGAAGGGCGATGGCTATCGCACTTTCGATCTCGGCATGGCGCCGCTGTCCGGGCTCTACGAGAGCCCCGCCGCCCCGTTCTGGCACAAGCTGGCCCGCGCCGTCGTCGATCATGGCGAGCACTTCTACAATTTCACCGGGCTCCGGGCCTTCAAGGCCAAGTTCCAGCCCGAATGGCAACCTCGCTACATGGCCGTTTCAGGCGGCGCCAGCCCGGTTCTGGCGCTGGCCGATGTCACGGTACTGATCAGCGGCGGTCTCAAGGGAGTAGTTGGGAAATGAAAATGAAACTGGCCGCCATTTTCCTGGCGAGCTGCGTCGCCCTGCCGGCTATCGCTGATACCCCGGCTCCGGCTCCCATTGATCATTTCACGCCTGGCACCGTCACGACAGCGGATGCCGGCTTCCTTGGCAAGCCGAAAGTCTACCTGCCGACCGGCACGGTCACTGGAGCGGTGTTCCTGTTCTCGGATGCCAACGGCTGGGGAGCCGAAGAGGAGGCGGCCGCCGTCAAGATGCAGGGCGAAGGTGCGGCAGTCGTCGGCGTCGATACGGTGACGATGTTCGCCGCCCTTGAGCAGAACAAGACGGATGATTGCGTCTATCTCGTTTCAGACATCGAGGATCTGAGCCACCGGATCCAGCGCGGCCTCGGAACGCCCAACTACTTCTCGCCGATCGTTGCCGGTGTTGGTACGGCTGGCGCGCTGGGCCTTGCCATCGCGGCGGAAACTCCGGATGCGACCATGGGCCATACGGTCTCCATCGATCCGACCCTTGCCGTGCCGCTCCTCAAGCCGATCTGCACCGATGCCCCGCATGTGGCGGCCAATGGGGGTACGGTCTATGGCCTTGCCCAGGGCGATCTGACCAATCCGGTCGATGTCTACTTCACCTCCGCCGGGGCGCAGGATTCGAAAGACCATGTCGCGCTGCTGCAATCCCAGGGCTTCGCGATCAAGACCAAGGATGTCGACACCACGCCGTTCGACGCCCTCCAGGCTCGTCTCGACAAATTGCTGGCTCCGCCCACGGACGACAATCCGTTGGCCGACCTGCCGCTCGTTTCGCTGCCGGCCAAGCCGACCCACGGCACGATGGCTATCGTGTATTCCGGCGACGGCGGCTGGCGCGATCTGGACAAGTCGATCGGCGACGTCTTCCAGAAGGAGGGTGTCCCCACCATCGGCGTCGACTCGCTGCGTTACTTCTGGTCCAAGAAGACCCCAGAGCAGACCTCGGCCGATCTGGCGCGCATCATCAGCGTCTATTCCGAGCTGTGGGGCGTCAACCGGGTGATCCTCGTCGGCTATTCCTTCGGCGCCGACATGCTGCCGGCCGCCTATAATGGCCTGCCGATCGTCGAGAAGGCCCAGGTCGCGCAGATGTCGCTGCTCGGGCTTTCGGAGCAGGTCGATTATGAGATCTCGGTCGGCGGCTTCCTTGGCACGAGTTCGGGCGACGGCGCGACGCTGCCCGAATTCGCCAAGATCAAGCCGGCTCTCGTCCAGTGTGTCTATGGCGAAGAGGAAGACGACAGCGC
Organism: Kaistia algarum; assembly: GCF_026343945.1. NCBI lineage: Bacteria > Pseudomonadati > Pseudomonadota > Alphaproteobacteria > Hyphomicrobiales > Kaistiaceae > Kaistia > Kaistia algarum. The sequence continues at coordinate 65,093 of NZ_JAPKNJ010000003.1, forward strand.
CTGCCTCAAGCTGCAGAACACCGGCATCGAGATGATCAAGACGACCGGTGGCCATCATTTCGATGGCGACTATGAAGGGCTCGCGAACAAGATCCTCGACGGCCTGAAGCGGCGCGTCGCGCATACGGGTTATCCATTGGCGGAAAAATAACGGTCGCCGGCCGGGGACCGGCTTTTCCCGGCGACTTGGCGGCTCGGGTCGTACGAAGAAGCGTCGGCGACGGACGAGGGCGCCCTCATCCGTCATTCGGCCACTGCGGAAATCCGCCGGCTCGTTTTATCCTGGTCCGCCATGGGGCATGGCGTTCAAACATGGCTTTGGCGCGGAATCTCTCTGCGATCGTGCTGGCGATTGGTTGCGGCATCCTCTTGCGCGCTGATGCCCGCCACGCCTTGCCGGATTTACCGATCATCGTGATGCCGGTGCAGTCCCCGCGCAATACGATGGCGGTAGTCTATTCCGGTGATGGCGGCTGGCGAGATCTAGACCGGTCGATCGCCGGCATCTTTCAAAAGCGGGGCGTGCCGACCGTCGGAATCGATTCGCTGCACTATTTCTGGTCCAAAAAGACCCGCAAGCGCACCTCGGCCGATCTCGCGCGTATCATCGATCATTATTCCGGGCGATGGGGTGCGACTCGGGTCGTTCTCGTCGGTTATTCCTTCGGGGCGGACGTGCTGCCGGCTGCCTATGATCAGCTTCCGGCCAAGGAGAAGGCGAAGGTGGCGGAGATTTCCCTCTTGGGGCTGTCCGACCGGGCCGATTATGAAATCTCCGCGCGGGGCTTTCTCGGGCTTTCAGGCGATGTAGCGACACTGCCGGATATCTCGAAAATCCCGCCTTTGCTGGTCCAGTGCTTCTATGGCTCGGGCGAGGGCGACAGCGCCTGCTCGCGCCTGAAGGGGAGCGGCGTTGACGTTATCGAGACGGCGGGAGGCCATCATTTCGATGGTAACTACGAAGCATTGGCGATGCGCATCCTGGATGGCCTCGATCGACGGGTGGCCACGGCGCACTTTCCGGTCGCCGCCAGGTGAGACAGGCGGCGGCCCCGCTGATTGACGCGCTGCGTTGCAGTGCAGCATAAACGGCAGGTCGATGCTTGCCAGGAGTCGCCGTGAACGAAGCCGATCTCAAGGGTGTCACGGGGGGCGTTCGATCGCGTTCGCAGCCGAGAGGTGTCGTGATCTCGCATCTGCTGACCATGACCCGGTTCGGTTTCGACGCCATCGTGCTCGCCGCCCTCGTTTGTGTCGTGGCGGGCTATTTCGGTGCGACAGCGTGGCTGCTCGACATGGTAACGTTCTTCCGTCCGCATGTCGCGGCGCTGGCGCTCGGCTTGCTATTGCTGGCGCTATTGTCGCGGAGCCGGCCGCGAATGGTCGTCGGCGCGCTTGTCTTCGCGGCGGCCGCCTATCCGCTGATCGTGCCGTCCACTCCGATGGCAGATCCGGCGAAGATCGGTAACTTCCGGGTCCTCAGCACGAACATCATGGGTGGCGACAATGCCGATACCGAAGGGTATCGGCGACTGGTCGAGGCCGTTACGCCCGATGTTGTCGTGGCTCAGGAGGTTGTGCCGGAATGGCGACAAACGCTGAAGGGCCTCGCCGGCTATCCCTATTTCGCGGGCCCGGAATTTCGCGATGGAGAGAGTTCGGTGATGGTAGCCAGCCGCTATCCGATCCGCGCGTCGCGGCTATACTGGCGCGATCATCCCCAGCAGGATGCGGCGCTGGGCGCCATACCTCTGCGCGTCGAGATCCTCCGCCCCGGTGCGCAGCGCCCTCTCATCGTCTATGCCATACACCCGCCCACGCCGCGCTCCTACGTCGCGTGGAAGGCGCGCAACGTCTATCTCGACGAGATCGCCGCTCATGTCGCCGACGATTTGAAGGGCTCCGATGTTATCGTCGTCGGCGACTGGAACACGCCCTACTGGTCGCCGTTCTTTTCGAAGATGCTGGCCAAGGCCGGGCTTCGCGCCAGCGAGGGGGCATGGCCGGCGCCAACGCGTATCTTCCGTGAGTTCGGGGCACCGGATTTTCTCGGCTCGCCGATCGACCATGTCGAGGTATCGCCTTCGATCGGCGTCGTCGGGTTGAAGATCGGCGATGAATTCGGGTCGGACCATTTGCCGGTCATCGCCGATCTCGCCGTGCCGTAGCCTCGTTTTCGGCCTTACCAGCCCGATCCCCCGCCACCGCCGCCGCCCCCTCCTGAAGAGCCGCCGCCGCTGGATCCCGAGCTCGATCCCGGCGCGGTGGAAGCGGAGGCGACGGTCTGCGAAAGGCTGGAGCCGAGCTGCTCGACGAGGCTACCGACGTCGCGGTTGGAACTCGTTGCGTACCAATGTGCCACGGCCGCCGTTGCGCCGGCTGTCGCCAGGACGTCGGCAAATTTCGCCGCCCATGCGTTCTCGACATCGAGCGCCACCGCATAGGGCAGATAGCGCTCGAAGAGTTCGGGCGTCTTTTCCGGCGGGTGCAGGATGTCGAGACGGTGCTCTTCGGCGACGCCCAGATAGTGGCGGAAACCTTCGATCGCATCGCGAACCTTCTGCCCCTCGGGCGTCGGCGAGCGCATCCAGGAGAAGGCGGAAACGAGGACCGGGAGCAGCACGAACGGCAAAAGCAGGATGAGCGCATCGACGGGGCCGCGCATGGTTTCAAGATAGCCGACAATGCCGATGCCACCGAAGACGACCGCGAAGAGGCCCATGAACAGCCAGGTCGCAAGGCGGCCGAAGATCGATCCGCCGCTGCGGCCCTGATGAATAGCGATGCCAATGACGATGCCCGCCACGGACGCGAAGGCGAGGCTGAAGGCGACGGCACCGGCTCGTTCCGCTCCCATGGAATAGAAGCTCGCAACGACCGTTAGCCCATAGACCCCCAGCGTAATGACGACGCCCGCCGTGAGCCAGCCGGCGTTCCAGTGAAACACCGAGCCGGCATAGGCACTGGAGAGTCCCGATTGAAGCGCTGACTTCGCCGCGGAGAGGATCGCGTGGCTCGATTGCCGGAGCGGTACGGCGACACCGCGGCGGAAGAGGGCCGCCGCGGTGGCTTCCTCCTCCGCGGGCACTGCCTTGCCGCCCTGAAGCATCGACAGGGTCAGCAGCTTTCCGGTTTCGCTGAGCTTGAGCCGGCCATGGACGCCGAGATCGAGGATCGCGGCGGTGAAGGTTCGGTCGTCGAAATCCATCCGCGCGATATAGCGTGTCGCAGCGGCGGAGAGCCCGTCCGGCGGCGAGAACAGCGGGACCATCGTGCCGCGCGGCGGATCGCGTCCGACGACGTGCCAGGCGTGCACGAAATAGAAAATGCCGAGCAGCGTTCCGATCGTTGCGACAAGGGCACCCAGATTATCCTCGATCCACCAGAACGCCCGCTGCCCGCCGCTCGGCGGCGTGATGGCCCCACGCGCCCAGGCGGCGGCGACCGTGAGGCCGCTGCCGGGTGGGAGCGGCGCCGTGGTTTGGAAGACAATGCCGCCCGGTGTCTCGGAGGCGACCCGCGCATCCCTGCCGCGCGCGCCGGCGGGACCTGTGTAGAACGACTTTTGCAAGAACGGGATCGGATCCGGCAGCGTGATCCGGGCCTCGGCCACGTCGATCGGAAATGTCCAGTCCGTGCCGGTCGCGTTCCAGTAGAGCTCGTCATAATCAGCGAAGAAGCCGATCTGGCGGGTCGTGCGGTAGCGGATGACATATTCGTGCAATCCGTAGGGCACCAATATGTCTGCCGAGCCGATACGAATGCGCACGCCATTGCCGAGTGATTCGATCGCGTAGGGTTCGGCCACACCGTCGCGTTGCACCGACTGGACGTCGAATCCGACCACGATCGATGCGCCGTTTCGGTCCTGGTACACGGTGGGAAAATCGCGCAGGATGCCGTGCCGGACTTGGTCGCCCTCGGCGGTGATCCGGATCGTCTCGGCAACGTCCAGCGTGCCGTCGCGCTCGATGCGAACGTCGCTGACGAAGCGCTGGATGCGCTCTTCGGCCAGCGCCGGCGCGGTCCCGAAGACGATCAGAACGAAGAGGGCGAGGCGGCGCAGCATCATCGCTTCCGCGCTCAGAACGAAACCTTGGGCGGGATTTGGGCGGCGGCTCGGTCCTCTATCTCGTAGAAGGGCTCGGCGTGGAAGCCGAGCGCGCCGGCGACGAGCACCGCCGGGAACGACTGCACCGCTGTGTTCAGATCGCGCACGGTGCCGTTGTAGTAGCGCCGCGCCATCTGCATCTGGTCCTCGACCTCGGCGAGCTGGGTCTGGAGCTCGCGGAAATTCGCATCGGCCTTCAGTTCCGGATAAGCCTCGGCGATCGCGATCAGCCGTCCGAGCGCCCCGCTGAGCGCCTGATCCGCCGCTGCCTGGGTGGTGACATCCTTCGCTCCCATCGAGGCTGCCCGCTTGGCGGCGACATCCTCGAAGATGCCCTTCTCATGCGCGGCGTAGCCCTTCACCGTCTCGACGAGATTGGGAATCAGATCGGCGCGGCGCTTCAACTGCACATCGATGCCGGACCAGCCCTCGTGCACGAGGTTCCGCTTGGCGACCAGGCCGTTGTAGAGCGTGATGGCATAGATCGCGACGACGACGATGACGGCGAGAACGATCCAGATGGTCATGGCTTCCCCTTGTAGCTGCCGCTCAAACGATCCCCACTCTACGCCTTGCCGACTATGCGCGCTTGTTCCGTTGCTTCATGGCCGGTCCGATCACGATCAATCGAATTGCGATGCATTGCGGCATCGTTTAGCGGCCACACCTGACAGCGCATTTCGGCAGCAAGGCGGTCAACACCGGACGTTCGCGGCGTGACTATACCGCCGCGCCACGATCCGACTGTGAAGGGGCTCACAGGAAGCCCCGCGGAGCCGTCAAAGCAATGATCGGGCGACGGCCAAGATCGCTTCGAAACCAGTCAGGACTGCTGGAAATAGCGATGCGATCTCAGCTTGATCAGCGTGATGGGAAGCGCCATGAGTGCCGCGCCGCCGAGGAATGAAGCGATGAGTAGGCCGGTGGTAAGCGAGCCTTCCCTGGAAGCCTGCACGAATGTGCCGATCGCCGTCGGATAAAAGAGGACAACAGCCGTCGCGACGCCCGGCGAATAGCGTCCCTTCGTCCAGATGACGGGAGCTACGTGAAAGAAGGTCGCGTTGATGAGCAGTAGGGCGGCGTAGACCAGCGGAATGAGCGGCACGGTCGAGGCAAGTTCGCCCTGCACGATGCCGAGCGCGATGACGGCGCCGTTGGTGACGGCGAAATCGGCCCAGGTCACGGGAAGCTTGACGACGGCGCGGGCCCAGTCCCGCCAGTTCAGGAAATATTCCTCGCAGATGTGGATCGTATAGGCGCCCAGCGCCAGCCAGGCCCAATCGGAGAGCGACATTCTCGACCCCTTCGGCTTTCACGCACCATGATGGCCGCGCCCGGGGCGAAGCGCAACCCGTGAGATCGAGAACGATCGCCTATCCGCCGGAGCGCAAGCGATCGAGCAGGGCTTGATCCGGGAAGGAATCCGCCGGCAGGCCAAGTTCGATCTGCATCGCCTTCACGGCGGCGCGGGTGCCGGCGCCGATCGTGCCGTCGGCCTTGCCGACATCGTGGCCCCGCTTCGCCAGCAGCTTCTGCAATTCGACGACCTGCTTATAGTCCAGTTGCGTCGCGCCGCTGCCGCGCCCGAGCGGCGGCGCTCCGGCGAGACGGGTGGCGAAATAGGCCGCCGTCAGGGAATAAATGAAGGACTGGTTCCAGGCGAGATACACGTTGAAATTGGGGTAGGCGAGGAAGGCTGGCCCCTTGCGGCCCATGGGCAGGATCAGCGACGCCGGAAGGTTGGCCGGTCCGAGCTTCGAGCCTGGAGTCGCCGCGACGCCCATCTGCTGCCATACCGAGACGGGATGCGTAACGGTGAGATCCGCGTCTTTCCAATCGAGCTCGACCGGCACGCTCACTTCGGTAAGCCAGGGCTGGCCGCGCTGCCAGCCTTCATGGACGAGCAGATTGGCCGCCGAGGCGAGCACATCCGGCACCGACTTGATCAGGTCGCGCTTGCCATTGCCATCATAGTCGACGGCGAAATCGCGATAGTGCGTGGCCAGAAACTGAACTTGGCCGAGTTCACCGGCCCAGGGTCCCTTCATCTGCGCCGCCGTCAGGTCGCCGCGGTCGATGACCTGCAATGCCGCCATCAGCTGGTCGCGGAAGAGATCGGGCCGGCGGCAATCATAGGCGAGCGTCGCCAGAGAGCGCAAAGTCGGCATGTCGCCGAGATTGGCGCCGAAATCGGTCTCGAGGCCCCAGAATCCGACGATGACCGGCGCCGGGACGCCATAGTCCTTCTCGATGCGCGCGAAAATCTTGGCGTTGGCCTTGATCAACTGCTGGCCTTGCTGGAGGCGATACTTCGCCACCATGCGATCCGAGAACTGCAGGAAGCTCTGCGCGAACACCTTCTGCGCCCGGTCCTTGGCGACAACGTCGGGGGCGTAAGAGAGGCCGTCGAGCGCGGAGGAGACGGTGGAAGGCGAGACACCGCTGGCGATCGCCTGGCTCTCGAAGGATTTCAGCCAGGCCGGAAAACCAGACGGGTCGCTGCACCCGGCCGCCGAGGCCGCACCGCTCGCTGACGCCAAGAGAAGCGCCACGATCCATCGCTTAGCTACTCGTTGCATCCTATCCTCCGATGGTGGTTCGCCACAGACTCGTTGTCGCCACTATGACTTGTCGACGCCGGTCGTTCCATGATGCCGGTCGCAGAATTTGCGGTTCAGACCGACTTGCAATCGTTCGTGTCAGCGTGATGAGACCCGTCAAGGCCGCTTGGGCGATCCTTGTCGAAGGCAGCGACCAGCCGCCTGGTCGCCTGCATCCGCCAACAACGCTCCACGAGCGGCTGCAGCTGTTCTGAATTGGCCGCTGCGAGCCGAACCAGCACATAGGGATAACCGCGATAATGGTCGGTGATGAAGAAGACATCTGGCGCGAATTCGATCAGGAACCCACGCTCGCCTAGATCGCAGCGCATGGCAAACACGGTATCGTCATCACGGAGGCGACCCAGAAAGCGCTTGGCGACGACAAACGAGATCGTGCCGTGATGCGTACTCTCGGCGACGCCTGGAAGGGCCAGGAAGAGCCGGCGGAGGTCGTCAACATCAACGGGCATTGTAGCTCCGATGAACGTTCGCAGAGGGTCAGGCCGCCTGACGCTGATAGTCCTTGATCTCGCTGGCGGTGATCGCCGGCGAGCGATCGAGCTCGTAGCGGAGCTCGAAGGCCGAGGGTGCCATGAATACCGGCGCGCCGTCGAGATCGGCCGCCATCGACGAGCGGTGACGTTCGACGAAAGTCTCCAGCGCCAGTTTGTCAGCGCCGGTGATCCAACGGCAGACGGTGAAGCGCGACGGTTCGAAGTCGATCGGCAGACTGTATTCGACCTGCATACGCTCCTTCAGCACGTCGAGCTGCAACGCGCCAACCACGCCGATGATCGCCGGGGAGCCATCATGCGGCACGAAGACCTGCACGACGCCTTCCTCGGCCATCTGCTGCAGCGCTTCCTTGAGCTTCTTCGCCTTCATCGGATCCTGCAGCCGGATGCGGCGCAGGATTTCGGGCGCAAAGCTCGGCACGCCGCGGAAGACGAGATTCTCGCCCTCGGTCAGGGTGTCGCCGATGCGCAGCGTGCCGTGGTTGGGGATGCCCACCACATCGCCGGCAAACGCCTCGTCGGCGAGCAGGCGGTCCTGCGCAAAGAAGAATTGGGGGCTGGAAAGCGGGATCGGCTTACCGGTCCGGACCAGCTTCGCCTTCATGCCGCGCTCCAGCCGGCCGGAGCAGACGCGCAGGAACGCGATGCGGTCGCGATGGTTCGGATCCATGTTCGCCTGGATCTTGAACACGAAGCCCGACATTTTCGGTTCGGTCGGCTCGACAATCCGGCCCTCGGCCTGCTGCGGTCGTGGCGGCGGGGCGAACTCGGCCAGGGCGTCGATCAAGTCGCGGACACCGAAATTGCGCAACGCCGACCCGAAATAGACCGGCGTCAGATGGCCCTCGCGGAACGCGTCGCGGTCGAATCCGTTGGCCGCACCGGCGATCAGCTCGATCTCCTCGCGGAAAAGCGCCACGGCTTCGGGCGAAGTCATGGTGTCGATCAGCGGATCTTCCGGTCCGGAGACTTTCTGAACCTCGTTCTCGAGGTCGAGCCGGCGAACGGTTCGATGAACGATATCGTAGGTCCCGGCGAAGTCGCGGCCGCGGCCGATCGGCCAGGTCATGGGCGCCGTGTCCAGCGCCAGCGTCTTCTCGATCTCGTCGAGAAGTTCAAACGGATCGCGGCTCTCGCGGTCGAGCTTGTTGATGAAGGTGACGATCGGGATATCGCGCAGGCGGCAGACTTCGAAGAGCTTTCGCGTACGAGCCTCGATGCCCTTCGCCGCGTCGATCACCATGACCGCGGAATCGACGGCCGTGAGCGTGCGGTAGGTGTCCTCGGAGAAGTCCTCGTGGCCGGGCGTATCGAGCAGGTTGAAGATGGCGCCGCCATATTCGAACGTCATCACCGAGGTCACGACGGAAATGCCGCGCTCGCGCTCGATGTTCATCCAGTCGGAGCGGGTCTGGCGGCGGTCGCGCTTGCCCTTCACCTCGCCCGCGAGCTGGATCGCGCCGCCGAGCAGCAGCAGCTTCTCGGTCAGCGTCGTCTTGCCCGCGTCGGGGTGCGAGATGATGGCGAAGGTCCGTCGGCGTTCGACGGGTCCGGTCGAGGCGTCCATTTGTATCGTCTTTAAGCGGCTATCGGAGTGGCGCATCAGATAGACGAGCCGGCGCCGAAAGGCCAGAGCCGAGCGTTCAGCGCTTGGCGAGGACCGCCGCCACGACGAAGCCGAGCCAGCCGAGGATCATGACTGTACCGCCGATCGGGGCGATGAAGGCCAGGGCGGCGCTGCCGGTCAGATCGTGAAAGGCGAGCGATCCGGCAAAGGCGAGGAGCCCGGCCGCGATCACCCAGCCGACGATGGCGAGGAGCCGCCCGCCGAAACGGCCAAGGAGGCCGATCGTCAGCAGCGCCGGCGCCTGCGCCATGGCGATTGAGCCTGCCGTCGCCATGCGCTCGGCGCCGGGAATATGCGAGCCGGCGGCGGCGAACGCGACGCCGATCGCGCCCGCGAGGCCGGCGGCGGCAACGAGACTTCTGTTCATCGAAAGCATCTCCATGGGTGGCGCCGGAGGCAAGGCCGGCCTAGATTCGGATTTCAGCTTAGGCGAGACGATAGGGAGAAGACGATGATTGTCGTAACGGGAGGAAGCGGCCTTGCCGGCCGTGCCGTGGTCAAGGATCTCGTGGAACACGGTTATGATGTGACGTCCATCGACATGGCGCCGCAGCCGGCCGGGCAGGGCGTGCGCTTCTCACGCGCCGACATCACCGAATATGGCCAGGCGGTCGCGGCGCTTTCGGCGATCGACGAGCGCGTCGCCAAGGTTACGGGCATCGTTCATCTCGCCGCGATCCCGGCACCGGGCCTTGCGCCGAACCATGTGATCTTCGAGACCAATATGATCTCGACCTACAATATCTTCGAAGCGGCCCGCGTTCTCGGCATCCGCAATGTTGTCTGGGCGTCGAGCGAAACGGTGCTCGGCCTGCCATTCGAGACGCCGCCGCCCTATGTTCCCGTCGACGAGGAATATCACGCGCGGCCGGAGACGGCCTATTCGCTGTCCAAGTATCTCTCCGAGGCGATGGCGGAGGAATTCTGCCGCTGGGATCCCTCGTTCAAGATCTTCGGCCTCCGCTTCTCCAACATCATGGCGCCGGAACGCTATGCCGAGTTTCCCGGCTTCGACGCCGACCCCAAGCTCCGGAAATGGAACCTCTGGGCCTATATCGATGCTCGCGACGCGGCGCAGGCCGTCCGCCTCGCGCTCGAATCGCCTCTGAAGGGCGCCGAAGCGTTCATCATCGCCAATGAGGACGGCGTGATGGGGCGCCCCAACGATGAGTTGCTCGACGCCGAATTCCCGGGCGTTCCCCGGAAGCGGTCCTTCGCGCCGCATGAGACGCTGCTTTCGATCGAGAAGGCCAAGCGCATGCTCGGCTACAAGCCGGCGCACAATTGGCGCTAGTTTCGCGATCCGTGGAGCAGGGTGAATGGGCAAAGGCCGCATTGAGGCGTTCAGCGACGGCGTCATCGCGATCATCATCACGATCATGGTGCTGGAGTTGCACGCGCCGCACGAGACGACGTTGGCCGCGCTCGTGCCGGAGATCCCGATTTTCCTGAGCTATGTGCTCAGCTTCATCTTCGTCGGCATCTACTGGAACAACCACCACCACCTTTTTCATGCGGTGAAGAGCGTGAGCGGTCCGGTGCTCTGGGCCAATCTGTTCCTGCTGTTCTGGCTCTCGCTCATTCCATTCGTTACCGCGTGGATGGGCGAAAACCACCTGGAGGCCGTGCCGGTGGCGCTTTATGGCGCTGATCTGCTGATGTGTGCCTTGGCCTATTCGGTGCTGCTGCATTTCCTGCTGAAGCACGAAGGGGCCGCGTCGACGCTTGCTCTCGCCATCGGCCGTGACCTCAAGGGCTATGGCTCGCTGGTCATCTATCTGGCCGGCATCGCCAGTGCGTTTGTGAACGTCTATCTCGCGATCGCCCTCTACCTCTTGGTTTCGGTGATCTGGTTTGTTCCGGACCGGCGCATCGAGAAGCGGATCGGCTGAGCGGTCCGATCAAACGACCGCCGTTACCCCGCCATCGACATAAAGGATGTGGCCATTGACGTAGCTTGAGGCCTCGGAGGCCAGGAAGATCGCGGCGCCGGCGAGTTCCTCCAATTCGCCCCAGCGCCGCATCGGCGCGCGCTGGACGAGCCAGGCATGAAAGCTCTCGCTCTCCACCAGGGCCTTGTTGAGTTCGGTCTTGAACCAGCCGGGGCCGATGCCGTTCACATTGATGCCATGGGCGGCCCATTCGGCGCACATGGTCTTGGTCAGCATCTTCACCGCGCCCTTGGAGGCGGCGTAGGGCGCGATGGTGGCGCGGCCGAGTTCGCTGGTGACCGAGCAGATGTTGATGACCTTCCCCCGCCCGCGCGGGATCATTTTGCGCGCCACCGCCTGGCCGACGATGAAGGGCGCATCGACATTGGTCTCGATTACGCGCCGGAACTCCTCCAACGGGAAATCGACCAGCGGCATGCGCTTTTGCAGGCCGGCATTGTTGACCAGGATGTCGATCGGGCCGATTCCCTTTTCGATCTCGTCGACGGCGCTCCTCACACCCTCCGGATCGGTCACGTCGAAGGCGATTCCGCTCGCCATGAGACCCTCGCCGCGAAGCTCGCCGACCGCCGCCTCGACCGCCTTCGGGTCGCGGCTGTTCAGCACGACACTTGCACCGGCCTCGGCGAGGCCACGGGCGATGGCGAGGCCGATGCCCCGGCTGGAGCCGGTGATAAGGGCTGTGCGCCCCGTCAGATCGAAAAGCGTCGTGGCCATGTATTCCTCCCGGCTCTTGTGACCATCGTTTCTAGAAGCTGGCGAGCGTCTTGGATAGTTCGTCATCGTCGTGGATGCCTTGACCGGAGCCGCGCCGCGGCGCAATGGCTATACGATTGAATCGATCCATTCTCATTCGGGCGTGCCGCTCCGTTGCAGGCCTGTCCATCCGGGAGACGCCACCATGGTCTATGTCGCCGCCGACGATCGCTATGATCGGATGAAGTTCAACCGTGTCGGCCGTTCAGGGTTGATGTTGCCGGCGATCTCGCTCGGGCTGTGGCACAATTTTGGCTATGACGGCAAAGTCGAGACGATGCGGGCGATGTGCCACCGCGCCTTTGATCTTGGCATTACCCATTTCGATCTCGCCAATAATTACGGCCCGCCTCCCGGATCCGCCGAGGAATTCTTCGGCACGATGACGACCGGCGACTTCAAGCCCTATCGCGACGAACTGATCATCTCGACCAAGGCCGGATGGCGCATGTGGCCCGGTCCCTATGGCGAATATGGCAGCCGCAAATATCTGTTCGCGAGCCTCGAGCAGAGCCTGAAGCGGATGCAGCTCGACTATGTCGACATCTTCTATTCCCACCGCTTTGACGCCGATACGCCGCTTGAGGAGACGATCGGCGCGCTCGATTCGATCGTGCGGCAGGGCAAGGCGCTCTATGTCGGCATTTCGAGCTACAGCTCGGCCCAGACCCGCGAGGCGGCGGCGATTGCCCGCGACCTCGGTACGCCCATCATCATCCACCAGCCGCGCTATTCGATGCTCGACCGCTGGACCGAGCGCGACCATCTGCTCGATACGCTGGAACAGGAGGGCATGGGCTGCATCGTGTTCTCGCCGCTGGAGCAGGGCGTGTTGTCGGACCGCTATCTGAAGGGCATTCCGGCCGATAGCCGCGTCCGCCATTCGCATTTCCTGCAGGAGAGCTCGCTGTCCGAGGCTAACCTCTCCCGCGTTGCGTCGTTGAACACGATCGCCGCAAGCCGCGGCCAGAGCCTTGCGCAAATGGCGCTTTCCTGGGTGCTGCGCGATCCGCGCATGACCTCGGCCCTGATTGGCGTCAGCCGCGTTTCGCAGATCGAGGATGCCGTGGCGGCTCTGGACAAATCGGATTTCAGTGACGAGGAACTGGCCGATATCGACGCATACGCCATCGACGGCATGCTGAAGGGCTAAAAGCCGATCGATTCAGCCCGTCGCCAGGCTCATCCGCAGCCAGAACTGGCCGTAGAAGACGACCCAGAACAGAAGGAGCCCGAGCGCCTTGCGTGGCGGGCTCATTCGCCGGCCGATCCACCCATCGGCGACGGCGACTGCGGCGCTCGCCAGCACGAAGCGGACAAGCCGGACCGGAAGGCTTGCCGCCAGAAACCATGCGAGCGGCGTCATCTGCTGGCCGGCACCAACCGCGAAGATCTTGTAAGGAACGCCGGTAAACGACCCCGTCAGCATGCCGAACGGCCAGTATGGCGCCGCCATCGTCGCCATTCCGCGTTCGATCAGCCCAGGCGTTAGCAAGGGGACTGCGTTCAGAACATCCAGCGCTGCCGGCGGATCGTTGGTCGCGAGAACCCAGAGATAGGCGCCGCCGCAAAGGGCTCCGGTCGCAGCCGCCACGCTCGCGAAGATGGCCGTCCGGAAGCCGAAGCGCAGCGCAATGAAGGTGAGCAGCACATCGGCGACGACAAAGAACCAGGTGCTTTCGGCCACGCCCCACAGGAAAGCCGCGAAGATCGCAAGGGCGGCAGGGCCGCGCCAAGCGCTATTCGTCAAAATGCTCCGACCGCATCAGCAAAGTGGAACATCTCCAGCCCTCCATCCCAAACCATGCGCAGGGCGACGTAGGCGATGACGGCCAAGCCGACATAGGCGATCCAGGGCGCGCGCTTCAGGATGTTGGCGACGAAATTAGCGGCGATACCCATGAGAGCCACCGAGAGTGTCAGGCCCACGATCAGCACCCAGGTATGTTCTCTGGCCGTACCGGCGACCGCCAGCACGTTGTCGAGCGACATCGAGACGTCGGCGACGATGATCTGCCACAGCGCCTGGCCCAGCGTCTTGCCGCCGGTGGCGCCCGCTGGAAGATCGGCATCATGGTCCAACGCCGCATGATGGTCGCTGTTGCGGATCTCTCGCCATAGCTTCCAGCATACCCAGAGCAGCAGGATTCCGCCGGCAAGCGTCAGGCCGATGACGCCAAGCAGCTTGGTGGCGAAGAAGGCGAAGATAATGCGAAGCCCTGCGGCGGCGCCGATGCCGAGGATGATCGCCTTTCGGCGCAGTTCGGGAGGCAGGCCCGCGGCGGCCATGCCGACGACGATCGCATTGTCGCCGGCCAGGACGAGATCGATCATCACGACCGTCGCGAGGGCGAGCAGTTCGGAGCCGATCAGGTTTGAAGAGAGAAATTCCATCGTCTAGGAGACCTCGCGAACGCTGCGGCGCATCTGGGGTTTCGCCCGGCAAATATCCAGAGGACGCGTCGGGGGCGTGACAGTGGGTCGCCCCCGCGCATATCGCGCCGCAACTTCCGCGGGTCAAGCCGGCAGTGGCGATTCCGGATCGATCAGGCCCTCGTTGCGCAGATCCGTCCAGAGCGACGCCGGAATCGGCTGGTTCCACCAGCCGACGATCTGATCGAGTTCAGCCGCGGTGCGGGGGCCGGGAATGACGCTCGACACAATCGGGTTGCCGATGACGAAGCGAAGCGCCGCAGCGGGAAGCTCGACGCCATGCGCGTCGCAGACCCGCGCGATGGCGTTGGCGCGGTCCATGATCGCCTGCGGTGCGCGCGCATAGTTCCAGGTGTCGCGGCCGGCGAGGATGCCGGAATTGAACGGCCCGCCAAGGACGATGGTCGTGCCCGCCTTCTGGCATTTCGGGAACAGGGTATGGAGCGGCTCCTGTTCCAGCAGCGTGTAGCGCCCGGCGAGCAGGAAGGCGTCCCACTGGCCGTAATCAAGGGCCTCGGCGAGTACCTGCCATTCATTGACGCCGATGCCGATCGCCTTGACCGCGCCCGAGGAACGCAGTTGGTCCATCGCCTTGTAGCCGCCATCCATGGCGATCGGGAAGTGATGCGCCTTCCCGGCCTCGCCCAGCGTCTCGGTGCTGACGTCGTGCATCAGCAGGAGGTCGATATGGTCGAGGCCGAGGCGCTGCAGGCTGTCCTCGAAGGAGCGCATCACCCCGTCATAGGAATAGTCATAGACCTGCTCGAAGGGCAGCGGGTCGACCCACTGGTCTTCCGGTCCGCGCGGCGTCACGCGAGGCTTGAGCAGGCGTCCGACCTTGCTGGACAGCGCCCAACCGGAATGTGGGCGCAGGCTGTCGCCCATGATGCGCTCGGCCTTCCCGTAACCGTAGAAGGGCGCCGTGTCGAAATAGCGGATCCCGAGTTCGAAGGCGTGCGTGACCATGGAACGGGAATCGGCGTCCGAGATCGGCGGGCGGACATTGCCGCCCAGCGTGGCCGAGCCAAGGCCAAGCGTTGAGAGCTGCAGACCGGTGCGGCCGGCGGCGCGGGTCTCGAAAGGCATGCTGTTCTCCTGGGCGCGGTCGGCGCGCAAATGTCTCGACGGTATTGGGCGAGAGGGCGGGTTTCCGGATAGAGCTCTTGATTTCGCTGGCGAATGTGGCCCTTAGACGAGAGGTTAGCCGTTCACGTCGTCCTGTTTCAAGCGGCTCGCCGCTACAAGCTGTCGCCGATGGGCTAAACGGTGCGCTCAACGGGAGGGAGACATGTCCAAGGAATTTACGGTTCGCACGATGGGGCCGAACGAACTGGACATCACCCTCGGCTGGGCAAAGGCGGAAGGTTGGAACCCGGGCTGGGGTGACCGCGAGCCGTTCCTCGCAGCAGACGTCGGCGGCTTCCTGATGGGCTTCCTCGGCGAGGAGCCGGTCACCGCTGTTTCGGTCGTGCGCTATGGCGAGAGCTTCGGCTTTCTCGGCTTCTACATCTGCCGGCCCGACCAGCGCGGCAAAGGCTATGGCTGGCGAACCTGGCAGGCGGGACTGACGCGGCTCGAAGGACGAACCATCGGCCTCGACGGTGTCGTCGCACAGCAGGCCAATTATGCCCGCTCCGGCTTCGGGCTGGCCCATCGCAATATCCGCTTCGGCGGTCGGCCGGATCTGGATTCGCTCAGGGATCCGGGAATCGTCGAGATCGGGCCGGGGCTGTTCGATGCGGTTTCCGCCTATGATCGGGGGTGCTTTCCCGCCGGGCGTACCGCCTTTCTGCGCGCCTGGCTGGATGGGCAGGGTGGAAGACGCAGTCTTGCCCTCGTGGAGAATGGCGAGGTGCGAGGTTTCGGCACGATCCGTCCAGCGGTTTCCGGCTACAAGATCGGGCCGCTCTTTGCCGATGGCGAGAACGAGGCGGACCGGTTGTTCGCCGCGCTGGCAGCCGGGGCCGAACGAGACATCGTCTTTCTGGATTGCCCCGAGCCCAATGCGACCGCGCTGGCCCTGGCGGCGAGGCACGGATTGACACCGGCCTTTGAAACCGCCCGGATGTATCGTGGATCGGCACCTTCGCTGCCGCTTTCGCGCATTTTTGGCATCACCAGCTTCGAACTCGGCTAGGCAGGCGGCGATTCCGGCGCTAACCCTCGCCTTGACCAAACCGGCAAGGGAATCCGATGCGCCTTCTTCCTCATTTGCTCCAGCGCTTCGTTCAGAAGGGACGGCTCACGGTCGCCTTTGCCGATGGATCCCGACAGAGCTTCGGCAGCGGCGTCGACGGGCCGATCGTCGCGATCCGCCTCACCGACAAGGCGGTGGAGCGCGAGATCTTCCTCAATCCGGAACTGAAGGTCGCCGAGGCCTATATGGACGGTCGCCTCGTCGTCGAGGATGGCGGGAAGGTCTTTGATCTTCTGTTGCTGTTCTCCGTCAACCGCTCGGGCCTTGCCGCCCATCCGGTGCAGAAAGCGCTCCGCGCCGTCTGGAAGAAATTTCGCCGCCGTCAGCAGTCGAACAAGCTCGGCGGCGAGGCTTCCAGCAATATCCGCTACCATTACGACATTCCGCCGAAATTCTACCGGCTCTGGCTTGATGAGACGATGACCTATTCCTGCGCGTATTATACGTCGCCGGATGTCGGGCTGCATCAGGCACAGATCGACAAGCTTCGCCATATCGCGGCGAAGCTGAAGCTTGAGCCCGGCATGCATATCGCCGAGATCGGTTCTGGCTGGGGGGCGCTCGGGACGTTCCTGGCTCGCAACTACGATGTAAAGGTCACGTCGGTGACGCTGTCGCCCGAGCAGCTTGCGGTTGCGCGCGAGCGGGCCATCGCCGAAGGCGTCGCCGACAAGGTGACCTTCCTCGAGAAGGACTATCGCGAACTCGAGGGCACCTATGACCGCGTCGTTTCCATCGCCATGATGGAAGCCATCGGCATCGACAATTTCGACAATTACTTCTCCGGCATCAAGAAACTGACCAAGCCCGGCGGCTTCGCGCTGGTCCATTGCATCGGCCGCATGTCGCCGCCCGGCACGACGGCGCCGTTCATCCGCAAATACATCTTCCCCGGCGGCTATGTGCCGGCGATGTCGGAGGTCTTCGCCTCTCTGGAGCGGACCGGAACCTGGTGCGCCGACTGCGAGAGCCTGCGCCTCCACTATTATTGGACCATCCGCGACTGGCGCCTCGCCTATGAAGCGAAGCGGGCCGAATCCGTCGAGATGATGGGCGAGCGCTTCTGCCGGATGTGGGACTTCTATCTGGCCTCGGTCGAGCTCGGCTTCCTGCACGGCTCGAATTTCGTGTTCCAGATCTTGATCTCCGACAAGCGCGACGATGTCCCGGTCATCCGCGACTACATCGTCGACGAGGAGCGGCGGCTGGCAAGCATCGGCGCCGTCTAGCCCAAGCGCCTCAAATGATTGTCGAAATGGAACTCTCGGCGCGCGAGCGCCGTGGGCTCGCCTCCATCTTCCACATCGATCAGGATTCCGTCGCCTGATGTGGCCAGGAAGTGATGGCCTTCCCGTCCCGAAAGGCCGCAGCCATCGCGGAAGGGGCGGGCAGCGAGCGGCGTTGCTTTTTCCGCGTCCCAGATGAAGACGGCACCGCCGATCGGTGACGAGGTCGCGATCCGCGTGCCGTCGCGGCTGGCGACGACCGAGCCGATATAGTTGCGCGCCATCCTGGCCCAATCTTCCGGGAACGACATCAGCGTTGCTTGGTCGTTGCTGTCGATCCGGCCGACGAGGGATGGCTTTTCCTGGCGGTTTCCCTCCCACTGGCAGCCGAACCAGAGATTGCCGCGACCA
The DNA here is from genome assembly GCF_026343945.1 of Kaistia algarum. Lineage (NCBI taxonomy): Bacteria > Pseudomonadati > Pseudomonadota > Alphaproteobacteria > Hyphomicrobiales > Kaistiaceae > Kaistia > Kaistia algarum. The sequence goes on from NZ_JAPKNJ010000003.1 coordinate 82,924, forward strand.
TCGAAGCTCATATGGCGCATGGAGAGGCGGTTGAGCGAGGCGGGAAGGGTCGTTTCAGCAATCCGGTCGCCCCTTTCGCGGTCGATTTTCACGATCGAGGGGCGCATCGCGGCGAGGTCGAGCTTCTGGCGACCAAAGTCCGGATGAGTGACGATGCCGCCATTGGCGACGATCAGCGAGGCCCCGTCCGGCGACAGCAGGATCTCGTGCGAATCGACGCCGCCGGTTTCGAACTCGCCGATCCGGACGAAGCCGCCCGTCGCATCATAGATCCCGACGACGCCACGGGGGCTGTCGCCGGCAAAGTCATTCTCCGTCGCATAGAGCAGCTTGCCATCTGCTGAGAAGACACCATGGCCGAAGAAATGGTGGCCCTCGGGCGGGCGCAGCGTCGCGAGCGGCGTGAGACTCGGGACGTCGATGACCAGCGCGAAATAGCCGGGCCGACGGGCGAAGACGACGACCCGCCGATTGACGCTGTCGGTAGCGATATCGTGGCCGCGGCCCTCCAGGGGCAGCCGGCCCAGTTCGCGCCCATCCTCGTCCATCAACAGGGCGGCATGCTGGCGAGGGCCGGTGCGGACGGAGCTGATGAAGACGGGCCCATCCGCCAAGCCACCGCCTGGCTTTATCCGCGGCAGGATCGCGGTAAGCAGGCGGGCGGCAAGGGGGCGAAGCGCCGTCATGATCAGTCGCCGTCCAGCGCGTTGAAGCCGGGCGAGATACCGGCGGCGACGGGGAAGGAATAGTTGTAGATGTCCTCGACCTTCTTCAGCACGTCGAAGCCGACGCGCAGCTTGTCATAGCTCGCCTTGGTCTGCAGCGCCTTGGTCCAGTCATCGCCGACATCCAGCGACGTCTCGAAGGTCGTGAGCGCCGTGTCGGTCTCGGCCTTCAGCGCCGTCTGTTCCTTCGGCGCCAGACTCAACAGGTCGGAATCCTGGACGAGATTGCCGATAGCGACGGCAGAGGCGCGCAGATAGGGCAAGGTCATCCCCGATCGGACGAAGACGCCGCGCGCCGGCTTGGCCGCGTCGAAGGATTTGCCGAGTGCCGGCAGAAGGCGCTGGTCGCGTAGTTGCAGCGCACCGACACCGATCGATTTCAGGATCTCGACCACCGGCTCGGTGACGTCGCGATAGACGATGTTGCTGCCACCGGGCGAGAGCATCAGCGCTTTCCAGCCATCCGCCTTGGTCCAGCCCTCCAGCGTCTCGGCGGCGATGGCGTCGAGGTTTTCGGCGATGCGGACGGCAAGCTGGCAACGATAGTCGAGCGATTCCGTGGCGCTTTCGCTGGCCCAGAGGAGGCTCTCCAGCACCGGCAGGCCCTGGACCGCGGCGGAGAGCTTGGCGACCGCGCCCGGCTGAAGCAGCGCCGGATCCGGCTCGGCGAGGATCTTGCGCAATTGCCGCGCGCCGGTTCCATGCGGATCGGGCAGGAAGGAGAAGCGCTCATGGCGGCCTTGCTCGGCGATCGGGCCGAAGCGGAAGAAATCGACGCCGGCCCACGCGAGCAGGACCGCCTCGAACGCCGCTGTAACCTCGGCCGAGGGCGTCGCGGAGGGCGCCTTGCAGCTTTCGGCGAGCACCTTGGCGAGAACCGCGGTGCTCTGCTTGAGCGTGCCATAAGCGGGCAGGATATAGGCGTCGATCGACTTCGCCGTCACGGCGCGGAAGGCCGCCTCGTCGATGACCGGCGGCGTGTCGAACTGCGCCTGCTGGCGCGCGAATGCCTTGCCGGCCAGCATCATCAACGGCGAGAGCAGGAAGAGGCGCTTGGTGATGGCGATCATAATGTTTCCAGATAGGCGATCAGCGCAGCCCGGTCATCCGGGGATAGAGCCATGAAACGGGAGCGGGCCGCCTCGGCCTCCCCTCCGTGAGCGGAGACGGCGTCCGCGATCGTCGCAGCCCTTCCGTCGTGAAGATAACGCCGATCGGGCGCACGGCGAACGGAAAGCGTCAATAAGGGAGCCGTGCGCCATTCCGATGACAACGCGCCCGGCTCGGCGACACCATCGTCCAACCCGGGGCCCATATCGTGCAGCAGCAGATCGGAGAAGATCCTGACCGTCCCGCCGCCCATGGCAGGCATGTCCGGCACGTGGCAGGCGGCGCAGCCGGTCGCGGCGAACAGGGCCTCGCCACGGGCATCGGGAACCGGCGCAGGTGCCTTCAGGCCATCGATATAGGCGGTGAGGAGGCCAATCATCTGGTTCGAGATCTCCTCGCCGTCGAAGCTGGCGTCCCGCCCGTTCGGTGCCGCGAGGCAGTCGGGCTCGGCCTTCGTGCAATCGCCATAAGGATGGGGAAAGAGCGGGCTCGACATGCCGATATCAAGGCCGAAGGCGTCGGCCGTCTGCGCCGCGATGGTCGGCGCCGCCGCCTTCCAGCCATAGCGGCCGAGCTGTCGCTTGCCGTCGCGCGTCACATAGCGGGGCCGTCCGGAGGGGCCGTCGCCAGCGGCGCGCTGCTCCGCGGCGATCCGTTCGACCGCCGCTTCGTCGACCGCGCCGAGCGCGCCGATGCCGCGTAGCGCTGGAGCCTGGCGCACGCTCATATGCGTCGTCGCGGCCAGCGGCCCCCGCTCGGGCGTGAAGCTCGGCGTCACGCGTGGCGGATTGCCTCCGAGGCGATAGGCGACACGGCCCTCGCTGACGATGCCGGTTACCGATCGCGGCTGGATCTGGCGACCATAGGTCGGGTCGGGATTGCCTTCGACATCGCCGAGGCGCACGGCAAGGCCGCGATCCGTGATCGACCCGTCCGAGGTCACGAGGATCGAAGCGGAAAGCGCGGTGCCGCTATGGCAACTGGCGCAGCTCTTCTCGTTGAAGAGGGGACCGAGGCCGTCATTCGCCTTGGTGGAGGAGGGGGCCTGGACCCACATCCGATGGAACAGCGCCTTGCCAAGCGCAAAGTCGAGCCCGTGATCGGGCGATCCCGCCAGAACGCTCCCCGCGAACACGATGGACGCGCTGGCGGCCAGGGCGGCGAGGCGGATCACGCGACGTCGTACCAGCCCATCATGCCGGTCTCCTGATGCTCGATGATGTGACAGTGCATCATCCAGCGACCCGGATTGTCGGCGACGAAGGCGACGTCGATCTTCTCGTTCGGCAGCAGCAGGACGGTGTCGGCAAAGTGCGGCGGCAGCACCCGCTTGTTCGATCCCAGAACGGTCCAGGAATGGCCGTGGATATGGATCGGATGCATTTGCGGCGTCGCGTTGCGAAGCTGCATGCGATAGCTGCGGCCGCGTTCCAGGCGCACCAGTGGCGGCGGCAGCTTGTCCATGCCGGTGCCCGGCCAGGACGACTGGTTGATCGCCCAGAGATTGGCGGCCGACAGGCACAGCGACCCCAGCGGCAGGCCGTCATCGCCGGCCGCGGCGGCGACGCTGCTGCCGGTCGCGGTTGCCGAGAAACTGAAGGGAATGGTCTCGGCAGCCTCGAGGTCTGGCTTGGCGATCCGCGCGGCGGCGAGCGGCGCCGGGTCGAAGTCACCGGTCCGCCTCGGCGCGCCATGGGCGGCGAAACGGGCGAGCGGCACGGGCTTGGCCGCGAAATAATCATAGAGCGTCGCGGTGCCGCCATCGGCCGGCGTACGGATGACCACATCGATCCGCATGGCTGGGCCCATCTTCCAGGAACGGAGCGGGAAGGGGGCGCACGCGAGGCCGTCGATCGCGACGACCGCCGCCTCCGCGCCCTCGATCCCAACCTCGGAAATGCGGGTGGCATCGACATTGATGATGCGCAGCCGCACATCCGCGACGGCGGGGAGCGGAATTTCGGGGTTGGTGGCGCCGTTGACGCTGCGAACCGTGCCGAAGCTGCCGGCGCGGCCGGCACCGGCGAGCGTCAGGAACGGAAGGAAGGCGCTTCTCGCCTCATCCAGCCGCCAGTCGCGCAGGACGACGAGCTGGTCATGGTCATAGGGCTCGGGCGCGTCGCCATCGATGATCAGGATGCCGGCGAGCCCGCGGCCGAGCTGTTCCACGGTGTTGCAATGGGTGTGGAAGAAGAAGGTGCCGGTATCGGGCGGCACGAAGGAATAATCATAGCTGGCGCCGGGCTCGACAGGCGGCTGCACCAGATAGGGCACGCCGTCCTGGTCGTTCGGCAGGCGGATGCCGTGCCAGTGGATCGAGACATGCTCGCCCGGCCTGGTCAATCCATTGACGAGGTGCGTATCGAGTCGGTCGCCGAGATTGAGGCGTACGACCGGCGGCAGGGCCTGGTCGGCAAAGGTCCAGAGCGGCAGGTCATGGCCATCGAAGCAGGGCAGCGACAGGCTGTGCTCCTTCGCGATGAGATCCAGCCTCACCACCTTTTCGTCGCCGGGACGCGCCACGGGAGCGAGCGGGCGGGTGAAGGCCCTTGCGCCGCTGGCGTTGCCGAGGAGCGCGGTTCCGGCCAGTCCAGCCGCGCCGGAGAGCAGCGTGCGACGCGAAATCATGATCGTCCGCCTGTGAAGCGAGGTCCCGGCCGCCCCCCGGCCCAGCCGGGACCTCTTTAGGGCGCCGTGGCGCCCCGGTCTATGCGGCCTATTGCGCGACCGCGGCCGGATTGTCGAGGCTGTCCGATCCCTCGAGCTTGATCGTCAGGCCGAGGGCGGAAACGACGCCTTCGGTCGCGCGGGCCTGTGCCACGAGCGTGTCAACCACGTCCTCGACGATCTTGTTGCCCTTGTCGTTGCCAGCCGCGATCATCTGGTCGAACTTCTCGCCGCCGTCGGACGTATCCTTCAGGACCTGCATCTTGGCAGTCGCCGCCGCCATCGCCTCGTCGAGACGCTTGGCCGCTTCGGGGTGCTTGGCGTCGACATAGTCGCGCAGGCTCGCGCCCGAGACGACCGTGCCGTCCGTCCGCTTGTAGCTGGCCTGCCAGATCGAGACCATGCCGGCCTGATCATAGTAGTGGCTGTTGGCAGTGTTGTCGGAGAAGCAGTCATGCTCCTCTTCCGGATCGTGCAGAAGCAAGGCCAGCTTGGTGCGCTCGCCGGCGAGTTCGCCATAGGAGAGCGACCCGATACCGGTCAGGATCGTCGCGAGACCGCCATCGGCACCCTTTTCGGCGAGCTGCTTGCGGGCCGCGCCGTCCGGCTGCCAGTCGGCCACCATTTCAGCGAGATCGGCAGCGAGCAATTCGGTCGCGGCCTTGAGATAGGCGGCGCGGCGATCGCAATTGCCATTGGTGCAATTCTGGGTGTCGTAGTCGGTGGCGGGGCGGTTGCCGGCGCCCGGACCATTGCCGTTCAGGTCCTGGCCCCAGAGCAGGAACTCGATCGCGTGATAGCCGGTCGCCACATTGGCCGAGACGTCGCCCGCCTCCTGAAGCTTGTTCAGCAGTTCCGCATTGATCACCGTGGCGTCGACCTTGTCCGGGCCGATCTGGATTTCCTTGTTGGCGATGACGTTCGCGGTATAGAGCGGGTTCGCGTCCGAGCTGTCGCCATAGGTCTTGGGATCGACATAGTCGATGAGGCCTTCGTCGAGCGGCCAGGAGTTCACGCGGCCTTCCCAATCGTCGACGATCGCGTTGCCGAAGCGATAGCCCTCGGTTTCCATATAGGCGGGGCGCGAAGCGATCCAGGCCGAGCGGGCCGCATCGAGCGTCGCCTGCGAGGGCGAAGCGATCAGCGCGTCGACCGCCGTCCCGAGTGTCTTCGCGCCGGCGAGGGCGTCCTCATATTTTGCCTGCGCGATGTCGCCATACGTCTTCAGCACGGCGTCGGCGGTCGGGGGCTCGGCCGCAAAGGCGGCTGTCGCCAGCAGCGTCGCCGCTGCGGCGCCGAGGATCAGTCGGAAAGCGTTCATGGAATTCTCCGTTGGAACGGCGCCTTCGAAAAGGCTCAGTGGAACGCCCGGCGTTCCGGTCTTTCAGCGATGTCCCGGACGATGGCTGCCGGGACGGGGAGGAGATGGTGGCCATAGCCGGTGAGGGCCTCGGCGAAGCCCTCGGCCGCCGCCGCCGCCGGCTCGATGCCTTCGGGAGCGACGAGGCGGCGCGTTGCCGCGTCAATGCCGTCGCGATCGCCGGATTGCGCCGCGGCGATCATGGCGACGGCCATGCATTCGTCCTGACACAGCATCGGGCATTCGAACGGGCTGGAAAGTGCCGGCCGCTCCATGAACGCGCCGACCGTATCCAACCAGCGGACGAACAAGGAGAACAGCCTGCGTCCTTCGACAGGACCCAGTTCATCGACGAAGAAATCGGCGGTGCGCTGGAAATTGGGGAATGAGCCGCTCTCGCCGCCGCGGTTCCAGCGACGGAACGCTTCGACGACCAGTCGTTCGGGCCGGCGGTCGAGATAGCGGCATTGAGCGCCGCAGCGCCGAAAAGTCCCCATGTCCCGTCCTTTGCCAATCCCGCATCCAAACGATCGTCCCGCAGCGGGCGCCATCGGAACCTCATCGCGCGCCGGCTGAAAGATTAGCCGGTTTCCATGACGGAGGCGCGAACCTCGCGGAACCATTCAGCATGTTGAAATCGAAAGTCAAGAAATACCAAGAGATTGAAATTATTCTAATTCTAGACTTGCAGGCGCCCGTCCTGACAGTGCTTTCGTTTCAATGGACTTGCGCCGGGCCGATGCGGGAGTGCCATCCTGTCGCATGCCCCCCAGCCGCGTGATTTGGGCTTGCGAGTGATGAAATGATATAACATAACATATGTCCAAGGACGGCAGACGGATTGGCATGGCGATGCGCGTAGCGTTGAGTGACACGGCACAGAAGGTTGAGGTCGCGGCCGCCCCGGTTGTGGCCAAGCTTCACGCCGATCACACCGGACATCGGCACGATCACGACGCGCCCGAGCGCAAGCGGCGGTTCGGAGAGTGGCTCTTTCTCGCCTCGGCCTTCGACCGGCTCCTCTTCGTGATCCTCGTCGTCGCGCTGATCTGGCTCGCCGTCGTCTGGGCTATGGGTTGATCACGACATGGGTTCCACCTTGGCTCCTTCTGTCCGCTGCACGGACCTGACGCTCTCCTATCGCCGCCATCCGGCGGTGCATCATCTATCCGGGAGCTTCGCTCCTGGGTCTTTCACGGCGATCGTCGGGCCGAACGGCGCCGGCAAATCGACGCTCCTGAAGGGAATGGTCGGGCTGATCAAGCCGGATAGTGGCCGGGTCGAGATCGACGGCGCCCGCCGCAACGAGATCGCCTACCTCCCGCAGCTCAGCGCGCTCGACCGCGCCTTCCCGATGCGCGTCATCGAACTCGCCTCGATGGGCCTGTGGCGGCGTTTCGGGCCGTTCCGCCGCATCGGCGGCAAGGCGATGGCCGACGTCCAGGCGGCGCTCGAGACGGTCGGGCTTTCCGGCTTCGAGGATCGCAGTGTCGGCTCGCTTTCCGGCGGCCAGTTCCAGCGTGCGCTCTTCGCCCGTCTGTTGCTGCAGGATGCACGGCTGATCCTGCTCGACGAACCCTTTACGGCGATCGACGCGCGCACGACCGAGGCGCTGATGGACCTCGTCTGCGCCTGGCATCGTGAGGGCCGGACCGTGATCGCCGTGCTGCACGACATCGACCTGGTGCGCGAGCACATGACCGAGACGCTGCTGATCGCGCGCGAAAAGGTTGCCTGGGGGCCGACGGCCGAAACGCTGACCGAGGCCAATCTCATGCGCTCCCGCCATATGCAGGAAGCCTTCGAGGACGATGCCGAGCTCTGCGAGAGGCCTGCGGCGTGAGTTTCTACAGTCTCGTCTTGGCGCCGTTCGCCGATTTCGGCTTCATGCGGCGCGCGCTGGTCGGCTGCGTCACGCTATCGATCTCGGGCGCCCCGATCGGCGTCTTCCTGATCCTGCGTCGCATGAGCCTGATGGGCGATGTGATGGCGCATGCGATCCTGCCGGGCGCCGCGATCGGCTTCCTGCTGTCGGGCTTCTCGCTCTTCGCCATGACCACGGGCGGCGTCATTGCCGGCCTGCTCGTGGCGCTGGGGGCGGGCGCGATCTCGCGCTCGACGCCGCTGCGCGAGGATGCGAGCTTCGCCGCCTTCTATCTGGTGTCGCTCGGGCTCGGCGTGCTGATCGTTTCGCTCAAGGGCTCGAACATCGATCTGCTGCATGTGCTGTTCGGCAATGTGTTGGCGCTCGATGACCCGGCGCTGTTCCTGATCGCCGGCATCGCCACGGTAACGCTGGTGACGCTGGCGTTCATCTACCGCCTGCTGGTCGCCGAATGTTTCGATCCGGGCTTCCTCAAGAGTGTCGGCGGCAGTGGCGGGCTGGTGCATTTCCTGTTCCTGGCGCTCGTCGTGCTCAACCTCGTTGGCGGCTTTAATGCGCTGGGCACGCTGATGGTCGTCGGCCTGATCATCCTGCCTGCGGCCTCGGCCTCGTTCTGGAGCGAGAGCATAGCCGGGCAGATCCTCGCCGCCGCGCTCATCGGCATCGTCTCTTCCCTGGTCGGCCTGCTGTTCTCCTTTCACGCCGATCTTCCCTCTTCGCCGGCCATCATCCTGACCGCCGGCGCCATCCATGCCGGCTCGATCCTTGTCGGCACGCGCGGCAGCTATCTCGCCCGCGCCTTCCGGCCGCGGCACCTCCGCGGCTGAGACACTCATTCGAGAAACAGGAGCCTAATCATGCAGCTCAAGCGTTTTTCCCTCGCGCTTGCCATGGCGCTTTCCCTTGCCGGGACGGCGCTGGCCGCTGAACCGGTCAAGGTGGTGGCGAGCTTTTCCGTCCTTGGTGATCTTGCTGCCGAAGTCGGCGGCGACCATGTCGAGGTCACGACGCTGGTGGGCCCGAATGGCGATGCGCATGTCTTCGAACCCAGCCCGAAGGATGCCAAGGCCCTCGGTGCCGCCAGCCTTCTCGTCGAGAACGGGCTCGGCCTCGAGCATTGGCTGCAGCGCCTTGTCGACGTCTCCGGCTTCAAGGGAACGACGGTGATCGCCTCGACCGGCGTCGAGCCGCGCCTGTGGACCGGCGATGCGGACGAGGCCGAGGAACTCGCCAAGGATTCCTCCGGCCGTGCGATTGATCCGCATGCCTGGCAGAATGCTGCCAACGGCATCCTCTACGTCAACAATATCGTCGCCGGACTTTCGTCGGTCGATCCGGCCAACGCCGCCGACTACAAGGCGAATGGCGACAAGCTCGTCGCCAAGCTCCAGACGATCGATGCCCGGCTCAAGGCGGATTTCGGCGCGTTGCCGGAAGCCAAGCGCAAGATCGTCACCAGCCATGACGCCTTCGGCTATTTCGGCGCCGCCTATGGCGTGACCTTCATCGCGCCGGAAGGCCTCAGCACCGAGAGCGAAGTTTCCGCCTCGGCCATCGCCGCGATCATCAAGCAGATCCGCGACGAGAAGATCCAGGCGATCTTCGTCGAGAACATCACCGATCCGCGCCTCCTGAAGCAGATCGCGCAGGAGACCGGCGTCAAAATCGGCGGCGAGCTCTTCTCCGACGCATTGTCGCCTGCCGATGGCCCCGCGCCAACCTATGTGAAGATGTTCCAGAACAACGAAGCGCAGCTGCTATCCGCCATGAGCGGCAGCTAGCTTCAAATCCCCAATCGTCGGGCGGGGTGCATCAGCCTCGCCCGACGAGCGCCGCCTCGACGGCGGCACGCCTCGGCATCGGTGCGACGGCGCCGTAGCCCTCCGTGGCGAGCCCCGCCGCCGCATTGGCATAGCGCGCCGCCGCGAAGGGATCGCCCTCGCGTAGATATTCAGACAGGAAGGCGCCGTCGAACGTGTCGCCCGCGCCTGTCGCATCGACCGGCTTCACAGCAATGGCGGGCACGGTCACGCGCTGGCTTGGCGTCGCGACCAGCGCTCCCTCCGCTCCCATGGTGACGATGACGATCTTCGGCCCGAGGCGGAGATAGAAGTCGGCGATCCGGTCCGGCTCGGTGGTTCCGGCCAGTTCCTTCGCATCTTCGGAACTGGTCTTCAGGATGTCGGAAAGCCCCGCCGCCGCATGGATGGTGGCGCGGGCGCGATCGATCGGCCAGAGCCTGAGCCGCAGATTGGTGTCGTAGGAGACAAGCGTCCCAGCGCTGCGCGCCGTGCGCATGGCCAGGAAGACGAGGTCGGTCGCGGCCGACGAGATCGCCTGGCTGATGCCCGAGGCATGGATAACGCGGGCATTGCGGACATAATCCAGCGGCAACTCCTCCGGCGTCAGCCGGCTCGCCGCAGAACCGGCGCGACGGTAGGAGAAGACATGGCCATCCGGACCATGGGTGACGAAATAGATCCCGGTCGGCGCCGAGGGGTCGATCTTCACCGCGCTCGCGTCGATCCCTTCGGCCTGCCACAGATCGAAGAAGGATTGGCCGAAGCTGTCGGCGCCAAGTGCGGTGATCATGCCGACCGAGGCGCCCTGGCGCGCGGCGGCGACGGCGCAGTTCGACGCGTCGCCGCCATGGCCGGGGTGGAAATCGCCGCCCTGCTTTGGCTGGTTCAATTCGACCATCGGCTCGCCGATGCAGACGATTTCCGGACCCAAGACGCTCTCCCTTGCAGAACCGCGCCTTTCTGGAGCCTCCTTCGCTGCTGCGCAAGAGCGGTCGAATGGGGAGAGGGTCGCGAGGAGGGCTCAGCCGGCCTTGGTGGCTTCGGCGATCCCATCCAGCGCCCGCAGCGCAGCCTCGGGCAGCTCGATTTCGGCCGCGGCGAGATTCTCCCGCAGGTGCGCCACCGAGGACGTGCCGGGGATGAGCAGGATGTTCGGGGCGCGGTGGAGCAGCCAGGCGAGCGCGATCTGCATCGGTGTGGCGCCAAGCTCTGCCGCGACCTCCGATAAGGTCGAGGATTGCAGCGGCGTGAAGCCGCCGAGCGGGAAGAACGGCACATAGGCGATTCCGTCCCGGGCGAGATCGTCGATGAGAGCGTCGTCGTCGCGATGGGCCAGATTATAGAGGTTCTGCACGCAGGCGATCGGAGCAATGGCGCGCGCCGTCTCGATCTGAGCCCGCGTCGCATTGCTGAGGCCGATATGGCGGATCAGGCCGCTCCCCTTCAAGGCGGCGAGCGCCTCGACCTGTGCTTCGATCGGTCCTTCCTTGGGGCCATGAACGTCGTAGATGATGCGCAGATTGACAACATCCAGCGTCTCGACACCGAGATTGCGCAGATTGTCGTGCACCTGGGCGATCAATTCGTCCGGCGAGAACGCAGGTATCCAGGAAGCGTCTTCTCCGCGCCGCGCGCCGACCTTGGTGACGATCGTCAGATCGTCGGCATAGGGAGCAAGGGCTTCGCGGATCAGCCGGTTGGTGACGTGGGGGCCGTAGAAGTCGCTGGTATCGATATGATCGACGCCCTGCGCAACGGCTTCGCGCAATACGGCGACAGCCGCCGCCGGGTCCTTTGGCGGGCCGAAGACGCCGGGCCCGGCAAGTTGCATGGCGCCATAGCCGAGCCGCGTGACGTCGCGGTCGCCGAGACGATAGATTCCGGATGTCTGGATGGTCATTGTCAGTCTCCCGTGAGGACAGGCGTTAGCTAGGCCTTGCGACGCCGCACGAAAACCGGGCACTATCTGCACGGGCTGTACGAAAGATCGAACGATGAAATCGGACCTCGGGGATCTCGATTCCTTTGTCGCTGTGGCTGAGGCTGGCGGCTTCCGCGACGCAGCGCGACTCACCGGGGGGAGCGCGTCGGGACTCAGTGAGGCTGTACGGCGGTTGGAAACGCGGCTCGGCGTCCGTCTGCTCAATCGCACCACACGCAGCGTCCTGCCCACCGAGGCTGGGCGACATCTCCTGGAGCGCGTCGCGCCCGCGCTGAGGGAAGTGGAATCGGCGCTCGACGGCGTCCATGGATTTCGAGATCGTCCCGCTGGGACGTTACGGCTGAACGTTCCCGTCAGCGTAGAGAAGATCGTCCTACCCGAGATCTTACCGCCATTTCTTGCGGCCTATCCCGAAATCCGGCTGGATGTGACTGCCGAGGACGAGTTCGTCGACCTGCTGGCTGCGGGCTGCGATGCCGGGATCCGATATGATGAGCGGCTGGAGCAGGACATGATCGCGGTGCCGATCGGCCCGCGCATTCAGCGCTTCGGGGCGGCCGCCGCGCCGGCCTATCTCGATCGGCGAGGCCGCCCTCAGCATCCTCACGATCTGCTGGACCACGCCTGCATGCGCTTCCGCTTTTCGAGCGGTGTTCGTCCCTTATGGGAATTCGAGCGCGACGGCGAGGTGGTGAGGATCGATCCCACCGGACAACTCGAAGTCCAGCCGGCAGGGGCCATCGATCTTGCAATAAAGGCTGCGATCGGCGGCGTCGGAATTGTCACCAGCTTCGAGGACTGGCTCCGCCCTCATTTCATCAGCGGCGCGCTGGAGCCTGTGCTGGAGGATTGGTGGCCGTCCTTCTCAGGACCCTTCCTCTACTATCCCGGCCGCCGTCTCGTGCCGGCGCCGCTGCGGGCCTTCATTGATTTCATCAAGGCGCCAGCGGCCATCCGCTGACGCCAAGCTGCATGGAGAAGGCTTCGCGGCTCAGATCTCGCCGTTGATCGCCTGGCGGAAGAGAACGTCGTATTCCGCCGTGCCCATCTTCACCGGATTGCCGCCGTTCGACGGGTCATGCTCGGCCATCTTCGCCGCGTCCGGCAGCACGCTCTCGTCGACGCCGATTTCCTTCAGCGTATGCGGAATAGCAAGCTCGCTGCGGAGCGCCAGCACCCAGTCGATCACGCTCGCCGCCGACTGGCCGGGCAGATCGAGATAACGGGCCATGGCGGCGAGCTTTTCGTCGATCGCCGGCCGGTTATGCGTCAGCACATAGGGCATGACGACGGCATTGGTGAGGCCGTGATGCGTTCCGCGCAGGCTGGAGCAGGGATGGCTCATGGCGTGCATCGCACCGAGGCCCTTCTGGAAGGCGACGGCGCCCATGGACGAGGCGATTAGCATGTAGGAGCGAGCGTCGATATTGGCGCCGTCCTTGACCGCGGCCGGAAGCCAGTCCTTGACGAGGCGCATGCCTTCCAGCGCAATACCGGCCGAGAGCGGATGGAAGAACGGGCTGCACCAGGCTTCCAGCGAATGCGACAGCGCATCCATGCCGGTCCAGGCGGTGATTTTCGCCGGCAGGCCGACGGTGAGCTCGGGGTCGGAGATAACAACCTTCGGCAGCATCAGCGGATGGAAGATGATCTTCTTGGTGTGGTCGCTGGGGTCAGTGACGACGGTGGCGCGGCCGACTTCCGAACCGGTGCCCGCCGTGGTCGGGACGGCGACGATCGGAGCGATGCCTTTCGGGTCCGCTCGCGTCCACCAATCCTCGCGATCCTCGAAATCGAACACCGAGCGTGTCTGGCCACTCATGAAGGCGATGGTCTTGCCGATATCCATGGCCGAGCCGCCGCCGAAGGCGATGACGCCGTCATGGCCGCCAGCCTTGTAAGCTTTGAGCCCGTCGTCGAGATTGGCCAAGGTCGGATTGCCGTCGACCCTGGAGAACACGGCATAGGGCACATTGGCGGCGTCGAGCACGGCGAGCGCTTTCGCCACCACCGGCAGGTCGGCAATGCCGGGGTCGGTGACGAAGAGGGGCCGGGCGATGCCGGCCGTCTTCACCGCGTCGGCGAGATCGGCGATCCGTCCGGCGCCGAAACGGATGGCGGTCGGATAGGACCAGTTCGCGGTCAGCGAGGCGTAACGGTCGAGCATGGGATCGTCCTTGGGTAGGGAAATGCGTCGGGTTGTCTGGATCAGGACGTCTTCGTCCGCAGATGGAAGCTCTTCGGGCGCGTCAGATGCTCATAGCCGACGCGGGAGAGCGTCGCGCCGCGGCCGGTCTGCTTGACGCCGACCCAGGGCAGGGCCGGATCGAGGAAGTCGCAGCGGTTCATGTAGACCGTGCCGGTCTCGATGCGGTCGCCGATCGATTCCGCAGCTTCCACATCCTCGGTCCAGATCGCGGCAGTGAGGCCGAAGGGGGAATCGTTCATGAGGGCGATCGCCTCTTCGTCCGACTTGACCTTCATGATGCCGAAGGCCGGGCCGAAGGTTTCCTCGGTCATGAAGCGCATCGAATGGTCGACCTCGACCAGCACCTGCGGCGCCAGATAGGCGGTGCCTTCCTGCGCTTCGGGGAAGTGATTCGGATCGATCAACGCCTTGGCGCCCGCGCGGATCGCCTCGTCGACCTGGCCCTGGATAAAGGCCGCCGCCGAGGCGCGAACCACGGGACCCAGCGTCGTCGCCGGATCGGTCGGGCTGCCGAGCTTGTAGGCGTTCACGGTCGCGACCGCGCCTTCGACGAACGCGTCATAGACGGCCTCATGGACATAGACGCGCTCCATGGCGCAGCAGGACTGTCCGGAATTGAAGAAACCGCCATCGACGATGTTCTCGATCGCGAAAGCGAGGTTCACGTCCCGTCGGACATAGGCCGGGTCCTTGCCGCCGAGTTCGAGGCAGGTCGCCGGGAAGTTCGGCGCGCCGGCGACCGAGCCCATGATGTGGCGGCCGCCAGCGGTCGAACCCGTGAACCCGACCTGATCGACGAGGCCGGAGCGGATCACCTTGTCGGTCGTCTCGTGGCTCATATTGACGAACTGGAACACGTCCTGCCAGAGGCCGGCCTTGGCGAAGGCCGAAGCGAAATGCTCGGCGACCAGCGCCGTCTGGCTCGAATGCTTCATGACGACAGTGTTGCCGGCGAGGATCGCGGGCAGCACCGCATTGAGCGCCGTCATGTAGGGAAAGTTCCAGGCGGGGAGATTCAGGCAAACGCCGAGCGGCTCGCGGCGGATATAGCGCTTGAAACCCTCTTTGGGACCAACATCGATATCGGCGAGCGTTGCCGGCGCGATATCGATCATGTAGCGCGCCCGCTCCTCGAAGCCGCGCATCTCGCCATGGCCGTAACGGATCGGCCGGCCCATCTGCCAGGCGAGGAGTTCGGCGACCTTGTCCTTCTCGGCCACCATGGCGTCGACGAAGGCCGCGGCAATCTTCTGCCGCTCGGTCATGGAGGAAGTCCGCCATTCGCGCTGGGCGGCCTTCGCCGCTTCCAGCGCCTTCAGGACTTCGGCCTCGGAAGCGAGCGGCCGCTCGGCATAAAGCGAGCCGTCGACGGGGGTGACGATCTTCAGCACGGGGGCGTTCATGGCGGTCACTCGAATGATGATGCGTGGCGGCAGCTAGTACCGTTCGAAGCCGCGCTGCAACTCCCAATCCGTGACGCGACGGTCATATTCGAACTGCTCCCAGCGGGCGGTATGCACATAGTGATCGACGACGCCGTCGCCCAGCGCCGAGCGCAGCAGCTTTGACTTTTCCAGCGCCGTCGTCGCGTCGCGGAGCGTCTTCGGCACTTCGCGCAGCTTTTTGCCGACATAGGCATCGCCGGCAAAGGCGGGTTCCAGATCCAGCTTGCGGTCGATGCCGTCGAGGCCGGCGGCGATCAGGGCGGCGAAGGCGAGATACGGATTGAGGTCCGCGCCGCCGATGCGGCACTCCGTGCGGATCGACTTGCCCTCGCCGACGACGCGGAAACCGGCCGTGCGGTTGTCGATCGACCAGATCGCCTTGGTCGGCGCGAAGGTGCCGACCTGGAAGCGCTTGTAGGAATTGATGTAGGGCGCCAGGAAATAGGTGAAGTCCTTGGCGCTGGCGAGATGGCCGGCCAGCCAGTGTTTCATCGTGTCCGACATGCCGAGCGGATCCTTGGCATCGCTGAACAGCGACTTCTTCGCACCCGCATCCCAGAGCGAGGAATGGATGTGCGATGAGGAGCCGGCGAGGTCGTAGCGCCATTTGGCCATGAAGGTCACGGCGCGGTTCTGGAGATGGGCGATCTCCTTGACGCCGTTCTTCAGGATGACGTGCCGGTCGGCCGTCTCCAGAGCCTCGGCGTAGCGGACATTGACCTCTTCCTGGCCGGGGCCCCATTCGCCCTTGGAGTTCTCGACGGGGATGCCGGCTCCCATCAATCCGTTGCGTATGGCGCGTAGGAGCGGCTCGTTCTTGGTCGTCTGGAAGATGTGGTAGTCCTCGATATAGTTGCCCATGGTCTTCAGATCGCGCCAGCGCTTGGCGTCGGCGGTCTCATAGGTCTCGTCGAAGACGTAGAATTCCAGCTCCGAGGCGAAGAAGGCGCTCATCTTGCGGTCGGCGAGCTTCTTCAACTGCGCCTTCAGCATGGAGCGCGGCGCATGCGGCAGCTCTTCGCCATGATGGTCGCAGACATCGGCGAGCATCAGCGCGGTGCCTTCGAGCCAGGGAATGCGGCGCAGCGTCGAGGCGTCGGGCTTCAAGACGAAGTCGCCATAACCCTTCTGCCAGCTCGCGGCCTCGTAGCCGGGCACCGGCTCCATATCGATGTCGACGGTAAGCAGGTAGTTGCAGGCATGGGTCTCGTGGACGGCGCTGTCGAGGAAGAAGGCGCCGGTGAAGCGCTTGCCGATCAGCCGGCCCTGCATGTCGGGGAAGGCGACGATGACGGTGTCGATCGTCCCGGCCTCGATCTCGGCCTCGAGTTGCTTCAGCGTCATGTTTCCGGCCATCGGCGGCTCCTTGTCGGTTGGGGCCGTCGGCCCGTCAGGCTTGGCGAACCTCGCCGGTGGCGCGGTTCGAGGCAGTTGGCCGCCCCGGCTGAACCGGGACGGCGTTGCGCAACGCGAACTCAGCCTGTCTCGCCGACCGCCTTTTCGGCGGCTGCGATGGCGGCCTTGCGCTTGGCGATGACGTCGCCGATCGGCGGTCCCTGGAAGCGCCGGCTTTCGAAAGCCACCCAGACGATGCCGGTCAGGACCAGGAAGCCGATGGTGATGTAGAGCGCCCAGTCATTCGGCGGTTGCACGCCGATGAAGAAGATCAGGGCCATGGCGATGATCGAGAGCACGGCGAACAGCGAAAACAGCCCCTTGCCCATGTTCCAGGGGCCCATGGTCGGCCACTTCTTCGTGCCATAGGCGAAGAGCCCGAGCGCGATTGGGATCGCGAAGGAGAAGAACAGGAAGATGACCGTGCAGGATACGACGATCGAATAGGCCGTCGAGCCGCCAAACGTCACGAGAGAGGCGCCCCAGACGAACAGGACGGCGAGGATCGACGCGGTCCAGATCGCCGCCACCGGCGTGCGGAACTTCGGGCTGACCTTCGACAGCGCCTTCGATGCCGGCA
The DNA here is from genome assembly GCF_026343945.1 of Kaistia algarum. Lineage (NCBI taxonomy): Bacteria > Pseudomonadati > Pseudomonadota > Alphaproteobacteria > Hyphomicrobiales > Kaistiaceae > Kaistia > Kaistia algarum. Next base: position 100,044 of record NZ_JAPKNJ010000003.1, read on the forward strand.
GACCGCCGTCACGCGAGAAGGCGAAGATCATGCGGGAAGCCGAGGTCACCGTCGCCAGACCGCAGAGAAACTGCGACACCAGGATGGCGAGATAGAGGATCACCTTGATCGTGGGGTTCACCTGGGCATCCATGGCCCAGAAGAAGACGTTCCAGCCCTGCTTGGCCGCGTCGTCCATGTTCGGGATCATCAGGACGAAGGAACACAGCATCAGATAGCCGAACACGGCCGACCAGATGACCGACATGATCATGCCGCGCGGCACGGAATGGGCGGCCTTCATGGTTTCTTCCGACGTATGCGCCGAGGCGTCATAGCCGGTGATCGTGTAGATCGGCATCAAGAGGCCGAGCAGGAAAATGTACCAGATCGAATCCGTATGCGGCCACACCGCGGCACCGGCATCGCCCGAATAGTTGGTGAAGGTGAAGAGCCGCGCGAAATCGAGATGTCCGGCGGAAGCCAGGCAGACGATCGTCAGGATGATGGCCGTTGCGAAGATCAGATAGCCGGACCAGTCCGTCAGCTTCGCGGTGAGGCGGATGCCGAAATGGTTGATCAGCGCCTGGCCGCCCGTGATGAGCGCGACGAAGATGATCTGGTTGGCGAAGCCGGCCGAGGTCGTAGCGTCGGTGTTGATGCCAAGATGCGGAGCCAGTGAGCCGGCGAAAAAGCCCCACGTTCCGGCATTGATGGCGCCGAGCACCGTGACGAGGCCGAGCAGGTTGAACCAGGCGGTGACCCAGCCGGTGAAGCGGTTGCCGAGGATCGAACCCCAATGATAGAGGCCGCCGGCCGTCGGATAGGCCGAGGCGATCTGCGCCATGGCAAGTGCGAAGACGCCGGATATCAGGCAGCCGACCGGCCAGCCGATTCCGATCGCCGCACCGCCGGCGCCCGAGGTTGCCTGGGCCAGCGAATTGATGCCGCCCGATAGAATGCAGATGATCGAGAACGAGATCGCGAAGTTCGAGAAGCGGCTCATGCGCCGCTCCAGTTCCTGCGCGTATCCCATGGAATGAAGGACGTGGATGTCCGCCTTCTTGTCCTTGTCGGTATAGCCGTCGACATTGCTCATAGACTTCTCCCGTCACAGTCCCGATCGGGCCGAGCCCCTCGTTCCGGCACCCGATCCAGCCATGGCCCCTCTGAAGTACGGCGTATGGCGCGGCCTTTGCCATTCGCCGCGTCCGTCTGCGGTCTTGCTGCCGCTCGATCGGACCGTTCGCGCCTCCCGGCGCCGAATCCCCTGGTTTCGTCGGCCTCTCAGGCCTTGGACCGTGCCTTTCCCGGCGCCGCGATCGCGAAGCCGATGGTGCGCGCCGCCTCAGTCAGGGCATCGCCCAGGCCTTGTACCCAGGCATCGACGTCGCGCGACGAGTGAAGCAGGTCGTTGCGAATTTCGATCATCACATGCGGCAGGCCGCGTTCGCGGCCATGGCGGCGGATCGTGTAGTCGACATTGTCCTTCGGCGAATAGGGTTCGTTGTCGCCGACGACGAGGTCGCCGCCGCGGGCGAGATGCGTGAGCATCGGCCCGGCGATGCGGCGATCGTCGGTGGAGATGAGACCGACATGCCAGGGGCGATGAACGCCGCGATAGACCGGCGTGAAGGAATGGACGGTCACGAGGATGGTGTCGCGACCTTCGGCGATCCGGCGATTGACGACACGGTCGATGGCGCCATGGAAGGGCGCCCAGATCGCGGCGATTCGAGCGTTTCGCGCCTCGGGCGAAAGGCGCGCATTGCCGGGTATCGGCGTATCCTCGGAAAGGACCGTGATCGCGTCAGGCAGATGCGGCTCGCGGTTGCAGTCGATCACGAGGCGCGAATAGCGCTGCAGCACGGTCGCGCCGCCGAAGCGCGCAGCGAGGCCGCGCGCAACTGGCGCTGCGCCTGGATCCCAGGCGATGTGACGTTCGAACTGTTCGGCCGAAAGCCCAAGATCGCCGAGGGCGACCGGCACGCGGTTCGATGCATGCTCGCAGACAAAGAGGAAAGGACCGTCGCCGCCCTCCTGCCAGTCGGCAGAAGGCGGCTCATCGACCGCGAGCAACGGATTGCCGTCCTTGAACGTCTCTGCGCTTTTCGGCAACGATGCGCCCCACCATCCGGTCCGGCTTCCGGATTTCGCGGACGCCGGCTCAAGAATCCAGATTGTCACCCCACTGAAACATACGTTACAGCAGCCTATGGTGGGGTCAATTCTGAAATGAAGGCGTCAGGTGCCTTCCAATAAGGCATGGGGAGGCGAGAGCGTGACGCAGGAAGTCCAGCCGTCCTTGGCCGAGCGGCTGAAGCGTGAACTCTCGCGCATGACGCCGAACGAGAAGCGCGCGGCCGTGCGGCTTCTCGCCGATTTTCCGATGGCCGGCCTCGACACGGCGGCGCGGTTCGGCGATGCCGCCGGAGTCAGCGCGCCGACCGTGCTTCGGATGATCGCCAAGCTGGGCTTCTCCAGCTATGGCTCGTTCCAGGACGCGCTCAAGGCGGAACTGGCGGCGCAGCGCGAGACGCCACTCGCCAAGGGAGCCGGCGTGGGTGCCCGCTTGCAGCACGGCGACCCGCTGTCGGATTTCGCCGCCGCCACCATCGAGAATTTGCGCGCCACCTCGGCGAATGTACCCCGCGACGAACTTGCTACCGTGGCGGCGTTGCTCGCCGATGGGCGGCGCGCCGTGCACCTCCTCGGCGGACGGTTCACCGACGCGATCGCGGAATATATGACGGTCCATCTGCGCGTGCTGCGGCCGCGCGTGCGCCGGCTCGCCGGCCAGCCGCCGGCCTGGCTTGATCAGTTGCTCGACATCGACAAGCGCGACGTCGTGCTGCTCTTTGACATACGCCGTTATTCCGACGATCTGCTCGCCTTTGCCGAGCGGGTAGCCTCGCGCGGTGCGATCGTGGTGCTCGTCACTGACCAGTGGCTTTCGCCGATCTCGCGGGTGGCGCGCCACGTCCTGCCCGCCCATGTCGCCGTGCCGTCGGTGTGGGATTCCTCCGCCGGACTGATGCTCATCGCCGAAACCCTGCTCGCCGAAGTCGCCAAGGCCGAAAACGGTGCGGGCACCAAGCGGCTGGAAGCGCTGGAAGCGATCCGCGGGTTGGAAGAGTAGCCTCTGACTACGGCTTGCCCTTTCTCCCGAGATGGGTGTCGCCGAATCCGGATCCATATTTGAGGCCGTAGCCCAGCATCCTGTCCATGCCGATATGGGCGGCCCAGATCAGTGCACCGAGGAGCCATAGCGGTTGGTCGGTGACAAAGCCGGCCAGTGCCATCAGGGCGGGGGCCAGATAGGTGTGCGCCGCATTATAGGCCGCGGCCCCTATTCTGGGTCCGGCCAGATAGAAGAGCATCGCCAGATCAGGGAGCAGCAGCAGGCCGGCGAACCAGGCCCAGTTGCCGCCGAACTGGTGATAGGCCCAGGCGGAGGCCGCGAGCGCGACGGCGCCTTCGATCCGCAGCAGGGTGAGCGGGGCACCCATAACCGCCAGACGGGTTGCCGCGCGGCCGTCGCTCAAGGCTTCCGTCTTTGTCATGATGAGCTCCCATTGTTTCCGCAGCGGCAATGGAGCCAATCTGACACCGAACGAACTTCAACGAAATTGGTTGAAACCGTCTAGCGGATATACGGGAATGTATGCCTATGGTCAGTCGTCCACCCGCTTGAACGTCCCGAAGCCCAGATCGTCGAGGCTCTCGATCTGAACGCTCGCGGCTTTGCCGTCGTAGCCGATCGCGAAGGTGACCGTCGACAAGAAGTCCGGCATTTCCTCGGCCGGATGCTGGAGGAAGAGGTCGCGTTCGAAGGGTACGAGCGGGAAGCGGCGCCTGCCTTCCGGGCCGAGGCCGAGTACCAGCTTGCCTGCCTCTTCGGTGATGAGGGCCGTGCCGAAATAGTCATTGCTGAAGCGCCCGGCATAGGCGGAAAGCGACAGGGCCGGCGAATCCGGTTGCGGCGGCTTCGCAAACCGCGCCTTCGATGCCTCGATCGCCGGGCCGAACAGCCCAGCAAACACCGCATCCCAATCCTTGGTCCAGTCCTTCGAGACCTTCCCGTCCAGGACCTGATCGAAGAAGGAATCGGCGAGGCCTTCGGGCAGGCCGGAAGGGAATGCGTTGGCAAGGACCACGATCCCGAGCTGCTCGTCCGGCAAGATGCTGACAAGCGTGCGGGCGCCCATAGAGAAGGCGCCGGCATGGCCCCAGTTCAGGCCGTGCTTCCCGAATTCGACGTTCCAGCCAAGTCCATAGAAGGTGTGCGCGCCGGTTACGGGGTTGAGGCCGCGGTCGATGAGCGGGCGGTGGGTCGCGGCGAGCGCGTCCTCGGCAATGAGCTGGCGTCCCTCAAAGCGGCCATTGTTGATCTCGAGCTTCAGCCATTGGGTCAAGTCCCGCGCGGTCGACGAAACGCCGGCGGCCGGGGACTGCGCATCGGGCTCGCGTTTCGCCAGCGCCGTCCATTTGCCGTTGAACTGCGCATGCAGCGTGGCGCGATCCTCGTGGGCCACGAAATCGACGTAGCGCGAACTCGTCGCGCTCATGCCAAGCGGGCGGTAGAGCTTCTTCTCCGCGAGGTCGGGCCATGACGCGCCGACCGATTTGGCGACGGCGACCGAGCCTTCGGTGATGCCGAAATTGGAATAGGAATAATGGGAGCGGAATCCATCCAACGGCACGAGGCGGAGGCGGCGCAAGATCTCCGCCTGGTCGAAGCCCAGATCTTCCAATTCATTGCCGGCAAGGCCAGGCAGGCCGCTGCGGTGATTGAAGAGATCTTCGACCGTCAGCACCGATGTCGGATAGGCGTCGGCGAGGCGGAAGGTCGGGTCGAGATCGGCGATCTTCGAATCCCAGGCGACATGGCCCTCGCTGACCACCGCCGCTACCACCGTCGCCGAGATCGGCTTCGAGAACGAGGCGAGTTGGAAGACGGTGTCCGGACCGACCGCGCCGGGCTTGCCCGCCTCGCGGACGCCGAAGCCCTTCAGGTAGAGCACTTCGTCCCCGCGCACGATGGCAATGGCAAGGCCGGGGACCTCGCCCCTCGCGATCGCGGCCTCCGCCAGTTCGTCCAGCATCGGCAGCGCGGCGACGACCTTGTCGCGACTGACCGGCTCGGCGGAAGCGGGTGGCGGCAGGATCAGGCATGCCAGGGCGACGGCGCTGAAAAGGGGGGCTTGCAGGGCGAAACGGCGCATCCGGTGGTTTCCTTCCGTCGGTTCTGCGTGCTTTCCTTAACACAGATCGGCGAGGAGGCGCGGCCGGGCTTAATCTAGCGCCTCGCGCCACGCCGTGGCATAGCCCGCAATATCGGTAGCGAGCGGCGCGATCGGGTCGCCATCCGGCAGGCCCGGGCCTGCACCCTCGGGCCCGTCGGCCAGAAGGGCTGCGCCCTCCGTCGTTCCTGTCGCGTCGGTGCGGGCGACGACCGGCCGGCCGATAAGGCTCGCCAGTGCGGCGAGGAAGATCGCGTTCTTGGCGAGCGGCCCCTCGACCACGATCGGGCCGGCGGCGCTGGTCAGTTCCAGGCAGGTCTGCGCCACCAAGGCGCAATAGAGGCTCGCCCCGGCGGCGCGCTCGCCTGGGGAGAGCGTCTCCGGATCTTCCGTCCAATGGCCTTCGAGAAAGGCATAGGGGCCGGTGCCGGGTGCGAAGGAGGGCAGGGCCATGACGCCGCGCGCCACGATCGCCTCGACTTCGCCCGCCGTCGGCACGGTCTTGTCGCCGCCGGTCAGCCGCTCATATTCGCGGCCCGCCATGAACCGGGCCGATGGCACGGGGCGGCCGAGCGCATCGACATTGGCGAGGCAGTCGCGCGCCGGATCGAGATGGGCGATCTGACCGCCGACGGCGAACAGGATCAGCCAGGTGCCGGTCGACAGTACCGAGAACGGAGCGCGGCGGCGCAATATATGCGGCAGCAGGCTTGCGTTCGAATCATGGATGCCGGCGACGATGCGGCACGACTCCGGGAGGCCGGTCTTCTTCGCCAGCGCCGGACGGATGGTGCCGGCCGTGTCCCACGGATGGACGACGCTTGGGATCAGTTTCGCCCACCCGCGATCTTCGGCGAGGCGCGAGAATGTGCCGGCCTCCGGGTTCCAGAGGTCGGAATGGCAGCCGAGTGAGGTCGGCTCGGCGGCAACGGCGCCGGATAGGCGCCAGACCCAATATTGCGGATAGGGCAGGATGGCCGTCGCGCGGCCGAAGGCCGAGGGGAAGGTCTCCTCCAGCCAATAGAGCTGGCGGCCGATATTCAGCCCGCCGGGCAAATCCGGCGACAGCGTCTCCCAGAAGGCGCCGCGCAGCGGGCGATAGGCCTCGGCGATCGAATCCGGACCGTTATACTCATAGTCGAGGATCGGCAGGACAAGGCCGTCCTCGTTCAGGATGGCGACGGCGGCGCCATGCGTCGTCGTCGAGATGCAGCGTATATCCGCCTCGCTCGCATATTCCGTCAGTCCGGCGACGATCCACGCCCAGAGGCGATCCGTGTCGAAATGCGGATAGAGGCCCTCGCGCAACACTTCGTTCGGGGTCGTGCGGAGCTTGACGATGGTCCGCGTCCCGGCATCGACGAGCGCGAGCTTCGCGTTGGTCTTGCCGATATCGAGAACGACGGTGGCGACCGGGCGGGACGAAGCGGACATGGGAGGAGATTCCGGCACAATGGAACGCGGGCCGCGCTATATCGCACGACCCGCGCCCAGCTCCAAAGCCTTGGTTCGAGACTAGAAATCGAACTGGGCGATATTGCTCTTGTCGAAGATGAACGGGGCGCCGAGCAGGATCTCGGAACCGTTCACGACCTTGAGTTCACCGAGCTTGCCGGCCTTCACCGAGGCGTCGCCCGCCTTCAGCGTGCCGTCAGCCGTGGCGCGCAGGACCTGCATCGCGGCGTAGCCGAGATCGACCGGGTTCCAGAGCACGACGGACTTGACGCAATCCTTCTCGACATAGGGCTTCATGGCGTTCGGCGTCGCGAGGCCGACAATCGCGATCTTGCCGCACTGGCCGGCCTGGGTGACGGCTTCGGCGGCGGCCGGAGTCGCGACCGAGGTCATGCCGAAGATGCCTTTGAGCTGATCGCCGTACTTGTTGATCAGCGTCGCGGACTGGTTGAAGGACAGGACGTTGTCCTCCTGCGCCTCGACCGTCTCGAGCCACTTCATGTTGGGGTGGCACTTGGCCGCGTAGGCCGACATCTCGTTGATCCAACGCGCCTGGTTCGGCGTGGTGAAGGTCGAGGTGACGATGGCGAAGCCAGCATCCTCGCCGGCTTCCTTGGCGAGCGCGTCGACCAGCGACTTAGCGATGCCGTTGAACTCGGCCTGGTTGACGAACCACTGCCGCGCATCCGGCGTGGCGTTGGCGTCATAGCCGACGACGTTGATGCCGGCGGCCAGCGCCTTCTTCAGCACCGGCGCGATGGCGACAGGGTCGTTGGCGGCGAACAGGATGCCATCGACGCCGCTGGTCACATAGTTATCGATGAAGGTGATCTGCTCGTCGATATTCGCCTTGGTCGGACCGTCGGTCTTGGCGTCGACATTGCCGAGTTCCTTGGCCGCTTCCTGGATGCCCTTCGTCGTGGCGGCGAAATAGCCGACGCCGATGAGCTTGGGAATGTCGACCACGGTGATCTTCTTGCCGTTGCGATCCGGCGCATTGGTGGGCACGCCGCCGTCATAAGGCTTGGCCGATACCGTGCCTGGCGTCGCGTCGCAGGCGAGCGGATTGGTCGGCAGTTCGTCGCCACCGGTCCACGCCGAGGCGGCGAAGGCAGTGGAGCTGGCAAGGCCGAAACAGGCCGCCAACAAAAGGGACTTCTTCAGCATTTCATTCTCCTCCTGAATGCATCCCCTCGGGTCCTCCCTTCGGGGAACTTGGTCGGCGAACCTCCAAGCCGTCTTGTTCTTGGTCAGCCGTCGCCGTTGCGGCTGAAGAGATTGCTCGCGAGGATCGCGAGTATGAGGACGAGGCCGATCACGACGATCGTGCCATCGCCCTTGACGCCGGAGAGGGACAAGCCATTCTTCAGCGCCTGTACGAGAACGAGGCCGACCACGGTGCCGATGATCGTGCCGCGGCCGCCGAAGATCGACGTGCCGCCCAATACCACCGCTGTGATGACGTCGAGTTCGACTCCCGTGCCCATGTCGGAGCGCGTCGTCGAGACGCGCGAGACGAAGATCACCGCCGCGATGCCGGATACGAGGCCGGCGGCGGTGTAGATGAGAAGCTTGGTCCGGTCGACATTGATGCCGGAGAAGCGCGCTGCCGTCTCGTTGGCGCCGGCGGCATAGGTCGCGCGGCCGAAGGTGGTGAAGCCGAGGATGAAGGCGGCGATGATGGCGAAGATCACGAAGATCCAAAGCTGCGTCGGTATGCCGAGGAAATCACCCTGGCCGAGGACGTAGAACCAGTCGGGATAGCCGCGCACCGAGCGCGCCTGGCTGATGCCTTCGGCGAGGCCCCGATAGAGCGCCAGCGTCGCCAGCGTCGCGATCAGCGGCGGGACCTTGAAGCGGGTGATGATCAATCCGTTGACGAGACCGCCAACGCCGCCCACCAGAACCGCCAGGACCATCGCGACCGGCAGCGGCAGGCCAAGATTGTGCCAGAAGACGCCCATCAGGATGGCGCAGAGGCCGAGGATCGAGCCGACCGAGAGGTCGATGCCGCCAGTGATGATGACGAACGTCATCGGCAGGGCGATCAGCCCGACCTCGGTCATCAGGCGGCCCTGGTTCAGGAGGTTCGCCGTGGTGAAGAACTTGTCGGATTGCTGCGACAGGATCGCGAGCACGACGACGAGCAGGATCGCGAGGATCGTCTCGTGGCGCAGGAAAGACTTGACCGTCGCGGAGAGCGGAACGTCGGACATGATCACGAGATCCTGTGGCGGCGGGCCATGTCCGCGAGGACCGTGGCGAGGATGAGAAGGCCCTGGACGGCCCGCAGCCAATAGGCGGAGACGTTCAGGAAGATCAGCGACGAGCCGATCGCGGCGAAGAGGATGGCGGCGAGCGTCGAGCCGATCACGGTACCGATGCCGCCGAGGATCGAGACGCCGCCGACCACCGAGGCGGTGATGATCGTGAGCTCCAGATTGGGCGGCACGGTCGACTGGATCACCTGCAATTGCGTGGCGAAGAGGATCGCGGCGATGCCGGCGAACATGCCGTGGATGGCGAAGATCATCACCGTCGAGCGCTCGACCCGGATGCCCGCGACGCGGGCCGCTTCCGGATTACCGCCAATCGCATAGATCGCGCGGCCGAACGCGGCCGAGCGCATCCAGATGGCGGCGAGGATCGTCAGGATCCCCATGAACCAGACGGGCGAGGGGACGCCAAGGAGGCGGAACTGCGCGATCAGATAATCCGGCGGCAGATTGGTGATCCAGGCGCCGCCCGTGGCGCTGATCAGGCCGCCCTTGAGGATCGACAGCATGCCGAGCGTCACGACGATCGAGGGGATCTTCACATAGGCGACGAGGACGCCGATGAACGAAGTGATGACCATGCCGACAAGGATCGGTGCGAGCCAGGCAATCCAGACCGGGTATCCGGCGACGGCCAGCGATCCGGAGATCGTCGCGAGCACACCGATGAGCGAGCCGACCGAGACGTCGATATGGCCGGAGATGATCACCATCGACATGCCGATCGCCGCCACGGCGATATAGGCGTTGCCGACGAAGATCGAGGTGAGGTTGTTCTGGCTGACGAAACGTGGCGCGATCGTGCCGACGACGACGAACAAGACGACGATCGCGGTCAGGATGATCAGTTCCTGGCCGTAGGCGGAGAGCGTCCGCGACAGGGCGCTCGGGAACACGACGCGGCGGGCGCTGACCTCGAAGCTCATGCCGCGCTCTCCCCCTTCGCCGCGCCCGCATGGGTCATGGCGGCGCCGATGACATCCGGTGTCGCCTCAGCCCGATCGTAGATGCCGACCATCGTTCCCCCATTCATGACCAGGATGCGGTCGCTCATGCCCAGCACCTCCGGCAGTTCGCTCGAGATCATGATGACCGCGAGCCCTTCACCGGCCAGACGGCTCATCAATGCGTGGATTTCCGATTTGGCGCCGACATCAATGCCGCGCGTCGGCTCGTCCATGATCAGCACCTTGGGCTCGGTCGCGATCCATTTGGCGAGCACGACCTTCTGCTGGTTGCCGCCGGAAAGCTGCCGCGCCGGCTGCTCCGGACCGCGGGCGCGGATGCCGAAGCGCACGATCGCGTCCTTGGCGAGCGTCAGTTCGCGGGCGCGGTCGACGATGGTGGCGGTCGAGATCCGGTCGAGCAAAGCGAGCGAAACATTCTCACGGATCGTCTGCGGACGGATCAGGCCCTGAAGGCCACGATCCTCCGGCACATAGGCAATGCCGAGGTCTCGTGCCTGCTGCGGGCTCTTGATCGACACGGGTTGACCCTTGAGACGGATCTCACCGGCGGTTGCAGGCGTGATGCCGAAGATGGTGAGCGCCAGTTCGGTGCGGCCCGAGCCGACGAGGCCGGCAATGCCGAGGATTTCGCCGGCTCGCAGCGTGAAGGAGATGTTCCGCACTTCGTCGCGAAAGGAGACGCCCTTCAGCTCCAGCACGGGCTCGCCGATCGGCACCTCGACCTTGGGGAAGAGCTGGTCGATCGAACGGCCGACCATCATCGAAACGAGCTCGGCATGGTCGACCTCGGCGATCGGCCGGGTGCCGATCAGCGCGCCGTCGCGCAGCACCGTGACCCGGTCGGCGAGGGCGAAGACCTCCGGCATGCGGTGGCTGATATAGACGATGGCGACGCCCCGCGCCTTGAGACGGCGGACGACATCGAGCAGGCGGCGGACATCGGCGTCGGCCAGGGATGCTGTCGGCTCGTCCATGATCAGCAGCTTCGCGTCCATGGAGAGCGCCTTGGCGATCTCGACGCGCTGGCGGTTCGCCACCGAGAGGCCGCCGACCCGCGCGTCGACATCGAGATCCGGACTGTCGAGATCGTCCAGCAGCGCGCGGGCGCGGGTTCGCATCGTCGTCCAGTCGAGCCGCCCGAAGCTCGTGCGCGGCGCGTGGCCGAGGAAGATGTTCTCGGCGACCGTCAGGTCCGGGAACAGCAGCAATTCCTGATAGACCGTGGCGATGCCGGCATCGCGGGCGTCGCGCGGTGAGGCGAAATGCACCGGCTGACCCTTCACCGTCATCGCGCCGCCTTCATCCGGGCGGTGAAAGCCGGAGATGATCTTGATCAGCGTCGACTTGCCGGCACCGTTCTCACCGAGCAGGGCATGGACCTCGCCGGCGCGCACGTCGAAATCGACGTCCTTCAGCACCTTGATGCCGGAGAAGGTCTTGGAAACGCCGGTGAGGCGGATGAATGGGGCCGGCTCGTCGCTCATTCGCTCGCCTCTGTTGCAACAAGGGATTCAGTTTCCGCCACATCGACCACCACGAGCCGCACGCCGGCCTGTTCGATCATCCTGGCGTCACGGGTCGACACGCCGCTGTCGGTGATGATCACGTCTAGGCGGTCGAGCGAGCAGAGGATCAGCGCCGAGCGCCGCTCGAACTTGGAGGAATCGACCAGAAGCACGAGTTCGTCAGCCTGATTGATCAGTTTCTGCTCGGCCTGGATCAACAGGGGGTCGCCTTCCATGACGCCGAGCCGGCCGATGCCCTGCGCGCCCAAAAACATGCGGCGGGCGTAGAAATTGCGCGTGACGTCATTGTCGAAGGGCGAGAGGATCAGGCTCTGCTCGCGGTAGACGGCGCCGCCCGGCAGGATGATCGAGTTTCGCGATCCCTGCACCAGCTGCTCGGCGATCGCGAAGGAGTTGGTCAGGATCTGCATGCGACGGCTGGCGAGGCCAGCGACCATTTGGAAGGTCGTCGTGCCTCCATTGATGATGATCGAGTCGCCATCCTCGCAGAGATCGACGGCTGCCTGAGCGATGGCGCGCTTGGCGCCGGCATTCATTTCCTCGCTCACGGAAAAATGCCGCCCGCCGATGCCGACCAGCTGCGGCGGATGCAACGCCTCGGCGCCGCCACGGACCTTCCGGAGCTTGCCGTCGACATGCAACGCGTTGATGTCGCGCCGGATCGTCGCCTCCGAGGCGCCGGTCAGCTCGACGAGCTGCGACACGGTCACCACCGGTCGATCGGCAACCTCGCCCAAGATCAGGCGCTGGCGTTCAATCTCGTGCATAGGTCCTCCCAGACGGCGCGATCATGCGAAGTTGCGCACCGATGTCAATCATAATCGATCAAATTCAACTATACGGCACTGCAATAAGCTTGGTTGTGATTGTATTGCGCTGCAATATGATCTGAATTGATCGCTCATGATTGACAAAGCCGAGCATGACTGACAGATCATAGCCGCAACGAACCGTCCGATCGCTGGATCGCGGCGCTTTCCGGCTTGCGGATCCGCATGGCGGTCTCGCAGGCGCCATCAAGCGGATCTTTGGCAATGACATCCCCCGTTTCGACCACCCTTCTCGACAATCGCTGGGACGACGCCCGGGCGGCGGGCATGAGCGAGCCGGAGCTGTTGCTCTATCGCTCGAACCTGCTCGGTTCCGACAAGCGGATCACCAATTTCGGCGGCGGCAACACATCGGCCAAGGTGAGCGAGACGGATCCGTTGACGGGCGAGGCGGTCACGGTCCTCTGGGTCAAGGGCTCGGGCGGCGACCTCGGCTCGATGAAGCTGGACGGGTTCGCGACGCTCTACCAGTCGAAGCTCGATGCGCTCCATCGCATCTATCGCGGCCTCGAATTCGAGGACGAGATGGTCGGCTACCTGCCGCACTGCACCTTCGATCTGAACCCGCGCGCCGCTTCGATCGACACGCCGCTGCACGCCTATGTCCCCCGCAAGCATGTCGACCACATGCATCCCGACGCAGTGATCGCGCTCGCCGCGACGCCGAACTCGAAGGAACTGACGAAGCTCGTCTATGGCGACGAAATCGGCTGGCTGCCCTGGAAGCGTCCGGGATTCGAGCTCGGCCTCTGGCTGTCGAAATTCGCCATCGAGAACCCGCAGGCGAAGGGCGTCGTGCTGGAGAGCCATGGCCTGTTTACTTGGGCCGATAGCGCCAAGGAGTGCTACGAGCTCACTGTCGCGATCATCAACAAGGCGATCGCCTGGCTGGACAAGGAAACCGCCGGCAAGGCGGCCTTTGGCGGCGCCGTCACGACGTCGCTGGATGCCGATAAGCGCCGCGCCGTGGCGGCCGCGCTGATGCCGGAGATCCGCGGCCGCATCGGCAAGTCGGAATCGAAAGTCGGCCATTTCGACGATCAGTCAGCCGTGCTCGACTTCGTGAATTCCGCCGATCTCAAGCCGCTGGCGGCGCTCGGCACGTCCTGTCCGGACCATTTCCTGCGCACCAAGATCCGTCCGCTCGTGCTCGATTATGATCCGGCGCGCGACAATCTGGACGAGGTCATCGCCGGCCTCGATGCCGCGATCGAGGAATACCGCGCGGGCTACGCCGCCTATTACGAGCGTTGCAAGCGGGCAAACAGCCCGGCGATGCGCGATCCAAACGCGGTCGTCTACCTGGTGCCCGGCGTCGGCATGATTACTTTTGCCCGCGATAAAGCGACGGCACGCATCTCGGGCGAATTCTATGTCAACGCCATCAATGTGATGCGCGGCGCCTCGACGGTCTCGACCTATGTCGGGCTCAACGAGCAGGAAGCCTTCGACATCGAATATTGGCTGCTTGAGGAGGCCAAGCTGCAGCGCATGCCGAAGGCGAAGAGCCTCGCCGGTCGCATCGCCTTCATCACGGGAGGCGCCGGCGGTATCGGCTCGGCGACGGCCGTGCGTTATCTGCAGGAAGGCGCGGTCGTCATGATCGCCGATATCGACCAGTCGGCGCTCGACCAGAGCGTCGAGGGGCTCGGCAAGCGTTTCGGCAAGGACAATGTCCGCGGTGTCCTCGCCAACGTCACCGACGAAGCCGGCGTGATCGACGCGTTCCGCACGACACTGATCGAGTTCGGCGGCCTCGACATCCTCGTGTCCAATGCCGGCATCTCCTCGGCGGCGCCGTTCGAGGATACGACGCTGGAGGTGTGGGACAAGAATATCGCCATTCTCGCCACCGGCTATTTCCTTGTGTCGCGCGAGGCCTACCGCATCCTGAAGCGGCAGAAGCTCGGCGGATCGATCGTCTTCATCGCCTCGAAGAACGGACTCGCGGCCTCGGCGGGCGCGTCGGCCTATGGCGCGGCGAAGGCGGCGGAAATCCATCTGGCCCGCTGCCTCGCGCTGGAGGGTGCGCCCTTCGGCATCCGCGTCAACACGGTCAATCCCGATGCAGTGCTGCGAGGCTCGAAGATCTGGCAGGGCGAATGGCGCCAGCAGCGCGCCCAGTCGAACAAGATCGGCGAGGATGATCTCGAGGAGTTCTACCGCAAGCGTTCGCTGCTGCAGCGCAGTGTGTTCCCTGAGGATATCGCCGAGGCCGCTTACTTTCTCGCTTCCGACCTCTCGGCCAAGTCGACCGGCAATATCATCAATGTCGATGCCGGCAATGCGGTGAGCTTTACGCGCTGAGGCCGCCGTCCATTCTACTATGCTGGTCCTCTGACGTGACTTTCTGCGCTTCCCGTGCTCACGGACGAAAATCCGCTCGGCTCCGGTTCTCGAAAGCCACGCCAGCCCGCCACGCCTAGAAAATGGTCGGTCGATCTCTGTCGAGCATCGACACGAAGAAAACGAAATCCCACGGGGAGGACCCGCCCAATGACCGATCTTCCGATTTCCGCCGAGCACCTCGCCGAGAGCAACAAAGCGGAGGAAGCCGCGCTCGCCAACGACTATTCGCATCTCGGCGAGCAACTCGACCGGCGCGGCATCGATATCGACGCGATCACCCGGAAGGTCGCGGCCTTCCATGTGGCGATTCCCTCCTGGGGCGTTGGCACGGGCGGGACGCGTTTTGCCCGCTTCGCCGGTCCCGGCGAGCCGCGCGGCATCTTCGAAAAGCTCGACGACTGCGCGGTCATCCAGCAATTGACGCGCGCGACGCCGACCGTCTCGCTGCATAATCCCTGGGACAAGGTCGATCCCAAGGCGCTGAAGGCCAAGGGCGACGCGCTCGGCCTCGGCTTCGACGCGATGAACTCGAACACCTTCTCGGACGCCAAGGACCAGAAGCACTCCTACAAGTTCGGATCGCTCTCGCACACCGACGCGGCCGTCCGGCAGCAGGCGATCGAGCACAACATCGAGACGATCGAAATCGGCAAGGCGCTGGGTTCAAAGGCTCTGACCGTCTGGATCGGCGATGGCTCGAACTTCCCGGGCCAGTCCAATTTCACGCGCGCCTTCGAGCGTTATCTGGATTCGATGAAGTCCGTCTATGCGGCGCTGCCCGACGATTGGCGCATCTATTCCGAACACAAGCTCTACGAGCCGGCCTTCTATTCGACCGTCGTGCAGGATTGGGGCACCAATTACCTGATCGCACGGGAACTGGGTCCCAAGGCCTTCGCCCTTGTCGATCTCGGCCATCATGCGCCGAACGTCAACATCGAGATGATCGTCGCGCGGCTGATCCAGTTCGAAAAGCTGGCCGGCTTCCACTTCAACGATTCGAAATATGGCGACGACGATCTCGATTCGGGCTCGATCAACCCGTTCCAGCTTTTCCTCGTCTTCAACGAACTCGTCGATGCCGAGCATAGAAAGGCCAAGAGCTTCAGCCCGGCCTATATGATCGACCAGTCGCACAACGTCACCGACCCGATCGAGAGCCTGATGGCGAGTGCGATCGAGATCCTGCGTGCCTATACGCAGGCGCTGCTCATCGATCGCACGGCGCTCGAAGGCTATCAGGACGCCAATGACGCGCTGATGGCGAACCAGACGCTGAAGCGCGCCTTCACCACGGACGTTGGCCCGATCCTCGCTAAGGCGCGCCTTGCCAAGGGCGGCGCGATCGATCCGCTCGCGAGCTATCGGGCTTCCGGCTACCGGGCGAAGGTGACGGCGGAACGCCCCTCTACAGGTGGCAGTTCGAGCGGGATCGTCTGATCAGTGACGGCCGTCACAGTTTCGTGACGGCCGCAGACATGCCCTCTTCTCGCCTCACGGCGAAACGGCTAGTGTTGCCGCGAGCTTGGCCCCGGTGAAGAAGAGGTCAAGCACCGCGACGCTAACGGCGAGGCGCTCTCGTCGGTCGGGGTTGCGATCGGGCGTTGCGCCTGGACGGCTGGACATGGGCGTGGCTTGAGGCCGTCGCCGACAGGAGATTTGAAAATGAAGAAGATCCCGACTCTCGTTACGCTGGCACTTCTCGGCGCCGTCGCGGCCGGCTGCTCGCCGACCACCGGTTCTCGCACCGGCGACGGTGCCGTCCTGGGCGCCGCTGCGGGCGGGGCCATCGGCGGTCTTGCGACCGGAACCTGGGGTGGCGCTGCCATCGGTGCCGGCATTGGCGCGGTAACCGGCGCGATCATCGCTGACGCGACGGGTAAGTGCTACTGGGTCGACAAGAACGGCCGCAAGAACTACGTCGCCTGCCGCTGATCCAGGCGGACGATCCATCGGAAAACGGCCGGGCTTTGCCCGGCCGTTTTGTTTTGTGTCGTTCCATGGATGGAACCGGATCGCCTTCGGCGGCTTGAGAAAGGCGTAGTCACGCCAAGCTCAGGCGCATGACCTGCGGCGACAGGAGGTTCATTCCATGAAGAAATCAGCTCTGATCGGCATTGTGATACTCGCGGGCGCCATCTCGGCCGGCTGTTCGCCGACGACCGGATCGAGCACCGGCGATGGTGCTGTGGTCGGCGGCCTTGCCGGCGGCGCCATCGGCGGCCTTGCCACGGGCACATGGGGCGGTGCAGCGGTCGGCGCTGGCGTCGGTGCGGTGACCGGCGCGATCATTGCCGATGCCAGGACCAATCGCTGTTACTGGGTCGACCGCTACGGCCGCCGCCAATACGTCGCCTGCCGCTGAGCGACGTCTCGCAACCGCATTTTCAAAGGCCCGGAAGTGATTCCGGGCCTTTATCACTTGTGGAACGCAAAGGCTTACGGCGAAACAGTCCGCAGGAAGCGGCTGGGGTGGCGATTGACGAGGTTCGGCTCCCAGCCCTTCAGCGTCGGGGATACCAGCGACAGCGATGCATAGCCGAGCAGCGGGATGACTGGCTGGTCGGTGTCGATGATGGTCTCGGCCTCGCCCAGCAGCTTCTGCCGCTTCGCGGGATCCAATTCCGTATCGGCGCTGGCGATGATCGCGTCATAGTCGCGATTGCTGTAGCGCGAATAATTGAAGCGGATGTTGTCGCTTTTGAGCAGTTCCAGGATGTCGATCGGATCGGCTTCGTCGAGAATCCAGCCGGCCCGCGCCACTTGGAACGCAGCGCCGTCACGAAGCCGCGCAAAATGGTCGCTGTTCGTCTCGGTCACGATCCTGGTCTCGACCCCGATCTTCTTCCAGTCCGCCGCGACCAGCTTGGCGGTCTTTTCATGCTCGGCGCCGGTGCCGACGCGGATCTCAACCTCCAGCGGCTTGATCTTCTTTTTATCCGAGGTCTTGGCAGCGCCAAAGCCCGCCTCGGCAAGCAGGGCCCGGGCGCGGTCCTGGCGTTCGCCGATCGGCGCCGCGGGCGGCATAGGCATGGCCGAGAGATCCCTCGGGACAAGGGTGTCGGCAGGCACCATACCGCCGGACCAGGCGCTCTGGGCCAATGCCTCGCGGTCGATGGCGAGCGACAGCGACTGGCGGATTCGCGCGTCGTCGAAGGGCTTCTGCGTCGTCGATAATGCGTAGAAATAGGTGCCCATATAGGGCGCGATCTCCAACGTCGGCCCGAACTCAGCCTTCAATTCACCGAGGTTTGCCGTGGGCACATCCGAGCACGTCAGCACGTTCTTCTGGCGGAAGGCTTCCACGCAGTCGGCAGCGTCGGCGAAGGTCTTGTAGGCGACAATGTCGGCCTCGATGTCGTCGGCGGCGCGGAAGCCCTTGTTCTTCAGCAGAACATAGCCGTCCTCGCGGTCGATGGCGCCGAGGCGGTAGGGACCGTTCGAGACGATTTTGCCGCTCGTGCCGAAATCGGCGCCGAGCTTCTTGATCGAGGCAACATTGACCGGAAAGGCTGCCGGCTGGGCAAGCCGGAGCAGGAAAGTCGGCGTCGGCTGCTCCAGCGTGATTTCGAGCGTCTTGGAATCGACCGCGACGACGCCGAGCGTATCGGGCTTGGCGAGGCCCTGCTTCACCAGAACCGCGCCCTTGATCACCTGAAGCGGCCCGTCCTCGGTCGCGTCGGTGGAGGGAGCGAACAGCCGGCGGAACGAGGCAACGAAATCCGCGGCCTTCACGGCTTCGCCGTTGGACCAGCGGCCATCCGCCCGCAGTGTGAAGGTATAGACGCGGCCGTCGGGGGATACGGTCCAGCTTTCGGCGGCGCCCGGTACCGAACGGCCGAGCGCGTCGAGCGAGACGAGCCCCTCGAAGAGATCGGTGAGGATCGTGCCTTCCTCGAAGGTAGCAGCCAGTTGGGGATCGAGGGTTCCGACATTGCCGACGAGGCCGCGCCGGATCGTGACATCGGCAGCGTTGGCCGGTCCGGGAACGCAAAGGAGTGCGAGGAGGGCCAGCGGAACAAATGTCCCGGCCCTGGCAACGCCGCGTACTGAATTCCGCATTCCGATCCTCCGATTCGCCCCGGCACAGATTGGCGATAAGCCTGACTTTTCCGGCGATCTCAAGCATTTGCCAGTTGGGATGTGACCATGGTCACGACACGCTCTCGTGATCGCCCAATGGCCGCCTCAGGAGCCGCGCATGGCAACCACCTGGCCTCCCACCGCCCGGCAGAGCGCTTTCGGTTCGACCCAAAAGACGGCGAAGGGCGTACCCGCCGCCGCCCATACCTGCTCGTAGGCCAGCAGGTCGCGATCGAACCAGGTCTCCAGCGGCCGGGCATGGGCGAAAGGCGGGATGCCGCCGATGGCATAGCCGGTCACCTCGCGCACGAAGGCGGCGTTCGGGCGTTCGATCGGCTCGCCGATATGGGCGGCGATCGCCGCTTCGTCGACCCGGTTGGCGCCGGAAACGAGAAGCAGCACCGGGCGGCCCGTCTCGCGCGTGCGGAATACCAGCGACTTGACGATTTCCCCGACGCTGCAGCCGCAGGCGGATGCGGCCTCTTCCGCTGTACGGGTCGACTCGGGCATAGTGCGAATCGTCACGGATAAGCCGAAGGATTCGGCGGCATCGCGAACGCGCGCTGCGGGTCCGTTGATCTCATTCATGGTGGTTGTTGTGCATCCCTTGTCGCTTTGGCGGATGAGGTGGTGCGCTCACGCACCAAATTTGCTAAACGAAGCCTAAAGAACTTCGCTTCAATTCGGAGTCAATTGATGAACGACGCCAGCGGCAGGAACGGAAATTCCTCCAACGTCCGCAATCTGACCGATGCCATCCGCAAGGTGCGCGTCGCCGAATCCGAACGGACCGACGTCGTGGTCGAACTGCGCGAAGCGGAGCGGACGCGTCTGGACCTGCTGGCCGACGAGTTGCGGGGCGTTTTCGCCGAGGTTCCAGGTGACGACGACCAGTTCATCTTCCAGGTCGCTTCGGGCACGCAGCCGCGCCTGTGGATCGATATGACGTCGCTGGTCATCATGGGCCGCGACCGCCGTACCTATCGCTTCGTCAAGGATACGCGGCTTGGCCGCACCGTCATCCTGGAGACCGCGGATCTCGATGATATGGCCGATTGCGTCACGCAATATGTGGCCGAGCGGATCATCGAGCGCGAGCGAGCGATGGAAGGTGACTGGCTGGCGAAGCGCATCGCCGAGCAGGACCCGCCGGCGCGTCCCGAGAAGACCGCCATCAGCCGGCTGCGCCAAGCCCCGGCGCTGCAGCCTGCGCCCGCCAAGATCCATCCGGGCTGGATCGTCTCGGCCTTCCTGGGCGGCATCCTCGTCGGAGCGGCGGTATTGCTGGCCTATGCCTGGGTGCATGTCGGGTAGGGTCGACCTATATCGGGCGCGTCCGCGAACTACCAGATCTTCCGCTCGCGTATGATGCCGATCTCTGAACCTGGTCCGGCATAGCCGCGCTCGGTCATGTGGCAATGCCACGCGCCGGGCTCGCCGCCGATCTCGAAAATATTGTAGCGGGCGGCTGGCTTGTGTCCGCCCGGCGTGTTGGAGGCCGAGGGCACGCCGATGACCGGGATCGGCTTGTCGCCACCATCGATTTCGACATGGGAATCGACATGGGTATGGCCGTGCAGGACCAGTTCGGCACCGGCCTCACGCAGCACCGCGCGGATGCGACCGGAGCCGACGAGGCGCTTGTGCCAATTCGTGGCGTTGATCGTTGGCGGATGATGGATCAGCACGACCCGGAACAGCCCGTCGCGGCGGGCCCGCACCAGTTCGTCATGCAGCGCCGGAAGCACGGAGCTGTCGACATGGCCGGTCGCCATGAAGGGCGCCGACGCGCGAGCCGAGGAGAGGGCGATGATCGCGACCGGCCCGCGACGACGCAGGAAGGGGAAGATCACGCGGCCGGGTGGCGTGCCGTGGTCACCGGTCGCATAGGGCGCCCAGGCGACAAGTGCCTTCCGGAGTGCGCCCGGCACATAGGCGTCGTGGTTGCCGGGAATGACGGTGATCCGGTCGGGCGGCCCGAAGGCTTCAAGCCAGTCGCGGGCGGCGATGATTTCGCCTGGCAGGCCGAGATTCATGAGATCGCCCGTTACCGCGATGTGGTCGGGCGCATGGGCAAGGACATCCTCAACCAGATTGCCGAGCACCGGCCCGGCGAGCGAGCGCATCCGGTTGCGCCGCCAATTGACGTAGCCGATCACCCGCTTCGAGGCGAATTCCATCGTCCGCAGGCGTGGCAGCGGGCCGAGATGGGGGTCGGAGAGGTGGGCGAGGCGAAACATCGGCTTCTGGAATAGGGGCTTCGCGGGGCCAGCGGAAGACCGGGACGCGAAGAACTGTGGATCGGTGACGGCTTTGCTGGCAAGCTCGCAACTCAACGCACGAGCCCACCTTGCCGATCCGTTCCGCTCTCTCCCGTCTTTCCGGCCTGATCGCGCCCGTTACTCGCGGCATGACGCTTGGCGTGCGCGGCGCCTGCCTCGACGCGGAGGGCCGCGTGTTCATGGTCCGCCATTCCTATATGCCGGGATGGTATCTGCCGGGCGGCGGGGTCGAGCGCGGCGAGAGTGCCGCCGAGGCGCTGGAGCGCGAACTCGAGGAGGAAGGCGGCATCGTGCTGGGAGCGCCGGCAACGCTCTTCGCCGTCTACTGGAACCGCAAGCGCGCTCGCGACCACGTCGTGCTGTTCGTGGCGCGGGACTTTGCCCGGCCGCGCCCGCCAGCCTACCCGAACCATGAGATCGCCGAGGTCGGTTTTTTCGATCCCTTGTCGCCTCCGACCGAGACGAGCCCGGCAACGCGGCGTCGTCTCACCGAGATCCTGAACGGCACGCCGCCCGACCCGCATTGGTGATCGCCGTTGCGGCGTGCGCCCCCGCATGTTATGCGCGATCGTCTTTTGATTTTCCGGAAACCTGCCATGGTTTCGAGGCCCCTTTCGCGACGACGTCGCTCCGGCCGTGACCTTGCGTCACTGAAGGCCGAGCTTCCGTTTGTCCTGCGGCCTCTGCCCGTCTGATCGGTGCGCGCCCGTCGGACGCCGCTACCGCCATCCGACGAGATAACCTTTCCCATGAAGATCGACAGCTTCACAGTCTTGGCCGAACAGGCCGCGGACGATCCTGCCATCGAAGCCCTGCACGAGACCGCCTTCGGCCCCGGCCGCTTCGCGCGCGCTGCCTCGATCCTGCGCGAGGGTGTGCCGCATGATCCCGAACTCTCCTTCGTGGCGAAATCCGGACTGGACCTCGTCGGCTCGGTGCGGCTGACGCCGATCCGGATCGGCGCAAAGCCGGCGCTGCTGCTTGGCCCGCTTGCCGTCGTGAACAGCTGGAAGGGCAGGGGAGCCGGCAAATCGCTGATGCGCACGGCGCTCGCCGCCGCGACAGAGGCAGGCCATCAACTTGTGCTGCTGGTCGGCGACGAGCCCTATTACGGCCCCTTCGGCTTCCAGCGCGTGGCGCCCTATCAGGTGACCCTGCCTGCCCCGGCGGATCCGGCCCGCATCCTCGTGTGCCCGCTCGTCCAGGGCGCGATGGAAGGACTCGGCGGCGTGGTGACGCGGCGCGCGTAAGCCACTCGACAGCCGCCGGGCAGGGCGACTAAATTCCCGCCGTCCGGCCGGTGGGAGCCGGTTTGGAGCTTCTTGCAATGA
Source organism: Kaistia algarum (assembly GCF_026343945.1). Taxonomy (NCBI): domain Bacteria; kingdom Pseudomonadati; phylum Pseudomonadota; class Alphaproteobacteria; order Hyphomicrobiales; family Kaistiaceae; genus Kaistia; species Kaistia algarum. The sequence continues at coordinate 122,366 of NZ_JAPKNJ010000003.1, forward strand.
CGATCTGCATTCGGTGGGCAGCCGCTCTGCTTGCGGCTTTCTGCATGGTCCTCGGCGCGATTTCCATCGCTGCCGCAGCCGCCAAGCCGCCGAACATCGTCTATATTGTCGCGGACGATCTCGGCTTCGCCGATGTCGGCTACCATGGCTCCGAGATCAAGACGCCGACGATCGATGCGCTCGCCAAGGGTGGCGCCCAGCTCAATTCATTCTATGCCCAGCCCATGTGCACGCCGACCCGAGCGGCCATCATGACCGGGCGCTATCCGCTGCGCTACGGGCTGCAGAGTTTCGTGATCCTGCCCGAGCAGACTTACGGAATCCCGACCGACGAGAAGCTGCTGCCTCAGATCCTCAAGGAGGCTGGCTACCAGACGGCGATCGTCGGCAAATGGCATCTGGGCCATGCCGATCCGGCCTATCTGCCGATGGCGCGCGGCTTCGACAGCCAATATGGGCCGTTGATCGGCGAGATCGATTACTACACCCACGAGGTGCACCATGTCGTCGATTGGTACAGGAACGACAAGGTACTGCACGAAAAGGGCTATTCGACCGAGCTGATCGGCCGGGAGGCGGTCCGTGTCATTGACGCCCACGATACGGCGAAGCCGCTGTTCCTCTATCTCGCCTTCAATGCCCCGCACACGCCCTATCAGGCGCCTCAGGCCTATATCGATCGCTACAAGGATATATCCGACCCGAACCGGCGGACCTATGCGGCCATGGTTTCCGCGATGGACGACCAGATCGCCGATGTCCTCAACGCGCTCGACCAGCGCGGCATGCGCGACGATACGATCATCGTGTTCCAAAGCGACAATGGCGGCGTCCGCGATGCGCTGTTTGCGGGCGAGATCGAGACGAAGGGCGATCTACCAGCCTCCAATGCCCCGTATCGCAACGGCAAGGGCTCGCTCTACGAGGGCGGCACGCGCGCCGTCGCCCTCGTCAACTGGCCGGGCCACGTCAAGCCGGGCGAGGTCGACGGGATGATCCATGTCGTCGACATGCTGCCGACGCTCGCCGGACAAGCCGGAGCCAGTCTCGCCGGAACGAAGCCGCTGGACGGCATAGATGTCTGGAAGACGATCAGCGAGGGCGCCCCGTCGCCGCGCAATGAGATCGTCTACAATGTCGAGATGTTCCGTGGCGGTGTCCGCGAAGGCGACATGAAGCTGATCTGGCAGACGCCGCTGCCGCAGCGCGTCGAGCTCTATGACATCGCCAAAGACCCGAAGGAGACGACCAACCTCGCCGACGCACAGCCAGAGACGGTGGCGAAGCTTCAGGCCCGAATCCAGCAACTCGGCCAGGAAAGCGCCAAGTCGCTGTTCATGCAGGCGACCATGGGCGCCTATATGCACCGCGAACTCGGAACGCCGGCCCTGCCGAACGATCCGGCCTTCTTCGAGCAGGGCGACTGAGGGCCGCCTATCGTCCCTCGCGGTACCAGGTCGCGGCGGCGGCGCCTAGGAGGATGGCGAGGCCGAGGAAGCCGGAAAAGAGCGGCAGGCGGTCGACGCCCTTCAGCACTGATGCCTCGGTCATCCGGATGCCGATCCAGTCTTGACCGGCCATGGAGCGGCCGGAGCGGACGGGAACGATGCGCGGCGTGTCGAGGCGGCCATCGGCGCCGGTCATGCGGGCGATCCGTCCGCCCGAGGCCTGTACGACCGGCGCCAGCTTTTCCTCCGTCGAACGCACATCGGTGAATTCGCGCGGATTGGCCGGGCCGACATGGGCGAAGGCGCGCTGGTCGCCATCCTCGACCCGCCAGAGGCCGATCTCGCCGGCGGGGACTTCGGCGCGGAAACGCCCGGGTCCATCGGCCACCAGCGGCACGTTGCTCGTCTTGCCCGAGGGCGCCGTCAGGGTTGCCGGCGCGGCATTGTCCTTCATGGTCTGGCGCTCGATGACGAGATTGGCGCCGTCGGCCGTGACCTTCAGCGCTTCCTCTTCGAGATCCGGCTCCTTCATCAGCCAGTGGGCGAGGCGGCGCAGCAGGTCGACATGCGGGCCGCCGCCCTCATAGCCGCGCGCCCAGAGCCAGACTTGATCCGAGAGCATGAGCGCGACGCGGCCCTTGCCCTCGCGCTGCAGAACCAGCAGCGGGTCGCCATCGGCGCCCTTCATGATCACTTCGCCGCTGGGCTTGTCCGTCTCGACCTGGCGGAACCAGCGGCTCCAATGCGGCGGGGTCGCGTCGCCGCCTTCAAGGCCGCGCGTCACCGGATGACGCTTGCCGAGATCGGTGACTTCCGGCGTGAATGGCTTCTCGATGACCCGCCCGGTCGGCGCGGCCGGCAGCACGTCGGCGAGCGGCGTGCCGTAGAGGCTGCCCTCCGACGCATAATCGGGTCCGGAGGCGACGAGCAGCGCGCCGCCATCGCGGACATAGCGGGCGATGTTGTCGAAGTAGAGGATCGGCAGCACGCCGCGCTGGGCATAGCGGTCGAAGATGATCAGGTCGAACTGGTCGATCTTGACGGAGAAAAGTTCGCGCGTGGGAAACGCGATCAGCGACAATTCGTCGATCGGCGTGCCGTCCTGCTTCTCCGGCGGTCGCAGGATGGTGAAATGCACCAGATCGACCGAGGCGTCGGATTTGAGCAGGTTGCGCCAGATGCGCTCGCCGGCATGCGGCTCACCGGAGACGAGCAGGACGCGCAAATTTTCGCGGATGCCGTCGACGACTGCGGCGGCGCGGTTGTTGACCGCGGTGAGTTCGCCGGTGAGCGGCGCCGCCTCGAATTCGTAGATGTTCTGTCCAGCATGGGCGATGTCGATGCCGAAGCGACTGACCTCGCCCGGCATGACGATCTCGGTTGCCAGCGGCTCGCCGTCGCGCGTGATCGTCACCTGCACCGGGCCGCTATCGGACACGCCGCTGTCGATGACGCTGTATTCGATGGTCTGCTTCTCGCCGACGATGGCGAAGCGGGGCGCCTGCCGAATCACGATCTGGCGGTCGATCTCGTCCGGCTTGCCCGAGATCAGCGCGTGCAGCGGCGCGCCGCCCAGGATCTCGGCCGGCGGTTTTGGAACGTCATGGACCTCGCCATCCGTCAGCATGACAACGGCGCCAATGCGTTCCGGCGCGACATCGGCGAGCGCCGAGCCGACCGCCTTGAACAGTTCGGTACCATCGACCGGCTGACCGTTGGCCGTGCTGCCGACCTCGATCGTGCGCAGTTCGATATTGCGCAGGTCGCCGAAGCGCTTCTCGATCGCGGCACGCATGGCCGTCGTGGTCGCCGCGCGATCGGAAAGGCCCTGGCTGGCGGTCTTATCGACGACGACAGCGACCACGGTCGGCAGCGGTTCGCGTTCCTCGGCGAGCAGCACGGGTCCCGCAAGGGCGGCAACAAGACAGGCGAGCGCCAGCAGCCGCAGCCAGGCACCGCGGATCCGGCGGATGAGCAGCGGCAACGCGACGATGAGGGCGACCGCCGCGAGGGCGAGCAGCGCCGGCAGCGGCACGACCGGCGCGAAGGTCAGGGACCAGTTCACTGTCCGAGCCTTTCCAGGAGCGCCGGCACATGAACCTGATCGGCCTTGTAGTTGCCGGTCAGCGCATACATGACGATGTTGACGCCGGTGCGGAACGCCATCTCGCGCTGGCGCGGATCCGGCGGAACGGTCGGGTAGAGATAGCGCCCATCGGCATCGGTGGCCCAGGCGCCGGCGAGGTCGTTCTCGGTGATCAGGATCGAGGAAACGCCATCGCTGGGCCGCGCCGGCCGATCGGCCGCCGCCGCGGCATCGTCGGGAGGCAGCGCCTCGACCCAGAGCGGCCCGCCGGAATAGCGGCCGGGAAAATCGGCCAGCAGATAAAAGGCCTTGGTCAGCACGTGGTTGCTCGGCACCGGCTCCAACTGCGGAATGTCGAGACCGGACAGCATGTCGCGCAGCCGTTCGGCCGCGGGCGTGCCGGCGAAGCCGGTATCGCCCGGCGTGCGGTCCAACTCGTCGCGGGTGTCGAACAGAATAGAGCCGCCCTGCTTCATATAGGCATCGATCCGGGCGAGCGTCGCCGAGGAGGGCATCGGACTCGCCGGATCGATCGGCCAATAGAGCAGCGGGAAGAACGAGAGCTCGTCCTTGGCGATGTCGACGCCCATCGGATCGCCGGGCTCCAGAGCCGTGCGATTGGCCAGTTCGCGGGATAGACCGGCAAGCCCGGCTCGGCTGGTATCGTCTATCTCGGCGTTGCCGGTCGTCACATAGGCGAGACGGGTCTGGTTCGCTGCCTGAAGCGCGAACTGGTCCGATGCCTCGTCGGCGCGCGATGGATGAACCCAGCCCCCGATCAGGATCGCCGCAAAGATCAGCGCGGCAGGCGCGGCACGGCGAAAACGCCAGCCGCCATTCAGCCAGAGCACGGCGAGCGCATCGGCAAAGAGCAGCACCAGCGCCGCCACCAGGAGATAGGGCGAGAGGTCCTGCGGCGCCGTGGTCGGATAGGGGCGGATATCGGCGCCCTGCAGCGACGAGGCATCCAAGGGCGGCAGCGTCGCGTCGGGCGCAAGAACGTTGACGGCCCGGAAGCCCTCGTCCGAGCCGTAGAGGCCGGGCGGATGCTCACGATCGGCCGTCACCGCCTGCGCATTCGTCGGAAGCGGCCGAGCGAAGGGGTCGCTGGTGGTGAAATGGCCGAAGCCGTCGAGCAGGCGATAGGGCGGCAGCGTCGCGGACTGTCCTGAGCCCGAAGCGCTCTTGGCTGAACCATCGGCCGGCGGCGAGGCAAAGGCGACGATCCGGCGCAGCATATCGACGAAAGTCCCCGAGAGCGGCAAGTTCGACCAGCTCGTATCGGCGGTGACATGGAAAAGAATCAGCCATCCCTTGCCGAGTGGCGCGGCGGTGACGAGCGGCGTGCCATCGGCGAGAGCCGCCCAGGTGCGGCCGGCGAGGTTGCTGTCGGGGTCGGCCAGCACCTGGCGCCGGATCTCGACATCCTTGGGCACGGAAAGGCCGGCAAAGGGGCTGCCATCCGAAAACGAGGCGAGGGGCTGCGGGGTCGACCAGGACAGACTGCCGCCGAGGACCCGGCCGCCTTCGCGCAGCCGCACCGGGATCAGCATGTTCTGGCTCGCATTGGCCGCGGCAAGGCGTGGACCGGCAAAGCGCAGCAATGTGCCGCCATTCTCGACCCATTGGCCGAGCTTCTGTTCGACGTCGGGCGTCAGTGTGCCGATATCGGCCATGGCGATCACTGCGGCCCCGTCATCGACCATCTTCGGCACGGCGATTTCGGCATTGGCATCGCGCGTGTCGAGCACGTCGGCGGAGGGCTGCAGAGCCCGACTTAGATAATAGAGCGGCGAGAGCAGCGGCTGCGCATTGTCGTTGGAGCCGCCGGAGAGGAGGCCAACGCGTCGGCGCTGGAAGCGATCGTCCAGCAATTGCACGGCGCCGGCCGTGGAAGCGCCGGCAATCTCGATGCGAGCCATGTCGTTGCGCAACTCGGTCGGCAGCTCGAACGCCGCCTCGGCCTTGGTCTCGCCGGGCTTGAACGCGAATTCGGCGGTTCCGATCGGGCGGCCCTTGAGATCCTGCGCCAGGAGGCTGCCGCTGTCCTCTCCGGCGCCGTCGCTGCGCAGGACGGTCAGCGTCAGCGCGTCGGCCGTGGAGCGGGGATTGGCGAGGCCGACGAGGCGGGCGGGGGTGCCGAGATAGAGCGTGGTCGGCACCTTCAAGCGATCGTTCAGGAAGCTTGCAAACGCATCGGCATCGGCGCCGCCGAGCCCGCTTGCCAGCCAGACCGTTCCGCCGATCGAGCCAACCGTGCCGGCGAGCGCGGCGGCGAGAGCCGCGCGGTTGGCGGCATAGGGGCGGGGGGCGAGCGCGTCCAGTCTTGTGCGGATCGTCGCGGCATCGGCAGGCGCCAGCTCCTGGTTGGCCGGATCGGCGGTCGCGACCAGGACGATCGGCCGGCCGACGCGATCGGCAAGGTCGACGATCCGCTTCGCCGTGTCGAGGCGGGACGGCCAATCGCGAGCGGCGGCCCAGTCATTGTCGATGGCGAGCAGCAGCGTGCCGTCGCCGGCCGCGTTCTCGCCGGCGGGGCGCCAGACGGGACCGGCGAGCGCCAGGATGACCAAGGCGGCGAGCAGCAGGCGGAGCGCCGTCAGCCACCAGGGGCTGCGCGCCGGCTGCTCTTCCTTCGCCGCGATCTCAGCCAGGATCCGGGTCGGCGGGAAGCTCTCGACGCGCGGACGCGGCGGCGTCAGCTTCAGCAGCCACCATATTGCCGGCAGCAACACCAGCGCCGAAAGCACAAACGGCGCGGCGAAGGCGAGGGGTAGGCTTCCGATCATGTCACTCTCCCGGCACCGATTCGCTCGGCCAGTCGCCGATGCAGGGCAAGCAGTGGCTCGGTGGCAGGATGATCGGTGCGGTGGACGAGATAGGTCCAGCCAAGTCGGCGGCAGAGCGCCGTCAGATGCTCGCGGCGGGCCGCGATCTGGCGAAGATAGGCCTCGGCGATGCGCTCCGCCCGGCCGGCGGTATAGATAGCTCCGCTCTCCGCGTCGCGGAACTCGGTGCGTCCGGCATAGGGGAACGTCTCCTCATAGGGATCGCGAATCTCGACGAGATGGACCGTGGCGCCGGCCCGGGCGAACTCGCCGAAGCGACGCTCGATCTCATCCATCGGATCGAGAAAATCGCCGATGACGACCAGATCGGAAAAGCGCGTCAGGCGGCGGGCGTCGGGAAGGGCGGTCGCGCCGTCGGTACCATACGAGAGCGTCAATGCCAGTCGTTCGGCTGCATTGCGGGCGAGGACGGGATCGGCAAGGCCGAGCAGGCCGATCCGCTCGCCGGCTTCCGACAGCATTTCGGCGAGTGCGAGCAGCAGCACCAGTGCCCGGTCTGCCTTGGCGGCAAGCGCCAGGGGCGAGCGAAATTCCATCGAGGCGGAGAGATCGGCGGCGAGCCAGACCGTGTGCGCCGCTTCCCATTCGCGCTCGCGGACATAGAGATGATCGTCGTGGGCCGAGCGGCGCCAGTCTATCCGCCCGGGCGCTTCGCCGGTGACGAAAGGACGGAACTGCCAGAACGTCTCGCCCGAGCCAGCGCGGCGACGGCCATGCCAGCCGGCAAGAACGGTGGTCGCGACGTGGCGTGCTTCGACGAGCAAAGAAGGCAATCGATCCGCAAGCGTCTTCGCCTCGCCGAGCGAGCGGTTCGGCCGCTCCCGGCCCGCCGATGACGCGGCGCTTCCGTTCACCCGATTCACCCGATCCGAGACTTGAGCCGCGCGATGACGTCGCGCACGGAGAGGCCGTCAGCCCGCGCCGCATAGGAAAGGCTCATGCGGTGCTGCAGGACCGGCTCAGCCAGCGCCAGCACGTCGTCAATCGACGGGGCGTAGCGGCCGTCGATCAGCGCGCGGGCGCGAACGGCGAGCATCAGCGCCTGGCTGGCGCGCGGACCAGGCCCCCAGGCGATCGCTTCGGTCAGCTTCGCATCCGGAATCCCGCCGGGCCGCGCGGAGCGAACGAGGCTGAGAATCGCCTCGACGACGCTCTCGCCGACGGGCAGGCGGCGGACGAGATGCTGCATCGCCTGCAGCTCGGCCGCCGTCGTGACGGCCTTCGGCGCCGCCTCGCTGGCGCCCGTCGTCTCGAACAGCATGCGCCGCTCGGCTTCAAGATCGGGATAGAGCACGTCGATCTGCAGCAGGAAGCGGTCGAGCTGCGCCTCGGGCAGGGGATAGGTGCCCTCCTGCTCCAGAGGATTCTGCGTTGCCAGCACATGGAACGGAGCCGGCAGATCGTAGCGCTGGCCCGCTATGGTGACGTGATATTCCTGCATGGCCTGCAGCAGCGCGGACTGCGTGCGTGGGCTGGCGCGGTTGATCTCGTCGGCCATCAGGAGCTGGGCGAAGACCGGCCCTTTGACGAAGCGGAAGGCCCGGCGGCCATCGGCATCCTGGTCCATGACCTCGGAGCCGAGGATGTCTGAAGGCATCAGGTCGGGCGTGAACTGGACGCGGCGTTCATCGAGGCCGAGGACGGTCGCGAGTGTCTCGACCAGCTTGGTCTTGGCAAGGCCCGGCACGCCGACGAGCAGGCCATGGCCGCCGGCGAGCAGCGTCACGAGCGCCCGCTCGACCACCATCTCCTGGCCGAAGATGACCTTGCCGATCGCCTCGCGCGCCGACTTGATCGTCGCCACGGCCGCATCGGCATCCGCCACCAGCCTGGCTGGGTCGGCGGCGTGAACTTCGCTCTGATTGAATACGCTCATGGCCACCCATATAGTTTCGATCGACGGGGAGACGAGAGCGCGCTTGGCGATCGCCCGAAGAGGATCGGCCCGGTCTTCACTGCCGTCATCGCAGGAACTTCAAGAAGCATGCCAGTGTCAAAGGAAGGCGAAACGAAGGCCGAGACGGAATTCGGACCCGTTTCGTACCTCGCACGCTGGGCTGCCGCCGTCGAGGGCGGAACGAGCGGCGCCCCCGTTCATCTGTGGAATCCTGCGCTCTGCAGTTCGATCGACATCCGCATCGACCGCGCCGGGGCGTGGTATCACGAGGGCCGCCGGATCGAGCGCGAGGCGATGACGCGCCTCTTTGCCCGCATTCTCCGCCGAGAAGCGGATGGCTCCTATGTGCTCGTGACGCCTTATGAAAAGCTCACGATCGAGGTCGAGGATGTTCCGTTCCTGGCGGTAGATCTCGGCTATGAGGAGGGGCCGCCACGGAGGCTCCTTATCCTGACCAATCTTGGCGAAGCCGTGCCGGTTGATGCCGACCATCCGCTGCGCATCCAGGTAGGTGCGAGGGACGATGCCTTCATTCCCTATGTCATGGTGCGGCCGCGCCTCGAGGCGCGGCTGACCCGCGCCGCCGCTGCCAGCCTCGTCGGGATTCTTGAAGAGCGGGATGATCGGCTGGGGGTCGAATCAGCCGGTCAATTCTTCGTCATTGCCGAGAGCCATCCGGCCGGGCGGAGCTAGCGATGCGACCCGAGAGCGATCCATTCCGGCCGAGTGTCTTCTTTCCCCATGCCAGGCTGCGGCTGGCGCCGCTGGCACCGGGCGGCGGCATCGTCGAAGGCGAGACGGTGCTCAATCCCGAGTTTCATCCGCCGGCGGGCTTCAAGGCGCGGCCGGCCGCCGTCCTGATCCCGGTCGTGGGACGCGACGAGCCGACCCTTTTGATGACGCGCCGAACGGCAACGCTGCGCCAGCACGCCGGCCAGATTTCGTTTCCCGGCGGCTCCATCGATCCTGAGGATGCCGATGCCGCGGCCGCCGCCATTCGCGAGGCGCAGGAGGAGATAGGGCTGGATCCGGCGCTGGTCGAACCGATCGGTCGGCTCGATCCGTATATTGCAGGTACGGGCTTCCACATCACGCCGGTCGTCGCTCGCGTCGATCCCCGCCACCACCTCGTGCTCAATCCACACGAGGTCGATCTCGCCTTCGAAGTCCCGCTCGCCTTCCTGATGAGCCCGCGCAATCACCACATCGGCAGCCGCGAATTCGACGGCGTTCGCCATTCCTTCTACGAAATGCCCTATGATGAGCACTATATCTGGGGGATCACCGCCGGGATCATCCGCGGTCTCTATGAAAGGCTGTTTGCCTGAAATGGTGCGCTTCCTGGCCTTTACTGTCGTCGCCTTCCTGCTGCCCTTTGTCTTCTATGGCGGATGGCGGTTCGTCACCGCTGGCGTGGTGCCGGGGCGCGAGGACTGGTCGCTCAAGCTCTGGGGCCGCCTGGCAGCCGCCGGGGTGGTCCTCATGCTGATCGCGATCGGCGTCCTTGTTTCGGTCTCCGGCAATGGCGAGAAGACCACCTATCATCCGGCCCGAATCGAAAATGGTCAGCTTGTCCCCGGGAGTTTTGATTGAGCGCACTGGATCTTTCGGCGGCGGCTTTTCTCGCCGAGCCCCTGGTGCAGCGGGTGCTGGGCCTGCTTTCGGAAGACGGCGAGGAGGCGAGGGTGGTCGGCGGCGCCGTCCGAAACCACCTCATGGGCTTGCCTGACCAGGGCGATATCGACATCGCGACGACGGCCCTCCCGGAGACAATCGTGAAGCGAGCCGGCGCGGCCGGGCTCAAGACCGTCCCGACCGGTATCGACCATGGCACGATCACCATCATCGGCTACCACCGCGTGGTCGAGGTCACGACGCTGCGTGTCGATGTCGAGACGGATGGGCGCCGCGCCGTCGTCCGCTTTGGCCGCGACTGGGAAGCCGATGCGACGCGCCGCGACTTCACCATGAATGCGCTGTCCGTCGATGCCGATGGCCGGCTCTACGATTTCGTCGGCGGGCTCGGCGATATCGAGGCACGACGCGTACGCTTCATCGGTTCTGCTGAGCGGCGGATCGAGGAAGACCGGCTGCGGGTGCTTCGCTTTTTCCGTTTCCACGCGGCCTTCGGCGAAGGGGCCCCCGACGCCGAGGGGCTGGGCGCGGCGATCCGTGCCCGACAGGATCTGACGGAGCTTTCCGCCGAGCGGATCGGGCTGGAGATGCGCAAGCTCGTCGTCGCCCGCCGAGCGGCCGATACGATCGCGCTGATGCAGGAAAGCGGCATCCTGCCCTTGGTCGCGGCGGGCGTCGCCGACCTCGCGGCGTTCCATCGCTTCGTCGAACTCTTCGGCAAGGAGGGAGTGCCGGCGCTGCGCTTTGCCGTGATCTTCGCCATGGTCGGCGAGGATATCGACCGCATCGCCCGGCGGTTCCGCCTTTCCGGTAAGGAGCGCGACCGCATGGTGGCGGCACTGGCGGCGGTACCAGCGGCTCGCGTCGGTGGCCCCGACGAGGACCGGGTGCAGCTCTATAGGATCGGCCGGGAAGCATTCCAAGACGGCTTGCTCTACGCAGCCGCGAAAGGGTTCCTGGCGCCCGAGGAAGCTCGAACGAGGTGTGACGACGCAAGCAACTGGGCCATCCCGGAATTCCCGCTGTCGGGCCGCGACGTGGTCGAGCAGGGCATCGGCCGTGGGCCGCTGGTCGGTCTCGTGCTTCGCGATCTGGAACGCTGGTGGATCGCGCAGGGCTTCGCGCCGGACGTCGAGGCGCTAAGGCGGCGGTTGCAGATGATGGTCGCCGCCCAGCAATAGACCCCTCGCGAACCAAAAAACCGGCGCCGCGAGGCGGCGCCGGTCATGATCGGGTGAAACCAGGGCAGGGTCGTCAGTGAGCGACCTTGGCCCAGATCTTCTTCTTCGTCACATAGAGCAGTCCGGCGAAGACCAGCAGGAAGATGATGACCTGGAAACCCGTGCGCTTGCGCGCGTCCAGATGGGGCTCGGCGCCCCACATCAGGAAAGCCGAGACGTCGCGCGCATACTGGTCGACCGTCTGCGGCGAGCCGTCGGTATAGGTCACCTGGCCGTCCGAGAGGGGGGGCGGCATGGCAATCGCCGGGCCGCTGACGAAATGCGGGTTGTAGTGCAGGCCCGGCGGGATCGTCATGCCGGGAGGCGCATCCTTATAGCCTGTCAGCAGGCCATGGATGTAGTCCGGGCCACCCTCTTCGTACTGGGTGAAGAGATCGAGGACGAACCAGGGGAAACCGCGCTCGACGGCGCGCGCCTTCGCCATCAGCGACAGGTCCGGCGGCGCCTTGCCATTGTTGGCGGCGGCGGCGGCTTCCGGATTGGGGAAGGGCGACGGGAAGCGGTCCGAGAGGCGGCCGGGACGCTCGAACATGTCGCCTGCGTCGTTCGGGCCGTCCTGGACCTGGTAGCTGGCGGCGACGGTCTGCGCCTGCGCAACGCTGAAGCTCGGCCCACCCGGCTGCGCCAGATTGCGGAACGAGAGCAGGTGCATCGAGTGGCAGGCGGCGCAGACTTCCTTGTAGACCTGATAACCGCGCTGGAGCTGAGCCGTATCGTAGCGGCCGAAGATCCCGGCAAAGGACCAGGGCTCCAGATTGGGCTTCACGATCGGGAAGTGCGTCGGAGCGGCTTCCGCGCCTTCTTCATTGGCAGCCGCTGGGCCGCCGACGAAGGAGAATGCGGCGGCGCCGAGCATCAGGCCGAGGCCGATGCGGGCGAAGGTACCGGAAAGCGTCTTCATCATGGTCGATCCGTTTCCTGTCCCGCCGGTCACTTGCTCTGCGGCGCCGAGGGCGCCCCCGCCGTCACCGGCGCGCCACCCTTGCCGAGCACCGACTCCATGATCGAGGCCGGCAGCGGCTTCGGCTTCTCGAGAAGGCCGAGAAGCGGCAGGATGACCAGGAAGTGAATGAAGTAATAGGCGGTGAGGATGCGGCCGACGATCAGATAGGCACCCTCCGGCGGCATGGCGCCGATATAGCCGAGCCCGACGGCCACGATCGCCCAGATCCAGAAGAACTGGCGATAGAGCGGGCGGAAATTCGCCGAGCGGACCTTCGACGTATCGAGCCACGGCACGACGAACAGCACGGCAATGGCGCCGAACATCGCGATGACGCCCGAGAGCTTGTCAGGGATCGAACGCAGGATCGCGTAGAACGGCAGGAAATACCATTCCGGAACGATATGGGCAGGCGTCACCAGCGGGTTGGCCTCGATGTAGTTGTCGGCGTGGCCCATATAGTTCGGCGCGTAGAATACGAACCAGCAATAGAAGATCAGGAAGATGACGAGGCCGAGCGCGTCCTTGACGGTGAAGTAGGGGTGGAAGGGCAGGGTGTCCTGCTTGTCCTTCACCGATACGCCCGTCGGGTTGTTCGATCCCGGCACATGCAGCGCCCAGATGTGCAGGACGACGACGCCCGCGATCATGAAGGGCAGGAGATAGTGCAGGGCGAAGAAGCGGTTCAGCGTCGGATTGTCGACGGAGAAGCCTCCCCACAGCCAGGTCACGATCGAATTGCCGACCAGCGGAATGGCGCTGAAGAGATTGGTGATCACGGTCGCGCCCCAGAACGACATCTGGCCCCAGGGCAGAACGTATCCCATGAAGCCGGTGGCCATCATGAGCAGGAAGATGATCATGCCAAGGATCCACAGCACTTCGCGCGGCGCCTTGTAGGAGCCGTAATAAAGGCCGCGGAAGATATGGATGTAGACGGCGATGAAGAACATCGACGCGCCATTGGCATGCAGATAGCGCAGCATCCAGCCGCCATTCACGTCGCGCATGATGCCTTCGACCGAAGCGAAGGCCAGCGTCGTGTGGGCGGTGTAGTGCATGGCGAGTACCACGCCTGTCGCGATCTGCGCGACGAGCATGAAGGCGAGAATGCCGCCGAAGGTCCAGAAATAGTTCAGGTTCCGCGGGTTCGGGAACACGATGAACGAGGAATGGATCAGCCCGCCGATTGGCAGGCGCGCCTCCAGCCACTTCAGGGCGGGATTTTTCGGCTGGTATGTTGATGGTCCGGACATGATTTTGCCTTGGCTCCCGTCAGCCGATCTTGATCTTGGTGTCGCTCAGGAACGAATAGACCGGAACGGCCATGTTCTCCGGCGCGGGTCCCTTGCGGATGCGTCCCGCCGTATCATAGACCGAGCCGTGGCAGGGGCAGAACCAGCCATTGTACTCGCCCTCCTGGCCCAGCGGAATGCAGCCGAGATGGGTGCACACATTCACCATCACGAACCAGTTTTCCTTGCCGGTAGCGGCGCGGTTGGCATCGGTCGCGGCCGCATCCGCGGGGAGGTTCGCGTTGCGGGCGATCGGGTCCTTCAGATCGGAGAGCGCCGCGGCCTTCGCCTCGTCGATCTCCTTGGCCGTGCGATTACGCACGACGACCGGCTTGCCGCGCCACTTCACCGTGACGGACTCGCCTTCCTTGACCGAGCTGATGTCGACTTCGGTCGAGGCGAGCGCCAGAGCCGAGGCGTCGGGGTTCATCTGGTTGATGAAAGGCCACACCGTCGCCGCCAGGCCGACTGCTCCAACCGCACCGGTGGCGATGAAGAGAAAGTCGCGGCGGGTCGGTTCTGCCGTAGCGCTGGATGCCAAGATAACTCCCCTCTCTCAATCCGTCGGGACAATCTGCCCCTCGTCCGTGTCCGGCTTTCTCGGGCCAATACCCGATCACCGAAGCTCGGCCGAAATTGCGGGATGCCATGCGGCTTCCCACCGTTCAGGTTAGAAGCTGTTTAGCCACCGTCCAGCCACAATGTCCAGAGAGCGCGACGGCCATGCGCCAATTGTCGCGGAGGCAGGCCGGGACGGGTGGTCGGCGCGACCGGATGCAGTGCCACATCGTCGACCAAAGGCCGCTGCCCGACAAGGGGCAGCGGCCTTTCGCTCACGCTGCGTCGAGAAATCCGCCCGACTGGCGGTGCCAAAGGCTGGCATAGAGGCCGCCTGCGCGCAGCAGCTCGTCATGGCGGCCGGTCTCGACGATGCGGCCGCGGTCGAGCACGACCAGACGGTCCATCGCCGCGATGGTCGAGAGGCGGTGGGCGATCGCGATCACCGTCTTGCCGGCCATCAGCTCGGTGAAGCTCTCCTGGATCGCGGCCTCGACTTCCGAATCAAGCGCCGAGGTGGCCTCGTCGAGCACCAGGATCGGCGCGTCCTTCAGCAGGACGCGGGCGATGGCGATGCGCTGGCGCTGGCCGCCGGAGAGCTTGACCCCGCGCTCGCCGACATGAGCGTCGAGGCCGATGCGCCCATGCGGATCGGACAGACCGACAATGAAGCCGTCGGCATGGGCGCGCCGCGTCGCCTCCAGCACTTCGGCCTCGCTGCCCTCCGGCCGCCCGTACAGGATGTTGTCGCGGACGGAACGGTGGAGCAGGGAGGTGTCCTGCGTGACGAGGCCGATCTGCTGGCGCAGCGAATCCTGGCGCACGGCCGAGACATCCTGCCCGTCGATGCGGATCGAGCCGCCCTCCGTGTCGTAGAAGCGCAGCAGCAGGTTGACGAGCGTCGACTTGCCCGCGCCCGATCGTCCCACGAGGCCGACCTTCTCGCCCGGCTTGATCGTCAGCGACAGGTCCTCGATGACGCCGCCTTTCTTGCCGTAGTGGAAGTGGACCTTGTCGAAGCGGATCTCGCCCTTGGAGACGACGAGGTTCTCAGCCTCCGGCTTGTCGAGCAGCGAATAGGGGCGCGCGATCGTCTCGAGCCCTTCCTGCACGGTTCCCATCTGCTCGAAGATGCCGATCGAGACCCACATGATCCAGCCGGACATATTGGAGATGCGGATCGCGAGGCCCGAGGCGACGGCAATCGAGCCGAGCGTGATGCTCGCCGTCGACCACAGCCAGACGGCCAGCGCGCCGGTCGCGACGATGAGCGTGCCGTTCAGCACCGAGACGAGGGCGTTCATCATCGTGATGAGACGCGTCTCGCTCTGGAAGGTCGCGAGATGTTCCGTGAGGATCTCGTGCGCGTAGTCGTCCTCCCGGTCGGGGTGGGCGAACAGCTTGACCGTCTGGATATTGGTGTAGCTGTCGACGATGCGCCCGGTGAGAACCGAGCGTACCTCCGACATCGCGGTGGCGCGGTCGCGAATCCGCGGCACGAAATAGACGAGGGTCGTCGTATAGAGGACGATCCAGACCGAAAGCGGAATCGTCAGCCGCCAGTCGGCATCGAAGAAAATGATCAGTGCTGACACTGCGAAGATGATCACGAACCAGATCGCATCGATGATTTGCGTCACCGATTCCCGCAACGCCGGGCCGGTCTGCACAATCTTCGAGGCAATGCGGCCCGCGAAATCATTGGCGAAGAAAGTCATGGACTGGCGCAGCACGTAGCGGTGCGTCTGCCAGCGGACCAGATTGGTCAAGGAGGGCGCGATCGCCTGCTGGTTCAGGAGGTCGTGCAATATGTGCGAGATCGGCGCCGCCACCATGATGACGAAGCCCATCCACAGGAAAGTGGGCCCGTAATCGGCGAAGACCTGGCTCGGCGACGTCGTTTTCAGGACGTCCACGATCGAGCCGATGTAGCGCATCATCGAAACTTCGATGAGCGACACGACGAGCCCAACGACCATCAAGGCGAGCAGCCACGGCCAGACCTGCCGGCAATAGCGCATGTAGAAGCCCCACAGCGTCGTGGGCGGCATCGACGTGTCGCTCGGCTTGAACGGATCGATGCGGGTCTCAAAGAAACGGAACATGGCTGAACCTTGAAGGCATGGCCTCTATGCGCAAGGTGGGCGCATGCGGGCTGACCGGAAATGAGCAACCCGCCGCTGGCGCAGGCCAGGCGGATCACGGACGATGGAAGAAGAGGAAATAAGGGAAGCCGGTCGTCGAGCCGTCCGGCCGCTATCCGCTGGCGATAGGGCTAGTGGCGGGTAGCCATTGCCTCAAACGGACGGAATTCGGCGCGGACAGCGGAGCGATTGATCTTCATCCAGCCCTCCATGACCTCGAATCCGTCCGCGACCGTCGCGGCGACAGGTAGGTTTCGCTTATAATCCGATCCGCGCCAAAGGCGACCGCTTTTGCAACCCCTGTGCTGCATTCGCGTCGCCCTGTTGCGATTTCGCGACAGAGGACAACTTGCAGAGCGGAGAGACCCAGCATGAGCGTGTCGCCGACTAACTACGTCATCTACATCGCCGCGACGCGCGAGGCGATCTGGTCGGCGCTTACCGAAGGCCTGCAGAGCCGGCGCTACTTTTTCGGCCGCACCGTCGAATCAGACTGGCGGCCGGGCGGGGTCGTTCGATATCGCATGCCGGACGGCAACGTCGACGTCTCGGGCACCATCGCCGAGATTGACCCGCCGCGCCTCGTTCGCTTCACGTGGACCGTCGAGGCGCTGAAGGCGGCGGACCTGCCGGAGACGATGGTTTCCTTCGAGATTGAGCCCGCTGGCGAAGCCTGCCGCCTGACCATGACCGAGGACCATGCCGGGCCGATCTCCGAGGCGTTCCTCGAAGGCGGAAGACGCGGCTGGCCGATCATCCTGTCCGGGCTCAAGAGCCTTCTGGAGACCGGCCGCGTGCCGGAAATCGACATGCGGCATGCGATGGGGGAGGGGGACTGAACCTACTCTGCCGCGATCTCGTGCGGGGCGCGGTCGCCGATGAAGCCGCCGGACTGTCGGGCCCAGAGTTGGGCGTAGAGGCCCTGTCGCTCCAGCAACTCCTGATGCGTGCCGGTCTCGATGATGCGGCCGTCATCCATGACGATGAGGCGGTCCATCGCAGCGATGGTCGAGAGCCGGTGCGCGATCGCGATCACCGTCTTGCCGTCCATCAGGGTCGAAAGCTGTTCCTGGATCACTGCCTCGATCTCGGAATCGAGCGCCGAGGTCGCCTCGTCCAGAATCAGGATCGGCGCGTCCTTGAGCAGGACGCGGGCGATGGCGATGCGCTGGCGCTGGCCGCCCGAGAGCTTGACGCCGCGCTCGCCGACATGGGCGTCGAGGCCCTTGCGGCCGCGCGGGTCGACGAGATGGGCGATGAAGCCGTCGGCGGCGGCGCGCCGGGTCGCCTCGATGATCGACGCCTCGTCGGCGTCCGGCCGGCCCAGGCGAATATTGTCGCGGATCGACCGGTTGAGCAGGGCGGTGTCCTGCGTGACGACGCCGATCGCGGTGCGCAGCGAGGCCTGCGTCACGTCGGAAATATCCTGCCCGTCGATGCGGATTGCTCCGGCTTCCAGATCGTAGAGGCGCAGCAGCAGGCTGACCAAGGTCGTCTTGCCGGCGCCCGAACGGCCGACCAGGCCGATGCGCTCGCCGGGGCGGACCGTCAAATCAATATCGTGCAGCACGGGCGTCGGGCCGCCATAGGCGAAGCCGACATGGTCGAAGACGATCTCGCCCTTGCGAACAACGAGGTCGGGCGCATCCTCTCGATCGACAAGGCCATGCGGCTTGGCGATGGTGCGCATGCCGTCCTCGACCGTGCCGACATTGTCGAAAAGGCCGGTGAGCGTCATCATCACGCGGCCGGACATGACGGTGAGCCGCATGACGAGCCCGAGCGCCACGGCGGTTTCGCCCGGGCTGATCGCGGTGCGCATCCAGAGCGCGACGGCAATGGCGCCGGTCGCCCCAATCAGCAGGGCGTTCGAGATCTGCAGCAGGATCGAGAGCGTGGTCAGCAGGCGATTCTGGTCGAGCAGGCGCCCGGTCTGTTCAGCAATGGCGACCTTGGCCGTCTCTTCCTCACGGCCATCGCGGGCGAAGAGCTTCACCGTCTGGATATTGCCGTAAATGTCGGCGAGCTTGCCGGTCAGCAGCGAACGCGCCTCGGAAGCGGCGGCGGCGCGCTTGCGCACGCGCGGCACGAACAGCGCCGCCAGCGTCGCCAGCACGGCGACCCAGATCACCAGCGGCGCGGCCATCCACCAGCTCACCTCGGCGAAGATCACCAGCGCGCTGACAACAAAGACGGAGATCACCCAGAGCGCGTCGATCACTTGCGTGATCGATTGCGTCATCGCCGAGCCGGTCTGCACGATCTTGGTGACGATGCGGCCGGAAAAATCGTTCTGGAAGAAGGAATAGGACTGGCCGACGACATGAAGATGGTTGAGCCAGCGGATGCGTGCGGTCAGCGCCGGCGGCAGAGTCTGGTTGGAAAGAACGGTCTGCACCGCGTTGACGAGCGGGCGCAGGATGACGACGACGATCGCCATCGTGGCGAGCTGCCAGCCATACTGGCCGACAAAATCCGCCGCCGTGGCGTGGCTCATCATGTCGACGAGGCGGCCGACATAGGAGTAGATCGCGACTTCGGCGAGCGAGACGGCGAGGCCGGCGGCCATGAGTGCGACGACATAGGGCCAGACGGGCAGCAGGAAATGGCGATAGAAAGCGAGCAGTCCGCTCGGCGGATTGTCGCCGGCCGGCGCGAAGGGGTCGATCAGATGTTCGAAGAAGCGGAGCATTTTTGACCTTGTGCCGCCGTCGCCGGCATTCCTTCAACGAAGATGGAGCGCGTTTCCGTCCCGATGCCCCGTATCGTCCTCTACCAGCCCGACATTCCGCACAATACCGGCGCGATCCTGCGTTTCGCCGCCTGTCTCGGCGTGGAGGTCGATTTGATCGAGCCGGCCGGGTTCGATCTTTCGGATCGCGGGCTGAAGCGGGCCGGCATGGACTATGTGGAGCAGGCGGTGCTCCGCCGCCACCTTTCCTTTGCGGCCTTCGACCAAACGCGACGGCGCGACGGCGGGCGGCTGGTGCTCTTTACGACGGGTGGCGATCGGTCCTATGTCGATTTCGGCTTTGCAGCCGATGATTTCCTGCTGTTTGGGCGGGAGAGCGCCGGGGTGCCGGCTTCCGTTCACGCGACGGCGGATGCCCGTCTCCTCGTGCCGATGCGGCCGGGCTTGCGCTCGATCAATCTTGCCATGACGGTCGCCATGGTAGCGGGCGAGGCGCTGCGGCAGATCGGCGGGTTCGCAAGTCTTTCAGGAAATGAAGCATGAGTTTGCCCGAGGGGATCGAGGAGAAGAAGGCGCGCGCGGCCGCCTGGTTCGCCGAGCTGCAGGGCCGGATCATCGCCGCTTTCGAGCAGCTGGAGGCTGAGGCCCCGGCGGGGGTCCATCCCGGCGAACCGGCACGTTTCGTGAGGAAGCCGTGGCAGCGAACCGATCATACGGGGGCCGATGGTGGCGGCGGCACCATGGCGCTGATGCATGGCCGGCTGTTCGAGAAGGTCGGCGTGCATGTCTCGACGGTCCATGGCAGCTTCGCGCCGGAATTCGCCAAGGACATGCCGGGGGCCGCCGAAGATCCGCGCTTCTGGGCCGCCGGCATCTCGCTGATCGCCCATATGACGAACCCGAACGTCCCGGCCGTGCATATGAACACGCGCATGGTGGTGACGACGAAGCAATGGTTCGGCGGCGGCGCCGATCTGACCCCGGTGCTGATTCGCCGACGCACGCAGGAAGATCCCGATTCGGTTCGGTTCCATGCGGCGATGCGGTCGGCCTGCGAGCCGCACGCCGTCGCCGACTATCCCCGATACAAAGCCTGGTGCGACGAGTATTTCTTCCTGAAGCATCGCGGCGAGTCCCGCGGCATCGGCGGCATCTTCTATGACGGGCTGCATTCCGGCGATTTCGACGCCGATTTCGCCTTCACGCAGGATGTCGGCCGCGCCTTCCTCGATGCCTATCCGGCGATCGTGCGCGCCAATTACGAAACGCCTTGGACCGAGGCCGACCGCGAGGAGCAATTGATCCGCCGCGGGCGCTATGTCGAATTCAACCTGCTCTACGATCGCGGCACGATCTTCGGCTTGAAAACCGGCGGCAATATCGACTCGATCCTCTCTTCCATGCCACCAGTCGTGAAATGGCCGTGAGACGGCGAAGGAGCGGCACATGACCAAGGCGGTTCTCGGCATCATCGGCGGATCGGGTCTCTACGATCTTCCCGGCCTCGAAGACGCGGAATGGCGCGACGTGCCGAGCCCCTGGGGCCAGCCTTCAGACCAACTGCGCTTCGGGCGCATCGGCATGACGGAGATCGTCTTTCTGCCGCGCCACGGACGTGGCCATCGTCTGTCGCCATCGGGCATCGACTACCGCGCCAATATCGACGCGCTGAAGCGGGCCGGCGTCACCGATCTCGTCTCGGTCTCGGCGGTCGGCTCGCTGAAGCAGGAGCTTTTTCCCGGCGATTTCGTGCTCATCGACCAGTTCATCGACAAGACGGTGGCGCGCGCGTCGTCCTTCTTCGGCAATGGCTGCGTCGGCCATGTCTCCTTCGCTCATCCCGTGGCGCCGAAGCTCGTCGAGCGCATCCGGCTCGCCGCGGTTGCTGAAGCCATCGACCATCATGTCGGCGGCACCTATGTCGCCATGGAGGGTCCGCAATTTTCCTCCGCCGCCGAATCGCACCTGCACCGGAGCTGGGGCGCGGACGTTATCGGCATGACCAACATGCCGGAGGCGAAGCTCGCCCGCGAGGCCGAGATCGCCTATGCGACGATCGCCATGGTGACCGATTATGACGGCTGGCATCCCGGCCATGCGGCGGTGAGCGTCGAGCAAGTCATCGCGGTTCTGGGGGACAATCGCGACAAGGCGCAGCGGCTTGTCGCCCGGCTGGCGCTGGATTTCCCGGCCGAACACGAGCTCTGCCCGATCGGCTCGGATCGATCCCTCGACCACGCCATCATGACCGCCCCCCATGCCCGCGATCCTGAACTCGTGGCCAAGCTCGACGCAGTGGCGGGGAGGGTGCTGTGATCGAATTCGCGGCGTTTCTCTGGACGCGGGCCCAAAGCTGAGGCAAGCCTAACGCCCAACCCGTATTCGACGTGAAAGCCAGCATGAGCTCCGTTCCCTTCGATATCGCCGCCGCCATTCGCTCGATCCCGGATCACCCGTCTCCCGGCATCCTGTTCCGTGACATCACTACGCTGCTCGGCGATGCGAGAGCCTTCCGCCGCACGGTGGACGAACTGGTCCAGCCCTGGGCCGGCGCCAAGATCGACAAGGTTGCCGGGATCGAGGCGCGCGGCTTCATCGTCGGCGGTGCCGTGGCGCACCAGCTTTCGGCCGGCTTCGTGCCGATCCGCAAGAAGGGCAAGCTGCCCTGGAAGACGGTGAGCACGACCTACGCGCTGGAATATGGCACCGACCAGATCGAGATGCATGTCGATGCGATCGTTCCGGGCGAGCGGGTGCTCCTCGTCGATGATTTGATCGCGACGGGCGGTACGGCTGAAGCGGCGGTGAAGCTTCTGCGCGAGATGGGGGCGGTGGTCGAAGCGGCCTGCTTCATCATCGACCTGCCGGCGCTCGGCGGCGCGGACAAGCTGCGCGCGCTCGGCGTTCCGATTCGCACGCTCGTCAGCTTCGAGGGACATTGAGATTGGCCGATTTCACCATCGTCCTGGGAACGCGCATCTGGTCAACCTGGTCGATGCGCCCCTGGATGGTCCTTCACCGCACCGGCGCCACGTTCGACGAGACGGTGATTCGCCTGCGCTCGGACGGCACGACCGCCGCGATTTCGGAATTTAGCCCGTCGCGCCTCGTCCCGGCGCTCATCGATCGCCGGGGACCGGAGCCGCTCACGGTCTGGGATTCGCTGGCGATCTGCGAATATCTCGCCGAATGCTACCCGGAGAAGCAGCTCTGGCCTCGAAATCCCGCGGCTAGAGCGATCGCTCGGTCGGTTTCGGCCGAGATGCACTCCGGCTTCCATCGCATGCGCAAATTCCTGCCGATGGATCTGTTCGCCGAGAGGCCCGGCGAAGGGCTCGGCGAGGATGGCGTTGCTGCCGATGTCGCGCGGATCGAAGCGATCTTTAAAGCGTGCCGCAGCCGATTCGGAGCTGGCGGTCCCTATCTCTTCGGCGCCTTCACGATTGCCGATGCAATGTTCGCCCCGGTCGTGAGCCGCTTCCGCAGCTATGCACCGCCCCTCTCCACAGTTTCGGCCGAATATGTCGCAACACTGACGAAAGACCCGGGATTCCTGGCCTGGGAGGCGGCGGCGCGCGCGGAGCTGTGACGCGGCTGCAACAATTTCGGCATTGACCGCAACCGGCCTTACCAGCACGGCTTGCAGCCTGTACCATCCGGTCTCGGTCGGGATGATGGAATGAACTCGTTCTTCGACATCTTCAGATGGGATCGCTTCGTCGCCACAAACGCGATCGAGGTCCTGTTCTGGCTTGTGGCTGGGCTGTCGGTCCTTGGCGGCGGCTATGGCGTGCTGGCGGGAGTCCACTCCCTGCAGGCCGACGAAGTCGGTGGCCTGATCGTAATCGCGCTATCGATCATCGGCGGCGTCACGGGAATCGTGTTTGCGCGTATCCTCTGCGAAGCGATCGTCATTCTCTTCCGCATCAACGATAATCTCGCCGATCTGGTGGAACGCGATGCCGATGCGCCGGCCAGTGACGACAACCGCGATGCCGATTGGGCGCGCACGGACCGCCGCCCGGCAGGTGCCCAGCCGGAACGGCGCGATCCGCTGGCCGTCGAGCTCGCTGCGATCGATCATCGCGTGGCCGCCGCGGAAGCGATGGATGACCGTCTCCCCGATTTGAAGCTTGCCGAGGCGCGAAACTGGGAGACGCGCGAGACGGCGGCACGCCGGGTCGAGCCACGCTCTTGGGACCTTCGGGCGCCGGAGCCGAGGGCAGCCGAACCGGCTTCCCGCCGTTCCTTCGAGGAGCGGCACGCTGAACCGCGTCATCCGGAACCGGGTAGCCATCGCGCAGAAGAGCGCCTTCATGCCGAGGCCCGGCGAGCTGAGTCCCGGGGTGCAGCCCAGCGTCCGGCCGAGCCGCGGCGGCCGGAGCCGCATCCGATCGAGCCGCATGTCGAGTCCCGTCTTTCGGAACGAAGAGCAACTGAAAGCCGGCCGCCGGAGCCGCGAAGCTTCGAATCGCGGCTGATTGAGGGGCGCGCTTCCGAGGTAAGGCCTCGAGACGCGCGTCCGGTGGACAATCATACGGCTGCCCATGCGGCTCGTCCGGAACCCGCTCCGGGGTCCGACCCGCGGCACGCGCCGATGCGGCCTGCGGACCGTCTCCCGCAACTGCCTCAGCCGGGGTCAGCCGAGGCGCCGCGTCACGCCTCCCCGGCTGCGCCGCGTGAGGGCACCGCGATGCGCTCTCCCG
Organism: Kaistia algarum; assembly: GCF_026343945.1. Taxonomy (NCBI): domain Bacteria; kingdom Pseudomonadati; phylum Pseudomonadota; class Alphaproteobacteria; order Hyphomicrobiales; family Kaistiaceae; genus Kaistia; species Kaistia algarum. Next base: position 145,860 of record NZ_JAPKNJ010000003.1, read on the forward strand.
ACGCTCGGGATGCAAGCGGCGCCCGTCCTGCTTTGCCACCGACACGTCAGGCACAGGCCGCCGTGCCTCCGAGGACTGAGCCGGCGCGGAATGAAGCCGAATTCGTGCCGCCACGGGATGCGGGCTCGATCGCTTCCGACCCGGCGCGCAACGGCGTCGAGGCTCCCCAGAACAGCGTTCCGGTGAGGTTGCCCGTTGCGGAACTGCCGGCCTTGCCGGTTCAGGTTCTGGAATATTCGCCAGAGGCATCCGCGGAGGTGGCGCCCGCTAGTGCGGAGCGCGTACCGGAGCGCAAGGACAGCGAGGCTCGCGGTCCGAATGGCAAGGGAAGCCCCGGCCGCTCGGGGCGGCGGGGGAAAGCGTCCCAGAAGCCATCCACGCCGCGCGGCGGCCCGCAGAAAGCCGGCGACACCGCCGGATAGCGGACGGTGACCGGCTTCAAGCCATCCCGCGTTTCCTCAGAAGCGCCGAATGGCTTTATGTCGTCGTTGGGCCGCGCTTTCCTTGCGCGAGCCTTGGTCCACTTCGCTCTAGGCCAGTCTAGGTGTTGAAGCGGAAGAGCAGCACGTCGCCGTCCGCCACGACATATTCCTTGCCTTCATCGCGAGCGCGGCCAACTTCCTTCGCGCCGGATTCGCCGCCGAACTTTACATAGTCGTCGAAGGCGATCGTCTGGGCGCGGATGAATCCACGCTCGAAATCGGAGTGGATGACGCCGGCCGCCTGCGGGGCCTTGGTGCCGACGGTGATCGTCCAGGCGCGCGTTTCCTTCGGGCCCACCGTGAAATAGGTGATGAGGCCCAGAAGTTCGTAGCCGGCGCGGATCAGCCGGTCGAGGCCGGGTTCTTCGAGGCCGAGCGTATCCAGGAAGTCCGTCTGTTCGGCGGCGTCGAGCTGCGCGATTTCGGCCTCGATCGCCGCGGAGATCACGACGCAGCCGGCGCCCTCGGCGGCCGCCATCTCGACGACCCGCTGCGAATAGGCGTTGCCGGTGGCGGCCGAAGCCTCCTCGACATTGCAGACATAAAGCACCGGCTTCGAGGTGAGCAGGTTCAGCGCGTCGAAGGTTGCGCGGTCGTCGTCGGAGACCTTCAGCTTGCGGGCCGGCTTGCCCTCGCGAAGCAGTTCGAGCGCACCGTCCATCAATGCGACCTGGTGCTTCGCTTCCTTGTCGGTGGCGGAGCGCTTGCGGAGCGGGACGACGCGGCGCTCCAGACTGTCGAGATCGGCGAGCATCAACTCGGTCTCGACGGTCTCGGCATCGGCGACCGGATCGATCCGGTTCTCGACATGGGTGATGTCGCCATCCTCGAAGCAGCGCAGCACATGCGCAATGGCGTCAACCTCGCGGATATTGGCCAGGAACTGGTTGCCGAGGCCCTCGCCCTTCGACGCGCCGCGCACGAGGCCGGCGATGTCGACGAAGGTGAGACGCGTCGGAACGATTTCCTTCGATTTGCCGGCTGCCGCGAGCTGGGCAAGGCGCGGATCCGGTACGGCGACCTCGCCCGTATTCGGTTCGATGGTGCAGAACGGATAGTTGGCCGCCTGTGCCGCCGCCGTCTTGGTGAGAGCGTTGAACAAGGTCGACTTGCCGACATTCGGCAGACCGACGATCCCGCATTTGAAGCCCATGGTGCTTTCTCAGTTCTTGTCGAGGATGACGGATGGGCCGATCTCAAAGGGATTGATCAGGCGGACCGTCCGGATGATCCGGTTGTGTTGCATATCTTCCGAGAGCAGGTATCGGCAACCCGCCTTCAACGCCGATGCGACGATCAGACAGCCAAGGCGCGTGCGAATCAGCCGTTCTTGCCGAAAAGGCGCTTCAGCCCGGCGGCGAAGGGCCCGTCCGGAGGCGTATCCGGCGCCGGCTGGTCCGGCTGGCGAGCGGCCTCGGAAGGTACGGCCTCCGCCTTCCTGACTGGCCGTGCCGGCTTCTCGGCTTCGCCGATGCGATGGAGGCGGTTGGCGAAGCTGTTATCTTTGCCGTCGGCGAGGAGCGGGGCGGCGTCGGCGATGGCGTCCAGCAGCGGATTGATCCATTCGGCGTCGACGCGGGCGAAATCATGCAGCACATGCGCGTGCACGAGTTCCTTGGCGCCAGGATGGCCGATGCCCACGCGCAGGCGGCGATAGTCCTCGCCGATATGGGCACTGATCGACCGCAGCCCGTTATGGCCGCCATGGCCGCCGCCGATTTTCATGCGGGTCTTGCCGGGCGGAAGGTCCAGTTCGTCATGGATGACGACGATGTCGGCATTGGGGATCTTGAGGAAGCGAGACGCATCGGCGACGGCTCGGCCGCTGTCGTTCATATAGGTCTGCGGCTTCATCAGCAGCACCTTGCGGCCTGCGAGCGTGCCCTCGGCGATCTCGGCGGAAAAGCGCGAGCGCCAGGGGCCGAAGCCATGGCGGCGGTGGATGGCATCCGCCGCCATGAAACCGATATTGTGCCGGTTGAGCGCATATTGGCCGCCGGGATTTCCGAGGCCGACGATGAGGAGCATGTCGCGTCTCCCTTGCTCGAACCGGCAGGCTGCGGCTTACGCCTTAGCCGCCGCCGCATCCGCCTCGGCCTGCTCCTGCGAGGTCAGGGCCGCCGGCGCTGCGATCGTCGCGATGGTAAAGTCTCGATCGATGACGGGCTTTACATTGGCGGGCAGCTGAATGGCCGAGATGTGCACCGAGTCGTTGATGTCGAGGCCCGTCAGATCCACGACGATGTGCTCGGGGATCGAGTCCGCAGGGCAGTTCACCTCGACTTCGTGACGAACGATGTTGAGAACGCCGCCGCGCTTCAGGCCCGGGGACTTGTCCTCGTTGATGAACTGCACGGGGATCTCGACATGGATGGTCGAGCCGGCCGAGACGCGCAGGAAGTCAACGTGGACCGGCTGATCCGTGACCGGATGCAGCGAGTAGTCGCGGGGGATGACGCGGATCTTTTCACCATCGACGTCGATCGTCGCGACAGTGGTCAGGAAGCCGCCAGCATGAAGCTTCAGATAGACATCCTTGTGCGACAGTTCGATCGCGATCGGAGCCTGCTTGTCGCCGTAAATAACGGCCGGTATCTTGCCTTCGCGACGCGACGCCCGGGCGGCCCCCTTGCCCACGCGGTTGCGCACGGAGGCCGTGAGCTCGTAAGCGGTGCTCATCGGTATTCTCCTTCTATGAAACAACAAAAGGCCGCGGTGCCTCCAGGGGTGTCGGCGCGGCCGCGCTGCTTATAGACGAGCGGCGGCGGCGCGGCAAGCAAGCCGCCTTCGATTCGCCAAAGCAGAAATGGCTGGGTTTCGCTTGATGCGGCAGGCCGTGTGCCGCATAAACCTGCCATTCGCGTGCCGGGAAAGGGTCCGATGCTTCTTGTTTCCGACAGCGCCCGCGGGCGCCCCGGCCGATCCTCCGCGCAAACGTCGGATGCCTACAAGCCGCATATCGATGGCCTCCGGGCGATCTCGATCATCGCGGTGCTCGGTTATCACGGCGCGATATCCGGATTTGGCGGCGGCTTTGTCGGCGTTGACATCTTCTTCGTCATCTCCGGTTTCCTGATCATCAACCAGATCACGGCTTCGCTCTCGGCGCAGCGTTTCTCGATCTGGGATTTCTATGCCCGGCGCGCGCTGCGAATCCTGCCGCCCTATTATCTGGTGCTGATCGTCACCTTCCTGATCGCGCTGCTACTCTTGCGATCCCCGCGGGAACTGGACGATTTCCGCCGCGCGGCGTTGCTCGCGCCCATCTTCCTCACCAATGTGCATTTCTTCCTGAAGAGCGGCTATTTCGACCTCGATTCGCATGAGAAGCCGCTGCTGCACACTTGGTCGCTCGCGGTCGAAGAGCAGTTCTATCTTCTGGCGCCGCTAATCCTCATGGCTGCCTTCTATTTCGCGCGACGCGGGCGGTTCAAGGATAGCCGTGTCGTCTTCGCCACCGCGCTCGTCATCGGCGTCGCGAGTTTCATCGGCTGCATCCTCTTCACGCTGCCGGGCCGCAATCCTGCCTTCTACCTGCCGATGTGGCGCGCCTGGGAATTCGTGGCCGGCGGCGCGGTCGGTGCCCTGGCGACGCTACGCTTCGGGCGCTGGAACGATGCGGTCGGTACGCTCACCGGCCTCGTCGGGCTGACGCTGATCGTCTCCAGCGTCACGCTGTTCGGCGAGGTGACTGCGTTTCCCGGCTCGGCGGCGGCCATTCCTGTCCTGGGCGCGGTGCTTGTCCTGTTCTCGGGGCTTGCCGCGCCGTCGGCGCCGGTCGCAGTCGTGCTGTCGACCGTTCCGTTCCGCTTCGTGGGGCGAATTTCCTACGCGCTCTATCTCTGGCATTGGCCGTTCCTCGTCTTCGGCCGCTTCCTGCCCTTCGAAGTCTCCGACACCGTCGTCGTCACCGTCGCCCTGTCGCTCTCCTTCATCTTCGCGGTCGCGACGCATTATGCGATCGAGCGGCCCATCGTCGACTGGCGGCGCAAATCCGCCTTCGCCCGGGAGCCCCGCCTGCAGCGCAAGGTGGTCTATGTCGCCGTCGGCGCGTCGATCCTCGGCGCCGTCGCCATGGGATCGGTAAGCTGGTTCGCGTTCTGGGCCGTCAAGCAGAATCCGATGCTCGCGGCCGTAGAAATGGCCAACGTCAAGGGCAGCGGCGCGTGCCTCGATCCGACCGGCGATGCAGAGAAGTCCTGCCTCGATGGTACCAAGCCGCTCGGCTTCATCGTCGGCGATTCCCATGCCCTGGCCATCCAGGGGCGCGTTGAATATGAGGCCGAGCAGGATGGCGACCGCCTGCTGTCGCTGGTGATCGCCGGGTGCAATCCGGTTGTTTTCGTCACCAACCCGACCTTCGGAGCGACCAATTCCGTCTGCGCGCCGCTGTTCAAGAAATTCGAGCATTTCACGGGTGAAATGGGCGCCGAGCCGCAATTCGCCGTGGTTGCCGGCATCTGGAATGTCGTCATCGAGAATGCCGCCCCGACCGATGAGGGCGCGGAGACTCGTTTCCGCGACGGCATGGCGAAATTGCTCTCGATCCTCGCCGAGGGTGGCCAAAGGCGCGTTCTGCTCGTGGGGCCGGTGCCGGAACTACACCTGAAGGACCCCTACAATTGCATCGCGCTGAAGCGCAGCTTCGGCCTTTCGGTCGAGAGCTGCGGCGTGCCGCGCGCTGAAGTCGAGGCGCGGCGCAAGCGCACCGTCACGATCATGAAGGCGCTGGCGGCGGAGCATCCGAATGTGCGCTTCATCGATCCGGTCGATGTCTTCTGCGATGCGAAGCTCTGTCTTCCTCTCAAGGATGGAGCCATCGCCTATATGGACAGCAACCATCTCAATCCCTACGGCGCGAAGATTCTCTTCAACCGCTTCCGGTCCGATTTTCTCTGGGCTTTCAAAGGCGACGGCGCCAAGAGCTGATCAGGGCCGAGTTTTCGGTTGAACCGGAGCGCCGACCGTTTTATTCGGAATATAGAAGTCAACTTTTATTCCGAAGGACGCCATGCCGGACATGCTCCGCCGCGTCGCCGCGTCGATCCTCGCGACGATCCTTCTCGCCATGCCGCTGACGACGCTCGCCCGGGCCCAGTCAACGATCCAGGTCGAATCCATGGAGGCAGCGCCGGCTGCCCAGACGGCCGTTTCTGCCGAGGAAGCCGTCGATCCGAAGACGCTGCCGCATGATCTTTCGCCTGTCGGAATGTTTCTTGGCGCCGACTATGTCGTGAAGTCGGTGATCGGTGGTCTCGCCGCCGCCTCCGTGGCGACTTGGGCCATCTTCTTCATGAAATCGTTCGAGCTGGCGTCGGTGCGCCGCCGCTGGACCGGATTTCGGTCGCGGCTCGCCCGGGCGGATACGCTGGACGATGCGCTGGAACTCGCCGGTCGTCGCCGCGACGCCGCGGCGCGCCTCGTCCGCGCGGCCACGGATGAGCTCGAGCTTTCGCGGGGCTTGCCGGCTTCCGGTATCAAGGAGCGCGTCGCAATCCGGTTCGATCGCATCCAGGCCGGGGCAGGGCGAGAGATGGGGCGTGGCACGGGCGTCCTTGCCAGCGTCGGGTCGCTCTCGCCCTTTGTCGGCCTGTTCGGCACCGTGTGGGGAATCATGAATTCCTTCATCGGTATCAGCCAATCCAACACGACCAACCTTGCCATCGTCGCGCCCGGTATAGCCGAGGCGCTGTTCGCGACGGGCGTCGGGCTCGCCGCCGCCATTCCTGCCGTGCTGTTCTACAATGTGTTTGCCCGCATGATCTCCGGCAACAAGGCGGCGCTCGCCGATGTCGCCGCCGAAGTCCTCGGGCTGCTTTCGCGCGATTTGGATCGCTCGGCGCAGCGCGGCCCGCTGCGCATTGTCGCTGCGGCGGCGGAGTAGGGCAGATGGCGGTCCGGCTTGGAGGCGACGAGGACGAACTCGCCGAGAATAGCGAGATCAATGTCACGCCGTTCATTGATGTGATGCTGGTGTTGCTGATCGTTTTCATGATCGCGGCGCCGCTGGCGACGGTCGATGCGCCGGTCGATCTGCCGCGCTCGAATGCCAAATCGGCGCCGCCTGAGGGCAAACCGATTTTCCTTTCGATCAGTCAGGATCTCTCGCTTCGGCTTGGCAATGACGCGGTGTCGCGGGAGGAGCTGGCGAGGGCCGTCGAACGTGCAAGCGGCGGTAACCGGGAGGAACGCATCTATCTGCGCGCCGATCGCCGTGTCGACTATGGCGAGGTCATGGAAGTGATGAACAGACTGCGCGAAGCGGGCTATGGCAAGGTAGCGCTCGTCGGCCTCGATTCAGGCCGGTAGCGCGTTCAAGCCCGAACCATCGCCGGTTCGAGACTTAACATTGAATCCTGCCAACGTGACCCGAAGTGGGTTCGGGCGGCATTTCCGCCGCCAGCGTCGTCCGGCTCCTCGCGAAATCCGCCAGAGAGGGTATTGGCCAATTCGTATGCTCGACGCATGATCCCCTCGCGGGTTGGGGCGATTTCTAAAAGGGGATGACATGAGCTGCGAATGCGAGTCTCAATGCCCGACGGCCACGCACTGCTATTGCATCTACACCTATGAGGATGGCATCTGCGTTTGCGTCTGCGACTATCCCATGGTGCTGCCGGCCAGCGCACGAGCGCCGAAGTCGCTCACCAGCATGGTCGATCTCTGCATCAAGAATGTGGAACTCGCCGATCTCGCCGCAGCGCTCGACAGTCTCAGCGATGCCAATGTCCTAATCCCGGCGGCGCGCGCCAGAACCAAGGTGTCGCTGCATATGCACAAGATTCCGCTTGGGGACGCGCTCTCTAAGCTCGGTCTGTTGACCGATTCGAGTCCGTCGCCACAGGTGGCGTCCTGAGGCTCAGCCCTTAGCTGGGACGGGCGATATAGGGACCCGCAAGGACCGCGGATCCTCGCCACTCCACGATCAGATGAACAGGCTCGATACCGACTTCTCGCTGGCCGTGCGGTTGATCGCCTCGCCGATCAGCGTCGCGATCGAGGTGACGCGGATATTCGACGCCTGCTGGACCGCCTCGGTCGGCTGGATCGAATCGGTGATCACCAGTTCCTTCAACATGGACGAGGCGATGCGCGCCACGGCGCCTCCCGACAGCACGCCATGGGTGATGTAGGCGACGACGGATCGCGCACCCTTGGTGAGCAGCGCCTCGGCCGCGTTGCAGAGCGTACCGCCGGAATCGACGATGTCGTCAAACAGGATGCAGTCCTTGCCCTCGACATTGCCGATGATGTTCATCACTTCGGATTCGCCCGGGCGCTCACGGCGCTTGTCGACGATGGCGAGCGGCGCGTCGATCCGCTTGGCCAGCGCACGGGCACGGACCACGCCGCCGACATCCGGCGACACCACCATGACGTTCTCTAGCTCGTAATGCTCCTTGATGTCGCGCGTGATGACGGGGACGGCAAAGAGATTATCCGTGGGGATATCGAAGAAGCCCTGGATCTGGCCGGCATGGAGGTCGAGCGTCAGGACGCGGTCGGCGCCGGCATGGGTGATCAGATTGGCGACCAGCTTGGCCGAGATCGGCGTACGAGGCCCTGCCTTCCGATCCTGTCGCGCATAGCCGAAATAGGGAAGCACGGCGGTTATGCGGCGCGCGGAGGACCGGCGCAACGCGTCGATCAGGATGAGCAGTTCCATCAGATGATCATTAGCCGGGAAGCTCGTCGACTGGATGACAAAAACATCCTCGCCGCGAACGTTTTCCTGGATCTCGACAAAAATCTCCTCGTCGGCGAAGCGCCGTACCAGGCATTTTGCGAGCGGAATTTCGAGATAGTTGGCGATCGCCTCAGCGAGCACCCGATTGGAGTTTCCGGCAACCAGCTTCAAGGTTTCGGGTCCCGTCGTCAAAGGCAAGGCCGCACCCGACTCCGTGAGGAGGGGCCAGACGGCGGCGTTGTAGCAACTGAGGTGACGCACTGCAAACGCGGATTGTGGTGGACAAGCCCGCCAGCCTGAATCGTACCCTGTGATCGTCTACCGGCTCGCTCCCCAGGCGACGATCGAGGTGATGGTCTTCTGGGCAACGCTGGTCGCCGTCGCCCCATCGACGCCGGCCCAAGGGTCGTTCGACGCTCCGGCCGTCGAGGTCTCCTGACCCGAGATTCGGTGGACGCGCCGGCCGGCCGTGTCGAAGATATCCCAGACATAGACGAGAATCGTGCCGGAGGAGTCGCCGACCGCCGACAGGTAGCCCTTGACGACGTAGGTCGCCGAAGGATCGCCGGAGGGCACCAAGGTCACATGCTGGGCAAAGGCTTCCTTGCCCAATTCGGAGGAGATCCTCGTCAGGACAGAGGCAGGAGCCCCCGTAACCGGGGCAAAGGCGAACTTGGCCTGGTTGAAGGGTACCGCCGGGGCCGCAGGCGCGATCGAGCCGGACCCTTGCGAGGCTGCGGGGGCGCCGCTGGGCGCGCTTCCGCAGGCTGAAAGATATGAGGCCGCAACCAGCAGCAAGGCCAGTTGCAGAAGCCGATTTCCCTTAACCATCATGGCGATCGTCCTGCCGGCCCGGTCGTCCAGAACCCTGAATTCTTCCTATCCGCAAATGCGGATCGGGTCCAGAACGGCTTCTCCGGGAAACTTGCCTCGCCCTGGAATTCTTGATCAAGGCGCGAGGCTGATGGCGTGCAGCAGGCGGCCATAGTCCGGCTCGCCTCGATGCGTCGTGCGGCGGTAGGAGAAGAAACGCTCCGGATCGGCGTAGGTGCAAAGCGCCAGATCCTCGAAACGGCCGATCTGATTCGCCGAAAGGCGCGCGCCGATATAGGCGGGCAGGTCGAAGCGATGATGGCCCTCGCGGTCCGACGGCTCGAAATAGCGCGCATTCGCCGCATCGGCGTCGAGGAAGCGCTCCCGGAATTCGGGCCCGACCTCATAGGCCGCGCGGGAGATCGTCGGCCCTAGAACGGCAACGATCCGCGATCGGTCGGCTCCCAGCTGTTCCATCGCCTCGATCGTTGCCTCGAGAATGCCGGTGAACGCGCCTTTCCAGCCGGCATGGGCGGCGCCGACGACGCCGCCTTGCGCATCGGCGAAGAGCACGGGGCCGCAATCGGCAGTGCCGACGCCGACGGCGATGCCGGGACGCGCGGTTACGACCGCGTCGGCCTTCGGCCCTTCTCCGGGAAGCCAGGGCTCGTCGACGATGACGGCGTCGGCGCTGTGGACCTGATAGGGCGTGGCGAGGCTTGGCGCCGGAACGCCGAGCGCGGCGGCGACGCGGGCGCGGTTCTCGGTGACGGCGGCCCGCTCATCATGGGATCCGACGCCGCAATTGAGGCTCTCATAGATCCCGCCGGAAATGCCGCCCTGCCGCGTGAAGAAACCATGCCGGATCGAGGGTAGGGCCGATAGCGCGTCGGAGGTCAGCTTCATGATGCGGCGGTCACTTTCGCGAAGGGTGGAACGTCGAGGCCGGGTGATGCGACGCAGAGCACCTTGAAGAGGTGGCCCATCGCGGCAGAACCCGCAAGCCGCTCAACGGCCGCGCGGATTGCGTCCTGCGTTTCGGCCGGCTTATCGGCGCCAAGTCGGCCGGCGCGCTCCAGGAGGCCGAGCGCCAGGAGAAAATCGCCCTGCGTCATGACTGGCGCCGGAATGGCTCCGGCGGAACGGGCGGCTCCGGCGAGTTCCTGAAAGTCGACGTGAACCGTCAAGTCCGCCATGCCGGGATGGGCGAGTGGCGGGTCGTAGCGGTGTTCCAGCATAGCCTGCAGCGTATCGCCGTGACCCGCGCCGTCATGGCCGTAGTCGATGGCGAGAAAGGCGCCGCCCTCCCGCGCGATCCTGCCGGCGAGCGCCCGCATGATCGTCTCGGACCAGGCCGCGACCTCAACCGTATCGCCCGCTGCGACACTGGCGGGGCCGGCGAAGTCGGGCGCTGGGCGCAGGACGAAGGTGAGCGCGTCCGCTTCAAGCCCAACCATGCGCTCCGACCAGCCATCCATGCCGCGAACATATTGCCGGACGGGCAGAGCGTCGAAGAACTCGTTGGCGAGCACGATGGCCGGGCCCGGCGGCAGATCTTCGTGCGAACGCACCCAGGTCGCTTCATGCCCCGCCAGACGCTCCCGCTGGACCATCGATAGATGCGGGCTGGTTTCGACGAGGGCAATGCGGGCCGCCGCCTCGAAGGCCGGAACCAACCTTGCGGCGCGCAGGGCGTCGGCCATCAGCGTGCCACGGCCCGGGCCGAATTCGGCGAGGACGAAAGAGGCGGGCGATCCCATCCGTTGCCAGGTCTCGACAGCCCAGAGGCCGATGAGTTCGCCGAACATCTGGCTGATCTCGGGGGCGGTGATGAAGTCCCCGGCCGCGCCGAACGGGTCGCGCGTCATGTAGTAGCCGTGCTGCGGGTCGCCGAGGCAGGCTTCCATATAGTCCGCGATCGTCATCGGGCCGGAATTGGCGATCCGCGCGGCGAGGCGCAGCGCCAGCGGCGTCGGCTGCCCCTCGATCATGAAGCCGAGGCAGGCGCCGGACGGCGCAGCACGAAGACGAGCAGCGCGATGCCGGCCAGAAGAAGCGGCAGCGACAGGAGCATGCCCATGGTCAGGCCGCCAGCGAAATAGCCGATCTGAATATCGGGCTCCCGGAAGAACTCCGAGACGATGCGCGCCATCGAATAGCCGATGGCAAAGACCGCCGCGACGAAGCCGGGCTGGCGGAGCCGAAGCTGCCTGTGCGTCAGGAAACGCAGCACGAGGAACAGCACCAGCCCTTCGAGCCCCGCCTCATAGAGCTGGCTCGGATGGCGGGGCTGCAAGTCGGCGGTCGGGAAGACCATTGCCCAGGGCACATCGCTCGGGCGGCCCCAGAGTTCGCCATTGACGAAATTAGCCAGCCGTCCGAGCAGGAGGCCGACCGTCACCGAAGGGGCGATAACGTCGATCAGTGACAAGATCGGGATCTTCCGGTTGCGGGCGAACAGGACCATGGCGATCACGGTGCCGAGAAAGCCGCCATGGAACGACATGCCGCCATGCCAGACTTCGAAGATCGTCAAAGGCTCGGCGAGAAACTTGCCGAGATCGTAGAAGAGCACATAGCCGAGACGGCCGCCGACGATAATCCCAATGGTCGCCCAGACCACGAGGTCGTCGAGGTCGATCATGCGTAGCGGCGCGCCGGCGGGCCCCCAGAGGCGGGCATTGCTGACCAGCCGGCGGGCGTACCACCAGCCGAACAGGATGCCGACGATATAGGCGAGGGCGTACCAGCGGATCGCGAACGGGCCGACCTGGATGAGCACCGGGTTGATGGCCGGAAAGGGGAGAACGTTGAGCATGGGGCGCCCCGGATTGCGGTCGGCCGCATAGGTGCGCCGACAGCGGAGAGGGGTCAAGCCCCGCCGCGTGACGCTGTGCCACCCCTTCGAACCCACCTCCGCCCTTGCCGATGCCGGTACGGCCACCCATACTCTCCACCAGCGCAGTCCCGTCGGAGGAGCATCCATGGAACAGGGTCCAAGCCGTCTGTTCGACGAATTCGCCAAGCTCATGACCGACGCGGCCGGAATGGCGCAGGGCGTGCGCCGCGAGGCCGAGACGGCGATGAAGCATCAGGCGGAGCGGTTCTTCTCCGACATGGACTTCGTCAAGCGCGAGGAATTCGACGTCGTGCGCGAGATGGCCCAAAAGGCCCGCGCCGAGAACGAGGCCCTGTCGGTTCGTATCGCCGACCTCGAGGCCAAGCTTGCCGTGCTGACGGCCGGGCACATCGTCGCCGCGCCGCCGGTCGAGTAAGCCCGATCTCCACAGTTTTCCGACGTCAGCCGACCCGCGCGCTTTCCGTGAGCGGCAGCAGACGCGAATCCTCCAGCGCCGCCGTCCTGTGCCCGAGGCCGGCGAGATAAGCCTCGTCTCTCGCAAAGGCGAGGAAAGCGTCGACGCTCGCTTGCCGGATCAAGAGGACGCGGTCCCAGCGCTCCGCCTCCGGGCCGATCAGGAATGCCCTTCCGTCATAGCTCGCCACGATGCTTCCGCCGCTTCGCCGGAGATGGGGGAGCGTATGGGCGATATAGCGGCTGAACGCCGCCGCGCCCGAGATCGGCGTAGGCGGTGCCAGCGTCGGATCGGCCGAATAGTCGGCTATGGCGCGAAACCGCAGCAGATCGAGCATGGTGACCGGACCCCGGATGGCACGGGCTACGAAAGCCCGGCCCTGGCTTTCCGTCACGCTGAGATAAGGCTCCCTCATCGGCATCGATCTCCCCTTCCTCTGGTTGATTATTTTATCCGGATATTATTGACCGTTCAATAATATCCGGATAAAAATAAGTCAATCTATGACCAGGAAAAGGAGGCGGGGATGAACGGTGAGACCCGCAAAGCGGCGATCGCGGCCTACAAGAAGCGCGAACGCCCGATCGGCATCTATGAACTTCGATGCGGGCCGACGGGAGAGGTATGGGTTGGCCGTACGACCGATCTGGAGGCGATCCGCAATCGCCTGACCTTCACGCTCGATCGCGGCAGCGGCACGGTGCCGAGCCTGCAGAAGGCCTGGCGCGACCATGGCAGCGCGGCGTTCACATTCACCGTGCTGGAGCAGCTGGAAGAGGAGGAAACGGCCTATATCCTCAATGCGCAATTGAAAGAGCGCTGGACGTATTGGCGGGACAGGCTGGACGCGCAGGCGGCCTGACGTCGAGCAGGGGTACCGATCAAGACCGCTCCAATCTTCGTCAGTCCCGTGTAGGCGGAGATATATGAAGGCTGAGACGTTTCGGCTGCTGGCATCCCGGCTTTCGCCGGGATGGCTGGGAATCGGGTGCGGTGGAAGCGGCCCCGCTCAGGCCTCGCCGACCGTCTCGAACATCACGGTTTCGAGCGCTTCGGCGGCAGACTTTCCAGCCCAGACGACAAACTGGAAGGCTTGATAATAGCGCTCGCAACTCTCGACCGCGTTTTCGAGCAGGCCTTCGATCTGGGCTGAATTGGGTTCGGCACCACCCGCCAGAAGCAGCGTCTGACGGTACATGACGACGCCCTCCTTGCTCCAGAGGTCGAAATGGCCGATCCAGAGTTGCTCGTTCACGAGCGAGAGCAGCCGCATCACCTCAAGCTTGCGCGGCTCGGTGACCTTCAGATCGAAGGCGCAGGCGAGATGCACGGCCTCCATGTCTTCCATCCAGGAGAAGGAGACGTGGTAGTCGCACCAGCCTCCGCCGACCGAGATCGTGATCTCGTCGTCTGCCGACCGCTCGAAGCTCCAGTCATTGGCCGCGGCAAAGTTCTCGACACGGTCGAGCGGGTTCGCCTGACGATCTTCTGTCTCGAATTCCATGAGGCTCATAGCCGATCCTCGCGCTTGATCGGTGGATGGGACGCATCAACGGCATTCCGAAAGGGAACCCATGGCTCTCCTTCGTTTCGACCAAGAAATGTCCCTCAGCCAAGGAGGAACGCCCTTGTCTTTTCGAGATCAATGTCGTGGCCTGAGCACGACAGCGCGAATCTCATCTGCCTTCAGTATATAGGGCGGGGCCGGCTTGGCGAGATCACTTTTCTTCGCAACTGCGAACGAAGTGTTGAAATCGCGTGGGGAGCCAAAGCAAACGACGATGATCCGCGCCGGGCCTGGCGGCGCAGATCATGGGGAAAGCCAGTCGCCGCTGTTCGTCAGGCTGGAAGTAGATCCACAGCCTTCGGGCCTTTGCCGCGCTTGTCCGGCTCGGTCTCATAGGAGATCCGCATACCGTCGTTGAGCGCGCCGATGCCGGAGCGCTCCACAGCGGTCACATGCACAAAGACGTCCTTGCCGCCATCATCCGGTGTGATGAAGCCGAAGCCCTTGGACGCATTGAAGAATTTGACGGTTCCCGTCTGACGCATTCCCGGTCCTTCCTTCCGCTCGTAGCCGGCTCATGCCGAAGCCGGCGCTGTCAGGCACTCCGATGTCGGTGAAAGGTCTCAGCGTCTTCAACTGGCGCCCTGAGCCGATGCACTGCAGCGGACCCGATCCTCCAAGCATCGAACGCGGCGTCGTCCAGTCTCCGTCAGCTTCTCGTCTGCCCTCGCCATCAAAGAATGCGATACAAACACCGTGAACGCAACGATATTGCTTGGCCTGCCTAGTCCGTCCCGCCATGAGTTCTGAAACGGCGTCGCGGCGCTCGGTCGGCTACGGCCGGGATCGTGATACGGTATCGGGCGCTAAACACGGCAAGACTTGCGCGCAAGGCTTGATCACGGCCGCTGAAGTCCCAAGTTCAATCCATCGGATGAATTTGAAGGAGGTGTAGCTGTGCCGGAACCGACCCGACCTGTCGTCACGCAGGAGATGATCCGTCTCTATGACGAATATACCCACCTGACGCTCGATCGCCGCGGCTTTCTCGATAAGCTGACACGGCTCGTCGGCAGTTCCGCCGCGGCGGCGGCGATCGTTCCGATGCTCTCTGCGAGCAAGGCGCAAGCCGCCATCATCGCCGCCGACGATGCCCGGATAAGCGCCGAGAAGGTCGGTTTTCCAGGACCTGGCGGCATCACGATTTCGGGCTATCTGGCCCGGCCGGCCAACGCCGGCGGCAAGCTTCCCGCCGTGCTCGTCATTCATGAAAATCGCGGGCTCAATCCGCATCTGGAGGACGTTGCGCGCCGCTTCGCGGCCGACGGCTTCATAGCGCTCGCTGTCGATCTCCTGAGCCGCTCCGGCGGTACGCCGACGGATGAGGACGTTGCCCGGCAGAAGATCGGCGAGTTGGATCCGGCGTTGACAATTGCCGATGCCGTGGCGGCGCTCGAATATCTGAAGACAGCGCCCGGTTCGAACGGCAGGGTCGGCGCCGTCGGCTTCTGCTGGGGCGGCGGGCTCGTCAACCGCCTTGCCGTTGCAACACCGGATCTGGTCGCGGGCGTCGCCTATTACGGCATGCAGGTGCCGGCGGCGGATGTGCCCAAGATCAAGGCGAAGCTGATGCTTCACTATGCGGGTCTGGATGATCGGATCAATGCCGGCATTCCGGCCTATGAGGCGGCGCTGAAATCCACGGGCGTCGACTACCAGATCTTCGTCTATGACGGGGTCAATCACGCCTTCAACAACGATACGTCGACGGCCCGCTACGACGCGGCGGCGGCGAAGCTGGCGTGGTCACGAACGATCGACTTCTTGAAGCAGAATCTTTCCTGACAGGCGCGTAACTCCCTGCCTCGTCATCAAATTGGCACGATCACTGCATATTTAGAGACGAAACATCCGGTTCCAGAAAGCCGCTGGGCTTCAGGGAACCGGATGCCTCTCAGAATCGTTCCCATTTGTATTGCCGAGATCGTCGGAGGGTTGCGTCATGTCCAGACTGGGCGCTGAGAGTTGGCTGGCCGCCGGAGCCGTCTGGCTCCTGATCATGCTGCCGAGCGCCGCCTTTGGCGGCAACGGTCCGGAAGCCACAAGGTCCATTGCCGGAGGAATGGCATCCGTCGTTGAGACATCTCTGGGTCTCGCCGGATTTTAGCCTCGGTACTGACGGCAGGGCATGAACGCGGTACCGTAGACACGGTGTTGAGCCCGTATTGTGGTCTTGCCGCAATTTCAAAGTTCAAGCCGCGCTGGCTTAGTGATCACGGCCCCTCCGCAGGGGCCGTGATTTTTGCAAGGATCCGCGGTTAGCCTAGTAGCAAGGCGGATAGGGGTAATAGCCGCAAGCCGGAGGCGGCGGCGCGTAGGGGTAAGGGTAGGGGTAACGCGGCGCTGTAGCAGCCATTCCAACGGCGGCTCCAACCGCCGCTCCGGCTACAGCCGCGCCAGCCACCGCGCCGGTGCCGTACCAGGCCCCGTGATAGACCGGAGCGTGATAATAGCCCGCGCCGCCCACAACGGTGCCGTGATAGCCGGCGCCGCCGTAATGGGCCGCGAACCAGTCGATGAACACCGCTGCCGGTCCCTTGGCGCCGTCAAGGTTGCCCTCGAGCACCGCGACGTCGAAGGTCAGCGTCGTCCCGTCCAGCTTTGCCGATTTCAGCGTCACGACCGCGTCGCTGACATCCGATCCATCACCGCCGAGAACGGAGACGGTCGCGTTGGGCGGATCGATGCCAAAGCTGTTCTTGCCGACGTCCCACTGTTCGATGAACTGCGCGGTCGTGACGTGGCCGGCGGCCCGGATCGGGCGGTCGGCGAAGACGATGGTGTTGGCGGTGACGCCCGTCAGCACGAGCTTGTTGCCCTCAAGCGTGGCGCCGGCCGAATTGATCACGGCAAGCGACGGCTCGGGCCCGGTCGGCGTGACCTGCCCGATGGTCTTCTGCAGCGGCACATGGGGCTTCTTGGCTGCGTCTTGCGCCGTCGCCGCGCCGCTTGCGAGCAGCAAGCAGCTCAGGACGGCTGACATGGATGCAATATGTCGAATCATATGGGCGAATCCTCCTTGGTTCCGCGGGCAGCTCAATCTGATTAAACCATCCAGACGTGAAATAAATGTACGCAAAGGGCGCTTCGCTCGGTAGGCGCTTGCGATGCCCGGGTGTCCAGACGCGTGAAATGTCGGCGGTGTGACCTATTCGGCAGCGAGCGGAGCCGCTGCGCCGCGTTTCGCCAGATCGCGCGAAGCCAGCGCGATAACGAGTGCTGCCACCGCCAGGGCGGCGCCGACCAGCGGCAGGTGGTCGTAGCTGGCGCCGAACGTCAGCGCGAGCCCGCCAATCCACGCACCGCCGGCATTGCCGAGGTTGAACGCCCCCTGATTGAGCGTCGAGGCCAGGTTCGGCGCTTCCCCGGCGCATTCGATCACCCGCATCTGCAGCGGTGGCACCAGAGTGAACAGCACAACGCCCCAGAGGAAGATCGTGACGCCGGCCGCGATCGGCGAATGGCTTGATATGGTGAACTGCGCCAGCACGAGGATCAGCAGCACGAGCGCGCCGATGATGGTCGCCATCAGCTTCCAGTCGGCGAGACGGCCGCCAACGAGGTTGCCGATCGTGATGCCGAAGCCGAAGAGCAGCAGCATCCAGGTCGTCGTCTGCGGCGAGACGCCGGTCACTTCCTGCAGGATCGGCGCGATATAGGTGAAGACCGAGAACAGGCTCGCCGCCGTCATGACGCTGATCGCCATGGCGAGCCAGACCTGGGCATTGCGGAAGACGCGGAATTCGCTGATCAGGCTGGTCGGCGCCTTTACGCCCTTGGCGCTCGGCACCCAGAATGCGATGGCCGCGACCGAGACGAGGCCGATGGCGACGACGACATAGAAGGTCGAGCGCCAGCTGAAGGCATGGCCGAGTGCCGTGCCTGCCGGAACGCCGAGGATATTGGCGAGCGTCAGCCCGGCAAAGAGCATCGCCATCGCACGGGCCCTCTGGCCATAGGGCACGAGACTCGCCGCGACGATGGCGCCGATGCCGAAGAAGGCGCCATGGCCGAGCGCCGTGATGACGCGGGCCGCCATCAGGAAGGCATAGTTCGGCGCAAGCGCGCAGAGGAGATTGCCGAGACAGAAGAGACAGGCGAGGCCGATCAGTGTCGTCTTGCGCGGCAGCTTGGCCGTCGCCACCGCGATCACCGGTCCGCCAACGACCACGCCGAGCGCATAGCCCGTGATGAGCAGGCCGGCCTGCGGGATTGTCACGCCGAGATCGGCGGCGACGTCCGGCAACAGGCCCATGATGACGAATTCAGTGGTGCCGATGCCGAACGAGGCAACGGCAAGGGCGAAGAGCGCCAAAGGCATGGGAGTTCCGGAAGTCGGGAGAACATCCGGATTAGATGCCAAACCGAACTATTTTGCAACGCAACATTCTATGAAATCCGCCAGCGCTCCGTGATCGGGCGTCAGCGGACAATGGTGAACATGCGGCCGAAGCGGATCGACCAGGGCCACTCCCAGAACTTCCAGAGCGACGAGCGCTCGTCGACGGAAAGGAAAATCATCTGCGCCTTGCCTTCGAGATTTTCGAGCGGGACATAGCCCATCTCGTTCATGACGCGGCTGTCGGCTGAGTTGTCGCGATTGTCTCCCATCATGAAGACATGATCCGGCGGCACCTCGAAGCGTGGCGTATTGTCGAGGTCGCCGTGATCTCCCGCGATCTCGATGATGCGGTGCTTCACGCCGTTGGGCAGCGTCTCTTCATATTGCGGGGCGTCTTCGATCTGGCCGAAGGAATCGCGGTAGGGGTGGGGCGCCATCGGCTGGCGGTCGACCAGCTTGTCGTTGATATAGAGGCGCCCATCCTTCATCTGGACGGTATCGCCCGGCAGTCCGATGACACGCTTGATGTAGTCCTTCGAGCCGTCGAACGTGCCACGGAAAACCGCGATATCGCCCTGGGTGGGCAACTGGCCGAGGATGCGGCCCGAGAAGGGTGCGATGCCGAACGGGAACGAATAGCGCGAATAGCCGTAGGAGTATTTGGAGACGAAGAGATAGTCGCCAATCTCCAGCGTTGGAATCAGAGAGCCCGATGGGATCTCGAAGGGTTGGAACAGGAAGGTGCGGACGATGAGCGCGATGATCAGCGCTTCGGCGAAGACGCGGATGGTTCCGCCGAGGCCGTCCTTCGACGGCTTTTCGGATGCGCTCTTGGCGGACGAGGTCTTTTCGATTTCGGTCATCCGCGCGGGTTCCGGCCTGTTGGGTTGGGCGTCATTTAGGCGAAGCGCAGGCCAACGGCAATCCGCTCCAGAAAAAGTGCTTGATCGGGCCGCCCCGTGTCCGACCGCCACCATATTGTCCGACTCTGCGGCGAAACTTCGTCCCGAAATGGCGGGCGCCGGTTCTATTCAACAAGGGAGAAACGATTTGTCTTCTATCGGCCCAGTAAACCGGGCAGCCGGTCGCCTGTGGCGACGGTTCCGCGCCGGAGGGCTACGGACGCTCGCCCTTTGCGCCGGGCTTGTCCTCGCGCCGTCGCTTGCCCTGGCGGTGAACGGCTTCACGACCGGCAATGTCAACATGCGGACCGGTCCTGGCACCGGCTTCGACAAGATCACGACGCTTCCGGCCGGCATCGGCGTCGAGGTACTCGGCTGTACGAATAATGGCTGGTGCCAGGTTTCGGCCGGCGGACCGCCCGGCTGGATCTCGGGCAGCTATCTCGAACGCATGTCAGGACCGCGACCGGTCTATGAGGGGCCACCAATCGTCGTCCAGCCACCGGTGGTCGTCGAGCCGCCCTATTACGGCCCGGACTACTACGAGCCCGGCTATCCGCCGCCGCCTCCCTATTACCGTCCTGGCTATCGTCCGCCGCCGCCACGCTACTATGACGAACCGGGCTATCGCCCGCCGCCGCCTGGCTATGGGGCTCCTGGCTATCGTCCGCCGCCACCTGGCTATGGTAACCAGCCGGGTTATCGGCCGCCGCCACCCCCCGGTAACCAGCCGGGCTATCGCCCTCCGCCGCCAGGCAACCAACCCGGCTATCGGCCCCCGCCGCCGGGCAATCAGCCGGGCAATAGGCCGCCTCCGCCCGGCAACCCCCCGCCCTATCAGCCGCCGCAGCCCCAGCCGCAACAGCCGCAGCAGCCTGGGCTGATCAAGCCGGGCGTGCAGAAGGTCCAGCCGGGCAAGGGACAGATGTTCCCGTGCCAGCCGGATGCGCTGATCCAGTGTCAGCAATAGGCTAAGCCCGCTTCCTTCCGCCCCGGCGTAGGACCCTGCGCCGGGGCGGTTTTGGTTGACGGTCCGTCTCCCGGGCGGGTCTCGCCAGGAGGTGCAGCCGTCGCCATATATCCATGATTGCCGCGACGCCGCGGCCCGGCGGACGGAGCGCAGAGCGATGGAATTCGGCATCTATACCTTCGGCGACAACATGCCGGACCCGCATACCGGCATCCGGCTCGAACCGGCCCATCGCATGCGCAATCTCCTCGAGGAGATCGAACTCGCCGATCAGGTCGGCCTGGACGTCTTCGGTCTCGGCGAGCACCACCGCCCCGACTACATGATCTCGTCGCCGGAAATGGTGCTGGCCGCTGCCGCCGCGCGCACGAAGACCATCCGCCTGACCAGCGCCGTGACGGTCCTTTCCTCCGACGACCCGGTTCGCGTCTTTCAGCGCTTTGCCACGCTCGACCTGATCTCGAACGGCCGTGCCGAGATCATGGCGGGGCGGGGCTCCTTCATCGAATCCTTCCCGCTCTTCGGCTATGACCTCGCCGATTATGATGAACTCTTTACCGAGAAGCTCGATCTGCTGCTGGCGCTGCGGGAGAGCGAGCGCGTCACCTGGGCGGGCCAGCAGAGGGCAGCGATCAACGATCTCGGTGTCTATCCGCGACCGGTGCAGGAGCCCATCCCGCTCTGGATCGCCGTCGGCGGCACGCCGCAATCCGTCGCGCGCGCCGGCGCCCTCGGCCTGCCACTGGCCATCGCTATCATCGGCGGCGAGCCGGAACGCTTCGCACCGCTGGTGAAACTCTATCGAGAGGCGGCACGCCGCGCCGGTCAGGACGCCGCCAAACTCGCCGTCGGCATCAATTCGCACGGCTTCATCGCGGAAACCTCGCGGGAGGCGGCCGATATTGCCTATGCGCCCTTCACCGAGGCGATGAACCGGATCGGCCGAGAGCGTGGCTGGCCGCCGTCGGGACGTGGCCAGTTCGAGGCCTCGCGCAAGCTGCGCGGCGCGCTCTTCGTCGGCAGCCCGAATGAAGTCGCGGAGAAGATCCTGTTTCAGCACGAGTTCTTCGAGCACCAGCGCTGCCTGATCCAGTTCACCGTGGGCTCGATCCCGCATGACAAGATGCTGAAGTCGATCGAGCTGTTCGGGTCGAAGGTCGTGCCGCAGGTTCGCGCCGCGCTCGCCCGCGCCGGCAACGAATCGGCCCCCGCAGCGCCCGGCGCCGTTAACCTCGCCTAACGCGACGTCGATCGCGGCGGCGTTCGTCAACATTTTTTAGTAGGCCTGGAAGGCCGGAAATCCACGATTTCCGGCCTTCTTTCCATTCGTCCGGTATTGTCATTAACGGGTCGTTAACCACGGTGGCTTCACACATTCCTTAACGAGGAGCGGAAGAGCGATCGTGACTACAGCCACCAAACAGCGTCCGACGATCCGGTTTCGAGGCAGGTCCTTCCTGGCGACGGTCCTGGCACCGCAGATGCCGATTGCCGAATGGCTGGCCGAACTGGAACGCCTCGCTTCGCGTTCCGCCGGCTATTTCGCCCACCGCCCCGTCATTCTCGACGTCTCCGGCCTTCCCATCACGCAGCGGGACTTCAAGGATCTGCTGCAGGCGCTGTTCGAGCGCGACATCAAGGTGATGGGCGTCGAAGGCGCCGACCCGTCCTGGCTCGGCTTCGGCATGCCCCCCTCCGTGAGCGGCGGCAAGCAGACGGAGATCATCCACCGGCCTTCGGCCGAGCCACCCACCGCAGGCAAACCGACCTTCGGCGATCGCGCGATTCCCTCGCTGCTGGTCGAGACGCCGGTTCGCTCCGGCCAGTCGATCATCTTTCCGCAAGGCGACGTGACCGTGCTCGGCTCGGTCGCCTCGGGCGCCGAGATAATCGCCGGCAATTGCGTCCACATCTACGGCACGCTGCGCGGCCGGGCGATCGCGGGTTCCACCGGCAACGCCTCGGCGCGGATCTTCTGCCAGAAATTCGAGGCCGAACTGATCGCGATCGATGGCCTCTACCAGACCGCCGACGAAATCGACGCGAAGTTCCGCGGCAAGGCGATCCAGGCCTGGCTCGCACGCGACCAGATGAACATGGCGGTTCTCGCCTGAGACGAATGCGCGAAGGAGACTAGGAAATGTCGCAGGTTCTGGTGGTGACATCGGGCAAGGGCGGGGTGGGCAAGACCACATCGACCGCGGCGCTGGGAGCCGCCTTGGCGCTCTCGGGCAACCGCGTCGCCGTCGTCGATTTCGACGTCGGCCTGCGCAATCTCGACCTCGTCATGGGCGCCGAGCGCCGCGTCGTCTACGACCTCATCAATGTGGTTCAGGGCGAGGCGAAGCTGCAACAGGCTCTGATCCGCGACAAGCGGCTCGAGACGCTCTATCTGCTGCCGGCCTCGCAGACCCGCGACAAGGACGCCCTGACCGCCGAGGGCGTCGCCCGCGTCATGGCAGAGCTGCGCGACACGTTCGACTGGGTCGTCTGCGATTCTCCCGCCGGCATCGAGCGCGGCGCGATGCTCGCCATGCGCCATGCGGATGTGGCCGTCGTCGTTACCAATCCGGAAGTCTCGTCGGTGCGCGACAGCGATCGGATCATCGGCATGCTCGACGCCAAGACCGAGAAGGCCGAGCGCGGCGAATATATGGAGAAGCACCTGCTTCTCACCCGCTACGACGCAGCGCGGGCCGAACGCGGCCAGATGCTGAAGGTCGAGGATGTGCTCGAGATCCTTTCGATCCCGCTGCTTGGCATCATCCCGGAGAGCGAGGCCGTGCTGAACGCCTCCAATCTCGGCTGCCCGGTGACGCTGAACGCCGCCGAAAGCGCGCCGGCCAAGGCCTATATCGACGCCGCCCGCCGGCTGGAAGGCGACGTGATCCCGATGGTCGTGCCGATGGAACGTCGCGGCCTGATGAGCAAGCTTTTCGGTCGGAGGGCGGCATGACCATCTTCGATTTCTTCAAGCCCGCGCGCTCGGCGCCGGTCGCGCGAGACCGGCTGCAGATCCTGCTTCAGCACGAGCGCGTCAGCGCCGGTGCCAGCGATCTCATCAACGTGCTCCGCGAAGAGATCCTCGCCGTGATCTCCCGCCACGTCGACATCCCGGCCGACAAGGTCCAGGTCAAGATGCAGCGCGGCGACGCGATCTCGACGCTGGAAGTCGAGATCGAACTGCCAAACCCGATCCGCCGCCGCGCGGCGTAAGGGGCACCGAGCCCGCGTTTCTCAGATGAAGCGCGGGATCGGGCCGTCTTGCGGGGTCTGGTCGGGCAGGTCGATGAAGATTTCGTCGACATAGCACCAGCCCCAGCCCTCCGGCGGGTCATAGCCCTCGATGATGGGGTGGGCCGTCGCCTGGAAGTGACGGGTCGCGTGCTGGTTCGGCGACTGGTCGCAGCAGCCGACATGGCCGCAGGTCCGGCATAGCCGCAGATGGACCCACCAACTTCCGATCTTCAGGCATTCCTCGCAGCCCTTGGCGCTCGGCTTCACCGTACGGATCGTGCCGGTATGGGTGCATGCGTCGGTCATGGGCGATCGTCTCCGGTTGGGGGCAGGGCAGGAGCGGCCGAGCGGGCGGCGAGGTAGGCGTGGATCGCGGCGACGACCTGCGCGCCCTCGCCGACGGCGGCGGCCACGCGCTTGACCGACCCGGCACGGACGTCGCCGACGGCGAATATGCCCGGCAGGCTGGTCTCTAGCGCATGGTGAGCGGGACCGGCGCCGGTGAGCACGAAGCCCTTGCTGTCGACGCCGATCGCGCAGCCTTCCAGCCAGCCGGTATTCGGATCGGCGCCGATGAACAGGAAGAGGTGCCGGATCGGGCGGGTCGTCGTCATCCCCGACTGCCGGTGGCGCCACGCCACGCTGTCCAGCGCGCCACTGTTCCCATGCAGTTCGATCACCTCGCTCTGCGTGACGAGTTCGATATTGGGCGTCGCCTGGATGCGGTCGATCAGATAACGCGACATGCTCGCTTCCAGCCCCGGGGCGCGGATGATCATCCAGACCTTTGCGGCCATGCCGGCGAGAAATACCGCTGCCTGACCGGCGGAATTGCCGCCGCCCACAAGCACTGCCTCGGTATCCGCGACCAGCTTTCGCTCCAGCGGCGAGGCCCAGTAGTGGACGCTCGTGCCTTCGAAATCCTCGATCCCCGGAATAGGCGGCCGGCGATAGCGCGCGCCACTGGCGATGACGACCGTCCGCGCCGATGCCGCCTCCGTCGTGCCGAGGCGCAGGCGGAAGCAAGGCGATCCGTCGACCTCCCGCGGCTCGACGAATCGGGCCTCGTCGGGGATGGCGAAGTCGGTGCCGAATTTCTGCGCCTGATTATAGGCGCGCGCCATCAGTGCCATGCCGGTAATGCCGGTCGGGAAGCCCAGATAATTCTCGATCCGGGCCGATGCGCCGGCCTGGCCGCCAAAGGCGCGCGAGTCGAGCACGAGGACGGACAATCCCTCCGAGCCGGCATAGACGGCGGTTGCCAGTCCGGCCGGTCCGGCGCCGACAACCGCGACATCATAGAGCCGGTCCGGATCGATCGTGCCGACGAGGCCCAGACAGCGCGCCAGTTCCTGTTCCGATGGATTGCGCAGGATCTGTCCGGCCGGGCAGAGGACGATGGGCATTTCCTCGGCGGTGAGATGAAGCCGCTCCATCAGCGCGGCCGATGCAGGGTCGGCGGCCGAATCGATCCATTGATACGGGTGGCCGTTGCGGCCGAGGAAGCCCTGGAGCCGCAGCAAGTCGCCTTGGCCGGCGGGAGCCACGATCACCGGCCCGGCACCCGATTCGATCAATCCGACGCGACGCAGAATCAGCGCCCGCATAAGCCGCTCGCCGAGGTCGGCCTCGGCGATCATCAAGGCCCGCAACTTTTCCGACGGAACGAGCAGCGCCTCGACTGCACCCGCCGTGCGCGCGTCGACAAGGGCAGGGCGGCCAGAGAGCTGGCTGAGTTCGCCGACGAATTCGCCATGCCCGTGCTGGACGATCAGATGATCCACCCCGGCGGAATCGCGCCGCGTGACGGCAACCTCGCCGCTGAGGATCAGGAACAGGCCCGGCGATGTTCCCCCAGCGGCAATGATCGAGACGCCGGCGCCATAGAGGACGCGGGAGCCGAAGCGCTCCACGCGTCGGATATCCGCTTCGCTCAAGCGGGGGAACATCTGATCGCGGCGTGTTTCGACTGTCGTGGCCATAGGGTGCGTTCCGCCAGAAGTTCCGCTGTGCGACGTGGTCAATAATGCGGTGGGGGAGGTTCCACCGCAGGCGCTCCAGGCCGAGCGGCGGCTGTTTCGTCGAGTTCGGCTTTCAGTCGGTCATACTGGCGCGTCAACCGGTCGATCACCTTCCACTGTGCGGTGATCATCTCGTTCAGTTCCTCGATCGTGCGCTCCTGGAATGCGGCGCGCGCCTCGAGGTCTTCAACGCGGGTGGCGAGCGTCGGCGGGAAGGAGTCGCTCATGGCGCCGCCACGTCGAGATGACCCTGGAGTTCGGCGGCGACGGCCTCGATTTCCTCGGCGGCCTTGCTGCCGGGGAAGGCCTCCATGACCGTCGAGCCGATCCCCATCGTCGAGCCGAAGGCAACGCGATTGCCGATCCTGGCCGTCAGTGACTCGGCGCCGAGCTCGGCCAGCTTGGCGATCAGCTGCGCGGTGGTCTGGGCGCGGGATGGTGCGCGGTTGATGACGATCACGGCGGGCGGTCCGCCACGCTCGGCGATTTCCAGCGTCGCCTGGGTCGCCCAGAGGTCGACCGGCGTCGGCTGCACCGGAATGGCAATCAGGTCGGCCGATTCGATGACATTGCGCGCTTCGAGGTCCGAGCGCGGCGGCATGTCGATCAGCACGAGGTCATGGTCGCGGGCGAGGCTGCGCGCCTCGCGCTTGGCGCCCCAGCCGCTGGCGGTGCGCAGGATCAGGCCGGTGGCGTCCTCACCCACGCGCCGTTCGCGGATCTCGAACCATTGGCCGAGACTGCCCTGTGGATCGACATCGAGGATGGCGACCCGAAGCTTCCTGGAAAAGGCGACGGCCAGATGGGCCGCGAGAGTCGTCTTGCCCGAGCCGCCCTTCTGCTGCGCGATTACCAGAGTTCTACCGGTCAAATTCTCATCCGTCCGACATCCATTCGCCGCCGCAACGAGGTATCTCCGGGTTGCAATGCAGCATCCTACAGAATGTCGGCGCCTCCGTCTGCCCGTAAAGGCCGAGTGTCCGCGCCGGACGCAAATCTTCGCGGCCGACCCTTCAAATCGGCAATGACTCGTTCTACTTTCGTACCCATGGCCAAACGTCCTCCATCTCCCGGTTTCGGCGAAGCGCCGCAGGCTTCCTTTGAAGGCGAGGCGCTCTCGGGCAACATCGCCGACTGGATCGACGAGATCGCCCGCGCGGCCGATTCCGAGCCGATCGCGCCGAAGCCGAAACGGGCGCCGCGGGCGCGCGGCGAGCGCATGCAGCTCGTCGATTTGCCGGTCGATGCCGGCAAGAAGCCGAAGAAGAAGGCCGGCGAGGCGCAGACGACACATAAGTCCAGCCGCGGGACCTCGATTGGCATTGCCGGTTCGGCGCGCGAGCGCGCGGCCAGCGGATTGATGCCGGTTTCCGGTCTCGACATCGGGCTTGAGGAGGCGGAAGCCGTCGGCAGCCTCGCTTCGTCCTCGGTGACGGCAACGGTGGCGGCGCTGACGGCGCTGATCGAGACCGGGCGCAAGGAAATCGGCGACAAGACCTGGGTGCCGCACCGCCCGCCGCGCCCGGAGAAATCGGAAGGCGGCCAACCCTTCAAGATCGTTTCCGATTTCGAGCCGCGCGGTGACCAGCCGACGGCTATCCGCGACCTGGTCGGCGGCATCGCCGAGCAGGAGCGCGACCAGGTGCTGCTCGGCGTCACTGGCTCGGGCAAGACTTTCACCATGGCCAAGGTGATCGAGGAGACGCAGCGCCCGGCGCTGATCCTGGCGCCGAACAAGACGCTGGCGGCGCAGCTCTATGGCGAGTTCAAGTCGTTCTTCCCGGACAATGCCGTGGAGTACTTCGTCTCCTATTACGACTACTATCAGCCCGAGGCTTATGTGCCGCGAACCGATACCTTCATTGAAAAGGAATCGTCGGTAAACGAACAGATCGACCGCATGCGCCATTCGGCGACGCGATCGCTGCTGGAGCGCGACGACGTCATCATCGTCGCCTCGGTGTCGTGCATCTACGGTATCGGCTCGGTCGAGACCTATACGGCGATGACCTTCGGCATCGAGGTCGGCGAAAAGCTCGACCAGCGGCAATTGCTCGCCGATCTCGTGGCCCTGCAATACAAGCGGCAGGACCTGAACTTCGTCCGTGGTTCTTTCCGCGTGCGCGGCGATACGGTCGAGATCTTTCCGGCCCATCTGGAGGATCGCGCCTGGAGGATCTCCCTGTTCGGCGACGAGGTCGAGAGCATCACCGAGTTCGATCCGCTGACCGGTACCAAGACGTCCGAGCTGAAATTCGTCAAGGTCTACGCCAACTCCCACTATGTGACGCCGAAGCCGACGCTCGCCCAGGCGATCCAGTCGATCAAGACCGAGCTGCGCGGGCGTCTGGCCGAACTGGAAGCCGCCGGGCGGTTGCTGGAAGCGCAGCGGCTGGAGCAGCGCTGCCGCTTCGATATCGAGATGATCGAGGCGACGGGTTCCTGCGCTGGCATCGAGAATTATTCGCGCTATCTGACCGGCCGCCTGCCGGGCGAGCCACCGCCGACCCTGTTCGAATATCTTCCCGACAATGCGCTCGTCTTCACCGATGAGAGCCATGTCACGATCCCGCAGATCGGCGGCATGTATCGCGGCGACTTTCGGCGCAAGGCGACCTTGGCGGAATATGGTTTCCGCCTGCCGTCCTGCATGGATAACCGGCCGCTACGCTTCGAGGAATGGGACGCGATGCGTCCGCAGACCGTCCATGTCTCGGCGACGCCGGGCGGCTGGGAAATGGACGCGACCGGCGGCGTCTTCGTCGAGCAGGTCATCCGCCCGACCGGTCTGATCGATCCGCCGGTCGAGATCCGGCCTGCCAAGAGCCAGGTCGATGATCTGCTGGGCGAGGTGCGCGAGGTCGCGAAGAAGGGCTATCGCACGCTCGTCACGACGCTGACCAAGCGCATGGCCGAGGATCTGACCGAATATCTGCACGAGAATGGCGTCCGCGTCCGCTACATGCATTCCGACGTCGATACGCTGGAGCGGATCGAGATCATCCGCGATCTGCGGCTCGGTGCCTTCGACGTGCTGATCGGCATCAATCTACTGCGCGAGGGCCTCGACATTCCCGAATGCGCGTTGGTGGCGATCCTGGATGCCGACAAGGAAGGCTTCCTGCGTTCCGAGACGTCGCTGATCCAGACGATCGGCCGCGCGGCACGCAATGTCGACGGCAAGGTCGTGCTGTATGCCGATCACATCACCGGCTCGATGGAGCGGGCGATGGCCGAGACGGCACGACGGCGCGAGCGGCAGACGGCCTATAATGTCGAGCACGGCATCACGCCGGAATCGGTCAAGAAGTCGATCGGCGACATCATGGCCTCGGTCTATGAGCAGGACCATGTGACCGTCGATGCCGGCCTCGCCGATGCGCCGATGATCGGCAACAATCTGAAGGCGCATCTCGGCGATCTCGAAAAGCGCATGCGCGAAGCGGCGATGAACCTCGAATTCGAGACCGCGGCGCGGCTGCGCGACGAGATCAAGCGGCTCAAAGAGACCGAACTTGCGATCGCCGACGATCCGCTGGCGCGCCAGTCTGCGATCGACGACCGCACCGGCGGCTATCAGGGCGAGAAGAAATATGGCCGTGCCGCCAACCTGCCGCCGGAACCGTCAAGCCGTGCCCGCAAGAACGATCTGAACGAGATGACGGTGAAGAGGACCGAAATCCCCGCCGGCACCCGCGCGCGCAAGCCGACGCTCGACGAGATGGGCGAAAGCTCGAACATGACGAGCAAGGCCGCCGACGAGCATGAACGCCCGCAGCGTCCCGACCCGATGACGACCAATCACCGACCGGGCGGCAGGTCGATCGGCGGGCGGGCGGGGAGCCATGCGGGGAAGAAGGGACCGAAGCGACGGTAGGGGTGGGGCACGCGATCTCTGCCCCTGCCACCAGCTCCTAACAGTCGTTCCAGCGTCTGGACGCCACACTATTTTGTCGTGCCCGGCCGGAACTTTAGGTTGGCGCTTCAGCAACCCTTCTTCGCGATCGTCTGGTCCGCCGCTTCTTGAGTTGAGCATGGCTGCTCACAACAGCCTGCTACGACATGCGACGGCTACCGGGTGCAGGCTAGAAGCGGCAAGCCGAAGACGAGCCCGCTCAGAGTCTCGATAGGAAAATACTCGTCAAAAGAGTATTTGTTGACGTTACAATTTTTAGGAGCAGACTGCCGAGGCGTGTTGAACGCTTCGGGAGGGTGCTCATGGTCGCTGGAAGCAACGTCGTCGTAGACATTTCCCATCACAATGGCCCGGTTGGCTTTGGCAAGCTGGCTGCTGCAGGGATTGTCGGGGTCATTCAGAAGGCAACCCAAGGCCAGAGTGGCCGCGATCCGACCTATGGACCCAACAGGAAGAAGGCGCTTGCCGCTGGCCTGTTGTGGGGTGCCTATCATTTCGCCACCGGCAGCGACGGCCTGAAGCAGGCCGACAATTTTCTGGATGCCGTGGGGGACTTCGATTCCACCGTCCTTGTGCTGGATTTCGAGCCGAACCCGACCGGTCCCAGCATGTCCCTCGAGGAAGCACGCTCCTTCGTGTCCCGAATCCATGATGTCACGGGCCGCTACCCAGGCTTCTACTCCGGCCACTACATCAAGCAACTTCTCGGCACCGGGTCCGATCCGGTGCTTGCGAAATGCTGGTTCTGGCTTGCCCAATATGGTCCGACGCCGGTAGTGCCGCCGAATTGGACCACGTGGACGCTGTGGCAATACACCGACGGTGCCATGGGCCCGCAGCCGCATGGCGTGCCGGGTGCCGGCCGCTTCGATCGGGATACCTACAACGGTGACGTGGCGTCCTTGAAGGCGTTCTGGGGCACGTGATGCGCAAAAGAATGCCTCGCGGTGAAGCCGCCAGATCAAAGATAGCGTCGATCATCCTGGCGATAGTGCTGGCGGGAGGATGTACGCCTGCGATCGCCTCGTCGCGATTTCTTTGCGTGGTCGGCGCAACCATCGCCTGTCCCAACGACAGGTGCACGACGAAACCTGCCGACGATGAACCTCCAGCTTTCAACCTGGATCTGCGCAAGCGCTCGGCTGGTTTGATGGACGGCGAAGGCACTCGCAGTGGCCGGATCGATGTCCGCGAGGACAAGGACAGCTTTGCCATCGTCGGCAAGTTCGGACCTGCGCGTCAGGGAAAGCGGCTGGTATCCGAAGAGGCGTCGGACTCTATGGTGGCCTCGCTTTACATCGAGAAGTCGACACGGAAGTTCGTCGGCATCCTGCATGGGGCCGTCATTCAGGGGGAATGCGATTGATGGGCGGGACGCCATTGGCCAACAGCTGACTAGGCCAACGGAGACTACGGCCCCACCTTCTTCGCAATCAGCACATAGCCCCGCGACCTGTTCCCATTGTCCGAATCCGGTGTGTTCATCGCGGCGTAGAGATCGGCGCTCGTGACCCATACCGGGGGATATTTGTAGCGGGCGACGTCGAGGATCAGGAAGCGGTCGGTGTCTTCGTCATAGGCGGCGAGCGGCGAAATGTGGCCGCCGGTCTGCTGGCCCATCGCCTTGCGCAGATAATTGACGATGACGAAATGGCCGTCCTTCGCCAGATAGTCGCGCGCTTCGGTGCGGAAGGTGTCGAGGCTGGTGTCGGCGGCATGGCGGACCGTCGCCTCGACCGGCTTGGTAGCGATGGCCGCGCCGAGTTGGTCGAGCGTCATGCCCATCTTCAGGATCGTCGCCTTCGGGATCACCACCTCGGTCTTGTCGTCGAGGACGTTGTCCTGCGTGAAAGTGTTGTAGGGCACATATTCCGGCACGGCAGGCGCCGGGATGGCCATGGCGTTGAACACCATGGTCATCGAGGCTACGCCGCAGAAGGACTGGGTCTTCTGGGTGACGAAATTGTCGGCGAGCGAAAAATAGGCCTCGCGCGCCTCGGCGCCGACGAGCAAAGCCTCGCCTGCATCGGTCGACGCGCCGACGAGATTGGCGGGGAGGGGAAGCGTCTGCGCAAAGGCGATGGCAGGCGCGAACAACAGCGCGTAGCCCAGGATCCGCAACTGGCGAAGGCTCATGGCAGCTCTCCTTACGAGAGCCGCATCATGGCGCAATCCGCGCGCCGCAACCATACTTGGTCTACCCCTTCAAAAACGCCTTGAACTTGTCGCCCCAATCCTTGTGCCAGCGCGACAGGGGCGGGCGGTTTTCGGCGATGTCGCCGGCGGCCCAGAGGATGCGCTTTTCGTCGGTGGCGCGGTCGACATCATTGTCGGGGCAGAGGATGTAGAAATCGCCGCGCTCGATCGAGGCCAGCATGAAATCGATCGTCTGTTCCGGCGTCCAGGCGCCGGCCGGCTTTTCGGTGCGGCCCTCGGTGGTGAGGTGGGTCCAGACGAAGCCGGGGATCAGCAGCTTGGCCTCGACCTTGCCGCCCTCGATATTGCGCAGTTCGTGCTGGAGACCCTCGGTCAGCACCTTCACGCCGGCTTTGGAAACATTGTAGGCGGTATCGCCCGGCGGCGTGGTGATGCCCTGCTTCGAGCCGGTATTGATGACGAGGCCTGGACGGCCGGAGGCGATCATGCCCGGCACGATCGCCTGCACCCCATGGACGATGCCCCACAGATTGGTGCCGATGACGCGCTCCCAACTGGGAAGTTCGCCGAGCGCCGGGCCGCCATTTCCCGTGCCGGCATTGTTCATCAGCACGTTGATAGGGCCGAAGCGGGAAAGTACGGCCTCGCGCAGCGCCTCGACGGCCTCGCGCTTCGAGACGTCCGTACGCACAGCGAGCGCATCCGGTCCGAGCTCGGCGGTCGCGGCATCGAGCGCTTCCAGCCGGCTGTCGGCGATCGCGACATGGAGGCCGAGCGCGCGAAATTTCTTCGCCGCTGCGAGCCCGATCCCGGACGCTCCCCCGGTGATGAGCGCGACATGATTCGGGGCGATAGCGGGGTGGGTCATGGCGAGGTTTCCTGTTTCGTCCTGGCGCAGAGGCCGCGGCCGCGTTGCTCCCGCCATCTTCTCATTCGAGCCGGTCGGGGAACCGTGGCTATAAAAGCGCCTTCATCGATCTATA
Source organism: Kaistia algarum (assembly GCF_026343945.1). Classification (NCBI taxonomy): domain Bacteria; kingdom Pseudomonadati; phylum Pseudomonadota; class Alphaproteobacteria; order Hyphomicrobiales; family Kaistiaceae; genus Kaistia; species Kaistia algarum. Next base: position 178,251 of record NZ_JAPKNJ010000003.1, read on the forward strand.
TCGATAGAAGGTCTTTCCAGCGACAAGGATCCATCCGATGCGCCGACTGCTTCTCGCTCTGCCGCTCCTTCTCATGGCTGCGCCCGCCGCCTTCGCCTGTACCGAGGACGAATTGCAGGCGAAGGCGATCCAGCTTTCCGATCTCGTCAAGACGATCGTCGCCAGCGACCCCAGCAAGGCCGATGCGTGGCGCGAGAAGCAGATCCAGGTAGACCGCACGGCCGAGCGCACGACCAATCTTGATGAGATCTGCGCCGCCTATGACAAGGCGATCAGCGAGGCGAAGCCGCAATAGCGGTGGGCCGGCACCTTCAGAGGCCGAACTGCGCCTGCCAGCCGCGCAGCTTGTCGATCCGCCGTTCATAGGCGCGGGCGACGCAGCCATTATCGTAGCCGCAGGCGTTGCGGCGGGCGATCCAGTTCGTCTGCTCGCCCTTGATCTGCCGGACGGCCCAGCCCGGCGCGTAGTTGGTCAGGCGGAAATAGCGTTGCGCCATCTCCTGGTCGAGTTCGCCGAGGCCGGGGCTGTTGCAGATGGCCATTTCGACGGGAAGGCTCGCCCGGGCGCAGTTGAAGGACGCGGCGTTGGCGGGGCCTGCCATGATCGCCATGGCGAGAGCGGCGCCGCCGATGGCCAGGGATGTCGCAACAAAGCTCTTCATAACGGTTCTCCTCCCGATCGGCTCGCCCTGAGGCCGGGCCTGTGTCATATCGCTGGTCTGAATTAGGACGGCCCGGAGGCCCGCCGCCATGATCCCCGTCACAGACACGATCTTTCTCGACGAGAGCGAGATTGAGGAGAGCTTCATCCGCTCGTCCGGTCCGGGCGGGCAGAACGTCAACAAGGTGTCGAGCGCCGTGCAGATCCGCTTCGATGCGCGCCGCTCGCGCTCTCTGCCGGACGCCGTAGCGGTAAGGCTGATGCGGCTGGCCGGATCGAAGCTGACGCAGGACGGCGTCATCGTCATCACGGCGCAGCGTCATCGCGACCAGGCGAGGAACCGGGTTGATGCGGTGGATAGGCTGGTTGGGCTCATCCGCGAGGCCGTGCCCCCGCCAGTCCCGAGGCGTGCAACCAAGCCGACCAAGGCCTCGAAGGAGAGGCGCCTCGAGGGCAAGGCCAACCGCTCCGGCGTGAAGTCGATGCGCGGCCGGATCAAGTTGGACTGACCGCCTCGTCAAACGGTCGTTTCGCGTGCAGGATGAGCTTCGTAGGCGCGATGTCGCGACTCACTGCGGAGGAAGCTGTTCATGGGCATCATCTGGACGATCATCATCGGCGGCGTCGCCGGCATCATCGCGAAGTTCATTACCCCCGGCGACAATGAGCCAAAGGGCTTCATCCTGACGATTCTGCTCGGCATAGCCGGCGCCTTCATTGCTACCTGGCTCGGCCAGGCGATCGGCTGGTATGGGCCGAACGATCAGGCCGGGTTCATCGGCGCGATCGTCGGCGCGGTCATCCTGCTGCTGATCTGGGGCGCGGTCGTCCGCAAGCGCGGCTGACGGTTAGCGAGCCCGGGGGTCCGGATCGCCGAAGCGTTCCTCGAATGCTTCGGTGATCGGGCAATGGCCGGTGGCGCCGCGATAGGCGAGGTAGGAACCGGTCGCGAGAGCCAGCACGGAAAGGAAGCGGTTCGGCCGTGGCCGGACCGATGCGGCGGCGAGCACCAGCCCCGCAATTACGGACAGGGTGCGTCCTGCCGGGGAAATCTCCGGAACGACGACGGGCGGCTGCTGTCTTGAGCGAAAGATCATGTCTTATCTCCTGGACTACTGACCGCATAACGCCGTGGAAGCGGCTCCGTTCCCGGCGAGCGAGGTTTCCCTCATGATCTATGTCGGCATTGGCGGCTGGGTATTTGAGCCCTGGCGCGGCACATTCTATCCGGACAAGCTGCCACAGAAGCGCGAACTCGAATACGCATCGGGCAAGCTCACCGCGATCGAGGTGAACGGCACCTATTATGGCTCGCAGAAGCCTGAGAGCTTCCGCAAATGGGCGGCTGACACGCCTGAGGGCTTCGTCTTCTCACTGAAGGGCTCGCGATTCACCACCAATCGCCGTGTCCTCGCGGAGGCGGGGGAGTCAATCGACCGCTTGATCGGCAGCGGAATCACGGAACTTGGCGCGAAGCTCGGGCCGATCAACTGGCAGTTCATGGAGACGAAGAAGTTCGACGCGGAGGACTTCGAGGCCTTCCTGGCGCTGCTGCCGAAGGCGGTCGACGGAGTGCGTCTTCGCCATGTCGTCGAAGTGCGCCACGAGAGCTTCCAGACACCCGAATTCATCGACTTGGCGCGCCGATATGGCGTCGCCATCGTGCTCGCGGACTCGGTCAAGTTCCCGATGATCGCCGATCCGACCGCTCCCGACTTCGTTTATGCGCGGCTCCAGGATGCCAGCGAGGGCGAAGAACTGGGCTATTCCGCCGCAGCCCTGGACCTGTGGCGGGACCGGGCGCTGGCCTGGGAGCGCGGCGGTGTGCCGGACGACCTGCCGCTCCTCGCCGAGCCGCCTAAGGAAAACGGGCCGCGCGACGTTTTCCTGTTCATGATCAATGGCTTCAAGCCGAAGGCGCCGCATGCCGCCATGGCCTTGATTGAGCGGCTTCGCCGCGGCTGAGTCCGACCTTCGCAGGCTCCGGAGTCAGGCTGGCGGCAGCCGCTTCTTTGCCGTCTCAGCGCCAAACCGCTGGTTTGGTTGACAATCCCTGCCGTATTCTCGCCTTTTTCGTCCCATTGATAAACAACGAAGCCTTTGTCGTTTCGGGAAATCGGGTGTGGTCCGCGCCAAGCGAGCGCGAATAGCAGAGAGATACGTTTTGAGTTCCAAGCTACGTCTCGCGGCGATTGCCGCTGCCTTCGTTGCCGCCACAGCGGCATATTCGGTGGGAACGAAGCCGGCGGAAGCCGGAAGCCAGTGCGGCAGGGCCTCCTGGTACAAGCTCGGCGGCAAGACCGCGAGTGGCGAACGCAACAATCCGAGCGCCCTGACGGCGGCGCATCGCTCTCTCCCTTTCGGCACTCGCGTCAAGGTCGAGAACCTCAAGAACGGCAAGTTCGTGGTCGTGCGGATCAATGATCGCGGACCGTTCACCGGTGGTCGTGTCATCGACCTCTCCCGCGCCGCGGCCCAGCAGATCGGCATGCTGTCGAGCGGCACTGCCAAGGTCCGCCTCGTCGTCGACGGCGGCAATCTACGCGGCGCCTGCCCGGCCTGAGGCCGGCTCAACCCCTCCGCTCTTCCAGAGCTACCGCCTTGACCAGCACGGTGACCGACAGGCCCGGCGCCAGTTCGAGTTCGCGGGCGGCGTCGCGCGTGATGCGCGCGACCAGCGGTTCGCCGCCAATGTCGAGACGGACGGCGACATCGGGGGGGCTGCGCTCGGCGATCTCGAGGACCGTCGCGTTGAGGCGGTTCCTTACCGATAGCCGGCCCGGCTCGCCGACGGCGAGCGTCACGTCGCGCGAGCGGATGCGCAGGCGTACCCGGCTGCCGGCCGGCTTGCCGACATGGGGAACCAGCAGCGGGCCAGCAGGATGGTCGAGACGGCTCAGCCCGTCGCGTTCCGGCTCCGCCGAAACCGTGGCCGTCAGCACGGCGCCGGCCTCGAAATCGCCATCCGAGTCGATCGCGGCGAATATCTCTCCGACGGGACCGCTCGCCGCGACGCGCCCGCCTTCGATCCGCACCACCTGATCGGCGAGGCGGGCGACCTCATCGACCGAATGGCTGACATAGACGATCGGCAGCTTCATCTCGTCGCGCAGGCGCTCGATGAAGGGCAGGATTTCGGCCTTGCGCGCGCCGTCCAGCGCCGCCAATGGCTCATCCATCAACAGACACTCGGGGCTGGAGAGCAAGGCGCGGCCGATGGCGACGCGCTGTTTCTCGCCCCCGGATAGATCGCGTGGCCAGCGCGCCAGCAGGTGGCCGATAGCGAGTAGATCCACGATCGCGTCGACATCCCCCCAGCGGCGCGCTTTCGGCGTGAGCCAGCGGCCATAGGTCAGATTGGCGCGCACCGACAGATGCGGGAACAGGCGCCCTTCCTGGAACACATAGCCGATCCGCCGCTTTGGCGGCCGCAGGAAGATGCCGGATGCGGTATCGGCGAGGACGCGGCCGTCCAGCACGATCACTCCATCATCGGGGGCGATCAGGCCGGCGATGAGATTGACCAGCGTCGTCTTGCCCGAACCGGAGGGGCCGAACAGAGCCGTGAGACCGCCGCTGGCTTCAAAGCGCATATCGAGCGCGAATGTGCCCAGCCGCTTGCGAACGTCCACCCGCAGCGTCACGGCTTGCTCTCCCGGCGGATGCGCGCGGCGAGCCATTCGGACAGCAGGATGGCAGCGATCGAGATGGCGATGGAGACCAGCGTGAGCCGCAAGGCCGCCTGATCGCCATCCGGCGACTGGAGCAGCGCATAGATCGCGGAGGGGATGGTCTGCGTCTCGCCGGGGATGTTCGAGACGAAGGTGATCGTCGCGCCGAACTCGCCAAGCGAGCGGGCGAAGGCGAGGACGAGGCCGGCGAGGATACCGGGGAGGGCAAGGGGCAGCGTTACGGTCAGGAACACCATGGCGCGGTCGGCGCCGAGCGTCGACGCGGCATCCTCAAGCTTGCGGTCGATCGCGTCGATCGAGAGACCGATGGCGCGCACCATGAGCGGGAAGCCCATGACGGCCGCGGCCAGCGCGGCGCCTGTCCAGCGAAAGGCGAACACGAGGCCAAAGGTCTGGTCGAGAAAGGCGCCGATCGGTCCCTTGCGGCCAAACGCTATCAGCAGCAGGTAGCCGGTGACGACCGGCGGCATCACCAAGGGTAGCGAGACGAGGCCGGCAAGGAGCGAGCGGCCGGGAAAGCGGACGCGCGACAGCAGCATGGCCATGGCGATGCCGACCGGCAGGCTCGCCAGCGTCGCGACGCTGGCGACCTTCAGGCTGAGGCCGATCGCCGTCCATTCGTCGGCGGTGAAGAGCGAGTCCATCGGCTCATTTCTGACCGGATTCGGGCCCGGCGGCTACGCGGTTGATGCCGGCGGCTCAACCCTTCGCGCCGACGAGGGTGAAGCCCTGGGCCTCGAAGGCGGGCTTTGCCTCTGGCGAGAGCAGGAAGCTCAAGAACGCCTTGGCATCGGCGCTGGTCCCCCTCTTGGTGAGGGCGACCGGGTAGACGATTGGCGGATGGCTGTCCTCCGGGAAGGTCGCGATCACTTTCACGGCCGGCTCGGCATGGGCGTCGGTGCCGTAGACGATGCCGAACGGCGCCTCGCCCCTGGCGACGAATGCCAGAGCGGCGCGGACATTGTCGGCTTGCGCGACATGCGGCTCGACGGCCGCCCAGACGCCGAGCTTCTCCAGCGCCGCCTTGCCATATTTGCCGGCCGGGACCGAGGCGACGGTTCCCATGGCGAGCTTGCCGTCCTTGCCGAGGGCCTCGGCGAGCGGGAAGTCCTTGGCGACGGTCAGCGAAGCGGTCGAATCCTTCGGCGCCACCAGCACCAGCGTGTTGCCGAGCAGCGTCACGCGCGAGGCGGTATCAATCAGGTCCTTTTTGGCCAGATAGTCCATCCAGTCGAGATCGGCCGAGAAGAAGATGTCGGCCGGCGCCCCGGCCTCGATCTGCTTGGCGAGGGCCGAGGAGGCGGCATAGCTGACGGCGATGTCCTTGCCAGTCTTCGCCTTGTAGGCGGAGGTTGCCGTGTCGAGCGCGTTTTTGAGGCTGGCGGCCGCGAAGACCGTGACGTCGGCGGCGCGAGCGATGCCGGCTCCGAGGGGCGCGGCGAGGAGGAGGGCGCCGGCAAGGGCGAGAAGGCTGCGGCGAAGGCGGCTCGGCGACATGGAGGGTCTCCCTGAAGGTTATCGACATTTCTGCACGGAAATGTCGATGGGATCAACCGAGACAGAACCGATCGCGGAGATTGATGGATCCTTCAACAAACAGAATTGGACGGCGGCGGCACGATCGCCATAGTTCAGGGCGCGCAGCCAGCGCGCACGAGCAGGGGGATGATCATGACCGTGGCCTACACGCTCTATTCGATGCACGGCTCTGGCAACTGCTACAAGATCCGCCTCGTTCTGCACGAACTCGGCCTTCCGTTTCGCATCATCGATGTCGAGAAGGGCAGCGGCATCACAACCTCGCCCGACTTCCTCGCCCTCAACGCCAATGCCCAGGTGCCGCTGCTCGTGCTGCCGGACGGCAGGCCGCTCGCCGAATCGGGGGCGATGCTCCTCCATCTGGCCGAAGGCACGGCGCTCATCCCGGCCGACCCCTATGAGCGCGCGCTCTGCTGGCAGTGGATGTTCTTCGAGCAATATAGCCACGAGCCGGTCATCGCGGTGGCGCGTAACTGGCTGTTCCTGACGCCGGGCGGGCGCGAAAGGATGGCGCACCGGATCGATGAGTGGCAGACGAAGGGTTACCGCGTCCTCTCCGTCATGGAGGGCCGGCTGGAGCAATCGGACTTCTTCTCCGGCCCGACCTTCTCGGTCGCCGACATCGCGCTTTATGCCTATACGCATGTGGCGGAGGAGGCCGATTACGATCTCTCGGCCTATCCGGCGATCCGCGCCTGGCTCGCCCGCGTCGCGTCGCGCCCGCGCCATGTCGGGATCGGCTGGCGCGGCTGAGGCCGATCGGCTCCCTTACAATTCCGCCTTGATGTTCGATCGCCGATCACGCTCTGTGACTTTGATCACAGACAGCGTGAACATCGCCGGCTAATGTCATGCTGGTGCAGCATTTTTGGCACGCGGCGGCCGGCCTCATTTTGGTCACGACAACTGTCGTCTCTCGCCACATTGCCCCCGAATGGCTGCCGCACTCGGCGGCCTAAATGGAACGCATGGGGAATGCGAAGTTCTGGGGCGAACTTCTGAATGACCGGGGAACGATCATGGATACCGACGACACCAACATCCCGACCAAGACCACCAGAATGCACGCGAAGCGCGAGACGGCGACCCGTCGCGCGTTCTACATCTGGATGGCCGCCTATGCCGCCGTGATCGTGACGATCGCTCTGGTGCATTCGATCACCGGTATCGCACCGGGCATCACGATTGATGCCAACGGCGTCCGCACGCAGCAGGCCAAGATCGTCGGCGAGCCGCAGAGCTCGATTGCCGGCCGCATCTTGCCGCAGGCCGTCCGCGCTGACGTCGAAGGCTGACCGGGCCCGCCCAATCAGAACTTGTGGAAGATGAAGGCGGCGCCGCCGGCGATCAGCGCGAAGCCGACGAGATGGTTCCAGCCGAGCGGCTCTTTCAAATACAGGGCCGAGAACAGGGCGAAGACGACGAGGGTAATGACCTCCTGCATCGTCTTCAGCTGCGCGGCCGAATAGACCTGATGCCCGATGCGGTTCGCCGGCACCGCTAGGCAATATTCGAAGAGCGCCAGACCCCAGCTGATCAGAATGACCTTGAAGAGCGGTGTTGTGGGGAATTTCAGGTGCCAGTACCACGCCGTGGTCATGAAGACGTTCGAAGCGATGAGAAGCAGAATTGGGGAGATCGCTGGCGAAATCAGGTTGGGCATGAAGAAGGGCCTTGCGTGGGGTTGACCGTCGCAATGTGACGCGCGCGGTGGCGCGGTCAAGAGCGGCGAATGGCGGCAGGCAACGCCGCCCCACCCGCCAGGATCCGGAAAGCCCGATCACGACTTCGTACATCGGCCAAAGGACGATGACCCAAAGAAAAGGGGCGCCGGAGCGCCCCTCGCAGTTAGAGAACGGCGATCTTGATTATTTCTGGATACAGGTGTCAGCCGTGTCCTTGGTGCACTCGTCAAGGCCGGTGAAGACCGGGTCCTCGACCTTCTCGCCCTTGATCAGCTGGATCATGACGCTGGGCGCCTTGTAGCCCATCTCGAAGGGACGCTGGCCGACCAGCGCTTCGACGCGGCCTTCCTTGGCGAGTGCGACTTCATCGCCGATCGTATCGGCAGCGACGATCACGAGGTCCTTCGAAGCGATCCGATCCTTGTACTGGTCGGTCAGCTGGCGATAGGGCTGCGGCGCTCCGAACAGCGGCCAGCCGCCTTCGATCACGAACGCATCGAGCTTGGGATTGGCCGTCAGGATGTCGGACATCGCCTGGACGCCGGCAGGGCCGTCGTCGTTGGTGAAGACCGGGCAGCCGGCAATCTCGGTCCAGCCGCCTTCACCCTTCAGCATATCGAGATCTTTCTTGCCCGACAGAGCCTCGCGCGTGCCAGCGGCACGGCGGAGAATGTTGTCGGCCGCAGCATTGCCCTCAATGAGGCAGACGGTGCCGCCATTGGGCTTGGCCTTCTTCAGATATTCGCCGAGCTTGAAGCCCATCAGGTAGTTGTCGGTGCCGAGATAGGTCTTGCGAAGGGCGGCATCTTCCTTCTTCAGGTCCGCGTCCAGCGTCATGATCGGGATCGACGGATTGGCGGACTTGATCGTGTTGGCGATCAGCGGCGCGTTGGACGGCGAGATCGCCATCGCTACCGTCGTCGGCTTGCCGAGCATGTCCTGAACGATCTGCGCTTCGCCAGCTTCATCCGAAGTGGAGGCGGGGCCGGTGTAGAAGCATTCGAATTCCGAGTCGGCGTTCTCCTTGTTCCACCTCTCGCAGCCCTGATGGATGGCTTCGAAGAAAGGATTATCGAGACCCTTCACGACGATGACGAGCTGCTTCTTGGCGGCAAGGGCATCACCAGCCGACAGCGCAAAGGCTGCCGCGGCGATCAACAGCAAAGCTTTTCTCATGGTCTCCTCCCGAGACGTTGAAAAGGTGTCTGATTTGGCCGAAACGCGCTGGCGACTTCCTCCCGCTTGATGCGTGGATGGCGTTCGCCGGCGTTCGGCCCGCTTCTGGAAAAGCAACATCCCTGGCGGCTCTACGGCCATTCCCCGGGGCTCGCTCATCCGTGAGGCGAACACAACTACATTCGCAATTCGAACAAAGTCAATCCGAATGATCGTATGAAAACGTATGCATGGGCTAACGGTCCATATGTTGCTGCATTGCATTAAATTGTGCGATGCGGAAATTGCAGTGCATATATCGCATCATAGGCCCGATGACTGGGGAGATCGCGGGGCTTTCGTAGTTGCGGCAACCAAGCCTTTTCGGGTGGAGCCGATCTATTCATCGGATGTTATCGTTGACGTCGATCGGGGCGCCCATTATTGCTCAGGCTGTTTCATCAAGCGTTCGCGATCCGGGCAGGATCGACGGTTGCATGCGGAGGGGAGGCCGGATGCCGGTCCTGGAGCTTCAGAACATCTCCAAGCACTTTGGCGCGATCCACGCGTTGAGCGACGTTTCGCTCGCCATCGAGCCGGGCGAAGTCGTCGGCCTGATGGGCGACAACGGCGCCGGCAAGTCGACTCTTGTGAAGATCATCGCCGGCAATTTCCGCCCTACGCATGGGCAGATGCGGCTGGAGGGACGCGACATCGTCCTGCACAAGCCTGTCGAGGCGCGCCAGCATGGCATCGAGATCGTGCACCAGGACCTGGCGCTTTGCGACAATCTGACGGCGGCGGCGAATGTCTTCCTGGGCCGCGAGGTCCGGAAAGGTTTGGGTCCACTCCAGGTGCTTGACTATGGCGCGATGTACAAACGCGCCGGCGAGCTCTTCAAGGAACTGAAATCGGAGACGCGGCCACGCGACCTCGTCAAGCAGATGTCGGGCGGCCAGCGCCAGGCGGTGGCGATCGCGCGCACCCGCCTCTCGGACGCGAAGATCGTGCTGATGGACGAGCCGACGGCGGCGATCTCGGTGCGCCAGGTAGCGGAGGTGTTGAATCTCATCCGCCAGTTGCGCGACCAGGGCATCGCGGTGGTGCTGATCAGCCATCGCATGCCTGACGTCTTTTCGGTTGCCGACCGGGTCATCGTGATGCGCCGGGGCCGCAAGGTTGCCGACCGGCAGATCGCGGCCAGTTCGCCGGAGGAGGTCACCGGCCTCATCACCGGCGCGATCGAGCAGGTTCACTAGAGCCCCGAGGGGCGTTCCGGGCGAGGAAAAGCCAAAGATGGCAGCGACGATCGACGACCATATCGGCCAGAAGCAGCATAGCTGGCTTTCCTGGCTGACCGGCCGCCAGACCTTCTGGGTCATGCTCGCCGTGATCGTGGCCTGCGTGTTCCTGTCCTTCGCGACGGATAGCTTCGCGACGTCGAACAATCTTTTCAACGTCACGCGCAATTTCACTTTTGTCGGAATCATCGCGCTCGGAATGACGGTTGTGATCATTTCCGGCGGCATCGACCTCTCCGTCGGCTCGGTGCTCTGCCTGTGCTCGATGGTCCTCGCCGTCACCATGCATGCCGGCTTCTCGATCTATGTCGGCATCGGCGCCTCGATCGGAACGGCACTTCTGATCGGGCTCGTCAACGGCGTGCTCATTGCCTATGTCGGGATGCCGCCCTTCGTCGTGACGCTTGGCATGCTGTCGATCGCCCGCAGCCTGGCCATGGTGACGTCCAACAATACCGTCGTGTTCGAATTCGGTCCCGATCATGCCAAGCTGCTGGCGCTGGGTGGTGGCGCCTTCTTCTTTGGCATTGCCAATCCGGTTCTCTACATGCTGGCGCTGGCACTGATCACCGGCTTCGTGCTGCGCTGGACCCGGTTCGGGCGTCACGTTTATGCGATCGGCGGCAACGAGCACGCCGCGGTGCTGACCGGCGTGCCGGTTCGGCAGATCAAGGTCGCGGTCTATATGATCTCGTCGCTCTCGGCGGGCATTGCCGGCATCGTCGAGACGGGCTGGCTCGGCGCGGTGACGACCAATCTCGGCACCGGCATGGAGCTTCAGGTGATCGCGGCGGCCGTCATCGGCGGCGCCAACCTCGCCGGCGGCGTCGGCACTGCCTTCGGCGCGCTGGTCGGCGCGGCTTTGATCGAGATCATCCGAAACAGCCTCGGCCTGCTTGGCATCAATGCCTTTTGGCAGGGCGCCTTCATCGGCTCGTTCATCATCATTGCCGTGCTGTTCGACCGGATCAAGAATCTGCGCCAGCGCGAATAGAAGCTTTCGCGTCGACGGCTGGCGCAGCGTCGCGCATGATGGCGTGACTATGTCCGCAGGTACCATCCGATGCGAATTCCGAACCAGACCGAAGGACTGCGATTTCGCCTCGTCCTCAAGCCCGGCTTTGCACTGGGGCCCGGCAAGGCGGATCTCCTTGAGGCGATCGAGGCGACGGGATCGCTTGCGGGCGCCGGCGCGCGCCTCGACATGAGCCCCAAACGCGTCTGGACGCTGGTGCGAGAGATGAACGAGGCGTTTCGGGAGCCGCTGATCGAGACAGAGAAGGGCGGCCCCGGCGGCGGTGGCGGCGCACGGCTCTCGCAACTCGGCCGTTGGGTGCTCGCCCGCTACCGCGCCATGGAGCGGGATGCGAATGCCGTGGTCGCCTCCGGTATCGAAGAACTACGCACCTTGCTCCGGTGAATTCGGTTCGGGCGCTGGTTCCGGCCCGTCCGGGATCCGCACCTGGGAGGGCAGGCCGAGATAGGCCAGCATGCCTTCTGCCGCGGCGATCCCGGTTGAAAAGCTCGCCTGCAACAGATAGCCGCCGGTCGGCGCTTCCCAGTCGAGCATTTCGCCGGCCGCGAACACGCCGGGTAGGCTCCGGATCATCAGATGCTCGTCCAGCTCGGCGAAGGGAATGCCGCCCGCGCTCGATATGGCGCGCTCGATACCCTCGGCTGCATTGAGGCGGATCGGTACGGCCTTGATCCGTCGGGCGAGCGCTTCGGTCTCGCGCGGCGGCGGACCCGCTTCGCGCAACAGGTTGGCCGCGACGGGCGCGAGATGCAGCGCCTTGCGCAGTCGGTTGGCGAGCGACTGCGACGGATTTTGCCGCGCGAGGCGAGTCGCGATCTCCGCTTCCGTCATGGCCGGCCGCAGGTCGATCTCGACCAGCGCCGATCCGTCCTTTGCAATCGCATCCCGAAGCGGTCCCGACAAGGCGTAGATCGCGCCGCCTTCTAAGCCGTAGCGCGTTACGACCGCCTCACCTCGCACGCTGCGCCCTTCGAAATTGAGCGCGATGGCCTTCAACGGTCCGCCCGCGAAGCGATCCCGGAACGTCTGAGACCAGTCCGCGCGAAAACCGACATTGGCGGGTTCGAAGGGCTGGATCGCAACGCCCCGGCCGCCGAGCCAGGCCGTCCAGGCGCCGTTCGAGCCGAGGCGCGGCCAGCTCGCGCCGCCCAGCGCCAGCATCACGGCATCCGGCCGTATCGTTTCCTCGCCCTCCGGACTCACAAACCGCAGGGCGCCGATCTCCGTCCAGCCTTGCCAGTCGCGGCGCATGGCGAAGGTGACGTTAAGGTCGGTGAGACGGGCCAGCAGGGCGCGCAGCAGCGGCGAGGCCTTCAGGGCCTTCGGGAAGATCCTGCCACTGGATCCGACGAATGTTGGCTGACCAAGATTCTCCGCCCAGGCCACCAGCATCGCCGGCGAAAAGGCCTCGATGAAGGGTCGCAGCGCGCTTTCCGCAGCGCCGTAGCGGCCGAGGAAGGCCTTGAGCGGTTCGGAATGGGTCAGGTTCAGCCCGCCGCGACCGGCCATGAGCCATTTGCGGCCAGGGCTCGGCATGCGGTCATAGACGGTGACGGCGCAGCCCGACGCGGCGAGACGTTCGGCGGCGATAAGCCCGGCGGGACCGGCGCCGATGATCGCTACGGCCGGTGAGGAGGAAAAGGGGTTTGACATGCCCGCCTTCTCTGCCGAAACAGCGCCGCCCGCAAGAGCCAGTTGCCAACGAGTTCTGCGATCGCTCCGCTTGCTGCCATGGATCTGTAAGGGCGCCAGATCCGAAAGCCAATGCCCAGCAGAATGGCGCGACGCCGGAGCCGGCGCGAAGGGGCGAGGCTTCCGGCGTCGCTGGCGGCTTCTCCCGAAGCCGGACGCAAAAAACAGGCGCCGGTCCGACCGCTCCGTTCCGCCGTCCGGGGGAACGGCGAAACACGCGCAATCCTATAGAGGCGCGATCTTCGGCTGGAATAGCGAGACGTCTCAGCGATAGACCGGCTGTCCCGAATTGGGGAGGCCGACCTCGTTGTCGCCGGTTGCGCGGATTATTGCTTGCCAATCAGCTTGTCGGCAAAGAGCGCGGCGCTCTTGGCATAGACTTCGGCCTTGTTCCACTGGCGCAGCACGTCGAAATTGGCGGAGCCTTCCTCCCAGCTGCCGCCCCTTTGCCAGCCATAGCCCTTCAGGTAATTGGCGGTGGAGGCCAGCACGTCGACAGGGCTGTGGCGGAGGTCGGCATGACCATCGCCATCGAAATCGACGGCGAAGCGTACATAGGAGGACGGCATGAACTGGGTCTGGCCGAGTTCGCCGGCCCAGGCCCCCTTCATCTCCGCCGGGGAAAGGTCCCCGCGCTCGGCGATCTTCAGCGCGTCCAGCAATTGGTCCTGGAAGAAATCGGTGCGGCGGCAGTCGAAGGCGAGCGTAGCCACCGAGCGAAAGGTCTGCATGTTGCCGCTGCCGGCGCCGAAATCGGTCTCCATGCCCCAGATCGCGATCAGGATCGGCCCTGGCACGCCATAGGTCTTCTCGATCCGGGCGAGGGCGTTGGAATATTGGTTCAGTAACTGCTTACCGCGAGCAACGCGGCCCGGCGAGACGACGCGCTTCGAATAGACCTCGAAGGGTTGCTTGAAGTGCTTCTGGTTGCGGTCGAGCTTGATGACCCGAGGATCATAGGTGATACCCTGCAAGGCGGAGTCCACTGTCCGCCGCGATATGCCGCTGGACACGGCATAGGCCTTGAAGCTCTCCAGCCATTGCGGGAATTGGGATGGATCCTGGCCGCATGTTACGGCTTCGGCCCTTGCTAGCCCGGCCAGAAGGATCAGCGACACGGCCAGAATACGGAATTTCGAAGAAGTCATGGTCAGCCTGCGTTTTCCTCGCGGTCTATTCTTGCGCCCGTCCCCACGCGCGTGGGGACACTAATTCGGCTCTGACAGTTTTGCAGTGGAAATAGCAACCGGAGACCACTTTTGCAGTGGGGCGTGGCAAAGCTGCTATGAGGCGGCGCCGAAGCCTGCCCGCTTCAGGCGAACGATGGCAAGGTCCAGAGCGGAGAGAAACGCGGATCGGTCCTTCGGCGCGAAGGGACGGGGGCCGCCCGTGATCGTGCCGGCGGAGCGCAGTTCCTCCATCAGATTGCGCGTTGCCAGCGTCATGCCGATCGACGCCTCCGTGAAGGCTTTGCCCGTTGGGGAAATCACGTCGGCGCCGGCCTTGACGCAGCGATCGGCAAGCGGGATGTCGGCGGTGACGACGACATCGCCGCGCACGGCGCGCTCGGCGATCCAGTCATCGGCCACATCGAGGCCGCCGGGCACGACGATGCGCTGGATCCAGCTCTCGCGCGGGACGGCGATCGGGCTGTTCGCCACGACGAAGACGTCGAGGCGGTGGCGCTCGGCCACCTTGTAGATTTCCGCCTTCACCGGACAGGCGTCGGCATCGACATAGACGAGGATCGGTCGGGTCATTTCCAGCTTCCGAAACAAGAAGGGCCACCCGAGGGCGGCCCTTCCATTGTCATACCGCGTTCCGGCGGAGCCGGAAAAGACCGATCACGCGGCGGAAACTCCAACCAAGTCAGAGATCCGGACCATCACGAGCGACGCACGCGGCGAACGACAATGAGACACAGGATCACCTCCTTTCGATTGTTGATACTGGAGGCAGGATAGCCATCGAATACCGAGTCGGTAAAGCCCTCTTTTGCTGCCGCCGCGATCGTCCGGCAGTAGGGCGGGGGTCAGAACCTCACATTCAGAGTTCCCTTGACCGCGTTGTCCTGGAGGCCGTCGCCGAACTGTCCATTATAGGAGAGACCGGCGGACAGGGTTTCGTTGAAGCCGTAGTCGATACCGGCACCGATCACGGCGGTATCCTGCGCAATCGGCACGCCGCTGACGGCGAAGGGCAGACTTCCGCTGGCAAAGGCGAGACTGGCGGTGGGGTTCACGTCGCCGAAGGCGTGCTGCCAGGCGAGGCTCACGCGCGGGGTCAGGATTGCCGCATTGGCCAGCTTGATCGTGGTGGCGGCCCGCGCACCGAGCGTCACATAGAACAGGTCTTCGCCATCGGTCGAGCCGATGAGCGCCGAGGTCGAGCCAGTCTCGGTAATGTCGCCCGACGAAAGATTGACATAGGCCGGGCTGACGAAGGGCTCGAGCCACGTCTTGCCATAGGCTGACTCGCTGCCGTTCGGCGTCAGGTCGAAGCGCCAGTTCGCCTCGCCGAAGATCTGCGTCGTGCCGACATCGAAGCTCGAGCTATTGGCGCCGAGATAGCCGGGGAACGCGACGGTGCGTCCCATGGAAACGTCGTTCCAGCTGTAGGTCGCGGCACCGAGCAGGCCGAGACCACCGATCCGCGCGCCGCCATAGGCGCCCAGATCATAGGTGTCGATATCTCCGGAGGAAGCCCGGTCGTCGATCGAGAATGTCGAGCGGCCATAGCCGCCGACAACGCCGAGGCGCACGCCATCGGCGACGGCCCCATCGACGCCGGCGAAGAAGCCGCCGATGTCGCGCGAGACCGAGGCGGCGTTGCCGTCTCCGTCGACGTCGCCCCAGGCCCCATAGCCCTGGCCCCAGACGGTGAGGCCGGTCGCGGCCCCGAGCTTGGCCGCAGTCGGCCCATCGCCCGCCGCACTGGCACTACCGGCGAGGCCCTGCCACACGCGCGCGCCGACCGCTTGGCGCAGGAAGATCGAATCCTGCGCGATAATCGAAGCGGCGCTGGCATAGGCTTCGCCGGAGAGTGCATCGAATGCGCCGAGCGCCTGCATGGCGGTCAACTGCAGCACGGCGTCGTAGACCGGATTGCCGAAGCCAAGCGATTCGGCGGAACCAGCGACGCCCTGTTGGTTTGGCGTCTTCGCCAGCGAGGCGAAGGCCACGACGTTGCGCACCAGCTTCAGATAGACATTGTTGGCATCGTAAGTCAGCGTAGGGTCGAGAAAGGCGTAGTTCATCGTCGCGTCGGAGAAGGTTCCCGTTATGCCGCCCGCCGCGGTCAGGATCGAATAGGTGGTGAAGGGATCGACGTCCGATGCGGCGTTGATTTGCACCGTTCCGCCATTGAGCGTTGCGGTACCGGTTGCGGCGATGAGATCATGCGCGCCTGAAGCCGCGATATCCACGACATAGGTTGAACCGGCGGCGAACGCGACATCGCCGTTGACGGTGAGCGTTCCCGGCGAGTAGCCGGGCGAGACCGTGCCGCCGGCATTCACGACGAGGCCGCCGACCGAGCCGGTGCCGCTGAGAACGCCGCCATTCACCGTGAAGACCGCCGCGGAGGCGGCGCCGCTCGCAAGTTGCAACGTGCCTTGATCGATGGTGGCTGAGCCAGTCAGGCTGCCGCCGCTCCCCGACAGGACCCAGAGGCCGGAGCCGGATTTCGTCAAATTGCTGAAGCCTTCATAGGTGCCGGTGTCACTGACATCGCCGAGGTTCAGCGTGCCGCTCGCCTCGCCGGTGATTTCAAGCATGTTGCCAGAGCTTTCGTTCGTCACATTGCCGACCAGGGTCGATGTGTCGGACATCACGAATCGGTTGCTGCCGGCTCCCATGGCGACCGCCACGCCGTCGGCCGAGCCGGCCGAAATCGTGCCGTAATTGGCGACCGTCGTATCACCGTCGCCGCTGGCCACCGCTGTGGCGCCGGTCGTTGCCAGAGTCCCGTAGTTGACGAGGCCGTTCGTCTCGCCGTCCATCCAGACTGCGAGATCTGTCGCGGAAACGCCGCCATAGTTGGTAATCGAGATGGCGCCTAGCGTCATGCTGGTCTCGGCCGACGTGTAGCCGGAGGCGAAGCCGCTATCGGCCGAGATGCCGGTGGCGGCAGTGACGAAGCCGTTGTTGACGATCGTGATGTCACCCTCGGGCGTCTCGGCGCGCAGGCCGGCGTCCCGGCCGGCGGTCACGAGGCCGGACGTGTCGTTGGTGATCTCGATGTCACCGGAAATGACGGCGGTGGCGCGAAGCGCATTGTAGCCTTGGGCGGCCTTGAGCGCAGCATGGCCTGCGTCGAGAGCGGGATCTCCGTCGGCGGTGACGAGGCCGTTATTGTAGACGGTAGAATCACCCGTCTCGGTAGATGCGAAGATGGCGTTGTCGTTCCCGGAGGTCACGACGCCGTAGTTGCTGATGCTGGCATCGCCATTCGCCGACCAGGCGATCAGTCCCTGCTGGAAGTACGCCTTGACGGTTCCCTGGTTCACAATCTCGGCAAGGCCGAAATAGTCGATCACGCGGATGCCGGCCGTCATGGCCAGGATGGTGCCGGACAGGGTGTTGGTCACCGAGACGGTCTGCATCGCGCCATCCGTCTCGCCGCGATAATTGCCGTCGGCATAGATGCCGCGGGCCGTCGAATTGACGAAGCCGGAGTTGACGATGGTGACGCCGCCGAGATTGGTCGCGGCGTCGATGGCCGCGCTTCCGGGGTAGGACGTCGGTCCCTCCCAGTGGATCATCCCGGCATTGTTGATCGAGATGTTGCCGGCGTAGTCGTTACGGACCCAGATCGTACCGAAACCGCTGGCCGCCGAGGCGCGGACTGTGCTGTCGATCGTCACATCGGCATTGACGGTCACCGGGATGACCTGGGCCGACGGATCGGTGCCGAACTGCATGATCAGGGCGCTGTAGTTCGAATTGCTCAGTACCGTGCTGCCGGTAAGCCAGACCGTCTGGTCATAGGTGCCGGCGGTCTGCGGCGAGGCATAGCCGACAGAAACCGTGCCGACGCCGTCGACCGTCAGCGACCCGGCGCCTGGCGTCATCGAGACGCCAACGCCGGACGAATCGCATTGAACGAGCGTCGTCGTGCCAGTCACCGTGCAAGCCGCTTCGGCGGGACGTGCTGTGGCAGCCGACAGCATCAGCCCGCCTCCCAAGAGGCCGGGCAGGGCCGCGCTCGTCAGCAGAAGCCGCCGCAAGGGCCGGCTCCGACGCCGCCCTCTTTTGCCGTTTGCCTCTGTCTCGCCGCCGAAATGAGACCCCGCCTGACAACCCACTGACATAACGCCCCCGGAATGAATATCGAGTTGGCGTCGTATTGTTGGTCCAGACAAACGGGAGACGAGGCGAGCAGGCGCGGCTCCCCCGATTCCCATCGCATAGCCCCCAATGCGACTTCCTTCAAAACCTAGCGGCTCAACCGCCGGTCTATCTATCGAAGAAATGACGACAGGAGCGTTGCAGGACGACTCGTGTCAAAGTTGCAACAGAAGCGACGAGTTGGAGGCCTACCGGATCGCCTTCAGCAAGGCGGTGTCGGGAAAGCATGTCGCGTTGTGGCCGTTGGCCTGCTGCCACTCGCCGATCGCTATGCGCGTCTTGTAGCCGACGAGGCCATCGGGATTGCCGACATCGACGCCGCGTGCCTGAAGGCGCTTTTGCATGGCGCGCACGTCGGAGCGCTTGAAGCCGCCCACATCGCCCCAGGCTCCTGCAATTGCCGAGCCGCCACGGATGCGGTCGGCGAGGTGGCCGATGAAAAGGGCGTAGAGGTCCGAATTGTTGTAGGTTTTCAGGATGTAGAAGTTCTTCGAGACGATAAAGGCCGGGCCGTAGCGGCCGGCCGGCATCATCAGATGGCCGATGCGTTTGGCGTTTTTGCCCGCGAGTGGCTTGCCGTCGAGGGTGCGGATGCCCATCGCCTCCCAGGCGCCAAGTGGCTTGCCTTGGTCCGGGCCTTCGAGGCTGCAGGATACGCTGTCGGGCAGGCTTACCTCGACGCCCCAGGCCGCGCCCGCTTCCCAACCATTCTGCTTGAGATAGTTGGCGATCGAAGCGAGCACGTCCGGTACCGATTCCCAGATATCGCGCCGGCCGTCGCCGTCGAAATCAACCGCCGTAGTCAGATATTTGGTCGGCAGGAACTGCGGCTGGCCAAGGGCACCGGCCCAGGAACTGCGCATCTCCGACAGCGGGATGTGGTCGCCCTCGAGGATCTGCAAGGCCGCGATCAGCTCGGGATAGAAATTCGCCTTGCGCGCGCCCATGAACGCTTCGGTCGCCAGCGTGCGGATCGCCGAATAGGGGATCTTCGCGGCGCCATAGCCGGATTCTCGACCCCAGATCGCGACCAGGATCGAGGCGGGAACGCCGTAGCGCTTCTCGATCGCCGACAGCGTCTTGGACCATTGTTGGTAGCGGGCGCGGCCCGCATTGGTCAGTCCTGCGAGCTTCGCCTCGTTGAAATAGCGCGCGGGACCGGAAAACTCCGCCTGGCGCTGCGGCTCCTCGCGGCCGGGCGGTGCGCCGGGCGGGGCGAGGTCGGGAAGCTTCCAGTCGAGGGTCAGTCCGGCAAAGGCGGCTGCGATCGTCGCGTCGGAGACGCCTGCGTTCCGCGCATCCGGCTTCACCTTCGCGGCGAGCCAGCGCTGGAAGCTCTGTTCGACGGCAGCGTTCTGCGCATGCGCGGCCACGGGCAGGAGGAGGGGGATCAGCAGCGCGAGAGAGGCGAGGAGGCGCAAGGCTTCATTCCATTCCGGCTACGGGATCGATTCGCCGCCGAGCTTCGCCAATCGGACCGGATGGCGCAACCTCGCGCCGCGGGTGACGACAAATCCGGCAAGGCAGCGCATGATCCGATCCTTCTGCGGTTCGGTGCCTGCTTTCAAAGGTAGAGCAGGACGCGGGCGGTGCAATGCGGAAAGGGACGCGATGTCGGAGCCGGCGAGGAACGCGAACGCGGAAGCGACGGGCCGATTCGTGCTGGTGGCGACGATCCTCGCTTCCGGCATGGCGTTCATGGATGGTTCGGTCATCACCGTGGCGCTGCCGGCCATCCGCTCCGGGCTCGGCGCCAGCTTCGCCGAGGCGCAATGGACCTCGAACGCCTATACTCTGACGCTCGCCGCCTTCACGCTGCTGGGCGGCGCGGCGGGCGATGCCTTTGGCCTTCGCCGGGTGTTCATGCTCGGTATCGGGCTGTTCGGTCTGGCCTCGGCAGCCTGTGGGATCGCCTGGTCGGCCGAGAGCCTCATCGTCGCCCGCGCCATCCAGGGCATGGGCGGCGCGCTGATGGTGCCTGGCTCGCTGGCCCTGATCTCGGCGCATTATCCGCCGGCGGTTCGCGGCCGGGCGATCGGCGCCTGGGCAGCCGCGTCGTCCATCGCGCCGGCTATAGGGCCGGTCATTGGCGGCGCGCTGGTCGATGCCGGCTCGTGGCGGGCGATTTTCCTCATCAATGTGCCGATCACTGTGATCGCGCTCTTCGTCTGCCGGGCGAAGGTGCCGGCGGATCAGCCGCATGCAGGGCGTCGAATGGACTGGACCGGCGGCGGTCTCGCGGTGCTTGGCCTCGGCCTCGTCGCCTATGGATTGACGCGGCTCGGCGAGCCGGAGGCTGGCGGCGGGCATGCGGACGCGATCGGCCTGACGGTTGCCGGTTTTGTCGTTCTGGCCGGCTTCCTCATCTGGCAACAGCGCTCGCGCGATCCCATGATGCCGCTGGCGCTCTTTGCCAACCGGACCTTCTCCGGCGTCAATGCGCTGACGCTGCTGCTCTATTTTGCACTCGCCGGGGCCCTGTTCTTCCTGCCGACAGCGCTGATCCAGGCGCATCACTATCCCGCGACGCTGGCCGGCTCGGTGTTCTTGCCCTTCGTCCTCGTCATGGGCCTCCTGTCGCGCTATGGCGGCGGACTCGCCGACCGGATCGGTACGCGTCCTTGCCTCACCATCGGCCCAATCGTGACCGGCATCGCCTTCTGCCTGCTGGCGCCGGCCGTGGCGGCCGGCGGCTTCTGGACAGCCATCGTGCCGGTCATGCTGCTGATGGGGCTCGGCATGGGCATCACGGTGGCGCCGCTATCGACGGCGGTGATGAATTCGGCGCCGGAGAGCCGGCGCGGCGCCGCGTCCGGCATCAATAATGCCGTCGCCCGCGTCGCCTCGCTGCTGGCGGTGGCTTCTCTCGGCATCGCCGTTGGGATCGGCTTTGCCATGGTGCTGGGCGGGGAGACGAGCGAGGCGACGCGCCTCGTGGCCGAGGCCGGCTTCGGCGGCACGCTGGCCTCCACCGACGGGGCGACGATCGCGCTGTGGTCGAGCGCGACCATCGCCGGTTTCTCCGCCGTGACGATCCTGTGCGGCGTCCTGGCGATCCTCTCCGGTGTCATCGGCTGGCTGTTCACCGCCAATGCGGAGCCGGCAGGGACGTCTTAAGCCGCGCGCACACTTCCCTTCTTCTCCGCGATTTGGCCGGCAAGGCGGCCGGTGAGCTCCGCGAGGTGGTCGAAGCGGCTGACATAGGAGCCAACGCCCGCCGTCGCCGAACGAAGTTCGACGATGAGGCCGCGCATTTCGCCTTCGGGAATCTCGGCCTCGACGATGTCCCAGCCGGGCCACCCCGGCTTTGCGTCGAAGCCGAGCAACTGGCCGCGCCGCTGCGTCACCATCATGTTGACGCGCGGGCTCGCCTCGGAGGGAGCCGTGATCGAGACATGGAGGACCGGCTCCAGCAGCACCGACCGGCAAGTCTCCAACCCTTCGCGCATGCCGATTTGTGCCGCTATGCGGAAGGCCTGATCGGAGGAATCGACGCTGTGATAGGAGCCGTCGACGAGCTTCACCGCGACATCGACGACGGGGAAGCCGAGAGGCCCACGCTTGAGGACATCGGTGACGCCGCTCTCGATCGCGGGGATATAATTGCGCGGCACGACACCGCCTGCGATGGCATCCTCGAAGCGGAAGCCGGTTCCGCGCGGCTCAGGACGGATTTCGAGCACGCAGTCGCCGAACTGGCCGTGACCGCCGGACTGCTTTTTGTGCCGGCCGCGCACCTTGGCCTCACCGCTGATCGTTTCGCGATAGGGAATGCTGGGCGGCCGCGTCTCGATGGCGAGCCCGTACCGCCCGGCAAGACGCTCGATCGAGACGCGCAGATGCATCTCGCCCTGGCCCTCGAGGCGGATCTCGCCCGCCTCTTCGTCCTGGCGCACCAGCAGGCCAGTGTTCTCATCGGCAAGACGCGCAAGCGCGGCCGAGAGCCTCGCCTCGTCCTTGCGATCGACCGGGCTGATGGCGAGGGCGATCACCGCCTGGAGCGGGGTTGCGGGCGCGAGTTGCACCGGCGCCGTCTTGCCGGCGGCCAGGGTCATGCCGGTATGGGCGCCGTCGAGCTTGCCGAGGCCGACTACATCGCCCGCACTCGCCGCCTCGCGCTTCGTCATGGACTGACCGAGCAGGCGCAGAACGCCGGAGATGCGGCCGACCGAGCCATCCGGACCCTGCAGTTCCGTGCCGTCGGCAATCGTGCCGCGCAGCACGCGGCCGACGGAGAGTTTGCCGGCATGGCCGGTATGGATGGTCTTCACCACCTGGAAGGTCGGCTCGCCCTCCGGTGCGAGGCCGAGGCGGACCGCGGTATCGGCGATATCGGGCGCTTCATGGCGGATCGCCTTCATCAGCCGGCCGACGCCATGGCCATAAAGCGCCGAACCGATCAGAACGGGGCAGAGAAGGCCGGCGCGCGTATCGGCGACAAGATCGGCGAAGACATGTTCGCGGCTCGGCTGGATGTCCTCCAGCAATTCCTCCATCAGCGTGTCGTCATAGTCGGCGAGCTTTTCCAGCATCGCATAGCGCGCCTTTTCCTCCTCCACGCGGTCGGGTCCGCTGAGCTCGACGAGTTCGCTCGGCGCATGCTCGCGGTAGAGGAAGGCGCGTTCCAGGGCGAGGTCGACGAAGCCGGTGATCGTGCCCTGCTTGCGCATCGGGATGTGACGCAGCAGCAGCGGCGCGCGGCTGGCCGGCTGCAGCAGGGCCAGCGCCTCCTGCATGTCGAGTTCGCTACGGTCGATCTTGTTCAGGAACAGGAAGCGCGGAATGCCGCGATCCTCGAGTTGGCGCAGGATCAATTGCAGGGCAGGGACCTTCTTCTCGTCCGCCTCGGCAACGACGATGGCGCAATCGGCGACGGCCAGTGCGGCGTCGGCCTCGCTGGCGAACTCGATCGATCCGGGACAATCGAGGATCGTCACGGTCTCGGCCATGAATCCGGTCTCGGCGACATTCATCTCGACGCTCATCTTGTGGGCGCGCGCCTCGGACGAGGCATCGCCCACGGAAGTTCCGTCGCCGACCGCGCCCTGGCGGGCGATCGCGCCGGTGCGGGCGAGCATCGCTTCCAACAAGGTGGTCTTGCCGCTGCCGATCGGTCCGACGAGGACCACAGCCTTAGGACCGGCTCTTCTGCCGGGGCCGCCTCCATCCCTGTTCGTCATCGCTTCCTCCGTTCATGAAATGTTCTTGTCTCATTCTCATGGTGGGGCGCGAGAACCGGACCCGGAAGCCCGGACCGCGAGGACATCGTCTCAGGGAAGGGCAGGCGTGGCAAGGCGCATTCGGGTATGCCGCCTCATCACGGCTGGTGGCACAAAATGAAAAAGGCCCGCGAGAGGCGGGCCTTTCGATGCCGATCGGGCTGGAATTCAGCGAACGACAGGGTTCAGCGTCAGCGCGGCGCCGCCGGCGGCGACATTGAGGCCGAGCTGGCCCGTAACGCTGACCATCTGCAGGGCGATCGAGCCGCCCGTGCCACCGACGAGGACATTGGCACCGAGGCCGGCAACGACGGTCGCTTCAGCGGTTGCGCCGAGATAGAGGCCCGAGAGCGCGCCGGAATGATAGCCGGCAACCGGGGCAAACACCGCCCAGATCAGCGTGCCGCGCTTGGTGACGCCGATATCGACGCCGAGCTTCTTGATATTGCCGGTGTAATGCTCGACGCGGCCGCGGGTCGACTTGAAGGTGCAGTTGATTTCCTTCGCCGAGCCGATGACATAGCCAAGGCCGCCGTCAATGTCGCAGGTCAACATGCCGACCTTCACGCCGCCGCGCAGATCGTCCTCGTACTTGACGTCGGCGTCAGCTGCATGGGCGGAGCCGGCGAAAGCGGTCGCGAAGGCGAGGGCTGCAACCTTGAGCGAGACGTTCTTCATCGTTTGAAATTCCTTTTGCGTCGTCAACCTGAGCTATTCGCGCCGCTTGGCGGCACACTCCGGCGCGTGGTAACGGATCTCGCGCGCATTCGTTCAGCGCGAAACTCGTCGCCGGTTTGGCAGAACGCCGGAGACGGCGCAAGTGAACTCAATCACTTGTGGTGAACGGAACCCAAGCGCGGCCGGCGTGCCGCCCCTTTGCCTCCGGGAAGAGCCATGCTGACCGCCTATTCAACCACCGACCGCGGGCCCGAGGCGCAGGCGCCTCAATCGACGGTGCCGACCAGCTGGATCGACCTCTATGAACCGACGCCCGAGGAGGATCGGACGGCTGAGGCGTTTCTGGGCGGCGAGATTCCGACCCAGGAAGAGGCGCGCGAGATCGAGTTCTCCAGCCGCTTCTACGTCGAGAACGGCATCGTCTTCATGACCGCCAGCCTGCTCGTCGGTGTCGAGGACGGGACGCCGGGACTGACGCCATTCACCTTCGCCATGCGCAAGGACAAGCTGGTGACGCTGCGCTATGCCAATATGACGGCGTTCCGCCAGTTTCTCGCTCGCGCTTCCAAGGCGGACGCGGCCTGCACGACATCGGCCGGCGTGTTCGCCGGATTGCTGGATGCGATCATCGATCGCACGGCGGACGTGATCGAACACATCACGCAGGACGTCGATCGGCTCAATGACGAGATTTTCCTGCGCAAGCGGGGGCGCAAGCGAAGCCAGTTTCTGGCCGCGGCGCTGGGCGGGCTCGGGAAGCAGGGCAATCTGGCCTCGAAGTCGCGCGAGAGCCTCGCCTCGCTGGAGCGGCTTGTCCAATATGCGGCGACGGTAATGCCGGAGCGGGGTGCCAAGGGGGATGGTCTATCGGCGCGGCTGAAGCTGGCGCTGCGCGACATACGCTCGCTCGAGGACCACGTTACCTTCCTGCTGAGCAAGATCACGTTCTTGCTGGACGCGACGCTCGGCCTCGTCTCGAACGAGCAGAACCGCGTCGTCAGCGTGCTCACCGTCGTCTCGACGATCCTGCTGCCGCCGATGCTGATCGGCACGATCTACGGCATGAACTTCAAGGACATGCCGGAGCTGGAATGGGTGTTCGGCTATCCGGTCGCGGTGAGCGCGATGATCCTGTCGGCCATCCTGCCCTACCTGTTCTTCAAGCTGCGCGGCTGGATGTAGGCCTGGCTAGAGATAGGGCGAGGCCAGGCGCGTCGCGGAATCGCGCAGGCGAGCGACGAGCGAGCGGCGGCGAAGATCGTCGAGCGTCACGATCCGGGAGCCCTGGACCTTGGCGTCGATGATGGCGTCGCAGGTGGCGACGAAGGCGGCGGAATAGGCCTCGACATTGAACTCGAAATTGAGGCGGAGGCTGCGCGCATCCCAATTGCCGCTGCCGAGCAACACCCACGCGCCGTCCACCGTCATCAGTTTGGAGTGATCGAACGGCCCTGGCGCACGCCGAATGACGCAGCCGGCCCGCAGCAGCGGGGCGAAAAGCGCATTCATCGCCCAGTCCATGTAGAGATGGTTGGACCGCTCCGGAATGACGAGTTCGACATCAACCCCGCGTACCGCCGCCAGCGTCAATTGCGAGGTGATGCGGTCGTCGGGCACAAAATAGGGCGTCAGGATGCGGACGCTCCGGTCTGCCCGGCCGATGGCGGCGGCCATCGTCCACATCAGCTTCTCATTGTCCTCGTCCGGCCCGCTGGCAATGCCGCGCGCCGGTACGTCGCCGGCGGCACCGATCTCGGGGAACCAGGGGGCACCCTCCAGGACTTCACTCGTGGTGAAGGCCCAGTCCTCGGCGAAGGTCTCCATCAGATGCGCGACGACGGGACCCTCGACGCGGAAATGCACGTCCTGCACCGCCTTGGAGGGTGGGATCTCGATCTTGCGGAACAGATTGACCGCGGCGATGTTCATGCCGCCGGTAAAGCCATGGCGTCCGTCAACCACCAGCACCTTCTTGTGGCTTCTCAAATTGACGAAGGACATCTTCCACGGCGCGACTTCATGCATGAAGCGCTCGGCGCGAACGCCGTTCGCCATCAGGCGGGCACAGACGGGGCTGCGCAGATAGCCTGAGCCGATGCCGTCGACGAGGACGCGCACGGCAACGCCGCGCTTCTGCGCCTCGATCAGCGCATCGATGATCGGGCCGCCGCCTTCGTCGTCATGGAAGATGAACGAGCCGATCGCGACGCTGATGCTGGCTTCCTCGATAGCGGCGATCATGGCCGGATAGGCATTGTCGCCGTCGATGAGCGGCGTGAAGGAATTGCCGTCGAGCAGCGGCCGGCCGGTGAGGCGCAGGCCGAATTTGGCGAGCGGTTCCAGATGCACCTCGCCGCGCCGCTCGATCGCTTCCGGCGACAGTGCGAATGGCGAATGCGGCGCATCGACGTCGCCATCCGGGCCGGTCAGCTTGATCGCCTTGCGGCGGACGCGGTTGACGCCGAAGAGGAAGTAGAGAACCGGCCCGATATAGGGCGACAGCCAGGCGAGGCCGATCCAGCCGATGGTCGATTGTGGCGCGAGGCGCGTCAGCAGCGCGTGCACCGTGACGGCCGACGCCATCGCAATGTGGAGCAGCGACAGGAAGAGGGCGAAATCGTTGGTGGTCATCGCTGCGTCTGCCCGCGCTTCATGCGGTGCCCGTCGTCGGCCAGAGCGGCGGCTGCTCTGCCGGGGCGCCGTTCACCTCGATGATGTTGCCGTCGGGATCGCGGACATAAAGCTGCGGGAACCCGGCGAGACCCTGGCGCAGCACCATGATGTGCCACGGATCGTCCACCGGTACATTTTCGCGAAAACCCATCGCCAGGAGATGATCCAGCACCTCGTAGAAATTGTCGGTACGGAAGGAGAAGTGCCAGTCATTGTTGTCGACGGTCGGCACCGGGCGGAAGCTGCCGGCCGGATTGTGCACGAGGTGGATCTGGATATCGCCGCAAGCGAGCCAGACGCCCGGCGTCTTGAAAGGCGGCCGGGCAAGGCGGTCGAGCCCGAAGGCGCGTTGGTAGAAATCGAGCGCGCGATCGAGATCGGTGACGATCAGCGATACATGATGCAGAGTGACGCTGAGCATGGATTTCCCCCCGAGGCCGGATCGACCGGTTAAACGGAGGATACGACCCCAGGCCGCACCTGTCGCCATCGATTTCGCCAGGCGGCAGCCCGGAGGCGAACCGTCAGCGGAGATTGGCGCAGAAGCGCTGGATACGCGAGCAGGCGTCTTCGAGCAGGGCCTCGGACGTCGCATAGGAGATGCGGAAATACGGCGCGAGGCCGAAAGCCGAGCCCTGCACCACCGCGACGCCTTCCTCTTCCAGCAGCGCCGTGACGAAGTCCTCGTCGGTCTTTAGCAACTTGCCGCCCGCCGTCGTCTTGCCGAGCGTGCCGGCGCAGGACGGGAACACGTAGAACGCGCCTTCCGGGTTCGGGCAGACGATCCCGTTCGCCTGGTTCAGCATCGACACGACGAGGTCGCGGCGCTTCCTGAAGATCTCGGCGTTCTTCGGGATGTAGTCCTGCGTCCCGTTCAGCGCCTCGACTGCCGCCCATTGCGAAATGGAGGAGGGGTTGGACGTCGACTGCGACTGGATCGTCCCGATCGCCTTGATCAGTTCGACCGGACCACCGGCATAGCCGATGCGCCAGCCGGTCATGGCATAGGCCTTGGAGACGCCGTTCACGGTCAGCGTGCGATCGAACAGCTTCGGCTCGACCTCGGCGATGGTCGCGAACTTGAAGCCGTCGAAGACGAGATGCTCATACATGTCGTCGGTCAGGATCCAGACCTGCGGATGCTTGAGCAGCACGTCGGCGAGCGCGCGCAGTTCCTCGCGCGTGTAGCCGGCGCCGGTCGGGTTCGACGGCGAGTTCAGGATCAGCCACTTGGTCTTCGGCGTGATCGCCGCTTCGAGGGCCGCCGCATTGATCTTGAAGCCCTGCTCCTGCGGTCCGACGATCTCGACGGGCGTGCCGCCGCCGAGCGCCACGATCTCGGGATAGGAGACCCAGTAGGGCGCTGGAATGATCACCTCGTCGCCGGGATTCAGCGTCGCCATGAGCGCGTTGTAGAGCACCTGCTTGCCGCCGGTTCCGACCGTGATCTGGTTCGGCGTGTAGGTCAGGTTGTTCTCGCGCTTGAACTTCGCGACGATCGCGGCCTTCAATTCCGGAATGCCGTCGACGGCAGTGTACTTCGTCTTGCCCTCGCGGATCGCGGCGATGGCCGCTTCCTTGATGTTGTCGGGCGTATCGAAATCCGGCTCGCCAGCGCCGAGGCCGATGACGTCGCGGCCCGCTGCTTTCAGCTCGCGCGCCTTGTTCGTGACCGCAATGGTCGCGGAAGGCTTGATGCGGGAGAGGCTGTCGGCGAGGAAGGCCATGATCGGGGCTCCGGGAGATCGGCTTGACGCGGGAGGCGCGCGGCGCGGAACCTAGTGCCACGATCCCGCGATGGCAAGCTGCGCCATGGCTTTCCGGCGTTTCCTACGCCATCGTGAATTGACGTCGCGCCGTCCTTCACTAGCTGTTGCGTAAGGACCACTCATTCGCCGCGACCGGCCGGAGGACATCATGCTGATCCGCAGGAAAAAGGGCTGGGAAATCCCGGAGCGCGAAGCGACGCCCGAAAGCGTCTTCCTGAACCGGCGCGACCTGCTCGCGGCCGGCGGATTCGGGCTCGCGGGCTTCGCGCTGCCACGCGGCGCCCTTGCGGCGGAGGATGCCGATCCAAGTGCAGGCCTTTATCCAGCCAAGCGAAATGACCGCTACACGGTCGACCGGCCCATCACTCCCGAGGAGATCAACGCGCACTACAATAATTTCTACGAATATTCGACCGACAAGGAACTTGCCGATGCGGCGCAGGCGCTGAAGACGCGGCCCTGGACGATCGCCTTTGGTGGCATGGTCGAAGCGCCGAGAACCGTCGGCATCGACGATCTCCTGAAGGCGATGAAGCTGGAGGAGCGAGTCTATCGCCATCGATGCGTCGAGGCCTGGTCGATGACAGTTCCCTGGACCGGCTTCCCGCTCGCCGATCTCGTCGCCTATGCGAAGCCCTTGTCCGGCGCGAAATATATCCGGATGGAAACCTTCATGAACCCGGAGATGGCGCCGGGCCAGAACCAGCCCTTCTATCCCTGGCCCTATGTCGAAGGGCTGACGATGGCCGAGGCAACCAACGAGCTCGCCTTCATGGTGACGGGTGTCTACGGCAAGCCGCTCCTGAAGCAGATGGGCGCGCCGATCCGCCTGCATACGCCGTGGAAATATGGCTTCAAGAGCGTCAAATCGATCGTGAAGATCGACTTCGTCGAGGAACAGCCGCTGAATTTCTGGCAGCAGCTTCAGTCCTCGGAATATGGCTTCTGGGCCAATGTGAACCCGGAAGTGCCGCATCCGCGCTGGAGCCAGGCGAGCGAGACGGTGCTCGGCAGCAATGAGCGCGTGCCGACGCAACTCTTCAACGGCTACGCGCCCTTCGTCGCCGACCTCTACAAGGGGCTCCAGGACCAGCCGCTCTATATGTGAGGATCAGCCGGTGATCCATTCGATCATGGCGCGGTTGACGGCTTCAGGCTGTTCCAGCGTCGAGGAGTGACCGCATTCCGGCACGATCACAAGCTTAGCGCCGCGAATGGCTGCCGCTATTTCCTCTGAGCGGTCCGGCGGCGTCAGTGTATCGCTGTCGCCGACAAGGACGAGCGTCGGGACAGATATGTCTGCGAGACTGGGGCGGCTATCTATCCGGCCGATGATAGCTTCTGTCTGACGGGCAAAGCCGCCGATACCGACCGTCAGCCCCATGCCGATCATGACGTCGAGCACGGCGGAATCGTCGCGATGCGCGGGATGGAGAAGCGTGACAAACACCTGTGCCAGAAGCGATTTGAAAATGCCGGTCCGAGCGTGGGTCAACAGCGCGCGGCGCTTGGTAATCTCTTCGGGTGTATCCGGGCGGGCGGATGTGTCGAGCAGGGCCAGCTTGTTCACACGCTCAGGCGCCTGCCGCATGATCTCGAGGCAGATATAGCCGCCCATCGAAATGCCGGCGAGCGCGAAGCGCGGCGGTGCGGTGGCGAGAATGGATGCGGCGATCTCCGCCATTGTCTCCCCTGCCATCGTGGAGGCGACCGTGACCGGACCATGTGGCCACAACGCCGCGACCTGGGGAGTGAAGACTTCTGCCGAGCAGAGTAGCCCAGGCACTAGAACGATTGGGACCATGCGGCTTATCCGGAATCAGCAATGCGGGGGGCTTCGAGCTATCCGGATGATATAGCGCGGCGGGGTCGTTTCATCCGCCAGAAAAGAAAAGGCCGGGCACTCTTGCGAGGCCCGGCGAGTCTTGATTGCTGCGGCAGGGAAAGCGCAGCAAACACCTTCCAGAGGGAACAGTTGAGGCCGACCGGTCCGCAGGGAGGAGAAAGCGGGGGCCAACACATCAACTGATGCGTATATGGAATGGTCAGGCTGCCTAAACAACCGGCATATGTGCATCGCAGCTATGCATTCTGCGAATGTCAGAAAATGCGGCCAAAAATCACGAGAATTTGAGAATGACGGCGAGGAAATCGGCCAAATTCGGGGCTAATTTTCCGCGAATCTCTCAAAAAACGCAGTGTTCCAGCGGCGCACGCTGCGTTGCGGCGCGCGCGGTGCGAAATTGTCGCTTCGGCTGGTTCAAAACTGAGCAGGCAGGGTCAGAACTGCCAGTTCTGCGCCTTTGCCAGCATGAAATCGCGGAAGGCGGTGACGCGGGCGGAATTCTTGAGTTCGGCCGGATAGCAGAAATAGGTCGGGAAGCTCGGCACCTGCGCCTCGGGCATCAGCTTCACGAGGGCTGAGTCGGCCTCGATCATATAGTCGGGCAGGATCGCAATGCCGGTGCCTCGCTCAACGGCGGCCTTGATGGCGTAGATATTGTTGATGCGCACAATCGGCTCGCGCGGATTGTCGGTCGAGCGGCCGGCGATTTCCAGCCAGTTCACATCGCGGATATTGGGCGGCACGGGGACGCCGAAGGTTACGATGCGGTGCTTGTCGAGATCTTCCAGCGTCTCGGGGCTGCCAAAGCGCTCGACATAGGCCGGCGCCGCATAGACGTGGTAATGCGTCGTGAACAGGCGCCGCTGGATCAGGTCCGGCTGCACCGGTTGGCGCAGACGGATCGCTACGTCGGCCTGCCGCATCGTCAGGTCCAACTCCTGATCGTCGAGGATCAGGTGAAGATTGACACCGGGATGCATGTCGACGAATTCGTTCAGACGCTCCGTCAGCCAGGTCGAGCCGAGCGCTACCGTCGTGGTGATGCGCAGCGTACCGGTCGGCTTCTCGCGGGAATCGGTGAGGCGAACGCGAACGCCTTCCAGCTTCATCATCACGTCCTGCGACGTGCGATAGAGCAGTTCACCCTGCTCGGAAAGGATGAGGCCGCGGGCGTGGCGATGGAACAGCGGCACGCCGAGATCCTGCTCCAGCGCGCTGACCTGGCGGCTGACGGCGGATTGGCTCATGCCCAGCGCCTCGCCGGCATGGGTGAACGACCCCGCCTGCGCGGCGGCGTGGAAAATCCGAAGCTTGTCCCAGTCCATGGTCAGGCCGTCCCCGTCGGCGCCGATCCGTCTCGGCTATTCCGCCGCGACGGCGGTCAGTTCACCCGTCCCGGCCGTGGCGAGCCAGCGCTCGGCTTCGAGCGCGGCCATGCAGCCTTGCCCGGCGGCGGTCACCGCCTGGCGGAAGGTCTCGTCGGTGACGTCGCCGGCGGCGAAGACGCCCTCGACGCTGGTCTGCGTCGAATCGGGCGCCGTCCAGATATAGCCGGAGGGCTTCAAGTCGAGCTGGCCGCGGATCAGGTCGACCGATGGCGCATGGCCGATGGCGATGAAGACGCCATGGGTTTCGCGCTCGGTGATCTCGCCGGTCACGACGTTCTTCAGCTTCAAGCCCGTCACCGATGGCGGGAAACCGCCCGAGCCGACGACCTCTTCGATGGCCGTATTCCATAGCACGTCGACATTCGGCAGCTTCGCGAGGCGGTTCTGCAGGATCCGCTCGGCGCGGAAATGATCGCGGCGATGGACGATCGTGACCTTCTTGGCGATATGGGC
Organism: Kaistia algarum; assembly: GCF_026343945.1. Lineage (NCBI taxonomy): Bacteria > Pseudomonadati > Pseudomonadota > Alphaproteobacteria > Hyphomicrobiales > Kaistiaceae > Kaistia > Kaistia algarum. The sequence continues at coordinate 210,386 of NZ_JAPKNJ010000003.1, forward strand.
GAGGTAGAGCGCTTCCTCGACCGCGGTGTTGCCGCCGCCGACGACATAGACTTCCTTGCCGCGATAGAAGAAACCGTCGCAGGTGGCGCAAGCCGAAACGCCGAAGCCCTTGAAGCGCTGCTCGCTGTCGATGCCGAGCCAGCGTGCCTGCGCGCCGGTCGCGATGATCAGCGCGTCGGCGGTGTAGGTCTCGCCGGAATCGCCCTTCAGGACGAAGGGGCGGCTTGAGAGGTCGGTCTCGACGATATGGTCGTTGACCATCCGCGTTCCGACATGCTCTGCCTGAAGGCGCATCTGCTCCATCAGCCAGGGGCCCTGGATGACATCGGCGAAGCCGGGATAGTTCTCGACATCCGTGGTAATGGTGAGCTGACCGCCCGGCTGGATACCGGCGATCAGCATCGGCTCCAACATGGCGCGGGCGGCATAGATCGCCGCCGTGTAGCCGGCCGGACCCGATCCGACGATGATGAGTTTCGCGTGCTGCATGATGAGCCGTAAATGGTGTCGAAGGCCGCTTTCCGGAAGCCCTCAAGTTTAGAGGGTTGTGTCCAGCGCATGCAAGGCCACGAGCCATGCATTCCTGTGAGTTCTCAACGACAATTGTTTCCGAATCATGGCGCTTCGGTCAGAATCGCGCCGAACCGGCGGCGCCGCCAACCTTTCGGCGATCCGGCCCGTTCCGAGGCAAGCGCGTGAAGGCCAATCTCGACGCCATCGACTGGAAGATCCTGAAGGAGCTTCAGGCAGACGGCCGTATTACCAATGTGGAACTCGCGAGGCGCGTCGGTATCTCGGCGCCGCCATGCCTGCGCCGGGTGCGGGGGCTGGAGGAGGCCGGCATCATCACCGGCTATCGCGCCCTCGTCGACGAGAAGGTGCTCGGCTTCGACGTGACCATGTTCGCTATGGTCGGGCTGTCGAGTCAGGCCGAGGCGGATCTTTCCGCCTTCGCCGCCAGGGTGCAGGGCTGGGCCACCGTGCGCGAATGCTACATGCTCTCCGGCGAGGCCGATTTCATCTTGAAATGTGTCGCCCCGACGCTGCGGGCCTTCCAGGCTTTCGTCGAGGAACTGACCTCCGCTGCCAATGTCGAGAGCGTCAAGACATCGCTGACGATCCGGCGGATCAAGGACGAGGCGGTGGTGCCGATCGGGTAAGCTGCTTGGAAGCTGGTGCGGCCACTCGGTTCGGTTTGCACGGTTGAAAGGCCGCAAGACGGAGTTTTGGTCGTGAGCAAAGAGATCGATGGGTTTGGCTTCGCGATCGATCCTGCCGAACGCATGCAACAGGTCATGTTAGCGCTTCACGATCTTCTGGATCAATCCAACATGGCCGGATTTCCCGAAGAACTGGTTGGTCAGCTTGATCTGGTTCGGCGGAAATACCTGGACGAGTTTGAGCGCCGATGTCCGGGCTACGGCAGTGGCCGCGCCATCTGGCGACAGTCCAGCGAAGGCTGCGACCAAAGTCTGGCCGCGGCTGAACTGTCCGGTGGTGTTCGTCACCCGTCCGCTATCGCCGCAACCTTCATCGCCGTGTTCCAGTTTCGCCCGGTGCCGCGGAGGCCCAGCTTCTTTTCGATGAGCGGCAAGGTCAGTTTCGACGTGCCGATGCCGTCGGGATAAACGACGTAGAGGACGCGGCCATTCACCTCAACCCGTTCGGGCCCCTGGATCGCAGCGCGCAGCGCTTCGACATCGGCCGGCTTCGGCTCGCCCTTCAGCACCACCAGAACAAGATGGCTCGGATCCATCTCGGCTTCGCTCCGAAACGGATTCGCGGCAAGGACTTCGCGCCATTCGTCGAGCGGACGGACGAAGACGTCCGTGTGAAGGCCGAGCGCTTCACGCGCCGCTGTCTCCAGCCGGCGTTCGAGCGCGGCATCGGCCGGTTCGTCGGCCTCGAAAACGAGATTTCCAGTCTGGAGCAGGGAGCGGACGCCCCGAAGGCCAAGGCCCTCGCAGAGCGTCCGCAGATCCGCCATCGCGATCCTGCCGGCGCCACCGACATTGACGGCGCGAAGCAGCGCGATCGTGGTCGTCATCGATCCGTCAGCGGAAGCCCACTTCCAGGATCTCGTAGGAGCGCTCGCCGCCTGGCGCCTGGACGTTCACGGTGTCGCCGACGGTCTTGCCGATCAGGGCACGGGCGATGGGCGAGGAGATCGAGATGCGGCCCTTCTTCACGTCCGCCTCCAGATCGCCGACGATCTGGTAGCTCTTCTCTTCCTCGGTGTCCTCGTCGACGAGCTTCACCGTCGCGCCGAACTTGACAGACTTGCCGCTCAGCTTCGAGACGTCGATGATCTCCGCGCGCGACAGCTTATCCTCAAGCTCGTTGATGCGGCCCTCGTTCAGGCTCTGCGCTTCCTTCGCGGCGTGATATTCGGCGTTTTCGGAGAGATCGCCATGCGCACGCGCCTCCGAGATCGCCGCGATGATGCGCGGGCGCTCTTCAGAGGTGAGGCGCTTCAGCTCGATTTCGAGAGCTGCGTGCCCACCGGCGGTCATGGGAACCTTTTCCATGGTGTTCCAAGCCTTTTCTTCGTTTTGCGGTTCACGCGGTTTGGGCGCGGGAACACAATAATACACGGCACCAGCCCGAAAGCCGGTCCGTTCCTTTGATCGCATCAGCAACGTGGGGACTGTCCTAGGCCGGCGCAAGCAGCGCCGGCTCCCCCTTCGGGGCGCCTCCCGGCAAACCCAAGCGACGAGTTTCCCCTACGATCGCGGCAAGCGCAAGGCCCGTTTTCCGCCAATCCCCGCCGCCCGAAACCTCAGGCGGCGTCGAAATAGGATTGCAGCGGGCGAACTTCCAGAACCCCGGTCGCATAGGCCTCAATGCCCAGCGAGGCGGCGATCGCGCCGGCAAGTGTCGTGTAATAGGGGACCTTATGTTGCAGGGCGGCGCGTCGCATCGAACGGCTGTCGCCCAGCGCGCGGGCGCCCTCGGTCGTGTTGAAGACCAGGTGGACGTCGCCATTGCGGATTGCGTCCGCGATGTGCGGACGGCCCTCGCCGACCTTGTTGATCTTGGCGCACGCGATGCCTTGCTCCGCCAGATAACGCTGCGTGCCGCTGGTGGCGATGATCTTGAAGCCGAGCGCGGCGAGACGCCGGGTCGGCTCGACAATCCCGTCCTTGTCGGCATCGCGCATCGACACGAACACCGTGCCGGAAACGGGCAGGGCGTTGCCTGCGCCGAGCTGGCTCTTGGCGAAGGCGATCGCATAGTCCCAGTCGAGGCCCATGACTTCGCCGGTCGAGCGCATTTCCGGCCCGAGCAGTGTGTCGACGCCGGGGAAACGCGCGAAGGGGAAGACCGCTTCCTTGACCGCGATATGATCGTGCTTCGGCGGCGTCAGCCCGAACGAGGCGAGGCTTTCGCCGGCCATGATGCGCGAGGCGATCTTCGCGACCGGCTGGCCGATCGTCTTGGCGACGAAAGGCACGGTCCGCGAGGCGCGCGGGTTCACTTCGAGCACGTAGATCTCGCCATCCTTGATCGCATATTGCACGTTCATGAGGCCGCCGACCTTCAGCGCCAGGGCGAGCTTCTTCGTCTGCGCTTCGAGCTCGGCGAGGGCCTCGGCCGAGAGCGAATGCGGCGGCAGAGAACAGGCCGAATCGCCCGAATGGATGCCGGCCTCCTCGATATGCTCCATGATGCCGGCGACGAAGACGTCCTTGCCGTCGCAGAGCGCATCGACGTCGATCTCGATCGCGTCCGACAGATAGCGGTCGAACAGCAGCGGGTTCTTGCCGAGCAGCGTGTTGATCTGGCCGGTCTTGTCGTTCGGATAGCGCGCCTTGACGTCGGAAGGCACCAGCTCCGGCAATGTGCCGAGCAGATAGTCGCTGAGCGCCTCGTCCTCGCGGATCACCTGCATGGCACGGCCGCCCAGCACGTAGGACGGGCGTACCACCAGCGGATAGCCGAGATCGGCGACGACGAGCCGCGCCTGCTCGACGGAATAGGCAATCCCGTTCTTCGGCTGGCGGATGCCGAGCTTGACCAGCAGCTTGGAGAAGCGGTCACGGTCCTCGGCGAGGTCGATCGCATCCGGCGAAGTGCCGAGGATCGGGATGCCGGCAGCTTCGAGCGCTCCGGCCAGCTTCAGAGGCGTCTGGCCGCCAAACTGGACGATCACGCCGTGCAGCCTGCCGTTGCTCATCTCGACGCGCAGGATCTCCAGCACGTCCTCGGCGGTCAGCGGCTCGAAATAGAGCCGGTCCGAGGTGTCGTAGTCGGTCGACACCGTTTCCGGATTGCAGTTGATCATGATCGCTTCATAGCCGGCATCGCGCAGCGCGAAAGCGGCATGGCAGCAGCAATAGTCGAATTCGATGCCCTGGCCGATTCGATTCGGGCCGCCGCCGAGGATGACGACCTTGCGGGCGTCCGAAGGCTGCGCCTCGCTGATGGCGGTGCCGGCAAAGGGCGTCTCGTAGGTCGAGTACATATAGGGCGTGGGCGAGGCGAATTCGGCCGCGCAGGTATCGATGCGCTTGTAGACCGGATGAACGCCGAGCTTCTGGCGCGTCGCTGCGATGTCGCTTTCGCCGCTACCAGTGAGAGCAGCGAGACGCTGGTCGGAGAAGCCCATCGCCTTCAGCTTGCGCAATCCATTGGCGGTCGGCGGCAGGCCGTGCATGCGAACCTTCGCCTCCGTCTGCACGATGCCTTCGATCTCGCGGAGGAACCACGGATCGATCTTGCAGCTCTCATGCACGGCCTCGACCGATTGGCCGAGCCGCATCGCCTGGGCCACCTTCAGCAGGCGGTCGGGTGTCGGCGTGCCGAGAGCGGCGCGGATGGCGTTCGTGTCGTCGCCCTGGCCGAGGCCGGCGATTTCGACCTCGTCGAGGCCGGAAAGCCCCGTCTCCAGGCCGCGCAGAGCCTTTTGCAACGATTCCTGGAAGGTGCGGCCGATCGCCATGACTTCGCCGACCGACTTCATGGCAGTGGTCAGCACTGGCGAGGCGCCCGGGAATTTCTCGAAGGCGAAGCGCGGAATCTTGGTGACGACATAGTCGATCGTCGGCTCGAACGAGGCCGGGGTGGCGCCGCCGGTGATATCGTTTTCGAGTTCGTCGAGCGTGTAGCCGACGGCGAGCTTGGCCGCGACCTTGGCGATGGGGAAGCCGGTTGCCTTGGATGCGAGCGCCGAGGAGCGCGACACGCGCGGGTTCATCTCGATGACGATGAGCCTTCCGTCCTCGGGATTGACCGCGAACTGGACGTTGGAGCCGCCGGTCTCGACGCCGATCTCGCGCAGCACCGCAAGCGATGCATCGCGCATGATCTGGTATTCCTTGTCGGTCAGCGTCAGCGCCGGCGCGACGGTGATCGAATCGCCGGTATGGACGCCCATCGGATCGATGTTCTCGATCGAGCAGATGATGATGCAGTTGTCCGCCTTGTCGCGGACGACCTCCATCTCATATTCCTTCCAGCCGAGGACGCTCTCCTCAATCAGGACCTCGTTGGTGGGCGAGGCGTCGACGCCTCGCTCGACGATCTCGATGAATTCCTCGCGCGTATAGGCGATGCCGCCGCCCGTGCCGCCCAGCGTGAAGGACGGGCGGATGATGGCGGGCAGGCCGATATCAACGAGCGCCGGCAGCGCCTCCGTCAGCGAATGGGCGAGGCGCGAGCGCGGCGTCTCCAGCCCGATCTTGGTCATGGCGTCGCGGAAAAGCTCGCGGTCTTCCGCCTTGTCGATCGCCTCGGCGGTGGCGCCGATCATCTCGACATTGAACTTGTCGAGGACGCCCATCTTCTTCAGCGACAGCGCCGTGTTCAGCGCGGTCTGGCCGCCCATAGTCGGCAGCAGCGCATCGGGGCGCTCCTTCTCGATGATCTTCGCCACGATTTCGGGCGTGATCGGCTCGATATAGGTCGCGTGGGCCAGCTCCGGGTCCGTCATGATCGTCGCCGGATTGGAGTTCACCAGGATGATCCGGTAGCCCTCTTCCTTCAGCGCCTTGCAGGCCTGCGTTCCGGAATAATCGAACTCGCAGGCCTGGCCGATGATGATCGGGCCGGCACCGATGATCAGGATGGATTGGATGTCTGTACGTTTCGGCATGGGGTCTCGCGCGGCGCAAAGCGCCCGCGCGGCTATCCGTGCGGGAGCTTGACTAGGGTCCGATTCAGGCTAGGGCGGCCTTATAGGGGAAAAGGCGGGAAGGGGGAACCCCCGGAACCGGAGCGGGTCAGGCGACTTGAAGGCGTGCGTCTGGCGGTTCGCCGAACGGCAGCTTATTGTCGGTCCATATTCCTGGGGTGGCTGGGCACCATCCCTTTCCGGAGGAAATTCGATGCGTCTCGACAATCAGCGCGAGAGCAACAATGTCGAGGATCGGCGCGGTGACGGCGGTGGCGGTTTCGGCGGCGGCGGAATGCGGCAGGCCGGCATGGGCATTCCGCTCAAGGGCGGCTCGCTTGTCACCATCGCCGTCCTGGTCGGCATCGGCTGGCTCGTCTTCGGCATCAACCCGCTCCAGATGCTTTCGATGCTGACCGGCGGCGGCGGAAGCATGACGCAGGAGGAGAGCTATCAGCCATCCTCGCCGCAGACCTCGACCAGCAATGGCGGCGCCCAGGATGCCGGCAAGCAGTTCGTCGCCAAGGTGCTGGGCAGCACGGAGGATGTCTGGACCGAGATCTTCGCCGCCGGGGGCAAGAGCTATACGCCGACGCCTCTGGTCCTTTTCTCCGGCTCGACCGCTTCGGCCTGCGGTTCGGCGAGCGCGGCCTCGGGGCCGTTCTACTGCCCGGTCGACAAGAAGGTCTATATCGATCTCGCCTTCTACAACGAACTCAAGAACCGCTTCGGCGCGCCGGGCGATTTCGCTCAGGCCTATGTGATCGCGCATGAGGTCGGCCACCACGTGCAGGATCTCGTCGGCGTGCTGCCGGAATTCAACCGCCAGCGCCAGCAGATGAGCAAGGCCGAGGCGAACGACATGTCGGTCCGGGTCGAGCTGCAGGCGGATTGCTATGCCGGCATCTGGGCCAATCGCACCGACCAGAAGGGCATGCTGGAGGCCGGCGATATCGAGGAGGCGCTGAATGCGGCAACGCAGATCGGCGACGACACGATCCAGAAGCGCAGCCAGGGCTATGTCGTGCCGGACTCCTTCACGCATGGCACGTCGGCGCAGCGCAGCGGCTGGTTCAATCGCGGCTACAAGAGCGGCCGCATGGACCAGTGCGATACGTTCTCTGGAAGTATCTGAGCGACCATGAGCGAGGGGTCGATCCGGCAACTGGCGGAACGGCTCCTCGTCGAGGGTGCCGCCAGCCTATCGGCTCATGATCGAAAGCTGCTGGAGAAGATCGCCCAGCGCATTCCCGTCGTGCGCGACATCAACAGCGAATTCGATTCGCAACTCACCTTCGGGGAGCGACTGTCCGATCGGGTCGCCGAGATCGGCGGCTCCTGGAGCTTCATTATCGGCTTCGGCGCCATAATCGTGACTTGGGTGATACTGAATTCGATCGTTCTGGTCCGGTGGGGCGGAAGTTTCGACGCCTATCCGTACATCTTTCTCAACCTCGTCCTCTCCATGGTCGCCGCGCTTCAGGCCCCGATCATCATGATGTCGCAGAACCGGCAATCGGACAGGGACCGGTTGGCGGCGCGGCTGGATTATGAGGTCAATCTCAAGGCCGAGCTTGAGATTACAGCCCTGCACGAGAAGCTCGATCAGCTGCGCTCCGGCGAGGTGAAATCGATCCTCGGCCACATCGAGACGCTGCTGGAGCGGCATCTCGCGGAGGAGGAACTGCGCGAGACATTAGGCCAGCAGAAGGGACGAACCGCCGATGAAATGCTCTGATAGGCCCGATGGCCGTTCCGAGGCTCGTCCTATCAGGACCAAGAATGGCGATTTGTTCCTAGTCCAGGACGATGGCGATCTTCTGGCGCTGGGCTTGATAGCGCGAGGCAATAACAGGGCAATAAAGCTTGGCTATTTCTTTGATCCGTCAAATTTATGTCAGTTTAATAATGTCGATAGAATGAATCTATCGGCTTCAGACGCCATATATATAGCGAAATTCAGCTACCTGCACTTGAAGAATGGCAAATGGCCTATTGTTGGGCATCTGGCGGACTTCTCCCGAGAAACTTGGCCAATGCCAGTTTTCCAGTATCGAAATATACTTACCAACATTATGCAATATAGAATGTATGATGAAGAAAAATTAGAATATATGATTGGAGAGTATGACGAATTTTCTATAGAAGACTATGCGAAATCGAGTATTATGGCAAGTGATGGCTTGGATGGCGCGATTTATGTTGAAAATTTCTTGAGAGGAATACTTAATAATTTGAAAAATTCCCTGAACTAGATCGATTCTGGATCTGATAATTGGTTTTTCTATCTGACGTCAATATCCGTCCACCTGCAGCATCCAGTTGATCACCTGGCGCCAGTCGGTCATGCGGATCGGCGTGCCGTGCGAGCCGGTGTTGAAGAGGACGAATTGGGTCGGATATCCCGGCGCCTGCTTGCGGATCGTGTCGTAGAAGGCCGCTTGCGCCTTCCAGTCGAACACCTTGTCGTCGCTGCCATGGCCGAAATAGAGCGGGATGCGGCGGCCTCCCGGCTTCATCGCCGGATTGCCGAAAAAGACCGGATCGTCGAGCGAGCCCAGCAGCAGCATGCCGGATAGGATCGAGCTCACCTGCGGGTCATCCATCAGCTTCCAGCAGACATTGCCGCCGAAGGACCCGCAGGCCAGGAAGACCGGCGCGCCCGGCGACTTCTTCGCATAGGCGAGCATCAGCGCCTTGACGTCGGCGGCGCCGTTGTCGTTAAAATCGGTGAAGTCGGGCGAGAGATAGACGCCGCCGGCATTCACCACCATGTTCTTGATGCGGTTGAAGTTTCCGCCGAAGGACCAGTCGTCGGCGCCGAGGAAGCGGGTGCCGTTCTGGCCGTGCAGGAAGACGACGATCATCTTGGCCGGCTTGTTGACGGCGCCGACGCCGACATACCGCAGCTTGCGGCCATTGCCGCCCGTGTAATCGTAATGCGCCTGCGCCCAGTTCACGCCGGTCGAGACATATTGCCATTTGACCTTGCGCTCGGGGATCTCGTCCCGCTGATGGATGTCGCGCATCTTGTCATAGTCGACGACGATGAAGTCGCCTCCGTCCTTCGTTTCCAGGATCCCGGGGAAGGCGAAGAGCTTGTCCTTTTCAGGCCCAAGCCGAAGCTGGGCGGCGGCCGGCAGGGCGGCGAGCAAGGCCAATGCGCAGCCGAGAATCGCCGCCAGCGTTGCTGATCGAATGCGCACCATGCCGATTCACCTGTCCTGATCCGGCCGACAAGATGGCATCCCGGCGCTCCGCCGCCAACCGGGCTCCGCGGCATGGTCATGAAGTTCCGCTATTCAGGGAACGTTCAGCCCCGTGAGCCGATTAGGAGCCTGCGGGTGTCCGGCTGCCGCTTTCGCGACCGGATCGGGCCTCCGCCTTGCCGTTTTCCTCGTGTTGAATACGGCGAATCGTTGAATGTGTCCCTCGCCTCGGGCGGCGGAGTGGAAGCGGGAAGGTTGACATGAAGACACTGGGAATCGTCGCGGCGGCGTTGCTGGGAGGTGTCGCGGTCGCGGCAGCCGGCATTGCTACGGGCGTCGTCGACTTGCCCTATCGGATCTCGCTGACGCCGAAATCCGACACTCTCGGCCAGCCCACGCCGGCCGATGCGACCACCGATACCGATACCTATGACGAGGAGACCGCGGCGGAGGCCGCTGCTGACCCGGCTCCGGCGCCAGCCGCCGTTCAGCCGCCGGTCAAGGTCGCCGCCGCGCCGCCGAAGCCGCGTCCGAAGCCCGTCGCCGCCGCCCCGGCACGGCCGCGCCCGATCCCCGTCGCCAGCCAGCCCAGCGGCAAGATCGACTATTTCTTCAACGAGCTCGCGCCCTACGGCAATTGGGTCGACGATCCGGATTATGGCTATGTCTTTGTGCCCAAGCGGCGCGGAGCTGGCTGGCGCCCCTATGAGCAGGGCGAGTGGATCTGGACCGACGATTATGGTTGGTACTGGGAGTCCAGCGAGCCTTTCGGCTGGGCGACCTATCATTATGGCCGCTGGGATTACAGCCCCGTCTATGGCTGGTTCTGGGTGCCCGGCGATACCTGGGCGCCGGCCTGGGTGACGTTCCGCGTCGGCAAAGACGCGGTCGGCTGGGCGCCGATCGCGCCGGATCGCTCCGGCTATGCCTATGGCGCGCCACGCCGCTATGATCCGCCGGTGGCGGAGAGCTGGATCTTCGTCGATCGCCGCGAATTCGGCGCCGGCGATGTCGGGCAATATGCGGCGCCGGTCGACGAGGTCGGCGGCTATTTCGGCCGGGCTACCGATGTCCGCCGCCCGCAGTTTCAGGATGGGCGCTACTACAACGAGCCGATCGGCCGGCCTGACCGCCCGAGCCGCGAGCTGGTCTATGTCGACCGTCAGGACGATATTTTCCAGGATGATCGTGGCGGACGCCTCGGCGTGTTCCGCCCGCAGATCGAGGACGGCTCCTTCGATCAACGCCCCGGACGCGTCGCAAGGGACCTGCAGCCTGCGGACCGGACGCTGATCAATCAATATGTGCCGCAGGACCAATTGGCAGCCGGCGCGTTTTCGGCGGCGCTGCTCTCGGTCCTCGATCCCGGCGAGCGGCAGGATCTGCGCCGCGTCCGCGCTCAGTCGTCGAACCAGGCGATGAAGGTGCAGATCGACAAGCTCAACGCCGAAAAGGCGGCGCTGGTCGAACAGCAGCGTCGCGACGCCGCCAACCAGCAGGCCCAGATCGACGCAGCCGTGAAGAAGGCCGCGGCCCAGCGAGACGCAGAGCAGCAGCGTTTGCAGCAGGAGCGCGCCGCCAAGGCGCCCGAGGTGCTGAAGGCGATCGAGGCCAAGCCGGCTCCGGCGGCGCCCCAGCCGGAAGCCACTCCGGCACCGGCCCCGCAGCCGGAACCGGCTCCGGCCCCGCAACCAGCGCCAGCGCCGCAACCCGAGCCGCCCGCCGCAACGCCTCCGCCGGCCGCCGAAACGCCGGCAGCGCCCGCGCCGGAAGCCCCGCCCGAGAAGCCGCGCAGGAAGCGTCCGCCGGCCGCCGAGCAGCCTGCGGCCGAGCCATCGGCGCCCGCCGCAGTACCCGAGCCGCAACCGGCCCAGCCGCCGGCTGCGGAGCCTCAGGCTCCAGCCGCCGAGCCGGCCGCGCCCGCGGCCGAAACGCCAGCGCCTCCGGCCGATAATGCTCCGCCGAAACGCAAGAAGCGCCCGGCGGACGAAGCGCCGGCTGCCCAGCCGGAACAGCTGGCCCAGCCCGCGCCAGAGCCGCAGCCGGCGCCTGCTGCGGAGCCTGCACCGCAGCCCGAGCCGCCGGCTCCCGCCCCGGCACCGGAGCCGCCCGCCACTGAGCCGCAGCCCGCACCGGCCGCGCCGCCGGCGGCCGAACCCGCGCCGCAGCCCGAGCCTCCGGCCGCCGCACCGGCTCCTGAGCCAGCGCCTGCCCCAGCCGCCGAGCCTCCGCCCGCGCCGCAGGCGGAGCCCGCTCCCGCGCCTCAGCCCGAGGCGGCGCCGGCACCCGCCGAGCCAGCGGCTCCGCCGCCAGCGCCTGCCTGCCCGGAGGGCACGCAGCCCCAAGCCGATGGAAACTGTGCCGCGCCGCAGTGATGGAAAACGAAACAGCCGCCGGCTTGGGCCGGCGGCTGAACGGGTAAGCCAAGGGCTGTTTGGCGCGCCTCAGAAGGGCACTGCCGATCGCTTTGCCCCGATGCGGCGCAAAGCTCGGCCGTCAGGGGGTCTGGTCGTAGATCCGGTCGCCCTGCTCGTCGATGATCTGTTGGCCCTTCATCACGATCAGCGTCACCGCGTCGTCGCGGCTCGCATGTTTGTCGACGCGGATGAAACGATAGGATTTCGTGACACCGTTCACGTCCTTCTCGATGAACCCGGCAACCTGGAACTGGCCGCCGACGGCCATCGGCGCCGGGCGGATGCGGTGACCCCGATATTCGGTCGCCTCATCGATCGTCTCGGCGCTGCCGCCCTTGCTTCCGAAGAGCTTGCTCAAGAAACCGGCCATCGGCGTTCTCCTGTTGTCGTCATGGAGGGCGAAACTAGCCAAGACAGGCCGCGCGCGCCATCCCGCCGAGTTCAATCACCGAGATCGAGGTCGGCGAGACGCAGCCTGAACTCCGAGGGCGCAAAGGCCGGCACCACGAGGTCGTCCGCGCCCCAGGGCGTGATCGAGCCGTAGCGTTGGTCCACGGGGTCGCGGTGGACGTGGATCCTCTTCTCGATCGCATCGATGACCCAGAGTTCGCGCAGTCCGAAATGGGCATAGACGAGCGCCTTAGGCCCGAGGTCGTAGCCGAGAGACGAGTCCGAGATTTCGACGGCGAGGAGGACATTGTCCGGTGCCAGTCGTGGGATTCGGACCGTGCGTGGAAACACCAGGACGTCGGGCTCGAGGAATGTATCGTCCGAAAGGCGGAAGGTCGTTTCCGGAATGAGGCCGACATCCTTGTGTTGGATGCCGCCCCATCGGTCGAGCAGCGCAAACTTCAGCGTCTCGTGGCGGCCGCCTTTCGCATTCATCGGAACGAGCTCTCCCCCGAGCAGCTCGATGCGCTCGTCCTCGCGGATCAGGCCGATCTCGCCCATGCGCTCGACTTCCTTCACGGTGAAGGTGCGGCGAGGGAGATCATCGGTGCCAGTGAGCGCGCGCATGTTCATAGGGCTATCCTAACGAAAAAAGGCCGCTCTTTCGAGCGGCCTTTCGGTGACGGGTCTGGAGGTGACTTCAGTTGTCCAGGAAGCTCCGCAGCTTCCTTGACCGGCTCGGGTGCTTAAGTTTCCGCAGAGCCTTCGCCTCGATCTGGCGGATGCGCTCGCGTGTCACGCTGAATTGCTGGCCGACTTCTTCCAGCGTGTGATCGGTGTTCATGCCGATGCCGAAGCGCATTCTGAGCACGCGCTCCTCGCGGGGCGTCAGCGAGGCGAGGACGCGGGTCGTCGTCTCGCGCAGGTTCGACTGGATCGCGGCGTCGATGGGCAGGATCGCCATCTTGTCCTCGATAAAGTCACCCAGATGCGAATCCTCCTCGTCGCCGATCGGCGTCTCGAGACTGATCGGTTCCTTGGCGATCTTCAGGACCTTGCGGACCTTTTCGAGCGGCATGGCGAGCTTTTCGGCCAGCTCTTCCGGCGTCGGCTCGCGTCCGATCTCGTGCAGCATCTGGCGCGAGGTGCGGACGATCTTGTTGATCGTCTCGATCATGTGCACCGGGATGCGGATCGTGCGGGCCTGGTCGGCGATCGAGCGGGTGATCGCCTGGCGGATCCACCAAGTCGCATAGGTCGAGAACTTGTAGCCGCGGCGATACTCGAACTTATCGACCGCCTTCATCAGGCCGATATTGCCTTCCTGGATGAGATCCAGGAACTGCAGCCCGCGGTTGGTGTATTTCTTGGCGATCGAGATGACGAGGCGCAGATTGGCCTCGACCATTTCCTTCTTGGCCTGACGGGCTTCTTTCTCGCCCTTTTGGACCATGTGGACGATGCGGCGATACTCGATGATCTCGAGGCCGGTCTCGGTCGCGAGGTTCTGGATCTCGCCGCGCAGCTCGCGGATCTTGTCCTTGCCGTTGGAGACAAAGTCCTTCCAGCCGCGGCCGCCAAGATTGGCCACCCGGCGCAGCCAGTTCGGATCGAGCTCCGAGCCCTGATATTCGCGCAGGAATTCCTCGCGCGACACGCGGTAGCTCTCGGCCAGCCGCAGCAGCCTGCCTTCCGAACTGACGAGGCTCTTGTTGATCGTGTAGAGCTGCTCGACCAGCGAATCGATGCGATTCTGGTTGAGCGAGAGCGACTTGACCTCGAGGATCAGGTCGTCCTTCAGCTTCTTGTAGCGGCGCTCCTGGCTGGGCGAGAGCGTCTCGTTCTTGAGGCGACCCTCGACTAGCTGGTCTTGCAGGCGGCGCAGCTTCTTGTAGTTCTCGGCGACGTTCTCGAAGGTCTCGACGACCTTCGGCTTCAGCTCGGCCTCCATGGCGGCGAGCGACATGTTATTTTCCATGTCGTCTTCGTCGTCGGCATCGCCTTCGGTCGGAACCGGCGGTTCGACCTCCTCGGCGGCCTCCTCGAATTCGGCGCCGCCCGGGCCGGCGATCGGGGCGTTCTTGGCGTCCGGACCGGCATAGGTCGCTTCGAGATCGATGATGTCGCGCAGCAGGATCTTGCCCTCGGCAAGCTCCTCCTTCCAGATGATGATCGCCTGGAAGGTGAGGGGGCTCTCGCACAGGCCCGCGATCATCGTCTCGCGGCCGGCCTCGATGCGCTTGGCGATGGCGATTTCGCCTTCGCGCGACAGAAGTTCGACCGAACCCATCTCGCGCAGATACATGCGCACGGGATCGTCGGTGCGGTCCGTCGGCTCGCGCGCGGTCGTCGTCTTGGCAACGGCGGTGCCGGTTGATTCGGCAAGCTCGCCTGCCTCTTCCTCGGCGTCGGCCGGGGTTTCTTCCTCGGTCTCGACCTCGTCGGCCTCGATCACATTGATGCCCATTTCGGAGAGCATCGAGAGGATATCCTCGATCTGCTCCGAACCGACCTGCTCCGACGGAAGAACGGAATTGAGCTCGTCATAGGTGACAAAGCCGCGCTTCTTGGCGACCTTGATCATCCGCTTGACGGCGGCATCCGAGAGGTCCAGAAGCGGGCCGTCCTGGGGTTCGGCCGCCTCTTGAGCCTCTTCGTTCTCCTGAACCTTCGTCGCCATGCTCTTCTCCGTATTGACGGTGGCAGCGCGCCAGACTTCCTGTCCGTCCGTCGCGTCCCGCCGCCGCCGATCCCATTTCGCCCGGCACCGAGGCTGGTACCGAATCGTCTGTATGAACTAGACTTTTCCTATTAAGGTCCGCCTAACCATCTAATGCCTTCGCGGCCTAGACGGATTTAAGAAGCCTGCCCGAACTCGCTCCAAATCCTTCGATCAGAGCTTCCGTGCCTTCGCTGTTCGCTAATTGGTTCTGGATGTCGAGAAAATGAGCCAGATTGGCATCGCTTCCGTCGGAGGCAAGCGCAGCCTCGGCATCCTTGAGTTCCTTATGTAAAGTGCGCGCCTTCCTATGCAAGGTCAGTGCCTGAATCCATCCGTCTAGCGCGTCTCCGTCGGAGGCTGCCGCTCCCGCCTGCCATATGCTGCTGCGCTGGATCTGAAGTTCCAGCCGGTCCAGCAATTCGCCCGCTCCCGCACCGGCGAGCCGGTGCCGCAGAGCCTCCGCCTCGATATGCGGCTCATCGGCCGCAATCTCTAGAATTTGCGAACGAAGAGAGTCAAGTTCGCGATTCGCAAGCTCGATTTCGGCGAAGGCCGCGAAATGCTCCGCAATCAGCGCGGGATGGTTGACCATGGTCATGACGAGGACGATCTCGCGCGGTCCCGGCAGGGGTCGGCTCTTGGTCTGCTGCAGGGTTTGCGAGACCTGAACCGGCTTGGTGCGGAAGGTCGGGACATAGTGCGGCGCGTCCGGCGCATCCTGCCGGCCGACGCGACCCGGCGCGCGAGGCCGGCCGCCCGGGCCGCGCGCGGCGGCGGCGGGTGCGAACAGGCTCCGCAGCCGCTCGGATAGCGCCTGCTCATAATGGCGCCGCACC
The DNA here is from genome assembly GCF_026343945.1 of Kaistia algarum. NCBI lineage: Bacteria > Pseudomonadati > Pseudomonadota > Alphaproteobacteria > Hyphomicrobiales > Kaistiaceae > Kaistia > Kaistia algarum. Next base: position 226,072 of record NZ_JAPKNJ010000003.1, read on the forward strand.
GTCTCGTCGCCGACGCTTCGCGCGATCTCGCGGATGCGGGCTTCGAAGGCGGCGCGACGCTCGGGCGTTTCAAAGCCGCCTTTTTCGGTTTCGCGGATCCAGATCATGTCAACGAGCGGGCGCGCTGCATCGAGCACGGATTTCATCGCGTCGCGCCCGGCATTGCGGATCAGATCGTCCGGGTCCTGGCCTTCCGGCAGCAGGGCGAAGCGCACGCTGCGGCCCGGCGTCAGATGGGGCATGGCGAGATCGGCGGCGCGAAACGCAGCCCTAAGGCCCGCCTTGTCGCCGTCGAAGCACAGGATCGGCTCCGGCGTCATCCGCCAGAGCAGGGCGAGCTGATGTTCGGTAAGCGCGGTGCCGAGCGGCGCGACCGTATGGCCGAAGCCCGCCGTCACCATGGCGATCACGTCGACATAGCCTTCGACGACGACCAGCGTGCCGGCGCCTTGAGCTGCCTTGCGCGCTTCAAAGCCGTTGTAGAGGAGGTCGCCTTTCTTGAAGAGCGCGGTCTCCGGCGAGTTCAGATATTTCGCCTGCGCATCGGCCGAGAGCGCCCGTCCCCCAAAGGCGACGATGCGGCCGCGAAAATCCGTGATCGGGAACATGACGCGGTCGCGAAAGCGATCGAAGGAGACGGGAATGTCCTCCCCGGCGATCAGAAGCCCCGCCGCGACCATGTCGTCATGCGGAACGCCTTTGCCGGCGAGATATTCCTTGAGTGCGTTGCGTCCCGACTTGGCATAGCCGAGGCGGAATCGGCGCTGCACCTCGGGGCCGAGCGCCCGGCCGGCGAGATAGCCACGCGCCGCCGCGCCCTCGCGCGATTGCAGGCTCTGCTCGAAATAGGTGGCGGCAAGCTCCATCACCTCATGCAGCGACGCACGGCGCTTTTCCTCTGCCTCGGACCGCTCGTCGCGCGCCGGCATGGCAAGGCCCGCCTCGCCGGCAAGCCGTTCCACCGCCTCGGGGAAGGAGAGGCCTTCGAGCTCGGTCAGGAAGGTGAAATGATCGCCGGAAGCGCCGCAGCCGAAGCAGTAATAGCGGCCCTTGCGGTCATCGGCATGGAAGGAGGGCGACTTCTCGCCATGGAACGGGCAGCAGGCCCAGAAATCCCCCTTCGCCGGCTGCGACTTGCGCCGATCCCACGAAACCCTCCGCCCAACGACGGACGAGAGCGGAAGGCGCGCTCGGATGTCGTCAAGGAAGGAAGGCGGGAAGCGCATGCTGGGGTCTCTATCAGAAGACCGAGCATATTACCGGTCGGCATCGCGAGCGGCAAAGAAATAGCGTCCGGCCGCTTCGGCCAGGCGAGCATTCCCGGGCGCCGACCGCCTACTGCTTATGCCGTCAGCCCGGCCTTCACGGCAGCGCTGGCCTTGGAGAAATCCATCTGGCCGGCGTGGCGGGTCTTCAGCTCGGCCATGACCTTGCCCATGTCCTTGATGCCGTTCGCGCCGATATCGGCGATGACGGCGGCGATCGCGGCCTTGGCTTCTTCTTCCGAAAGCTGCTTCGGCAGATAGGCTTCGATGATGGCGATCTCGGCGCGCTCCTGCTCGGCGAGTTCGGCGCGGCCATTGTCCTCGTAGATCTTGGCCGATTCGAGCCGCTGCTTGACCATCTTGGCGAGGAGGTCGATCAGCTCCGTATCGCTGGCCTGCCCCTGACCGGCGCCGCGTGCGGCGATGTCGCGATCCTTGATTGCCGCCGAGATCAGGCGGAGCGCTCCCGTGCGCTGCTTGTCTCTTGCCAGCGTGGCCGTCTTCAGATCGGCGCTGATCGTGTCGCGCATCGCATTGACTCCTTCAAAATCGGCCGCACCATAGGAGCGTCACCGTCTCTGTTCAAGCGCCTATCAGCTAAACGATTGAAAATGCTTGTTTTTGCTCGTCGCGGGTCGGCTTGACGGCGAAGCTGCCTTCTCCTAGTTTCCGCCGCAACCCAAGGCGGAGAACTTTTCCGGTTCTGCCGCGCTTTGTCGTGCGCGGTTTTGCGCCTCAGGGCGCTCCCGCCGAACCGCATGGATGTCCGATGATTGATGACCTTCCGAACGCCGATGCAGCCTGGGCCGAGCCGAAGCCGACCGCGCTGCTGATCCTCGCCGATGGAACGGTGATCGAGGGCCAGGGCATTGGCGCGATCGGCCATGCCGTGGGCGAAGTCTGCTTCAACACGGCGATGACTGGCTACCAGGAGATACTGACCGACCCCTCCTATGCCGGGCAGATCATCACCTTCACCTTCCCGCATATCGGCAATGTCGGCACGAATGACGAGGATATCGAGACCGTCAACATGGCCTCGGCCTCCGGCGTGCGCGGCTGCGTTCTGAAGACCGACATCACCAGCCCGTCCAATTATCGCGCGCTGAAGGGCTTCGATTTCTGGCTGAAGGCTCGTGGCATCATCGGCATCACCGGGGTCGACACGCGGGCGCTGACGGCCCTGATCCGCGAGAAGGGCATGCCGAACGCGGTGATCGCCCATTCGCCGGACGGGAATTTCGATGCGGCGTTGCTTGGTGCCGAGGCGTCGGCCTGGCCCGGCCTTGTCGGCATGGACCTGGCAAAGGACGTGACGACTGGCCAGACCTTCCGCTGGGACGAGACCACCTGGGCCTGGAATGAGGGCTATGGCCGGCAGGAGCGGTCGGCACACAAGGTCGTCGCCGTCGACTACGGCATCAAGCGCAACATCTTGCGCCTGCTGACCGAAGCGGGCTGCGAGGTCACGGTGCTGCCGGCGACGGCGACCGGCGAGGAGATCCTCGCTCACAAGCCTGACGGTGTTTTCCTCTCCAATGGTCCTGGTGATCCGGCGGCCACCGGCGAATATGCCGTGCCCGCAATTCGCGACGTGATCGCGGCCGATGTGCCGCTGTTCGGCATCTGCCTCGGTCACCAGATGCTTGGCATCGCGCTCGGCGGCGAAACGACGAAGATGCATCAGGGCCATCACGGCGCCAATCATCCCGTCAAGGACATGACGACCGGCAAGGTAGAGATCACCTCTATGAACCACGGCTTTGCCGTGGATACGGGCTCGCTGCCGGACAGTGTCGAGGAGACGCATGTCTCGCTGTTCGACGGGTCGAATTGCGGCCTGAAGGTCAAGGACAAGCCGATCTTCTCGGTCCAGTACCATCCCGAAGCGTCACCCGGTCCGCGCGACAGCCATTATCTGTTCACGCGCTTCGTCAATCTGATGCGCGAGCGCAAGGGCGAGGCGCCTCTGCCTGAGCAGAGCTGACGCGCGGAGGCTTTGTCGAAGCATTCGGCCGGCTGCATCCTACGAATGCGGGACGAACTGGGGCGAGTGTCCGCTCCGGGGACGTCGGCGTTCCGGGCTTCTCATCGCCGTTGAACCACTCCATATGTCGGACGTTGACGCCGTGCCGATGCCGGGCACGACTTTCATAGGCGCGGCCGGCTGGAGACTCTTCATTGGCAGAAATCGTCGTCATCCTGAATGCGCGGGCCGGCACGATCCGCGATCGTCAGCCAGGCGATGTCGAGCGGATCGCTCGGGAGGCTTTCGTCGGCCATAGCGAGACGATCTCCGTCGATCTGGTCGAGGGCGACAAGTTCCTCAAGGCAATCGACAAGGCGGCCGACCGCAAGGTCGACACGCTGATCGTCGGTGGCGGTGACGGTTCGGTCGGCTATGCGGCGCGCAAGCTCAACGGCAGCGATACCGTGCTTGGGGTACTGCCGCTGGGGACGATGAACCTTCTCGCCCGCAGCCTCGGAATGCCGGCGGATCTGGAGCCGGCACTGGCCGCGCTGGCTTCTGCCGATACGAAGCGCATCGACCTCGCCAGCGTCAACGGAAGGATCTTTCACACACTCGCGGGGCTCGGCTATTTCGCGGAAGTCGCCCGGGCGCGGGCGCAGGTTCGCGAGGATGTCAGCCTGCCATTCTCGCGCTACATCGCTGCCGCGCGGGCGAGCTTCCGGGCCTTCACGCGGCCGGGCGTCTTGAACCTCACGATCGAGACCGAAGCCGGCAAGCGCGACATCTCCACCTATGCGCTGATCGTGTCCAACAACCGCCTATCCGAAACCGGCTTCGATCGGGCCCGGCTCGACGAGGGGTTGCTGGAAGCGCATTTTGCGGAAGGCGAGGGGTTGTCACCGCGCTTCGAGGCTGCGATCGACATTCTTGCCGGCCGGTGGCGGGAGAATCCTGCGATCAATACCGTCGATGCGCCGCGCATCACGGTCCTCAGCCATCGCTCGCGTCTCTGGCTGTCGGTTGATGGCGAACTGGTGCGCGCCCAGACGCCGCTCGTCTTCGAGGTGCTGCCGGGCGCGCTCGCCGTGCTGGTGCCGAAGTCGGACGCAGCCTGAGACGCCCGGCGGGCGCCGGATCGGGCGCCCGCCTTGTTCGTGGCTATTTCGGCTCGATTGCATAGACGATCGTGGCATTGGCGCCGATTTCCTGCGTCCCGCCCATCACGGGCGTCGCGGCCATGTCCTTCATGGCCATGGCGGCGCGGAATACCGGCTGCGGGCCGCCATTGTCATTGGCGCTGACCGACTGGACGGCGCCGAGCTTCACGCCCGCTGCTGCCGCCATTAGCTCAGCCTTGCGGCGCGCTTCGACGATCGCGGCCTTGATGGCCTCATCGCGCAGTGCATCGGCCTTGCCGATCTCGAAGGTGATGCCGTTGACGGAGTTGGCGCCGGCCGCGATGACCTTGTCGAGCAAGGGCCCCGACGCAGCGAGGTCACGGATCTTGACCGTGAGCTGGTTCGAAACGCGATAGCCGGTGATCTTCGACTGGCCGTCGGCCGTGCGCGAAGCGTCGGAATAGACCGGCTCGACGAAGAGGCCCGTGGTCGCGACATCCTTCTTGTCGACGCCGGCATCGGTGATCGATTTGACGACGGCGGTCATGTCCGCGGCGTTGGCCGACAGCGCCTCCTTGGCGCTCGCCGCTTCCGAGACGACGCCGAGCGTGACGACGGCGATGTCGGGCGCCGCGCTTGCCGATCCATTGCCGAATGCGGTCAGTGTCGGCACGGACGGGACGGTCTGTGCCATCGCCGGACCCGCCAGGGCGAGGGCGAGCACGCTTGTCGCGAGGGCGGCCCGCAGAAGCGGCCGGGAAGCGAAGAATTGGGCAGTAGTAAGCTGTCGCATTTTAGCGTTTCCTTGCTTCGGGAATAATGTAGGCCGGAGCATTGATGGGATAATCTCGCATTGCGACGGTACTGCGGCTAGAGCGTGAACGGGCTGGGTCAGCCCGGCTCCGAGGGGGGCGGAATGAGGGGTAAGCGTGTCGTGATCGTCGGCGCGGGCTTTGCCGGGCTCGAGGCGGCGAAGCGCCTGGGCCGGACGGAAGCTCGCGTGGTGGTGATCGACCAGCGCAACCATCATCTATTCCAGCCCTTGCTCTATCAGGTCGGAACGGCGCTTCTGGCCACGTCCGAGATCGCCTGGCCGATTCGGCACCTGTTGCGACGGCACAGGAATGTCCAGACGCTGCTCGGGACGGTCGTCGGTATCGACAAGGCGGCACGGCGGGTCCAGCTCGAAGACGGGACTTCTTTCCCCTACGACTATCTCGTCCTCGCCACCGGGGCGCGCCACGCCTATTTCGGTCATGACGGCTGGGAGCGCTTTGCTCCCGGCCTGAAGACGCTCGAAGATGCGACGACGATCCGGCGGCGTATCCTGACGGCGTTCGAGCTGGCGGAGCGCGAGCCCCATGGGCAGATGCGCGAGAAGCTCCTGACCTTCGCCATCGTTGGCGGCGGGCCGACCGGCGTCGAGCTCGCCGGGACGATTGCCGAACTCGCGCATCACACACTGCCGGGCGATTTCCGCGCCTTCGATCCGCGCAAGGCTGCCGTCGTCCTGATAGAGGCGGGCCCCCGGGTGTTGCCGTCGTTCCGCGAGGGACTCTCCGCCTATGCAAAGCGGGCGCTGGAGCGGCTCGGCGTCGAGGTGCGAACCGGCGCGGCGGTGACCGAGGTCGATGCCGACGGCGTCACGCTCGGCTCGGAGCGCATCGAGGCGGCGACCGTCATCTGGGCCGCCGGTGTGCAGGCGTCCCCGGCCGCCGACTGGCTTGGCGCTCCCAAGGACCGCGCGGGGCGCGCGAACGTCGAGCCTGATCTATCCGTCCCGGGTCATCCGGAAATCTTCGTCATCGGTGACACTGCCATGATCCTGTCCGATGGCAAGGCCGTTCCGGGCGTTGCGCCGGCCGCCAAGCAGCAGGGCCGGCATGTGGCCGAGATCATCAGGGGTCGCCTCGATGGCGACAACCAGGTGCACCGCTTCCATTATCGCGACCAGGGCAGCCTCGCCACGATCGGCAGGCGTGCGGCAATAGCAGATTTCGGCTGGATCCGCCTCAAGGGCGGCCTCGCCTGGTGGCTCTGGGGCATCGCCCATATCTTCTTCCTGATCGGCGTGCGCAACCGCGTGGCGGTCGCGCTCAGTTGGCTCTGGATCCACACCAGCGGCAGCCGTGGCGCCCGCCTCATAACGCAGCGCGATCCTGATCATCCCGAGCCATGAGGCCGATCAGGCGGGTCGACAAGGAAACGCAAAAACGCTAGGCACAGTCCCCGAAGGGCCTATAGCTCAATGGTTAGAGCCGACCGCTCATAACGGTCTGGTTCCAGGTTCGAGTCCTGGTGGGCCCACCAACCTCTCCCGCCGTCACCGTCTCTGCGGATACCGCGGAGGTTGTGCCGCGATTTCAATGGCATGCTGCAGTCGCCCTGTTATCTTCGCCTGTTTGCGACCCGGTTTCCGACCCCAATCTGGCGACGAATCGGGCCCCGTCTGTGGCCGGCATTCCGTGGTTTCCGCATCGACGGATGCCGCGCCGATAGCGTCCGGCAACTCGAACAGATCGCGGGCGAGCAGGAGCGTCGGCGCCGTGCCGGGACGGTCAAGCCCAAGGCTGTTCCGGTCGTTGCCCCGGCACCGCGGGACCGCGGCCATCGCCCCGGCACGCTGTTCATCCGGGAATATGCCGGCGAGATGCATCGGGTGTGCGTCACCGGCGACGGCTTCGAGTGGCAGGGAGCGGTCTATCGGCCGCTCTCGGAGATCGCTCGGCTCATCACCGGCACGAGCTGGAGCGGTCCCCGGTCCTTGGTCCCAGGGATAGCACCCAGTAGGCATCCGGGTCGACAAAGCCAAACCCGAACCGGAGCGCCAGGGGAGGGGGCGGCGATGAGCGTTGCCTCGGCATCAAGGTCGCGCCGTTCTGAGCAGCGCGCAGGCCTGACCTCCAGCGGAGCCACCCCAAATGCACAGAGGCTACTCCGCTGCGCGGTCTATACGAGCGTCTCGACCGAGCATGGGCTCGACATGGAATTCAACTCCCTCGATGCCCAACGCGAGGACTGCGAGGCCTATATCAAGAGCCAGCGCCATGAAAGATGGTCCTGCCTGCCGGCCGCCTATAATGACGGCGGCTTCTCCGGCGGATCGCTCGATCGTCCGGACATGCAGCGACTGATGGCGGATATTCGCGCCGGAGCGCTCGACATCGTCGTCGTCTACAAGGTCGATCGCCTGTCGCGATCGCTCGCCGACTTTGCCAAGCTCGTCGAGCTCTTCGACGCCCATAGCGTCTCGTTCGTCTCGGTGACGCAGGCGTTCAACCCGACCAGCAGCATGGGGCGGCTGACGCTCAACGTGCTGCTGTCCTTCGCCCAGTTCGAGCGCGAGGTCAGCGGCGAGCGGATCCGCGACAAGATCGCGGCCTCCAAACGCAAGGGCATTCGCATGGGCGGGCCGTTTCCGCTCGGCTATGGGCAACGTCTGCTCTGCGCCCCCAAATCAGTCATTTCGTCGTGAAAGCCAACGGGCGCCATCAGTCTGATCAGGGAGAGCGCACCACCCATCGGGTCCGAGGGCAATGCCTGGTTAGGCCGAGGGGCCGGTTCGTGGGGTCGACGTCGGCTCTCGGTTCTTGGGGAGTTCCCGTTCTCCTGCTGAATGACGCCCGCGACGGACGCTGGAGCAACGGAGGCAGCGCAGAGTGGGGCGGCGAGGGGGTGGTATGCCGGGAGGCGGGAAAGCCTCTTCGATCCGAAAAGGCCAGCCCCGCGGCGGGGCTGGCCAGATATCGTGGACCTGTGGACCTCAGCTCAGTTCGCTGCGCAGCCATCCGGCGCAGGCTTGCCCGCAACACGATCCCTGATCCACGGCATGTAGAAGGGCACCGAGACCGTGGGCGTGGTGAAATGGTTCTGATCGCCTGGAAGCTGGATGCGCGTGACGTTGCCGCCGAGCGCGCAGATCTTCGTGCGATAGTACGCGCCCATCACCGGCGGCATGGCCGTGTCCTTGTCCCCGTAAAGGATCAGCACTGGAGCGATCGGCTTCACCGTGTTGTCGACCGAACCCGCGACGATCGCGTTGGCCCAGGCTACTGCGTTCTGCGGCTCCGGCCGCATCAGTGACTTGTAGTTCTGGCCGTAATTGAAGTTGATCGTATCGCTCGCGACATGCACGCACTTGTTGGCGAAGGTCTCATCAAGGGCCTTTGCGCCATCATCGGTGAAGACGTCGCTGAGCTTGAGTTTGTCAGGGAACGCGGCCTGCGTGCCCCACAAATTCATCGCCATATGCGCGAATTCGAAGCTGTTGACCGACCAGGCCGCCGCGAAATCATGGATCATCTTGGTTGCACCGGCTTCGTCGAGCTTATCCGGGGCGTACATGGCAAGGTCCGGCATCGCCATGGCGACGAGGCCGACAAGATCGATACCGTCATAAGCGGTACCCTGCTTGGCGACATAGTCGCCCTGCGACGCGCCGAGTGTCGAGCCGGCACCCTGCGACCAGCCGATCATGACGGTCGTCTTGCCGGCGCCGGTCTCGGTCATCGAGCCGGCGGCACGAGCCGCGTTGATCGCGTCGCGGCCATTCGTCTTTGCGACGGCATACTGGTGACGGCCGCCACCGCCCAGGCCCTGATAGTCGGTGCCGACGACGACATAGCCTTCCTTGATGAATTCCTCGACGTTCGGCAGGCCGTAGTCGGTCCAGGAGTTGCCGTTCACGAGGTAGTACTCGTTGAGCAGACGTGCCGGATTCTCGACCTGCGAAGGTCCGCAGCTCTGGGCGTTGCCGGTCGTTCCATGCGACCAGATGATCATCGGACGGCCGCCGGCGGGCGCCTCGCCCGTCGGGGCGACCACGAGGCCGGTCGAGATCGTCGGTACGTCGTTGAGGTCGGAGGAGATGTAGGCGATCCGCCAGGCCTGTGCCCCTGCGATCGGCGTATCGATCTTTTCCTGCTTGATGATCTGCCCGAGCTTGCCGTCGGGCTTCATCTTCATGACGTCCTGGTAGAACGGAGGAACGGCAACGTCGGAGCCCGGCTGATCCGCCATGGCAGCGACGGGAGCGAGGGCGAGTGCGGTCAGCAGGGCTGCCGTTGCGGTGCAGGATTTCAGGGACATAGGTCTGCCTCTTGGAGGTGGTGGCGATTTACTTTTCGGAAAACAGGAGCGTCATTCTGCGGCCATCCCCTCTACATCGTGGGTCTGGTGTCACCGGGCAGACGTTGCCTGGCAGGTCGATCGGGTTGTCTTGACCTATAATATATTATTAGTTATGTCAGGTCATTACATTGAGATGTTCGGCATCTCAGCAGGGTTCTGTCCTTTCGCGATGGCGAACAGTTCATTGCCGATCATTCGCGCTGTAATTGAATACAACACTGACAATTAAAATATCCTAAGCTTTGAACGTGCCGCGCGGCTGGCCCCCCCTGCGTTCTGCAATGATCGCGACCTGGGCCGAACCGAAATCTCACGACTTCGGGCAAGACCTCCCCGATGTCACCTTGGCCCATGCGTCGGCGCATGAGGTCCTAGAGGACCACGGCAAAGTGTTGTGCTGATGGGCCGCGATGACCGATGGCGCGCCATTTCAGTACGGAACTGTGAACGCCGTTCGCCGCTGATTGCCTTCAGGAGGCGGCGACGAAGGTTTGAAGCAGTTCCGATTTCGCCACCCATAAGGCGACTTCGTCATCCGCGACCTCGACGCGCTGAGCGAAAGCGCGCAGGTGACCCCGCCGATGGCCGCCCCCTTCCATCCGAAGATTGCTGCGCGCCGCCTCGGACAACGTGTCGATCATATCGGCCTGATAGACTGGTTGCCGGCATTGTCGAGCGTCGCGTCGTACGGGTCAGGGTGGCATGAACTTGTGCCCCCTATTCCCGTCGTCACGGGTGAACATGCGGCGTTCATCGACGTAGGTCGCGATGGCCTTGACGCCCTTCGGGCCGGAAATGCCGTCTACTGATTTCCCGATCCCTCGAAGAGGGCGATCATCCTGCCGGTATGATACGAGCCCCAGATCTCCTCGTTCACTCAGGCCTCGCTGTGGCAGCTCCTGATGAATTTCCGAGCCATCTACAGGCAAGAGCGTTCGTTCGGCGATTATCCAGCGGCCGTGACGCTTTCCGAGTTCCCAGTGGTTCACCACGGCGCGGTGCTGTCGACAACGAATGGAGTTGGCTCGGTTTTGGACGGCGGGCGGCCCGCGTCCATCTCCAAGCGATAGCGGTCTTGCTGGCAGGACACAGAATAGCGGCGGTGACCACTTGCCGCCAGACATTCACGAGAAAGGTGATCTAGAGCAGCTTTCGGGCGGCGACGAATGCACCCCGAGCGACCACAATGGGATCGGGCGCAGAACGGCGGCTGTTTCCCCGACGTTAAAACCTCCAGCTTCAACTTTTCGAGATGGTCCCGGAATCGACCACACGTCCAAACTCAGTTCGATCTTGAGCTGCTCTGCGCCTCTTCCAGCCGGGGCAATCTAGCGGAAAACTCCAGCTCCAAACGATCCAGTTCTCAGGGGGCCGAGCAACACCGATTGCTGGCGTCGGTCGCGGGCGGGGGTAACCCCGAACAGCCGTCCATATTCGCGCGTGAATTGGGGGACGCTCTCATAGCCGACCCTATAGGCGGCGTTGCTGATCGGTTCGCCCGCCGACAGCATCAGGCGCCTCGCCTCGATCAGTCTGAGCTTCTTCTGGAACTGCAAGGGCGTCAGGGAGGTGATGGCGCGGAAGTGCTCATGGAATGCAGAGAGGCCCATTCCTGCAGCGCTCGCCAGCTCTTCGACCCGCAGCGGCGCGGCGAGCTGCGAGCGGATGAGGTTGACGGCGCGGGCGATGCGTTGCGCGTGGCTGCCGGGGAGCCCCAGCGCGCGGACGGCGCCTCCGTGGCGGCCGGACAGCAGCCAGAAATGCAGCTCGCGCAGCAGCTGTGTCTCGAGAATCGGGATCGTCGCCGGCCTGTCCACGAGTTTGAGCAAGCGCAGCGCCGCGTCGGCGACCTCGCTCTCCGTCGGGTCGACCCGGATCGGGATGCCGGCCAGAAAGGGCGCCGCGCCCATTTCCGTGACCAGCTCAGCCACCACGGCTGCATCGATCTCGAAAACGATGGAGATGTACGGCCTGGCGAGACTTGCCTCGGTGATCTGGCTGACCGTCGGCACGTCTGCGGTGATCAGAAGGGACTCGCCGGGATGCAGATCGAAGGTGCTGGCGCCCATAGCCACATGTTTGCGGCCCTGCAGCACGAGGGCCACAAGCGGCCGGTTGATCGCATATTGGATCGCCGTCGGCATCGTCTCCCGCACCACGGCAAGCCCGGGCACGGGCGTCATGGCCACGCCGTGTTCGTCGGCATGGGCTTCGGCGAAGCGAATGGCTTTGGAGAGCAGCGTCTCTGTCATGGCCTCACGCTATCCTGCAGCGCGACCGCATTCAATCGTCTCGGACTATCAGGCAAGGAATGGCCAGCATCCGGCAACTTTGCCGGCCGCGGATGCGCGATTGCTTCTCCAGCCAAATCGCTGAACAAGGAGCAAGCGAATGACCACCATCTCGATCGTCACCGGCGGCAGCCGCGGACTGGGTCGCAACACCGCCATCAGCATCGCGCGTCATGGCGGCGATGTGATCCTCACCTATCGAAACGGCGCAGCAAACGCGGAGTCCGCCGTGGCCGAGATCGAGGCGCTCGGCCGCAAGGCGGTGGCCCTGCAACTCGATACCAGCATCGTTGCCAGCTTCCCGGACTTCGTCGACGCCGTCCGCTCCACGCTACGCGACGTCTGGGGTCGTGAGACCTTCGACCACCTCGTCAACAATGCCGGCCACGGCGAAATGGCCAGCTTCGCTGAAACCACCGAGGCTCAATTCGACGCCCTGTTCGACGTCCACGTCAAGGGCGTCTACTTCCTCACCCAGGCGCTGCTGCCGCTGATCGTGGATGGCGGACGCATCGTCAACTTCTCCAGCGGCCTCACCCGTGCCAGCTATCCCGGCTTTTCGGCCTATTCCGCCGCTAAGGGCGCCGTGGAGATCCTGACGCTCTACATGGCGAAGGAACTGGGGAGCCGCGGCATCACTGCGAACAGCGTCGCGCCCGGGGCGATCGAAACCGACTTCCTCGGCGGCGCCGTCCGCGACACGCCGGCCTATAACGAGGCCTTTGCGAGCATCATCGCGCTCGGCCGCGTGGGCCTGCCGGATGATGTCGGCCCCGCTGTTGCGAGCCTGCTCGGTTCCGACAACCGCTGGGTGACCGCGCAGCGCATCGAGGTGTCGGGCGGCCAGAATATCTAGGCCGCCACCGCTGAGCCCGGCGCGGGACGGCCTGTCGTGCCGCGCCGGTTCGCTGCGGCCTACCTGCTCTGAGCGGGAGAGTGTCGTCCATCCGGTCGTCTGCAGAGACTTGAACTCCGCCTCTAGGTCGTACGCGGCCTGAAAGTTGCTGCAGGTGGCGCGCACCGTGCCGCGCGATCGGCTGCCATGCCGCTTGGTCGCGAAGCCTGCCGTCAGCCTCATCAGCGCAGTAGGCCGTCCAGGTCGAAATCGTCCCAGCCTTTCAGCGGCGTCTTCGGCCGGCCGCCACTGCCCTCAGCCTTCGCGTTGTCCGCCAGCTTGCCGGCCTTCTTGAGCGCTGCCTTCTGCCTGCCGCGCCGGCGGTTCTCGGCCGCCGCCACCGCGTCCTCCTCGCGCCAAATGTCGGGCAGGTTGCGGTCGAGGATGTCCTCGATGTGGCGTGGCTCGAAGACATGGAAGGTGATCTTCCGCGCGCGGCCGCGCAGCTTTACCGTCCGGGTACCGGCGCTCTGCAGCCGACCATCCTTCAGCCAGCGGTGGCGCTCGGCCGTCTTGATGGAAAGGATGTCCTCGATCTCGCGCGGGACGATCGGCAGATCCTCGATGCAGGACAGGGTTCGGGTGACGATGGCGGCCGTAGTCGCGTGAAGGTCGTGATCGTCTTCCGGCACGCGCAGCACGAGTGCGCCGGATTCCACGTCGACTAGTTTCCGCTCGATAAACGACAGCTGCGCCCGCACCTCGAGCAGGATGCCCCGCGTCCGGACAGCAGATCCCAACGTGGCCGCTGTCGACAAAGGCCAACGCTGGACAAGGCGGGTGGGGGCTTTGGGCTTGGACGAGCGCGGCATGGCCCTAAAGTGGCGATACAGATTGCCCCGTTCAACCAGATAAGCGGCGCCCCGTGTCATGCGAGAGCCTCTTCCGGCATGGACAACTTAGGGAGGAGGCCACGCCAACACCCGAGCCATCCAGATGCTGTTCGGTCGCTCGCAGCGCGGGAACGAAGTGCGGTATCGGGGGTGCTTAGAGGATGGATTGCTCTTAGCCGAGCGAACTGAATCTGAACTCGAACGGGCACCCGCGTTAGGGGGCCCGCTTCAACGATTGCAGTTGAGGCGATGTCGGCACTCGCGTCGATGTCCGAAAGTCCGCTGTCCGCCGTTCGGCGCCCAGCAGCGGACGGTCTGACGTCGGCGTCCATTCCGCTGTTGCGTTGGTGATGGGCACCTCCTGCGGCGTTGACCGGCTGGGGATAGGAAGGACTGGCAGGATCTGGCGCTCACCTAGGGCGCCTCCCGGAGTCGATAGTGCGGGCAATAGGCGGTTTGGACGGATTGCATGCTCGAGAAGCTCGGCTAGGTTACAGATGGTAGACAAGCTAATTGTCCGTGAGGCGAGCATGACTTCGATCGGTTCGGTGATCTGCAGGGCGCTGGTTGTGCCGGGTCTGTTGTTATCGGCGGGAACTGCGATGGCGGCGAAGAGCGATGATGGTTTCGCAGCGTTCTGGACGCAGTTTAGGGCGGCGGTCGCCAAGAGTGACCAAAAAGCCGTATCGCAGATGATCAAGTTCCCCGTCCTTTACATTGACGAACGGCAAGAAAGCGACTTCCCGGTGATCTGGAAGGGCGCCTTCGGAAAGGCGCAGCGCGCGTGTCTTACCAAGCAGAACCCGGTCAAAGACACCTACGAGGGCACTGTCAGCTATTCCGCCTTCTGCGGCTCGCTCATCTACTCTTTTGGCAAGGACGGAGCTGGCTGGAAGTTGACGGACTTTGGCGAAAACGACTGATCGCCCGACTGTCTGGGCTGCAGATAGCGTGTCCAGCAGCGATGAGGAGCAGAACAGCTGCAATCGGCACAGCGGGAGGGAAGACCGGCCAGTCCGCTTCGGGCCTCCATTCCGCCTCCTCCATACGTTGCCGCCAACGTCAGCATTGCCCCTCGTCCCGGACATCTTGGCAAACTTTGCCTTCGCCGGAGAGCGGACGGTTCGCTGAAGCGAAGCCCTTGGCGTCGTCGCGTCCTCATTGTTGCCGTCCAGGTCCGCTGGGCGGAATCGTGAAAGCTGCCATTCTCCGTAGCCAGACTGGAGGTCGCGACGTTGACGCGCACCGCGGCTCCTTGAATCGGCGTACAGCCTTGCGACCGATCAGTCGCCGGCGCGTTCCCTGCTCAACCGACCGAGAAGGAGATGAACCTTGGCTGACTACGAACTTCTGTACTGGTCCGCACCTTTTCGCGGTCAGTTTGTGCGGGCTGTGCTGGCCTTCGCAGGCAAAGACTGGACTGAGGGTGGGGATTCGAAAATTTCGCGGCTTATGGGTGGCCCAGTGGAAGCCATGCCCGTGCCCTTCATGGGGCCGCCGGTCCTGATCGACCACAAGGCCGACGTGGCCATCGCGGAAATGCCCGCCATCATCCTTTATCTGGGCGAAACGCTGAACCTAATGCGAGACACGCCCGAACTGCGCGCCATGACGATGAAGATCGTCAATGATGCGAACGACGTCATCGACGAAATCACGCTCAATGGTGGCGACCACATGTGGAGCGAAAAGCGCTGGGAGGAGTATAAACCCCGGCTCGCAAAGTGGATGAGCATTTGGGAAAACACGGGCCAACGTTATGGCTTGCACCAGGACGCCGGCCATATCCTGGGAGGCGAGACGGCTGGCCTTGCCGATGTCATTACCGCTACGCTCTGGACCACGATGGCCGAGCGCTTTAGCAAAATCCGCCATCTATTGGAGAGCACGGCGCCGATGACAGCGGCGCTGTGCCTGCGCGTTTCCGCGCTACCGCCCCTAGCTAAACTGTCGGAAAGGGCTCGTAACGACTATGGCGACGCTTATGCTGGCGGGCAGATTGGCGCCTCCATGGCCAAGATATTGAACGACTAGCCACGGTAGTTGGCTGAGGTTCGGTGGCGTCCAAGATGGGATGCCGATTTGCGTCCCGAAATCCGCCATAGAGCTTGAAGTGCCATTTTCACGAGAGCTGCCGTCGAGCAAGCTACGCTTCAGCGGCAACGATGCGCCTTCATCTCCGTCGTTTGAGGCGGTTCGAGGCTTTCTGAAAAGCGGCCGCGATTGGGTAAAGGGGCGAATGACAACATCGCGCGCCCATCCTGTTTTATGTAGCACTGCCAGGCGCGTTGTTTCGAAGGATGGATCATCAAAATGCTGCGGTTCTCCTTGGTTCTGGTTGGCGTAGGTCTCTTGTCCACCCCAGCGCTGGCGGCGTCGCCTGCCCCTGTCGAGGGGCAGCGAGGCATGGTGGCGAGCGACCAGGCGCTTGCGGCGGAAGTTGGCGCCGAGATCCTGCGAGCCGGCGGCAACGCCGTGGATGCCGCTGTGGCGGTCGGATATGCCCAGGCCGTCGTCAATCCATGCTGCGGCAACCTTGGCGGTGGGGGCTTCTTGACGCTGCGCCTCGCCGATGGTCAGGCCGCGTTCATCGATTTTCGGGAGGCTGCGCCCAAGGCCGCCGGTCCTAATGTCTTTCTCGACGATCAGGGCGAAGTCATTCCGCGCGCCAGCCTGGATGGATGGAGGGCCGCCGGCGTACCGGGCACGGTCGCCGGTCTCGAGCTCGCGCTTTCGAGATTCGGCACAATGAAGCGCGCTGACGTGATGGCACCGGCGATCCGGTTGGCGCACGATGGCTTCATCCTCACTCGACCGGATGCCGACATCATCGGGACGGGATTGGCTGCCTTCCGGGCGGATCCAGCTCTCGCTCAATACTGGCTCCGCGACGGCGAGCCGCTCAAGGCAGGAGATCGCTTGGTCCAAACGCAATTGGCAACGACGCTGCAGGGCATTTCCGATAAAGGGCCCGACTATTTCTATAAGGGCCCGATCGCCGCGGCGATTGTCGACGCGAGCCGCAGGAAAAACGGGCTCTTCAGTGCTGACGATTTTGCCAGATATGAGGCACGGATCGGCAAGCCCTTGGAATGCTCCTATCGGGGATACGAGATCCTGACGGCCGCGCCACCAAGCGCCGGTGGGCTCGCCGTTTGCGAGATCCTCAACATTCTCGAATTCTATCCCGTCGGCTATCTCGGTTTCGGCTCGGCTGATATGGTCCATCTGATGACGGAGGCCATGCGCCATGCCTTTGTCGACCGCAATTCCGCGATCGGCGACCCGGCCTTCGTCAAGAACCCCGTCGAGAGGTTGGTCTCCAAGGACTATGCAGCTGCCCTTCGGCTGACCATCGACCCGTACAAGGCGACGCCTTCCGAGACTTTGTCCGGCACCACGTCGCCCCATGAAGGCACCGAGACGACGAGCTTCTCGGTCGTCGACAAGGCAGGCAATGCGGTCGCTGTCACCTATTCGCTCAACGCCTATTTCGGCGCCCGCGTCATGGCGCCGGGCACGGGTTTTTTCCTGAACAACACCATGGATGACTTCACCAGCAAGGTCGGCGCCGCTAACATGTTCGGCCTAGTGCAGGGCGCCGCCAACGCCATCGCGCCCGGTAAAAGGCCGGTGAGTTCGATGGCCCCGACCATTGTGGTCAAGGACGGCCGGCCCTTCATGGTGCTTGGGAGCCCCGGCGGGTCGCGCATCATCACCGCCGTCGTCGAGACGATCCTCAATGTCGTGGATTTCGGCATGACGATCCAGGAGGCGGTCAATGCGCCAAGGGTCCATGCGCAATGGCTTCCGGACATTCTCTTTGCCGAACCCTATGCGCTGTCGCCCGACACGGTTCGTGCGCTGGCGGAACGCGGTCATAAGGTTCGTCTGCAAAAACCCTGGGGTGCTGTCGAGGCCATTCTGCTCGGCAGCGGCGCAGCCCAGAAGGGCGAGTTGCCGTCGTTTGGCGACGATACGGTGCGCGGAGAGGTTCCCCGCCTAGGCTATATCTACGGCGGCCATGACGCTCGCCGTCCGGCCGGAGCCGCGATTGCCGAATGAGGCTCGGATTGAGTCATCCGGTCCCCCTATTGTCAGCGCGTCAAAACGAGGCGGGTCGCCAATTCCATCGGGACCGCCTTCACTCCATAGCCCAAGCCCGGCAGGTCAATGTCTGGAGCCTTAGCTTTCGGTGATGCGCCGCTCTTCCTCCGGAGCAACTGCCAGTTGTTTCCAGTCGAGATCCTCCTGAAGTTCGAGATAGTGGTCAGGGCCGACTTTGTCGCCGCCGCGGAACTGCGGCCGGCGGGATGCAGATGCAAAGAGATGCAGCGGTATAGAAATGCGATCGCCAGACGGATTCCGATGACGCCGCCAACGATCGCGGCCGCAAACCACAATGCCCTGTCCAACTCGGTGGCGGACATCGCCCCGACGATACGGCGCGCCTAGGCCCATGAGAAGAAATGCCAGAACATTGAGCAGGACCACGACCGTGGTCCACACTGCAAACGAATGCACCCGCATCCTCGGCGGAAAATCCACCTTCGTGAGGGTGGCGATCGTCATCGCGCTCGCCACGGGTGCAAGTACGGCCGATAGATGAAGCCGCTCGGCGATCAGCCACGTCGCAAACGCACAGTCAACGCAGCGGTGAACAGCAACAAGGCCGTTGCATCGTTGAACAGGCTCTCACCCTTGAGGAGAGCATCAACACGCCGTGCGACCGGCAAACCAGACAACACGGCGGTCGCAGCGGCCGCGTCCGGCGGGGCGACGATCGCGCCGAGTGTAATCGCCACGACCAGCGGCAACCCAATGGTCAGCCAGTTAATCGCGACGACGACGCCCGCAGTTGCCAGCACGGCGACGATGGCAAAGAAGATCAGCGGCAGCATCATGCGTCGTGCCGCGCCGACCGGAAAATCGTATGCCGAGTCGACCAGCACGGGCGCGATGAAGAGCGCGAGCATTGTCGGCGGATCGATCGGGATATACGGCGCACCCGGCAACATCGCCACGGCCACGCCGGCGGCCGCCAGGATGCCGGCGGCCCCTATAAAAGACCGCCGCCGCAATTTCAAACTGACCCACTACCCGTTGGCGGGCATGAGGCGCCGATAGTGAAGAGCCAGCAACAATCCGACGGCTTTATGCTTTCACGACGAATGCTTCTCGATGCAAAGGTCTGAACATACGCCTTTCTTGAAGGTGCGATTGATGATCCCTTGCTGGATC
Source organism: Kaistia algarum (assembly GCF_026343945.1). Classification (NCBI taxonomy): domain Bacteria; kingdom Pseudomonadati; phylum Pseudomonadota; class Alphaproteobacteria; order Hyphomicrobiales; family Kaistiaceae; genus Kaistia; species Kaistia algarum. Next base: position 244,817 of record NZ_JAPKNJ010000003.1, read on the forward strand.
ATCCCCTTTGGATGCCAACTTGGCCCTTGGGGAACCGGGCTATAATCGCAGGGTCGATATTGAGGTGCTGCGACACCAGCTCGGGCGGAGTGTGGGTCAGCCAGTTGGAGAGGTCCACTTCCTGGTATTCCGGCGCTTTGAAGATCACCAGGACTTGAAGGTCCTCGGTGCCCGTATTCAGAATGTAGTGACCTTGGTTCTTCGGCACGACGCCAACGTCACCCGCCCTGAAGTCGAAGGTCTGCGCCCTCGGGCCAGCATCGAACACGGTCATTCGGCCTTGGCCCTTGATCCAATATTGCCATTCGTCGGCATTTGGGTGCCAGTGCATGCGCCGAAGGCCGCCGGGCTTGATGGTCTCGAGGGCGGCGGCGATGGTCGTCGACGCTTTGAAGTTGCGGCTATCAGCCAGATAGATGGTGCCCGCCTCGTTCTGCCGCACCGGTGTGGTGGCAGTGAGGGAGAAGGTGAATGGCTGTGGTGGCGTACCACCGGAGGCGACCGATGCCTGAGCCGCGGCGAGAGGACTGGCTTCCTTGCCCTGGAAGATCCAGAGGTCGTGAAGCGGAATGTTACGGAAGACCTCGGCAGACACACCGAAATTCTGCGCCAGGATCTCGGGTGGCGTATGGGCGATCCAGTCGGTCAGCAGCAGGGTGCTGAACTCCGACTGGTGGGCATCGTCGAACACCAGAAGAAACTCACATCCTTCCGGTCCGAGCCCCTGCAAAGCGTGCGGGCAACCTGCCGGAAAGAACCAGAGCTCTCCGGGTCCCACGTCCTGCACATAGGCCTGTCCCTGCTGGTCAAGGAGCGTAACTCGGCAACGGCCGGACGTCACGATGCCCCATTCATTGGCCAAGTGCCAGTGCAGCTCGCGAATGCCGCCCGGCCCGAGGCGCATGTCCACGCCGGAGACGTCCTTCGAGGCAGGAAACTCGGTGATGGTGACCTGACGCCCCCAGCCCCCGGCCTGAATGCGTTTCGGCATAATGTTGAAGGACGACCAGAGCATCGGCATGGTGCCGACATCGGTCGGCGGCGGACTCTGGAAGACGGGGAACTCTGCGGCCAGGGCCGGGTTCTGTGGCCCAGGATCGGACAACGCGCCGGGTGTGGAATTGATCGCGCCCTGCGGCGGTTCGTCCGGATTGCCGAAGGACGCCGCCTGCGCGGCCCCACCCGCGATTGCGGCGCCGCCAGCTGCACCAAGGGCCAACATGGCGCGACGCGAGATATCCTCCACTGTGAACTCCTTCATAAGCGGAGCCGCTCGGTCTCCGGGACCGAACGGTCCGGTCGCGGACGTGCGTCTTGGCTCCCAATGCGCACGCGATGCGAGATTAGCGGCATTTGGCGACCAGTCCACGACTTTCCCATGGGCTTGTTGCCGGCAGCGCCAGAGCGACGTGATGCTGGCGATGCGCCTGAAATCATCCCGTCCTTCAATAGCCGGCGGCAATGCCGTCGAGGCGAGGGTCGGATGCGCCGCTTACCGCCTGGCCAGGCGGCGTGATGGCTTGGGCGGCTGGAACGCCTGGGAGAGATCTGATCTGATCCCCGAGAACTGGATCGCTTGGAACTGGAGTTTTCCGCGGTAGCTTCCCCTGGCTGGAAGGAGCGGAAGACGATGCAGGCATCGAAGTTTTCGGACGCCCAGAAGGCGTTCATTCTGAAGCAGGGAGCCGACGGGATTCCGGTGGCGGAGATCCATCCTTCGAGGGACGGCGGCGGGCTCGGTTTTCACGGCCGTCGCGGTCCGGAACTGTCGCGGATGATCAATTCGTGCGGGACGACCTGGTGCTCGACGGGCGCGTCGCCTTCGATCATGCGCTTCAGATAGAGCACCGAGGCTTCCGCCATCTCGCGGCGCGGCAGACGGACGGTGGTCAGCGGCGGATCGAAGACCTGCGAGAAGGTGAGGTCGTCGAAGCCGGCGACCGCGATATCGCGCGGGATGCGGAGCCCGGCGCCCTTTAGCTCCACCATGAGGCCGAAGGCGGACTCGTCATTGCTGCAGAAGATCGCGTCCGGCAGCGGGCCCGCGGCGACGAGGCGATGGGCGACCGCCTTGCCGTCGCCGAGATGGAAGCCGCCGGGCAGCAGCAGATCCGGCCCGTCCGGCAGCCCTGCCTCGGCCAGAGCCCGGCGCCAGCCTTCGAGGCGCAGTCGCGAGACGAGCTCGGTCATCGGACCCGCGAGATGGGCGATGCGGCGGTGGCCATTGGCGATGAGGTGGCGGACGACGTCGGCCGCTGCCTCGACCTCGTCGATCTGGACCGACGCGATGCCGCTGCCGGTCTCGGTCGGGCTCATCGTCCTCACCACCGGAAGCCGGCTGCCGCTCTCGATCCGGCTCCGAATCCGGGCCGGGCAGTAGCCGGACGTCAGCAGGATCCCGTCGATACCGCCGGTGAACAGCTCGTCGGCCAGCCGGTCCGGCCGCTCGAGATCGACATTGGTGTGGCCGATCATGATGCCGTAGCCGAGTTCGAACGCCGCGCGATCGATATTCATCAAGAGGTCGGAATAGTTCTGGTTGGCAAGGTCGGGGATCAGCACCAAGAGGATCGCGCTCCGCTGCAGGCGCAGCGAACGGGCATGGCGGTTGATCTTGTAGCCGGCCTCCTGTGCCGCTCGTTCGACACGGATGCGCGTCTCCTCGCTGATCGGCGGCAGCCCGGCGAGCGAGCGGCTGACCGTCGAGGCCGAGACGCCGGCGAGACGGGCGATATCGGCCATGGTCGGCGACTTCGCGCGGGTGCTCTCCTTCAAGGGCGTGGTCTCGTCCTGCGTCTTCCTGGGCATGTCGCCTCCCAAACCTCTCCCTCCGTGCCGAGAGCCAACGGCGTCCAGCCGGCAAACTAGCACGCCGCCACAGGGGATCACTCGGCCATGGCTGCGGCGGTGCTGGCTTTGACACGCATTGTTGCCGCGCACAATCGATTGCGTCTTGCGCGCAATCGATTGCGTGATAGATGTTGCGCATTCGATTGCGCCAGCCGCTCCATCAAGGGGGTGAAGGCGCTGCCCGCGGGGAGGAGACCGCGCGGGCCTGGAGGACGACATGAACACGCCTGGTTCCGTCACCGGCGCGACCCCCGTCGCGCTGCCCGAATTCTGCTGCTCGCCGCCGCGCTGCGCCGGCGACCGGGCGCCCTTTTCCTTTCGGACATGAGACCCATGGACATCAGCGACATTCTCTCGATCCAGCTCTATTCTCTCCGCGGCCTCGGTCCGCTCGAGCGCCAGCTCGATGCGGCCGCGGCGGCCGGCTTTCGTCTCGTCGAGACGATCGGCAGCCACCTTGCCGATCCGAAGGCGCTGAAGGCGGGCCTTGATCGGCGCGGCCTCGCGGCGCCGACCGGCCATGTCGGCATCGGCGATCTCCGCAGCGATCTGCCACGCATCATCGCGGCGGCGCAGCAGGCGGGCGTCAGCCAGCTCTACATGCCGGCCTATCCGGAGGCGGAGCGCGGCACCACCGGCGCGAGCTGGTCGAAGGCCGGGGCGGAGCTCGGCGCGATCGCCGAGACGCTGAAGGCCGAGGCGATCGGTCTCGGCTATCACAACCATCATTGGGAACTCGCCATTCTCGACGACGGCCGGCCGGCGCTCGAAAGCTTCTTCGCCGGCGCCGCCGGCTCGCCGCTCACCTGGCAGGCCGATATCGCCTGGCTGGCGCGCGGCGGCGTCGATCCCGTCGAATGGCTCGGCCGCTACAGCGCGATCCTGACCTCGGCCCATGTGAAGGACCAGGCGGCCGCCGGTATCACGGTCGACGACGGCTGGACCGATGTCGGCGCCGGCATCCTCGACTGGCCGCTGCTCTGGCAGGCGGCGCGCGACAATGGCGCCGGCGTCATGACTGTCGAGCACGACAATCCGAGCGATCCGGCCGGGTTCGCCGCGCGGAGCCACGCCTATCTCACCCAGATGACGGCCTGAGCGGCGCAAGAAAACCGGGGCGTCGCTTGCGCCCAGACCCATCATCGATGCATCGGACAACACACGTGGAAAAGTTGAGAGTTGGCCTTATCGGCCTCGGGACCGTCGGCCAGGTGGTGCATCTGCCGGTCCTTGCTGGCCTCAAGGAGCAGTTCGAGGTCGTCGCCGTCTGCGACGTGTCGGCTCGCCTCGTCGAGCGGATCGCCGACAGCTACCAGGTCAAGGGACGCTACACCGACCACGCCGCGATGCTTTCGGCCGAGCGGCTCGATGTCGTCGCCGTCATCAATTCCGACGAGTATCATGCCGATTGTGCCGTCGATGCGCTGGCCGCCGGCGTGCACGTGCTGATCGAAAAGCCCGTCTGCCTGTCGCTCGCCGATCTCGACCGCATCATCGCGGCGCGCGATGCGGCCGGCAAGATTGCCTTTGTCGGCTATATGCGGCGCTTCGCCGGCGCCTATGCCGCGATGAAGGCCCGCCTCGCCGCCGGCCCGGCGCCGCTGCATGTCGCGGTGCGCGACATCATCGGCCCGAATGCTTTCTTCATCGGGCAGACCGCCGTGGTCGAGGCGGCCGACGACATCGCGCCCACGCTGATCGCCGAACGCCAGCATCGGGCGGAGACGCAGGTCCGCGACGCGCTCGGACCGGTTTCGACCGAAGCCGTTTCAGCCTACCGGCTGCTCTGCGGCCTCGGCAGCCATGATCTCTCGGCGATGCGTGGTCTCATCGGCGCGCCGCAGGGCGTGATCGGCGCCGGCAAGAAGAGCAGCGGGCGCTATGTCGCCGCCATCCTCGATTATGGGAGCTTCATGGCGACCTTCGAGATGGGGCTCGACCAGGTCGGCCGCTTCGATGCCTCGATCGAGGCCTTCACCGGCAGCGAGCGGCTCCGCATCGACTATGACACGCCCTTCATCCGCCATCTGCCGACGCTGCTGACGGTGCAGTCGACGAAGGGGGACTCGCTTTCCGTCGCCATCGAGCGGCCGAGCTATCGCGATCCCTATACGTCCGAATGGCTGCATTTCCACGACGTCATCACTGCCGGTGCGCCGGTCGACACCACGCTCGAGGATTCGGCCGAGGATCTGAAGCTCTTCGCCGATATCATCGCGGCCTTCCCGGATTGAGCCGTCCAGGGGGTCGCGCCCAAGGTCGCATCAGCGGCTCAACATATCGTTCAAGAAACGGGAGGAAAAAATGAACGAATCCAATGCTCGCCGGAGCGGCATGAACCGCCGCGCCTTTCTCGCCAGCACGGCTGCGGCCGCAACCGCCATGACCGTCGGCCAGAAAGCGGCGTTCGGCGCCGAGGAGATCAAGTTCTGGGACATGGTCTGGGGCACCGGCGCCACCTATACGGCGGCCGCCAAGGAACTGGTCGGCAGCTACCAGCCCTCGGGCGACAATCTCGGCGTCCGCTATCAGTCTATCCCCTGGGCCAACTGGTACCAGACCTTCACCTCCGCCGCCGCTTCCCGCACGACGCCAGCGGTCTCGTCGGGGGCCGCCTTCCTGCCGTTCTATTTCATCGAGCAGGGTGTCATCGCTCCCGCCGATGATGTCGTAGCCGGCTTCGACAAGAGCGGCACCAACGACTTCCTCCCCGGCGTGCTCGACGCGATGAAGACCGACAAGGGCTATGCCGCGATGCCCTGGTCGATGGATCTCCGTGTCATCTGGGTGCGGAAGTCGCTGCTCGAGAAGGCCGGCGTCGAGGCGCCGACGGATTGGCAGAGCTTCATCAAGGTCGGCGAGGCGTTGAAGAAGATCGATGTCGTCGGCCTCGGCCTCGCCGACGGCAGCACGACGACGGACGGACAGCACAGCGTCTCGGCGCTGATGATCAACAATGGCGGCGGGCTGTTCGCGACCGATGGCACGCTCGATTGCGTCACCGATCGCAACATCGAGACGCTCGACTTCCTGAACGAGCTGGTCCGCAAGGGCATCATCGATCCCTATGCGGCGAGCTACACGTCCGACAATGTCACCCGCGACTGGCTCTCGGGCCGGGTCGGCATGGGCTTCGGCCAGACCGGGCTCGACAAGAACTTCCCGGCCGACCAGCGGTCCGACCTGACGGTGATCAGCCCGATCAAGTCGACGCGCGGAGATAAGGGCACAGTCTACTACATCAATCCGCTGATGATGTTCAAAACCACCGCGTCGCAGCCTTCGTCGGAGGCGTTCCTCACGTGGTATCTCGACAATATGAAGGTGTTCTGGGAGAAGGGCGTCGCCATCGACGTGCCGGTTCGCAAAAGCATCGCCGAGCTGCCGAACCTCAAGCAGAACGCCAATCTGCAGAAGTCGATCGCCGAATGGCAGCCGGTCGGCAAGACGATCGGCGCGCAGGCGCCGCGTCCCTTCGGTGCGCTCAACGCGGTCGATGGCGGCGGAGCCGGTGCTGCGTTCATCCAGCAGATCATCGAGGGCAAGACGGCGTCGAAGCAGATCCTCGAGACCCTGCAGACCGCCCTCGAGAAAGTCGTGAAGTAGCAGCGTGCAGGCAACCGGAACCCTCGCCGACCGGCAAAGCCGGCGCCCCGCGGAAGCGCGGCGCCGGCGGCCTGATCTCGGCCGCGCCATGACATTGGCCGGGCTGGCGATGCCGGCCATCGTGCTGATGACCGTCGTCAACGCCTATCCGGTCGTCTATGCCGGCATCCAGGCGCTGCATGACGGCGATCTGCTCAATCTCGGCAGCTTTGTGGGCCTCGCGAATTTTCGCGACGCCCTGACCGATCCGCTGTTCTGGTGGTCGGCGCGCTTCACCGTCATCTTCAGCCTCTGCGGCGTGTTCGGGTCATGGCTGGTCGGCTTCGCGCTCGCCCTCCTGCTGAAGCCGGAATTTCCCGGCAAGAGCTCCTTCAAGATCCTGCTGCTCCTGCCATGGATCGTGCCGATCGTCGTCTCCTCCATGAGCTGGAACTGGCTGACGGCGACACCGACGAGCCTGTTGCCGGTGCTGGCGCAAGATCTCGGCTTCGGCCGCGTGATGTTCCTCGCCGATCCGACCATGGCGATGATCACCGTCTGCCTGTTCAAGATCCGGATCAGCTATCCCTTCATGATGATGATGATGTCGGCGGCGCTCGAAGGCATCGAGCCCAATCTCTACGAGGCGGCCCGCGTCGACGGCGCCAATTCGCGGCAGCAGCTGCGCTATATCGTCCTGCCGATGACGGCCCGCTCGACCTATATCGCCTGGATCCTGATGGCGATGTTCTCGGTCAACGACTTCGCCACGATCTATCTGCTCACGGGCGGTGGCCCGGTCGATTCGACGACCTCGCTGATCGTCCTTGCCTATCGCTCGGTGTTCCAGGATTTCCGGCCAGGATACGGCGTCGCGATCTCCTTCCTGATGACCGGAGCGCTGGTGACCCTTTCGATCATCCTCTTCCGCCAGATCCGCAGGGCGAACATCGCATGACCACCCCCATCGCCACGGCGCCGGCAAGGAACTCGCTCGATCCGCGGCGGGCTGGGTTCGGCCGCACGCTCGCCGCCGCGATCGTGACGCTCGTCCTGCTCGGGCCGATCATCGTCGTGTTCTGGCTGGCGCTGCGGCCGCGGCTCTACACCGACATCACCGGACCGACGCTGGAGACGTTCGGCTATATCTTCGCCAATACTGACATCCTGCTCTGGCTGAAGAACAGCGCCATGGTCTCGGCGCTCGCGACCATCGTTTCGGTCATCGTCGCCGCGCCCGCCGGCTATGTGTTGTCGCGTGGCCGCGGCGGGGCGGTCTCGGTCTATTCGCTGTTCATCTTCGTGGTGCAGAGCTTCCCTGTCGTCGTCTTCGTCATCCCGCTCTTCATCATGTTCGCGGCGGTCGGGCTGGTCGATTCGCTCGGCGGCGTCGCGATCATCTATGTCGCCTCCTCGATCGCCGTCGCCTGCTGGATGATGTCTGCCTATTTCGACACGATCCCGGTGACGCTGGAGGAAGCCGCCTGGATCGATGGCTGCTCGGTCTTCGGCGGCTTCGTGCGGATCGTGCTGCGCAACTCGCTGCCCGGCGTGCTGTCTACGGCAATCTATGCGTTCCTGCTTGCCTGGAACGACTATCTCGTGGCGTTGGTGTTCCTGCGCTCCGACGATCGCTTCACCCTGCCGATCGGCCTGCAGACCTTCTTTCAGCAGAACCAGACCGACTGGGGCCCGGTAATGGCTTGCGCTGTCGTGATGCTGGCGCCGCCGGTGGTCATTTTCGCATTTCTCAACCGATTCTTCTCGATCGGCGGCATTGGCGGTTCGCTGGCCGGCAGATAGCCCTCCGTAGCGGTGATTTCCCCCCAATTCCTATCCCGCTGAGAGGTTGTTTCGAAGCTTGGATCCTGCCGTCGCGAAGGCCTTGTCGGCGATGGGCCGTCCGTCGTGGGGCGGCGCGCTTATTCGCGGTGTTGGATCGCTTAGCGTCTGGCCTTCCCCGAATTGACAATCGGATACCGCAAAGCGTTAATCCTAGCCCGCTTAACGGCAATACAGCACCGAATAACGACAATGTCGAACCGCCATTCGGCAAAGCGATCCCGCGTTGCCGCAAGCTGATCCCGCAAACGCGCAGTCCGATCCCGGCTAACGACAACGTAATCCCACCAAACGACAATCGACTTTCCCTGACAGCGACTGCGAACACCGCTCCAGAATCGGAAAATCGGCCCATCAATTAGGCAGAAAGTTTCGGGTAACTCACGGAAATAACGCCGTCTTCCAGCGTATGCCCCCCGAAGTCCCGAGAGAGCCGCTCTCGGTCGTTTCCGCTGCGAACAGGAAATGCAGGCAGAGACGGGTTTGTGACGCACTGCGTCCACCACCAACCTCCCAGGAGCGGCTGAAGGGAGCGGTGGCGACCGGCGTCGGCGAGCGACTTGTGGCCCTCGGTCTGGCGATGGAGCAGCCGACGGAGTCTGGCCAGCCGGCATGGCGTCAGACGGCCGATGGCGAGCGGCGGACGCTGGTCATCACGTGGCGCGGCTGGCTGCCATCGGTGTCGACGAGTCGGCGGTTGGCCGCGAAGACGGAGATCGGGTGTCTACGGAGCCGCCCAGAGAGGTAGGCCAGAGCTTGGGTGCGTCAGTTGATGCACCAAAACGATCGGAGCGCCCAGGAAGCAAGAAGGCGCTTGTCATCGGCCTGCTCGTCAGGGGGAAGGCGCATCGGTCGACGACATCACTGGGATGACCGGCTGGCTCGCGCACACGATCCGAGCCTTGCTGACCAGCGTGCGCAGGGCCGGCATGGCAGTCGAGACAATCCGCCGAAGCGGCGAGCCGACCCGATATCGGCTGATGGAAGGGCAGGGCGCTGAGACGACCGCGATCCCGCCAGTCGACACAGTCGAACTTGGACAGGCCGAGGAAGAGTGATCCTAATGTCCCGGACACGCCAATCCGCGAGAACGTCATCGCAGCCGATTGCCCTTACTGCCGAGATCCATGGTCTCGCCAAGCTGGATCTCCACGCCCTGCGGATCCGCTGGCGCAAGCTGATGCGCAAGGAGGCCCCCGAACATCTCGGTCGGGCCCTGCTGATTCGCATCATCGCTTACTGGATGCAGGCACGGATCCATGGTGATCTCGATGCCAACAGCGTCCGGCAACTCGAACAGATTGCGCGAGACCATGAACGCCAGCGCCGGGCAGGGGCGGCCAAGCCGAAGGCGGTTCCAGTCGTTGCGCCGGCACCGCGAGATCGCGGCCATCGCCCCGGCACATTGTTCATCCGCGAATATGCCGGCGAGATGCACCGGGTGTGCGTCACCCACGACGGCTTTGAATAGCAGGGAGCGGTCTACCGATCGCTCTCGGAGATCGCTCGGCTGATCACAGGCACGAGCTGGAGCGCCCCCGGTTCTTTGGTCTCCGGGATAGAACCCAGCAGGCATCCGGCGTCGACAAAGCCAAACCCGAACCGGAGCGTCAGGGGAGGGGTCGAGCATGGGCCTGGCGAAAATCGACAAATCGGCAAGTGCGCCACTGTCGTTGCGGTAGATCCGCTGATGGATCCGCCCCGGATTGTTACCGATCACGGTGCCGTTCAGCCAACCCCCGAGCCAATGTGGCGGGTCCCACCAATAGCCGAAGGTTCCCGGCTTGCTCTCCGTCTGCATCGGTCCCGCCATATCCGGGAAATTGGTCAGCCCCGGCGAGTAGAGTCCAGCGGTTGCCATGGCGAAGTAGGCCTCGTCCATGGCATTGTGGACCGTCTTGCCGCCATCGCAGCTGCCGTCAACGACGGTGACGTCGGCGCCTCGATCACCCAGGCTTTCAAAATAGGGCGCCAAGTCGCGCAGGTAGGACAGGCCGCCATCGCCGAATTGGAAGATACCGCGAAGCGACGGTGGCCGGCTCATATCGCCCGTCGCGCGCGACGAGCCGCCATGACCGGCAAGGTAGATCAGCAGCCGGTCGCCGGCCGACGGGTTCATCGGGAGCAGGCGCAGTCGCTTCAGCCCGTCGGGGCCGGAGGGGATCGAATGGATGGTGTAGCCGCGCCTGCGGCCCTGGCTTTCCAGATTGGCCACGGCGCCGGACCATTGCGGATGATGGATGATGAGCAAATGCGACTGGCGCTGGCCGTGCTCCCAGTCATTGTCGGCAGTATTGAGCCGCCAATGGCCGAAGACGGTCTGGTTCGGCGCCATGGCGCGCGGAAGCAGGGTACTTCCGTCGAAATCCAGGATGGCGAGACCCCAGGGGCTGGTCACCAGCAGTTCGGCCTTGTTGTCGCCGTCGAAGTCAGCCGCATTCACGCAGCGATTGTCGCGCGTATTGACCAGCCAGTCACCGAGCCGCGTGCTATTTGGCGCGACAGTCAGGGATTGCAGACTGCCGCCGACGAGCTTGAGCAGGCCGATGCCGGTCGCGTTCGAGCCAAAGATCTCTGTCTTGCCGTCGCCATCGAAGTCACGGGGCCGAAGCTGTCATTGGCGGTATTGATCAGCCAGCCTCCCAGCCTCGTGCCGTTTGGAGCCATGACGGGGCTTGCGATCGCAGCGCCGGAAAGCTTCAGGACGCCTAGGCCCCACCCGCTGGTGGCAAGGATCTCAGCACGACCATCGCCGTCAAAATCGCCGGTATGGCCGAACTCGTTGTTGGCAGTATTCAGCAACCAGCCGCCGAGCCGGGAGCCATTTGGCGTCAATGCCTGCGATGTCAGTGAATTGCTGGATAGGCCGATGACGCCGAGCCCCCATGGGCTGGAAACCAGAATCTCGCTTAAATTGTCGCCGTTGAAATCATTGATCTTCATCGCGAAAACTCCATCAAATCGAGCAAATCAAAACTTGCTCGTGATGTACGTCTCGCTGCCCCCAACCGAGCAAACGCTGAACGGATCCTTTGGACGCATCAAATCGGCGTCTCAGATACTGCAACCCGGATACGACGACATTCAGGGGCAAAATGGGATTGAGGACAGAAGGATGCTGCTTTGGCCGGTGTTCATTTGAAATCTCGGGTCCAGCATATGCTTGCGTCTATCAGAAGCCGATCCGGGTCGACCAGGCCTCGTAGTTCATATCCCGCGACCACGACCTATGGTGACCTGCCGCTGTGTTTTTCCTCCACTCGGAGCTAGAGTTTTGCCTATTGAAGGTCGGATTAGCTTAGCCGGGTGTCCACAGAACCGGCAGCAGGCCATTGAGGGAACATTACGTGATCGATCAGGCACATCTGCGCGAAAGAAACCAAGCGTTATTTGGGGTAGATGATGCATGGCTGCAGAAGCACCGCGAGGAAGCGCTTGAGCCCGATCTCGCGATCGTCGATCCCCACCATCACCTTTGGGATCGTGGTGCGCCATACCTCTTCAATGACTATCTCGCCGACATCGGCAGCGGCCATAACATCTGCGCTTCGGTGTTCGTCCAGTGCGACGCGATGTATCGCGTAGACGGCGACCCCGATTTAGCGCCCGTTGGCGAGACCGAATTTGTGAATGGGATCGCCGCAATGAGCGCGAGCGGCGCCTACGGCTCCGCGAGGGTCTGCGCGGGTATCGTCGGCTTCGCCGAACTGCGGCTGGGCGATCGCGTCGACGTGGTATTGGAAGCTCACCTCCGTGCCGCCGGAGACCGCTTCAAGGGCATACGAGGACGCTCTGTCTGGGATGCCGATCCAACCATCAAGGGTTCTTCGCAGGATTTCCCGAAAGGACTTCTCCTCGACGCCGGCTTCCGCCGCGGCTATGCGAGGCTGGTTCGCTACAATCTATCATTCGATGCATGGCTGTTCCATCCGCAGCTTCCTGAACTGGCCGATCTTGCCGGCAGTTTTCCCGATACGCCGGTAGTCCTCGACCACATCGGTGCACCTCTTGCCGTCGGGGTCTATGCGGGACGGCGCGACGACATCTTCGTCGACTGGAAGAGGAACCTCACGGATCTCGCCCGCCGGCCGAATGTCAGCGTCAAGCTGGGCGGCCTTGCCATGCACCTTTTCGGCTTCGACCTCGATGCCGCCCACCGTCCCGAGCCAGCGGATTCGGAGGAAATTGCGCGGCTCTGGCGTCCCTATATCGAGACCTGCATCGAGATTTTCGGCGTCGAACGCTGCATGTTCGAGAGTAATTTCCCCGTCGACAAGCGGGGCGTCAGCTACGGCGTGCTTTGGAACGCCTTCAAGCGCATCGCCGCCGGTTATTCGGCCAGCGAAAAGGCCGCTCTGTTCCGGGAGACCGCCTGTCGCACCTATCGCCTCGTGCTGCCACGCTGAACCGCGTCAGGCCAGGTAGCACTGCTCAGCGATGCGGGTCTGCGTGAGGTTCTCTCCCGTCAGTTCGCGCGCAATCGCGCCATGCCGGAAGATCAGCACGCGATGGCAGAGATGCGCGAGTTCCTCATATTCCGACGACGCCATGATAACCGTCGTCCCCGATGCAGCGACCTCGGCAATAATCTGAAGAATCTGTTGCCGCGAACCAATATCGACGCCCTGCGTCGGCTCGTGAAGCAACAGAACGGCTGGATTTGTTTGCAGCCACTTGCCCAGAAGCGCCTTCTGCTGGTTGCCACCGGAGAGGGTCGCGAGAAGACGGTCGGGCGCGGCGGGGCGGACATCGAAGCGTTCGAGCATGTCCTGCACAGAGGTCCTCTCGGCCTGGTGTCGAAGGATCCCGTTCCGCACAAAGCGCCGGCCGTTCGTCATCACCACATTTTCCAGCACCGTCGCCTTCGGGATCCCGCTTTGGCGGTGGCGATCGGCCGGCAGGAAGGCGACCTTTGCAGCAATTGCATGCTCGGGCGACAGCTTGGCAAGGGGCTGATCGGCGACCGAGACCGTGCCGCCTTCAGCCTGGGATGCGCCGAAGAGTAGATACGGTATCTCGTCATGGCCCATGCCGAGCAGCCCGGTAAGGCCCAGAATCTCGCCCTGGTGAGCCGTAAACGAAACGCCGCTGGCGATCCGGCCGGAAAGGCTCTCGACTTCCAGCATAGGACGTCCGCGCGTGACACTCCGCTTCGGGTAGAGGGAGTCAAGTTCGCGTCCCAGCATTGCTGCGACGAGCTTGCGCTCATTGGTCTCCTTGGTCACCACCGTCTCGATCAGGCGGCCGTCGCGGAGGATCGACGTGCGGTCGGCGATATCGAGGATCTCGTCCAGGCGGTGACTGACGAAGACAACCGCTGAACCGCGGCGCGCGACATTGCGTACCGCTTTGAAGATCTTCTCGACCGACGCGACGGGCAGAAATGCCGTCGGCTCGTCGAGGATGAGAACCTCGCCGCGCTCATAGTCGATTTCCTGAATCGCCCGCATGAAGCCAATCAGCGCCCGCTCGGCCGGCGGTATGTCGCGGACAAGCGTGTCCGGGTCGATGTCGAGCTGCATTTCGGCCAGCGTCTCTTTCGCCGCGCGCCGCTCCTCGGCCCAGCGCAGGCGCCCGTAGGCTGTCGTCCTGAAACGGCCGATCCGAAGGTTCTCGAGCACCGTCATGGTGCGGACAACGCCAACGTCCTGGTGCAGGAACCTCAGACCCCGGCGGGCCGACTGCCGCATGGGCAGGGGCACCGGCTCGCCACGCATGAAGACCTCGCCGCTGTCCGGCGCGTGGTAACCGGACAGTATCTTGATGAGCGTCGACTTTCCCGAGCCATTCTGGCCAATCAACGCATGGACTTCGCCGGGACGAACGGTCAGGTCGACGGACGAAAGCACCCGCACTCCCGCGAAACTCTTGGTGAGGCTTCGCAATTCGAGGAGTGGGGTGCTTGTGTCCATCGGTCCGGCCTCATCGCGCCAAGGTCTAGTTCACGCCCCAGAGCTTGCTGTATTCAGAGGCGTATTCGCCGCCGAAGAGTTCGTTCTCGTCGTTGGAAACGTCCTTGAGGTTGTCCTTGGTGAACAGGCGGAGCGGGATCTGCTCGTCGACCGCCGACATGCCGAGCATGCCGCGAGCGACCTCATCCAGTGCCGCCCAGCCAAGCCAGACGCTGGGTTCGCCAACGTCGGCAACCTGCACGTTGCCCTCCCGGATCCAGTCGAGATTGCTGGGCACCGCATCCGAACCGACAACCCCAATCGTCCGGTCGAAATTCGCCGCCTTGATGGCCGGCACGACGTAGATCGCCTGCGCGTCATAGGTCGGCAGAACCAGGTTCACGTCCGGATCGCGACGAAGCAGCGTCTGCACCTGCTGGCCCAGCTTCACGCCTAGGTTCGCGACCTGCGTATCCTCGACCGTTACTTTGCAGTCCGGGCACATCGACGCGAACGCGCTCTTCATCCCTTCGACGCGCGACACCTCGCCGGGGAATTCATTGTCGCCGAGGATCAGGACGTTGGCCTTGCCTTCCGAGTGGGCGATCGCGAAGGCCGCCTGCAGTTCGCCCGAATGGACGAAGGAGATGCTGACATGGGCGAATGTGCCGGGAACCAGCGGCGCGTCCTTGTCGGCGGTAACCGCGTCGACGACCGGGATCTTCGCCTCGAGGGCGTCCTTCATCGGGCCCTTCATCAATTCGGGCGAGGCGCCGACCGTGACGACACCGTCGGCGTGCTGGCTGACCGCCTGCGCGAGGCCGCGGTTCCATTCCGAAACGTTGCCTTTGCCGTCGACCAGCGTGGTCTCGATGCCGACCTTTTCGGCTGCGGCCTGCACGCTTTGGGCGATCGTCGCAACGAAGGGAACACCCATCGTCGACGTGATGATCCAGATATGCTTGCCCTTCAATTTGCTCATGTCGAAGGCTTCGCCCGGCGCGACGAAGGTTGGCTTCTCCATTGCCTGGGCGACAGCCGCCTTGGCGTCGGCGAGACCGTCCGCCTGCGCGGCCCCGGACAGCCCCATGAGCAGGGCGGCACTCGATCCGGCGATCGCCAGCCCGGCCGAAAGGCGGCGTAACGCGCCCGAACTATTCTGCAGCGTCTTCATGTTGGTCTCCCATTTCTTGTCTTGTGTTCCCGCCGATCGGCGATCGGCTTCCCTGGCAGTTCACTCACATCGCCACGCATGGCTCACGCGACCTGGTTGCGCGCCACGAAACGCGCGAACGTCACCGCGATGAGCAGTGCGATCCCATTGAACATTTCCTGAACCCAGGACGACGTGCCGAGGAGTTCGAGCCCGGTCACGCCGGTGACCAGCAGATAGAGCGCGACCACCGTTCCCCAGGCGTTGAAGCGGCCCGGCTTGATGGTTGCTGCGCCGAGGAAGGCGGCGGCATAGGCCGGCAGCAAAAAGCTCGGTCCGACGGAAGGATCGGCGGCGCCGAGCTGGCCGGCGGTGAGGACGCCAGCCCCGGCACTGATCGCGCCGGATCCGATGAAGGCGGCAAAGCGCAGGCGGTCCACACCGAGCCCGGTGAGGCGCGCGGCCTCGCGGCCTTCGCCGACGAAAAAGAGGTGCCGGCCCGTGGGCGTGTGTTCGTAGAGGTACCAGAGTCCAATGGCGAGGCCGAAGCCGATATAGACCGGCACGGCCAGTCCGAAGATCTGGTACTGGACGAATTCGCTCAGCGGCTCCGCCACCGTGTTGAGGATTTGGCCGCCCGAGACCGCGAGCGTCAGTCCCATCAGGATGGTCGATGTGCCAAGGGTGCCGATGAAGGCGTTGATGCCGATGCGGACGACGAAGAGCCCGTTGATGGCACCGGCGAGTACGCCGACCAGCACCGTGGCGATCACGACCATAACCAGCGGCAGGTGAAGGACGCCGGTGAAATAAGCCGTCAGTACCGCTCCGCAGCCGAGCATGGATCCGACGGAGAGATCGAACTCTCCTGTGGTGAGCGGGAGCGTCAATCCCAGCGCCAGGATCATCAGGACAGCCTGCGAACTGACGATCGTCCGGAAATTGCCGAGCGTGAAGAACGTATTTGGGAGCAGGACCGAGAAGCCGGCGACGAGAATGAGGAGCGCGAATACGACCGCATAGCGGTAGGCGGCCATGCGTCCACGGCCGGCCCGGAGCCTCGCCGCATCGGATGTTCCGCGCGCCGCGGCGTCGGGGGATTTTCCCTGCATGGGATCGCGCGCCGCGTCCGTCATTTCGCCGCGCCAATCGGACGGCTGCGCAGATGCGCGATGACCTCGTCCGACGTCATGACGTCGGCGAATTGCCGATCCATGTCGAAGAGGCTGATCGCGTGCGAGACGGCCAGGCGGTCGAAAACCGCGTCTTCGGGCACGATGGTGCGGAAATTGTAGGACGCCGAGTCGAACACCGTCGCTCTGACGCAGTTGCTGGTCGCTCCGCCTAGAACGATCAGCGTGTCGACGCCGCGGTCGATCAGGTATCCGAGCAGGGGAGTGCCGTGGAATCCGCTCGGCTTCTTCTTGGTGAAGACTATGTCGCCCGGCTCCGGGCCGACTTCGGGCAACAGCTCCGCGCCTTCGGTTCCTTCAAGGCACCAGTCCGGCCGCTGCAGGAATGCGCGCTTGCGCCGATAGACGCCGATATCGCCACCGTCCGGGTCGAGCGCGAAGCGGGTCAGGAACACCGGCACCGAAGCCGCTCGCGCCGCGTCGAGGATAGCTGCGGCCCGATCGACCGCCGCCCAGCCGATCGCTCCGCACGACGACGGATAATGGTCGTCGATGACCCCGCGCTCGCCGACCATGTAGCGCTGGCAGTCGATCACGATCACCGCCGGCCTCGCGCCAAAGCCCATGCGCAAGCCGAAGCGACCGCGCGCCAGGACGGCCCGGTCGCCATCGGTGAGAAAGGCTTCCCAGGGTTTCTCTTTCATCGCTTTTCCCAATCTTGGCCGAGCCAATGCCGCGCGATGTCGATCCGCCGGCAGACCCAGACGCGGTCGTGACGAAGGATGTAATCCAGGAAACCGGCCAGGGCGCGCGCACGGCCCGGACGCCCGGCGATGCGCGGGTGCAGCCCGATCGACATCATTACCGGCGTGTCGGCGCCCTCGGCATAAAGCTGGTCGAAGGTCGCCTTGAGATAGAGCTCGAAATCCGCGGCGCCGCCGATACCGCCGGCCAGCGTGAATTTCATATCGTTGGTGTCCATCGTGTAGGGGACGACCAGATGCCGCTTGCCGGACACCTCCACGAAATAGGGAAGTTCGTCGTTGTAGGCGTCGGAATCGTACAGGAAGCCGCCTTCCTCAACGAGAAGCCGCCGCGTCGCTTCGCTGGGTCCATATCGGCAATACCAGCCGAGCGGCCGTTCGCCGACGCTCTGCTGGATCGAGGCGACGGCGCGCGCGATGCGTTCGCGCTCCTCGGGCTCGGATAACCGGAACTGCTCTTCCCAGCGCCAGCCATGGCAGCAGACGTCATACCCGGCTTTCGCGATCGCTTCGCACACACGCGGGTTGCGCTCCAGCGCCACTGCCGCGCCGAAGATCGTCACCGGCAGCTGGCGTTCGCCAAAAATGCGAAAGAGCCGCCAGATGCCGACCCGGCTGCCAAACTCGTACATAGTCTCGAAGGCAAGGTCGCGCTTCCCGGCCGGGACGCGCCCACCCGGGGCTTCCGCGAGGCCGAGCTCCGTCCGCCCATCGCCGTCAGCGATCGTGTATTCCGAGCCTTCCTCGTAGTTGATCGCGAACTGGACCGCGATCCGGGCCCCGCCTGGCCAGCGCGCGTTCGGCCGCTGGTCGGCATAGCCGACGAGGTCGCGCGGATAGTCACGTCCGGTCGCTGACTTCATCATGGCCTGCCCGCCTTCGCTGTCGAGGGCGGCACGGGGAGACGTCCCGCCGCACGCAGTTCCGCCAGAATCTCGTCACGGTCCTGGTCGATGCGCCCGCCGGCACGCCGAATCGTCCCAGGCGTCCGCGAGAGCGTGGGAAACACGTTCTGCATCCGCACCGGCCCTAGATCCTCATCCTCGACCGTGGCGATCGATCCCCGCGCTATGAACTGGGGGTCGTTGAATATCTGCTCGATGTCATAGATCGGTGCGATCGCCGCCTCGACCGTCTCGAATTTCTCGACCACTTCGGCGAGATCGTGCTGCCCGATCCAGCCGCCGACGATCGCGTCGACTTCCTCGACGTGGCGGACGCGATCAGCATTGGTCTGGAAGCGCGGGTCGTCGGCTGCCGCTTGTCCGCCGGCGAGTTCGAGCACCCGCCGGACGATGCTGGGCGCCGCCGCCGAAAGGGCCACCCATCGTTCATCGCGCGTCTTGTAGGCATTTCGGGGTGCGTTGTTGACCGAGCGATTGCCGTTGCGATTCTGGACGATGCCTAGCTGGTCGAAGACGATCGGCTGGGGGCCGAGCAGCGCGAAGATCGGCTCGTAGATGGCGAGATCGATGTACTGTCCCTTGCCGCTGCCATTCACGTCGCGGTCGTAGATCGCGAACATGGCAGCGAAACAGCCGAAATAGGCCGCGATCCCGTCGGCAAGTCCGAACGGGGGCAGGGTAGGCGGCCTGTCCGTCTCCCCGGTGATATGGGCAAAGCCCGACATCGCTTCGGCCAGGGTTCCGAACCCGGCCCGCCGGCGATAGGGGCCTGTCTGCCCGAAGCCGGTGACCCGCACCATCACCAGGCGCGGATTGAGGGCCGAAAGCTCCTCCCATCCAAGCCCCCAGCTCTCGAGCGTCCCGGTACGGAAATTCTCGACCAGCACGTCGGCATCGGCGACCAGCGCCCTGAAGATCTCGGCGTCGGCGCTAGCCTTCAGGTCGAGGGCGATGCAGCGCTTGTTGCGCGCAGTGGTCTTCCACCACAGCGGATGACCATCCTTCTTCGCGCCCATGTTCCGGAGCGGGTCGCCGCTGGGATGCTCTATCTTGATAACGTCGGCGCCGAAATCGCCCATGAGGGTCGTGATCATCGGCCCGGCGAACAGGGTCGCGCAGTCGATCACCCGCAGACCCGCAAGGGGGCCTTGTTTGTTCTCCGAGTCGCCGCCCTTCGTCTCAGACATCAAGTTCCGCCCGTTCCGCCATCCGCACAATCTCCCGCGCCCGGGCAATGAAGGGCCCGTCCGCCATATCGCCGTCGACCATGAACGCCCCGACCCCCTTCGCCTCCATTTCGTCGGCCACCGCGACGATGCGGCGCGCGCGTTCGACCTCAGCCGCCGTTGGCGCGAAGACGGCATTGGCGATCGCGACCTGCGAGGGATGGATGCAGCTCTTCCCGGCAAAACCCAGAGCACGCGCCGCTTCGGCTTCGGCCTGGTAGCCAGCCGGGTCGGCGACGCCGACAAATGCACCGTCATAGACCGGTACGCCGGCTTCCCCCGCCGCAAGCCGCGCGGCGAGCCGCACCTGGTGAAGAGCCGCCGGTGTCCGCGCGATCCCCAGTGGCTCGAACAGGTCGCCGAATCCGAGTTGCAGGCCGGCGACCCGATCGCTTGCTCCGGCCAGTTCCGCCGTCATGCGGAGGCCCTTGGGCGTCTCGATATTGACCAGAATGCCGATTGGAAGGTCGATGCCTCGTTCTCGCTCCAGCCGGTCCAGCCGGGCCGCCGCGTCGCGAACTGCGCCGACGTCCTCGATCTTCGGCAGGTTGATCATGTGAAGTCCGGGCTGAACCACGGCATCGAGATCGGACTCGAAGAGCCGCCCGCCGACCGGATTCACCCGCACGATCACGGTCTGAGTCCGTCGCGCACCCCGCGCGCGAAGCTCGGCGCCGACCCGCTCCCGCGCCTCGGCTTTCTTCTCGCCGACCACGGCATCCTCGAGATCGAAGGAGATGGCATCGGCGGGCGAACGCCACGCCTTCTCGAAGAGCTCAGGCCGCGAGCCCGGCACGAATAGCTTGCTGCGCATCAACCCGGTATGCACGCAATCCCTCTCCTTCGCCATGAGCGCCCGCTATCGCATCGATCGACAGCGCGCGATCAGCCACCGCGCATTTCAGCTATTTGGAACCCTTCACTGAGGTCCGCGCCAATATTTCATTGCTTGAGGGGCATTCCTTTCTGGAATAGCCTTCGAGGCGCTGGCTTTCGTCCCAGGGGCTCCGTTCGTCATGGATCTGCGCAAGCTCAAATATTTCGCCGGCGTGGTCGAAGCGAAGAGCATCAGTCGCGCCGCCGAAACGCTTCATGTCGCGCAGCCGGCGCTGAGCAAGAGCATCCAGGCGCTCGAATTCGACCTCGGTACGCCCCTCCTGCAGCGCTCGCCGCAGGGCGTCACCACCACCGAGGCCGGCGCCCGCCTTTACGAACATTGCCAGATCCTGTTCAAGCAGGTCGACCGCGCCCGCTCCGATGTCCGCCGCGCGGTCGGCGCGCCGTCAGGCCAGGTCGTACTCGGCATGCCGCACAGCCTTGTGGCCGTCATCGCATTGCCGCTTCTCCAGATGATGACCCGGCGCTTTCCCGAGGTGCGGCTCGAACTCCGCCAAGACCAGAGCCATGTTCTCGCTGCCGCCGTGCGCGCCGGCAAGCTCGACTTCGCGGTGATCGCAAGCCCGCGCTCGCGATCCGGTCTCGTCTGTCAGCAGCTCCTGATCGAGGAACTCTTCTTCATCACCTCCCGCAGCGAGGATGCCGACGTCGGCACGAGCATCTCTTTCGAGGACGCCTCACGCTATTCGTTCGTCCTCCCCGCCATGGGAAACGGCCTCAGGGCGGCGGTCGAGGGCCATTTCCGCTCCCGCTCGCTGCCGCTCGACGTGAAATACGAGGTCGACGCCATCGGCCTTATCACGCAATGCGTCGATGCCGGTCTCGGCGCTTCGCTTCTGCCGGGCGGCTGCCTGGAGCGCGACGCCAACTTTTCGCGGATGCGGGTTCGCAGCTTTGCCGAAGGCGGCTGTCACCGCGGGGTCGTGCTTTGCCACGCGGAGGAGGCCAGCCTCTCGCCGGCCGCCGCCTGCGCCATATCGTTGGCCGAGGAACTCACCAACGATCTCATCACCGAAAAGCTCTGGCTAGGGGCTCGGCTCGACTAGTCGCCGGATACCGGCCCAGCGACGCGAAGACCGTCAAGCCAGTTCCTCAAGCGCCAGTGTGTTCAGAAACTCCCGGGTGATTTCCCGTTCTTCAGGTGTCATGTCTCTTCAGCAGGGGCTCCTGAGGTGTGGTTTCAATCGCCTGCCTGGGCCATCTAGTATCCGGTGCCTCGGCAACAACGGAGAGATGGAAACGCGGCCTGGAGAGACCGAGATACGCCAGCAGGGCGCGTGCAAGGCCGCTTTCTCCGGCCACAAGTATCGTCGACGGCCTCTCAATGCCTTTGAAGTGGCGCTGATCCTTGTCGACCGAGGCTCCGAATTCGTCTCCCGGGATCTCCACCTCTGAGCCTACATAACGGGCGTCACGTTCGACTTCAGCCGACCGGCGGAACCTACCGACAACGCCTTCGTTGAGGCGTTCAACGGCCGCTTCTGGGGAATGTCTGAATGAGCGCTGGTTCCTGACGCTTGTCGACGCGGCCGCAACATTGGAGGACTCCTGCAAAACAGATCAAAGCTCCAAGGCCATGATCTGCATCGCTGAGGAGACGGCGGACTTGTCGTATCTGATGGCGATGCGGCGGAAGTGCTTGAGCTTGTTGAACATGCGCTCGGTCCGATTGCGGTCCTAGTAGGCGCGGAAGTCGCGGGCTATGGCCAGTTTGTGGTTGGCCTTGGGCGAGATGACCCGCAATATCCCCTTGAACAGCAGGCTGGTGCGGACGTCGTCGCTTTCATAGCCTTTGTTGGCCAGCATCAGCCTGAACTTGGCTACCGGCAGGGCGATCAGCTTATCGACGGCTTTGTAGTCGGGGGCTTCGCCGTCAGTAAGAGTGAAGCCAAGAGTGTCAAACGGCGTTCGAAACTGACCCCGATTGGAGTAGACCCTTCGAGTCGGTCAATATAAGGATAATTCTTTGACCGTCTCCCGGGCGAATTTATCCTAAAATTGCACGGGGTTTAGATAAACGAGTGGGAAGTGTAGCCTTCGGCCGTTGTATATATAGCCGATGAACCTGGGAATATGCTCGACAACATCGGAGAATATCTCGAACCCCATGGGGTAGACGCCTTCGACCTTCAGCGTCTTCATGAAGCTTTCCGCTTTGGCGTTGTCGTAGGGGTTTCCACGCCGGCCTATCGAGCCGACGAGGCCATGGCACGAGAGGGGTTGTCGATAAGCCTGAGCCGCGTATTGCGACCGCGGTCCGTCGACGGCTCCTTCGCTATGACTGCTTTGCGCCCCCATCTCGGTCGTTGCCGTAACCAAGCCAGTTGCCCACGAGCGGACATTCGTCTTGCCAAGAGCGATGACACCTTCGCGCCGTGTTGAAACTCGGCCTTTGAAGCGAGGCACCGTCGCTGATTCACCCAATATACATGCGGAGGACTGAGGCGATGATGGGCGAGCGACGGGTAGGATCACCTATGGCTTTCGAAAGTTGCCTCATGCAATTCGGTGGCTGCGCGATGTCCCGACCTGACGGCACCCTCTATCCAGGCTGAATATTCCGACGTGTGCTCGCCCGCAAAGTAGATGCGACCCTCGGGCGAGGCGATATTCCCTTGCCAGCGGAAGAGATCACCAGGCTGCGGGATGCCATAGGCGCCGCCAGCCCAGGGATCGTGCTGCCACGAATAGCTCCTTGATTCCTGCACATGACGGCCCGCTCCGGGGAAGGCCTTTTCGATGTGTCCCATTGCCCATTGGGCCCGGGCCGGCTCGTCCATTGCGTCCAATTCGGCGGCCCGCTCACCTTGCTGATAGAACTGAAGTACCCCGCTGCCATCGCCGGCGGACCATCGGGGGCTCCAGATTTCTGCGCCCGTATCGAGCTGGGCGAACCCGCTCAGCTGTTCGGACTCCCAGAAACGGGCTGACATCTTGAACGCCACCTTGGTCGCCTTGGTGTAGCGAATTTCGGCCAGGATCTGTTGCTTTGCGGGGTTAAGTGCTGGCTCGAACTGGACGCGGCCCAGAACTGAGAATGGGATCGTGCAGATGAGTGCATCTGCGGTCAGTACGGCCTTCGGCCTTGCCCCTTCGACGGCAATCTCGATGCGGTCGGCGAACTGCACTACGGCCCGAACCGGTGAGTTGAGCAAGATTGGGCCGCGCAGGTGTGCGGCAATGGCGGCCGGCAGGCGGTCGTTGCCACCCTCGATAACCGACAAGCTTTCACGATCATAAGTCGCGAGGACGCGGGAGAGCATCAGGGGCGAAATGGCGGTCGGGAAAGCGCCGAGGGTCAGCAACTTGATTGCTGCCGGCGACAGACCCTGCGCGGCAAGGTGATCGACGATGCAGAGCCGGTCAAGGTGAGCCAGCGCAGATGGTGGCCATGCGGGCGTGTCGATCACCTTTGCCGCTAACAGCTTTTCAACGTTGTCGAGCACATGCGTCTTGATCAGGCCAGCATATCCCATCGCCTTCTCCTCCGGCGGCAGATCGACCGTCGCGGCCAAGTCCGTCTTGGAGTCGATGATCCAGCGTTTGCCGTCGATCAGCGCGACGTTCTTGAGGCCGGCCGGATAGAGCGGCCTGGTGGCGAGCCCCATCTGACCGATATAGTCCCAAGTCCAGCGATGCGACCGGGGAATTCGACCTGCCCCGGCCTCCGCCATGGGTGCGCCGTCTCGTGCGCGTTGCGTGTGAACCCGACCGCCAATCCGACGCCGGGCCTCGACAATCTGGACATGGTGACCGGCGCGCTCAAGCTCGAGCGCCGCCACGAGGCCACTCATACCAGCACCAACGACAATGACCGTCTTAGGGTCTGTTGTCGGGGCTAGCCGTGGAGGTCCCGCTAGGCCGCTCATGCCAACGCATGCCACGATCTTCTTCTTCGGGCTCTCCATATGCTTAAGCTTTGGGGGCAATAGCGGCATGGCAACATTCTTCCTCCGCGCACGTGAAAACGCGCCTCCCGTTTCTCTGACCTTGTTATGCAAGGGCTGCTCTCGGGGCGAAATCTCTCCGCCGGCGGCGTTGCATCCATGCAGCTTGTTCTAGCGCGCAACAGCTCAAGAAAAGTGCTAAAGATGGAAGTCGGATAGTCAATCTCTGGCATCATTGGTGTTCTAGCTACCGGAAAATAGACACTTTGACCAAAACGCCGTTGGACGCCATCGACCTGAAAATCCTTCGGGAGGTGCAGAACGACGCCCGCATTGCCAACATCACGCTTGCCGATCGCGTCGGGCTCTCGCCGTCTCCGTGCTCGCGACGCGTGAAGCTGCTTGAGGAGGGAGGCGTGATCGAAGGCTACCGTGCCGTCCTCAACCGTCCCGCCGTTGGGCTGGGTCTCACGGTGTTTGCCGGGGTGCGGGTCGAGCGTCACGCGCAGGACCAAGCCGATGCCTTCGTGGAAGCCGTCCTCTCGATGCCCGAGGTCGTCGCATGCCATTTGATCTCCGGCGACGTCGACTTCCTGATCGAAGTCGTCGTCCCTGACATGGCGACCTATGAGTCCACCATCCTGCGGCAGCTCCTATCGTTGACTGCCATCCGCGACATCCGCTCGAGTTTTGCCATGCGTAGCTACAGGGCTGGCGGAGCATTGCCCCTGTCGCCCGCGAGACCTTCAAAGACCTGACTTCGCGCGATCGATTGCAATGCCGGAGATCGCGCTGGCGCGACTAGCGCTCAGACTGCTGCACCACGCGGGCGGGATTCCCCGGCGAGGACGTGCGTCAATCGTGTCCAAGCGACCTTGATCACTGCATGAACGCGGTAAAAGGCCGTAAAACGCCGCTCGGAGTTGCTTTCTCTTGCGGCGTTCTAGTAGAGCGTCCCACCACGGGAAAACAGATCGGAAAATTCGTTCAGCCTTCCAGGTGCTTCTTGAAGCGCAGCGTGTCGAAATACTCGCTGAAGTGTGTGATCCGGCCACCCTTGGCCTCGACCCGGACAATATAGATCTGATCGAAGGACTTGCCGTTGGCGCTCATTTTGCCGGTGGCCGTATATTCGGCAACGACCGCATCCCGGCCGACGAGCTTGTGGACAGTCACTTCGCCGATTCTGAGGTCGTCGATCAGCGACCTGAACCAGGTCATGCCGGCGAGGATCGCTTCGCGGCCTTGCCGCTTGGTGGGCGCATCAAAGGTGCCGGCGTAGGGCAGCTCGAAGACGGCGTCTTCGGCGAACAAGGCCGCCCAAGCGTGGAGATCGCGAGGAAGAAGGTCGAGCGAACGCAGCAGAAGCTCTTCAGCGTTCAGGGTCTTTACGTCGGTCATAGCAGGTTCCTTTCGTTCACGTGCCAGACCGAGATGGCGTGGAAAGAGAGCCCTGTTCAGCCCGATAATCTGGAAACACTGATCGTCCCTATGGATAATCAGATGCCAGATCGTCCTCTTAATTCGCCGAAATCGATTAATCGCCGACAGCCGGTTCGCGGCGTACATCCACGCGCGCGAAGATCTGGGCGACCCACTCAACGAACACGCGCAGTTTCGCATGGAGATGGCGGTTCGAGGGATAGACGACGTACAGCGGATGATATTCGCGCGTCCAGGCATCGAGAAGCGGGATGAGGCGTCCATCATCCAGATAGGGCTGTGCGGCGAAGCGGAAGGTTTGGCCGATGCCGAGACCTGAAAGCAGCGCCGTCAGATGCGCCGTGCTCTCATTGACCGCGACACTGTAGCGGTAGTCGATCTCGATCTTGTCCGCCCGCTGCTCAAAACGGAGCGGAAAGACCTTACCCGTCAACGCGGAAAAGTAGGTCAGGAGCTGATGGCCCGTTTCCAAGTCGCGAGGGTGCGAGGGAACCGCGCGCTCGGCGAGATAGTCGGGCGAAGCGCAGGTCACATAATCCAGTTTGCAGATGCGCCGGCCGATCAGGGAGCTGTCGTCGAGCGCGCCACCCCGGATGACGCAATCGACGGCGTCGCTGACAAGGTCAATCGGCCGGTCGTTCACGCCGAGATAGATTTCGATGTCCGGATAGCGCTGGCGAAACTCGGGCAGCGCCGGAATGAGGATCCGGTTGGCGAGCAGAGAGCCGATATCGACGCGCAATTTGCCCTGGGGTTGCGCCTTGGTCCGTCGCGCCGCCTGATCCATGTCGTGCAGTTCGTCGAGCAGGCGAAGGGCACGCTCATAATACGCGGCGCCATCGGCCGTGACGGTGACAGATCTCGTCGTGCGCTGGATCAGCTTGGTGTCGAGATGGTCCTCGAGATCGGAAATGAGCTTGCTGACGGTGGAGCGCGGCAGGCCGAGCAGGTCGGCAGCTCTGGCGAACGTTCCGGATTCAGCGATCCGAACGAAGGTGCGCATCGCGAGAAGCTGATCCATCGTCCCACCGCCCGGCCGCGATTGTGCAAAAGCGTGGATTATGAAAACATATTTCGCATCTTTGTGCAAACTTCGGGAGGCGTATCTCCGTGTGACAGCTAACCCATGGAAGGACACGCTGATGAAAAACGCCACCCAGCTTCTCGAAGCCTATCTCGCGAACATCCAGGATCCGGCCGCTGCGGCGAGCCTCTTTGCAGAGGACGGCATTTTGGAACTGCCGACGATAAACGCCCGCGCCCAGGGCCCGGAAGCCATCGAGAAATTCATCGCCGGCCTTCTGGTCAGGGTTCCCGACTTCAGGTTCAAGAACATCGACATCTCGATCCGGACCGAAGACCAGGCGTTCGGCGAATATCAGGTCGAAGCCCTCGTACTCGCCACCGGCAAGACTTACAAGCAGACCTATGCCGGCCGGCTCGTCGCAAAGGACGGGAAGATCAAGCTGCTGCGGGAGGCGCTCGATACGCTCGCGGCATCGCAGGCCTTCAGCAAGGACTAAGGGTGCCGAGGCGGGCGAGGTCACCGTTCGCGGACGAGCGCCCGCCTTATCTATATTCTCTCCGATGTAGCCAAACCCAGTTCAAGAAGGGTCTCCGGCTTTTTAGTCAAACAACTCGTAGCGTGTCCTTGACGGAAGGGGACTCGCGGCACCCCGTCTGTCGCCGGGCGACGCCGTCGTCATGGACAATCTTGGCAGTCACAAGGGCCGCCGCATGCTTGGCGCAAGCGATGAGCTGGACGATGGTGTGATGTCTGAAAGTGGCGGCTGCTTTCGTTGCTTTGTAAATTCCCCTCGGTAGTTGCCTTCGGCCGAACCGCTGTTGAAGGGCAGCTATCGCGCCTCGCGGTTCTAGAGGCAGACAGTCCGCCTCCGGCCTCAAAGACGTCGGCAGGAGGTCATTTCCCAACATCAACTCGGCGAGTGGATGCCAAAGACCGGACCGGGGTGGAAAGGAGAATGGCTGCTGATGGCGGCGTCTGGGCCTGGGCTGTCGGTCCGCTGCTGACCCTTTAAAACGCAGATAGCCGCCATGGGCGCGCCGTGTGTCCGAGCCAAGACCATCTTGTCCGACGGACGCGCCGCTTCGGCAGCACGTGTTGTCGAAACGGCTAGCTTTTTCCGGACAGCAAGAGCGCTCGAATGGGTGGCCTCAGGCCGCGGCGCGCGCGAATTTGCCGGGCGGGCATCCGAGGCGCTTACGAAACGCAGTGCTGAAGGCGCTGGCCGACTCGTAGCCAATCTCTTCTGCGATCCGATCGAGCGTCTTGTTGCCGCGGGTCAGGGCGTCCTTTGCGATCGCCATGCGCCAGCGCATCAGATACTCGATTGGTGCGCATCCCAACATTTCACCGAATCGGGCCGAGAAGGCGGAGCGAGACATGCCCGCGATGCTCGCAAGTTCTGCGACTGTCCAACTGGCGCGGACATCGGCGTGGATCGCCAGTAGCGCGCGGGCGATCGCCGGGTCCTGCATCCCGCTCAACAGGCCGGACGGTACAGCCTCGTTGCCAAGGCTGCGCCAGCGAAGCGCCTCGACCAGCAATGCCTCCAGCATGCGCTGAATGATCAGCTCCTTGCCGGGATAATCGGTGGCGCATTCCTCGGCCAGCAGACCGACTAAACGTCCGAACCGCGTCGAGCGGCCTTCCGAGGCCGGGATATGGATACGCTCGGGCAGAAGCGAGAGCAGGAGAGAACTGTTCACCCGTTCGAAGGCAAAGCTCCCGCCCAACGCCACGAAGTCCGGCTTGCCGTGGGGGGCGCCATGCCGGACGGCTTGGTCACGCGGCGTGACAGGCGTGCCGGGAATATGAGGTTCGCTCGCCAGCGAGAAGGCGGGCGTCGTCGGCAGCAGCAGAAAATCCCCCTCCGCGAGACGCAGCGGCTCCTTGCCATCGAAGGTCAGCCACGCCTCACCTGAAAGGATGATCGTAAAGCCGGGCGCATCATGCGCGTCGTAGTGAACTGCCCAGCGGCCTTTTCCTGAAATCGGCTTCGACACCGCGGCGCTCGGGCGCAACAAGGCGATCATATCGCTCAGTGGATCCATGATTCTGGACGATCCATAAATAATCGTGGCGTCATCATTATAGATCGTATCCGTCGCTCTGGCTATCTCTTTGGGTATCGAAACCAAGGAAACTGACATGACCAAGACCATCCTCATCACCGGAACCTCGTCGGGCTACGGCAAGGCGATCACCGAGCATTTCCTTGCACAGGGCTGGAATGTGATCGCCACGATGCGGAGGCCCGAGGCAGCCGGCGTTGCTGGCGATACCGGCCGCCTGCGGGTTTTGCCGCTCGACGTCACCGACGAAGCTAGCATTGCGGCATTAATTGAAACCGCTGGTCCTATCGACGTGCTGGTGAACAATGCTGGCATCGGCGCAGTCGGGGCGTTCGAGGTGACGCCGATGTCGCTCGCACGCCAGCTGTTCGAGACCAACACGATCGGCGTGATGGCGATGTGCCAGGCCGTCATCCCGCAGATGCGCGCGCGCCGCTCGGGCATCATCGTCAATGTGACCTCGAGCGTCACTCTGGGCGCTTTCCCGCTGGCTGCTGCCTATACCGCGAGCAAGCAGGCGATCGAGGGCTTCACCGGCTCGCTCGCCCATGAACTCGCCTACTTCAATATCGCGGTGAAGCTGGTCGAGCCCGGCTACGCCCCCACCACCAACTTCGGCGCGAACGCAATCATTCCGTTCGACCAGCTGCTTCCGGGCGAGTACGCCGATTTTGCCAAGCCAATCTTGGAAGGCTTTGCAGCGCCGGCGCTGACCACCCGGGAAAACGATGTGGCCGAAGGCGTTTGGAGCGCCGTACATGATGCAAGCGGTCGGCTTCGGTTCCCCGCGGGGCTCGATGCCATTGCGCTCGCTGAAGCGCGCTGACAGTCGACCTATGCCGCGTCTCGGGACAGGCACGGAAATATTGGTCCCGTGCCTGTCCCGACGGTGTCCCGAAGCCCCCCGTCATGACCGGCTGCCGTGTCACTGTAGTGATTGTCGGAGGCCCGGGGCGCTCATGACTAGGCCGCGGGGACCCCGACCCTTCGACCGAGCTCAAGCCGGCTCGTCCGATCTCAGGATCGATCAAGCGCTAGGGGAAGCAGCTGGATAGCGGACCGTCAGCTTCCAAACGGCGACATGGCGAAGCGGACACAACGGCTGGTTTGACGGGCCAGGTCCGCGGCGCCCGAAAATGCCGACTCGTCTGCGCTCGTGCGAATAATTGGTCTACCGCAACAGAAAAAGTACGGCGCTCGCCACCAGAATGCTGACCAGAAAATAGGGCGCATTCACCATCGTGTAATAGAACGGCCTGGGGAAATTGGGATTGATCGCGATAGTCAGGCACATCGCCAGAAGATAGCCGACGCCGATCACCAGCCCGAGCGACAGGGCATCGGCGAGGGAGACAACGCCAATCATGCGCATGATCGCGGCGGTCGTGACGATCATAACGATATTGCATACGAAGGGGCCAAGGATGGTCAGCATGTCCAGCTTGGCGGCCGGTATGGTCTCACGTCCCAGCGCTATTGCGTAATATCTCGGTACTATGGCGCCGTAATATACGCCCCCGAACACGAAGCCGAATGCCGAGGTCACAAGAACGCCCCAGAGATTGATCTGAGTAAATGCACTGAAAACCATAGTTGACTCTCTTGCTAAGATCTCGTCGTGGGCCGTTCAATGGGCGTTGGCACTTCGCATATCGAGAATCCATACCTGCGCATGGGCCAGCAGCAGCTCCCCACCGAAGACGGATCGCTGGAAAGACAGCGCCGGGCGTGCTCTGCCGCGGAAATCGATGCGTGCGACGGTCGGGATGCTCATCGTGTTCGCCTGCTGGCCTAGCCTTGTGGATGGATGAAACGGTATAGACGCATCCAACTGACACTTCACGGCAGTTGGACAATGAGCGGACCCGATCGATTGCTGCGCCTGCTTCAGCTTATGCGCGTCATGGCGCCTCCGATCACGGCGCAACGTCTGGCGGTCGAACGCGGCGTGTCCGTACGGTCGATCTACCGGGATATCGAACTGTTGCGGTTGTCAGGCGCTCAAATTGAAGGAGAACGCGGCTATGGCTATCGATTGATCGAAGACTATGCTCTGCCGCCGCAAACATTCGATCGTCTGGAGATCGAGGCGATTACCGTGGGACTAGGCGAAGTGCGCCAGATGGGCGATCCAGACCTGGCGCGTGCCGCCGATTCTGTCCTCGCGAAGGTTGCTGCAACGCTGCCGGACGATCGTGAGCAGCAATTGCTGCATTCCATATCCCATGTCTATCGGCCAAGCGGTCGCTACGGCGCGCATCCGCATCTGCAGGCGATACGGCAGGCGTGTTGGGAGGAGCGGGAGATCGAAATCGGCTATCGTGACCAAGCGGGCAGCCCCAGCAAGCGCATCATTCGCCCCCTTGCCATCATGTACAGCGATCACGTCCTGACGGTTCTGGCCTGGTGTTGTCTGCGCGATGACTTCCGGATGTTCCGGGTCGACCGGGTCGCGAGCCTTTCAAGCAAGGGAGCCAGTTTTCGTCCCCGGCGGGCGAGTTTGCTGCGCGAATATCTAGCCGATCTCAGTGCAAATTAAGACGGCGAAACAGTGGCTGTCGGGATCGCCCCCCCCCGGCCTATACTCTTTGACAGCACAGCGTGATGTCCTGGGTGAAGGTGATCGTGTCGCCGGGCGCAGCGTTGTTGATCGCCGCGGACAGTTGCGAACCGTCGGCTCCGCTAAAATTCACTGCAAAAGCTGAAGACGCGAACGACATGACGCCGGCGGTGAGCAAACCGGCGAGGGTCAGTTAAGAAGGAGAGGCCAGAGCGCGCGCCCGAGCCCGCGCTGCGGCCGACCCACCCGGCAGCCCTTGCGCCTGAGAGATCATCCCTGACAGCCATCGTGCGCACCCCAGTTCCCTCGCACCCGGGGAGGCGCTGGAGCCGCATTCGAACGCCACGCTGTCCGCGAATTAAGGCTTGAGACCACGCGTCGCGACCGTTCGATTATGAAGACACCATTCGTGACGATCGCTTGGGATCGGGCCCCATTGATGGACAAAGCAATAATAGAATTTGTGCGCCAGATCCTCGTCGTGGAGGAAATGGACGACCGCTGGCGCGTCTGGGTTTATCATGATGCCCCCGTCCGAAGTCGCCGAGGCAAGCAGCGAGCCGGTCGGTCCGTAACAGGGCGAACACCGAGACGCTGGTGTCGGCCTAAAACGGATCGCCCTAGATTGACGGGCATAGTTGATCTGCTAACGTTTGCCTCTACCGAGTTCAACGACGGCCACTGGGGCCAGACACCTCCGGGACAACCCGAGGAGTCACGCCATGTCGTTCCACGTTCCCACCATAGACATCAGCGCTTATGTCGAGCATCGCTCCGAAGACGAGCGGGCTGAAGTCGCCGCGGCGCTTGACGTGGCCTGCACCGAGGTCGGGTTCATGCAGGTCGTCGGCCATGGCGTCGCACCGGAGATACAGGCGGGCCTCGCTTCGGCGCTGGACGACTTCTTCGGCCTGCCGCTCGACGAGAAGAAGCAGTACCGGGTGCCGGATTCGAACCGCGGCTACAGCCCGCCCAAGAGCGAATCCCTGTCGCTGAGCCTCGGGGTGGAATCGGCGAGCCGGATGAACGACTTCTTCGAAGCGTTCAACATCGGGGCGGAAGCCCGGTCCTTCCCCCATCTCGCCCTCGACGAGGGCGACTATGGCATCAATCTGTGGCCCCGCCTGCCGGATTTCGAGGACCGCGTGACCCGCTATTTCGGCGAGGCCCAGCGGGTCGCGCGCACCCTGACCGCGATCTTCGCCGATGCGCTGGGGGCGGGGTCGCATTATTTCGAAGCCATCACCGACCATTCCATCGATGTGCTGCGCATGAACAACTATGCCCTGCCGCCGGGCACCGACATCAGCCTGGACGGCGATCTGACCGGCATGAGCGAACATACCGATTTCGGCATCGTCACCGTGCTCTGGGCCGACCGGGTGGCGGGGCTGCAGGTGCTCGACCGGGACGGCCTCTGGCACGACGTGATGCCGGCCGAAGGCGCGCTGCTGGTCAATCTGGGCGATCTGACAGCCCGCATGACCAACGACCGCTGGATGTCGACGCTGCACCGCGTCAAGCCGCCGCTGGTCGATGGCACCATAAGGCGCCGCCGCTCCGTCGCCTTCTTCCACGACGGCAATGCCGATGCGGTGGTCAGGACGCTCGATCACCTCTTGGACCTCGGCGACGGCCTCGCCTACGAGCCCATCACCGTGCGCGACCACGTCGCCGCCAAGCTGGCAGGCTCGCGCCAGGGCCGCAAGAATCTCGCCGCCGTGCGCGAGGCGGGGCGCGTCCTCGCCTCGGCAGGGCGGCAGGTATGAGCCGCCCGTCCTTTCTGCTGCTGCATGGCGCCTGGGCCGGCCGATGGGTGTGGGACGCCGTGGCTCCTCTGCTCGGCGCGGCGGGCCACGCCGTCGTTGCGCCGGACCTGCCCGGCAGGCCTCCATGGGCTGATGGCGACGGCGTTACGGTGAACGACATGGTGGACCATGCGCTTGTCGCGCTTGGCGGGACGGAAGGGCCCTGGATCGTCGTCGGCCATTCGGGGGGTGGCATCGTCGCCACCATGGTCGCGGAACGGCTGGCAGCCCGGCAGCCCGGCAGTGCGGCCGGGCTGGTCTACCTCGCCGGCATGATGCTGCCCAGCGGCATGGGTTTCCCCGAGGCGTGCACGCTCGCGGGCGCGCCGTCGCCGCAGGGCATCGAACCGTTCCTGCAGCCCACGGCCGACGGGCTGGGGACCTTCGTGCCACCGGAGGCGGCCGAGGACATCTTCTTCCAATGCGCCGATCCGGTCTACGCCCGGGCGGCAGCCGCCCGGCTGAACGCGCAACGGAACACCAGTTGGATGATCGCGCCGCGATGGACCGCCGAAGGCGCCGGGACGGTACCTCGCCTCTATGTCGAGGCCCTGCAGGACCGCTCCGTGCCCATCGCCGTCCAGCGCACCATGCAGCGCCTCGTGCCGGGGGCGCGGATCGCCACCCTCGACACCGACCATGCGCCGCAACTGTCCTGCCCGGATTGCGTGGCAGAGATCTTGCTCGATTTTGCGAGGGGCCATTCGGATTGAGCTCGGATGCGAGTGCTCAGCGCAAGCTCGATGGAATGCCGACGAAAAGTCTGCGCCGACATTCTCTGCGGACACGGCTGCGTCAACAGACCTTTCAGAACGGTCGATACAGCCTGATGCTGAGCGAGGAAACAAGGTCGTTGATGAGACCCTTGATCTAATTCGGGGCACGCATCTCGATACCGGCACCTATCTAGACAAGCCGAAGTTCGGCAACGCGGGCCGTCGCCTCGAGCCTTTCCCACTCCGCTTCATGGTCCCGATGAAGATGGGATTTTTAAAGAGATTTGCCATTGAATATGCCGGCATCGGCTTTGGTGCAGGCGGGGATTCTCGATCGATCCCGGCAGGTATTACGGATTGGGGCTAGGTATATGAAGGGTTCGGCAAGACTTGCGATGGCGGCTGCCTGTTTATTCGGGCTTTTCGCTTTCGGTTCGGTAAGGGCGGCCGAGGTAAAGGTGGCGGCGGTGACGTTTCACCCCACCGACATGGCGCACAACATTCCGAAGATGGTGGCGATGGCCAGCGAGGCGGCGAAGAACGGCGCGCGGCTGATCGTCTTCCCGGAAATGGCCGCGACCGGATATCTCTACATCGATCTCGCCCAGGAAGGCGCCAATATCGACACCATTCCCGGCACGGCCACGAAGGCTCTGGGAGCCGTCGCGAAGACCTACGGCGTCTATATCTCTTTCGGGCTCATTGAGCGCGACGCTGCATCCGGCCTGGTCTACAACGCCGCTGCCCTGGTGGGGCCGAAAGGCCTGGTGGGCAAGTATCGCAAGAACCAGCTGCAGCCTGGCTTCGACAATCTCTTCCGCTCGCCCGGCAATCTCGGCTTCCCGGTGTTCGATACCGAGATCGGCAAGATCGCGATGATGATCTGCTACGACGATTCGCAATTGCAGTCGCTGCTGCTGCCGGCGCTGCGCGGCGCCGACATCGTCGCCTATTCCGTCGCCGCGCTCTACATCCCGAAGGCGGAGAGGGGCAGCAGTTCGGACCATTCGACGATCGCCTCGATGGCGACGCTGCCCGGGTGGATGGGGATCAATGTGGTCGGCGCCAATGGCTCCGGCATCGACGATGTGGCTGAGTTCGATTCCCAGTTCATCGGACCCGGCGGCTCGACCGTCTGGAACACGCAGGGGCAGGTGATTGCCTCGGCGCCGGTCACCAGCTGGAACAACCCGGCCGTCGAGGGGATAACCTATGCCGACATCGACACGGCAGCCCCCAATCCGCAGCGCGCGTTCTGGCTCAAGCATCGCCGCCCCGAACTCTATGCCGACTACAACCTTTTCAAGGGCGACTTCGATAGCGCGGCCAACACCGTGCCGGCCCAGGTCTCGGCGCTGCTCGTCCAATACAAGCCAGAGCAGGGGGCGGTGGAGAAGAATGCGGCCGCGATCGAGACGCTGATCGCGCAGCAGCAGCAGGGCTACGGTCTCGTGGTGCTTCCGTTCAATTCGTTCATCGGCGACGCCGCGCTGACGGCAGAGACAGCCAAGACGCTGGCCGAACCCATCGGCGGCAAGAGCTATACAATGGCGCAGGGCCTCGCGAAGAAGTTCCGCACCTATCTGATGTTCAGCATGCCGGAGGTGGCGGGGGACAAATATTACGAGACCGCCGTGCTGTTCGACTATGACGGCAAGCAGGTCGGCCTCTACAGGAAGGCCCATCTGAACGACGCCGAGCAGGGCTGGGCGACGGCGGGCAATGAACTTCCGGTCTTCGATACCGATCTCGGCAGGATCGCCGTCGTGCTGAACGACGAGGCGCGGATTCCGGAGCTGGCCGACATGTACGGCCTGAAGCGCGCCAACATGATCCTCGTTCCGGTCGCCTATGGCGAAGCGGACTATGGTGGTCCCGTGGCCATTCCGCAGGGGCTGGTGCCCGACGAATCCAACCGCGGCATGTTCGTCTGGTATTCGATGGCCAAGATGTCCCAGGCCTTCACCCTGGTCGCCAACTATGTGACGGACAAATCGGGAGATACGGGCCGCAGCGCCCTCTATTCGCTGGTGCCGGAAGAGGGCTTCTTCGCGCCGCGCATGGCGCCCGCCAACAAGGACGTCGCCTATCAGGTGAACTTCGCAACCAACCAGAACGTGCCGCTCTGGACGAGCCAGTCCAAGAAGGTCATCGAGCGGCGCTGGGATCAGGCATTGCCGCTCACGCTTTCTGCCGGCAGCGCGTGCTTCAAGGCGTGGCAGGCGAATTCCAGCAGCGCCACGCTCTGTCAGGGCCAGGACTAAGCTGCACCACCGGCGGGCAGAACATGACCTGCCCGCCGGTGCGCCAGGAAGAGCACTGCCGGCATGAGGGGAAGATCACGTGCCGGTGGTGCAGCCGTTCTGCCGTCGCCGCGCCCCATCGTGGGGCTCACCGCCAATCGCCGCGCGTTCCTTGGCCTATTGCGGCCGTGATCGCGTGGCGATGGCGGGATCGGGCGTGTGCGCGCAGGCGGCCGCCGGCGCCGCCGAACGGAACCGGAGGTCGCGCGAGGCCC
Source organism: Kaistia algarum (assembly GCF_026343945.1). Lineage (NCBI taxonomy): Bacteria > Pseudomonadati > Pseudomonadota > Alphaproteobacteria > Hyphomicrobiales > Kaistiaceae > Kaistia > Kaistia algarum. The sequence goes on from NZ_JAPKNJ010000003.1 coordinate 281,091, forward strand.
GGGCTGCGCAGCGCTACGTCTCATTCGACTGCGCGTAGCGGAAGAGCGCCGCGCCATCGAGAACTTCGATCGAACGATAATTATGGCTGATCCAGCCTTCCTTCTCGAAGCGGGCGAGGGCAGCGTTGACCTGCTTTCGCGACGCGTTGGCCATCTCGCCGAGGGCTGACTGGCTGATCGGGATGGTTTTCGCCTGCAGTTCGCTGGCGCGCTGGAGCACCGAGGCGATGCGCCGGTCGGCGCGCGAGATCAGCAAGTCGTTGATCACGCGCGACAGGATATCGAAATGGCCGATCGTGATCCGCGCGAAGCAACGGATCGCCTCGGGATCGCGCGCGGCCATCTGCTGCATGGCTTCGATGGGAAGGTAGAACAGGGTACAGGCGGTCGTCGCCCGCATCTCCACCCGCCTGGGCTCCCCTGTGAGGAACGGCCCCTCGCCAGCCCATGCCCCCGCAATGCCGAACTGGACGAACCTCGGCGGGCCGTGCGTCACGGCGAAGCTGATGGCAAGAACTCCCTTCATCAGTCCGTAGATCCCGCCGGAGACATCGCCGATCCGGTAGACGATATCGCCGGGCGCGAAATCCTCTACATGGCCGCGCTCGATGACTTCCGTGCGGAAGCTGGGGGGCTGACGCGACAACCATCCCGTGCCGAAGAATATGGCTGCTGCCTCGACCTTTCTGATTGTCATGCTCTCTTCCAGAGATTGTCCGATTCGGAACAGACGTGTCCTTAAAGGCTTGATAGCGGAAAGAGGTGCCGTGCCGATATGGGCGGGGCCGGCCACAGTAAAGGGCGCCGCGATGGCGGTATGAGGAGGAGGACAGGATGAAGTTCAGTCTCTCTATCGCGGCTGTCACGGCTCTATTGTCGGTGCCGGGATTGGCGGTCGCCGCGCCTGTCGCGGTCAACAGCGACAACTTCACCCGCGCAGAAAGCGATCTCTATTTCACCAACACGATCGATCGTTATGGCTTCGGCAAGCTGGGGCATGAGAGGAACGTGGCGCCGGTCGACGCCCAGCCGATCATCCGGCTCAATCGCGACACCCTCTATTCGGGCGGTGTGTTCGACCTCGACGCTGGTCCGGTTACCCTGACCTTGCCCGATCCGGGCGATCGCTTTCTCTCGCTGCAGATCATCGACGAGGACCATTTCACGCACGGCGTCTATTATGGCGGCGGGAAGCATGTGCTGACCCGCGATGATATCGGCACGCGTTATGTGTTTGTCGGCATCCGGACGCTTGCCAACCCGAACGACCCGGCCGACCTCGACAAGGTCCACGCGCTGCAGGACGCGATGAAGGCGGAGCAATCGGCAGCCGGCAGCTTCGCGGCGCCGGACTGGGATGCGGCGAGCCGCGACAAAACCCGTTCGCTCCTCCTCGGACTTGCCGCGTTATTGCCGGATACCAAGGGGATGTTCGGCGCGCGCGACAAGGTCGATCCGATCCGCCATCTGATCGGGACCGCCATGGGCTGGGGCGGCAATCCGGAGACCGAGGCGCTCTATCTGAACCGCACCGCTCCGAGGAATGACGGCAAGACGGTCTATCGCGTCACGGTCGGCGATGTGCCGGTCGACGGCTTCTGGTCAATCACGGTCTACAACGCCAAAGGCTTTCTCGAGCCCAACCCGCTCAACGCCTATTCGCTCAACAATTTGACGGCCAAGAAAGCCGACAATGGCGACATAAAAGTCCAGTTCGGCGGCTGTGACGGCAAGATCGACAACTGCCTGCCGGTGCCCGATGGCTGGAACTGGATGGTTCGCCTCTATCGGCCCCATGCAGATATTCTGGACGGAAGCTGGGTATTCCCGGATGTGGAGGAAGCAAAATGAAGCGTCGCACCTTTCTGCAGATCGCCGCTGCGTCGGCCATCGTTCCCATCCTGCCGGCTCGGGCCGCCGACGATCTTCGGCCGCTGGCCGGACAGGCGTTCCTCTACACCTACCCGATGGTGAAGAACTATCTGAGCCTCTACCAGTATGCCCTTGAGCCGGGTGGCAGCCAGTACAAGGGGCCGCTCAATACGCTGAACAACGTTGCCCGCGTCTTCACGCCGGCCGATACGGGCGTCATCACGCCGAATTCCGACACGCCCTATTCGTTCCTGGTCATGGACCTGAGGGCCGAACCGCTCGTCGTGACGCTGCCGGCGATCGAGCCCGGCCGCTATTATTCCATGCAACTCGTCGATCTCTATACGCAGAACGTCGCTTATCTCGGCACCCGGGTCGATGGGAATGGCGGTGGCGACTTCCTGATTGCAGGACCGAGCTGGCAGGGAGAGGCGCCGAAGGGCGTCAAGCGCGTGGTTCGTCTCCCCACCGATCTCGGCCTCGGATTGATCCGGACGCAGCTTTTCGGTCCGGCCGACATCGAGCAGGTCAAGGCCATTCAGGCCGGCTACAAGGTGCAGCCGCTTTCAGCCTATGCCGGTACGCTGGCGCCGGCCGCCGCGCCGGCGGTCGCCTGGCCGCCGATCTCCGACGAAGCCATGGGCAAGGATTTCTGGGCTCTTGCCGATTTCCTGCTGCAGTTCGCGCCGCCGCAGCCGTGGGAACAGGAGATGCGCACAGGCTTCGGCAAGCTCGGCCTCGGGGCCGGTACGACCTGGCCGCCGAAGAACTTGGCGCCGGAAACGGTCGCAATGATGAACGACGCCGCCAAGTCCGGAACGGAGGAGTTGCGTCAAGACGTCTTGAAACTCACCTCGTCCGACGGGCTCTTCGGCACGCCGGAGGAAATGAAGGGCAAGTACCTTGAGCGCGCATTGGGCGCCCTCGGCGGCATCTATGGCAATTCCTCCGAGGAGGCTCTCTATCCTGTCTATAACGTCGACGGTAACGGGAACGTCCTCGATGCGACCCAGCACAACTATGCACTGCGATTTACCAAGGATACGCTTCCACCCGTGAACGCCTTCTGGTCGATCACGATGTATGACGGCGTGACGCAGTTTCTGGTCGAAAACCCGCTTCACCGCTACCTGATCAATTCGTCGATGCTCCCGGATCTGAAGCCGAATGAGCAGGGCGAGATCGTCATCTATCTCCAGCGCGAGAGCCCGGGGCCGGAACTCGAATCAAACTGGCTGCCGGCACCGAACGGGCGAATGTCCGTGGTTATGAGGCTCTACCTTCCCAAGCCGGAAGCGCTCGACGGCCGATGGAAGCAGCCGCCGATCGAAATACGGTCGTGAGGTACGCAGGCCCGGAAGTTCTGTAAGGCGGTTCGACGTCACCACCGCCTTGACGGTCCCGAGAACGGTCTTTTGAGGATACGGGCTCACAGCCAATGCCTTTGGACCAAGTTTGATCATCGGCGAGCAGAAGACATCCTGCTCGCCGATGCGTAGGGCTGGCACCGCCATGATGAGGGGGAGATGATGGGCCGGCGGTGCAGCCGTTCTGCCGTCGCCGAACGCTTGACAGCGGGGCTCACCGCCATCGCCGCGCGTTCCTCGCCGATGCGGCCGCGATCGCGGCGATGTCAGGATTGGGCGTGTGCGCGCAGGCGGCCGCCAGCGCCGCCGAACGGAACCAGATCCGGTTGGCGCCCCTGCAGATTCCCGGTCTTCGCGGTCAAACGCGAGGTGCGATCGGTAGCTTGCGGGTCCGGCCCCAGACCACAAAAGCAGCGATGGCCAGCGCGATCACATTCATCGGCAGAACTTCGGTCTCGCCGCGGTAGATGTGAAAGCCGATCGCCAGGACCTGAATGGCGACGAAACCGAGGGCCGCGAGCGGCGTGAGGGAGGGCTTGATGCGGGTCAGAGCCGGAAGAAGGATGCCGATCGCGCCGGCAAGCTCGGAAATGCCGATGAAGCGCAGCAGCAGGACCGGGATCTCGGTGGCATAGTTCAAGCCCATCGCCGGCAACGCTTCCGGGGGCATGAAGGTCTTCAGAACGCCAGAAAATCCATAGAAGACCGCAAGCAGGACCTGAGCGGTCCATAGACCGCTCTGCCATCCGAGTTGACGGGGCTTCGGCGAAGCCGTTCGATTCGCTACATTTGACATGTTTTCTTCCTTTGATGCCCTGATTGATAGGGTTGAGGCGGGAGTATTGGACGCACCGCCCAATCCTCTTGCCCGAGTGGTGTCGCTTGTCTCGAAAACATCCCTGCCAGGATGCGCGGCAGGTTCAGGACGTCAGCCTTCGGGGGGGCGACACACGGACGAGACCGTGTCGGGCGCCCTCGGAAGCCCAGGAAGGATCGCTGACGGGCTTCCTGACGATCGAAGCATCCGACCGGCGCGCCAAAGGCGCGCCGGCAAGAAGGACCACTTTAGTAGGCAACGCCGATCTGCGCCCTGTGGCGGGTCGGGGTCTCGATCTCGTCGAGGACGGCGCGGGCATAGTCGATGCCACTGATCGTCGATTTGCCGTTCTCGTCGAACAGGGCGACCTCGTCGCCGATCCGGTAGCGGCCGAGATCCTCGCCTGGCTGCCAGGCCGAGAATTCCATGCCGGGCGAGACGAACAGCCAGTCGACGCCCGTCGTGTCGGCCAGCAGGTTGTTGAGAACGTCGAGGTTCTCCATCGCCTCGGCGACGACCTCGGCCGGAACCTCCGGCGGGAAGCTTTCACCCTCCAGCATGCGCGGGGCGCCGGCCGTGCGCCGCAGGCAGGAGAACCCGCCGACCAGAACGAGCCGTGCGCCGGCGTCGGCCGCCTGCTTGGTGAGGTCGGCGTAGACCTTGGCGAGCGCGCCCCTGTTGGCGCCGCGCGGCGAGAACGCGCCGACGATGACATCGGCCTCAGTGATCGAGGCGCCGGCACCTTCGACGCCGGAGGTCACATAGGTGACGCCCGGAATCGGTTCGGCGGGAGCCGACCGGCTGACCGAGGTCACACTATGGCCGCGCTTCGCGGCTTCGCGCGCGATCGCCGAGCCGGCATAGCCGGTCCCGCCGATGACGGTGATCTTCTTGGGTGCAGTCATGACTGATACTCCTGTTTCTGATTTTTCTTTCGGCCGTTCGCTCGGCCGGGCTTGTGGCACCGGGGCGCGCTAGACCGCCTCGAGCAGGCCCATCTGGCCCGACCGGAAGCGCTGGTAGGCCGCGCGAATGCCGGCCGCGTCGTTCATGATGAACGGGCCCTCTGCCACGACCGGCTCATCAAGCGCCGGCCCGGACAGCAGCAGGGCATGCGCGACCCCTCCGGCGGCGCTGAGGCGCACCTCTCCCGTGCCGGAGAGCGCAATCGCGGTCTCCGCCGACAGCCGCTGCACCTTGTCGTTCACCGTGACGTCGAGCGGGCCATCGAGCACATAGACGACGCTGTTTTCGCCACTGGCGAGGGGATAGGCGACGTTTCCGACCAGGAACGCGTCGAGGATGCTGTACGGCTCTACCGGCTCGATCGGAGAACGGACATTCCCGAAGCCGCCGACGAGAACGCGGATGCGGTCACCTGCCTCATTCCGCCATTCCGGAACCTGGCCGGGTAGCATGTACATCGTCTTCGGGGCTGCGAGCTTGTTGCGTATGCTGAGATTGACGTAGATCTGCGCCCCGTGCAGCTCGGCGCCGCGCGCGGCCGGAACTTCCTGATGCTGCGCGCCGCGTCCCGCCTGCAGCCAGACAATGCCGCCGGGGCCAATCTCGAGGTCGTTGCCGAGCGAGTCACGGCTGCGCAACGCGACGCCGGAATCCTCGAACACATAGGTGATGGCCGAGAAGCCGGCATGGGGATGCGGCCCGAAGGGCTGGCCGGAAACGCGGAAATTATCGAGCAGCGCAAGCGGCGACGCGAGGCCGCCCAGTTGTGCGAGATCGATGGTGTTGACGGAGAATATGCCGCCACCGCTGTGGCGGCGCGCTTGGACAATGTCGGACACATGCGTGGCCATGGGTTCACCTCAGTTTTGTGAGGCCCTTATCCGTCATTGCTGACCATCGGCCAATCCTATATGTTTCGATATCATGTATCTGGATTTTCATTAGATGATCGACGGCTTCTCCCTTGATCAGCTTCGAACCTTCGTGGCCGCGGCCGATAGCGGGAGCTTTTCCGCAGCCGGGCGGCAACTCGGCAGGGCGCAGTCGGTCGTCAGCCAGACGATCGCCAACCTCGAAAGCCTGATCGGCGTCACGCTGTTCGACCGAAGTGCCCGCTATCCGGTGCTGACGAAGCAGGGTCGGGCGCTGCTCGAACAGGCCCGCGCCGTCACAAGCGCGATGGATCAGTTCAAGGCGCGGGCGCGAGGATTGTCTGACGGTCTCGAGCCCGAGCTCAGCGTCGTGATCAACGTCCTGTTTCCGACCCGCGTGCTGACGGCGGCCGTCGCCGGCTTCCAGATGCGCTTTCCGGACACGCCGCTGCGCATTTCCGTCGAGGGGCTGGGCGCTGTTCTCGAGCTGGTGCTCGATGGGACCTGTGCCTTCGGTATTCGCGGGCCGATCGGCGGCGCGCACCCGGATCTCAGCAGCGAATACCTGCTGCAGGTCGGCTACCAGATGGTCGCCGCACCCAGCCATCCGCTGGCGCACTGTCGCGGACCGATCCCGACCAAGACGCTCGGGCAGTATGTGCAGCTGGTCCTGTCGGACCGCTCCAAGCTGACAGAGGACAAGGATTTTCGCGTTTTCGCACCCAAGACCTGGCGGCTCTACGACCTTGGCGCCAAGCACGCTTTGCTGAAGGCAGGGCTCGGCTGGGGCGGCATGCCGGTCGAGATCATTCGCGAGGACCTCGACCGTGGCCTGCTGGTTCCGCTGGAGATCGCCGACATGACGATAGCCACGACGATCACCATGTCGGCGATCTACCGCGCGGACGCGCCGCCCGGGCCGGCCGGCCGCGGCCTGATCGAAGAGCTGGTCAAGGCGTCGTCAAAGGTTTGAGCGGCGTCGGATCGCTGCCCGTTTCGGCTTGGCACTGGTTTACGGAATCGAGCGAGCCGACCGCCCGGGATCGGGCGATCGGCGCTTGCGAGGAAGGCGATGGCCTCAACCGGCCTTGGCTGCCTCGGCGGCACGCTGCGCCCTGGTCGCCTCGGTCCACCAAAGCAGATTCTCGAACAGCTCGGGCGTGAAGCGCTCGTACTGGGGCAGCACGTCGTCCCAGGTCTTCTGGCCCAACATGATGGCCATGAAGTCGCCGCCGCCGATATGAACCGCCTGCCGCACATTGGCGGTCTGCAGTTCCACCAGGATCATGCGCAGATGCTCGACGGCGCGAGCACCGCCGACCGAGCCGAAGGCCACGAAGGCGGCAGCCTTCTTGATGAACGGCTTCGAGGCCCAGTCCAGGGCGTTCTTCAGGGCGCCCGTGATGGAGTGGTTGTATTCCGGCGTCACGAAAATATAGCCGTCGAACTCGGCGAGCTTGGCCTGCCACTTCTGGGCGACCGGATCCGGCGACGGCATCCACAGGTCCGAGGCCGGCGCGTTGAAGAGCGGCAGGTCATAGTCCGCGAGATCGACCAGTTCGACCTCAAAAGAACCAGTCTTTTCCGCGAGATCTGCGATCCAGCGCGCGGGCTTGTCTGCATTGCGGGTCGGCCGGGTGCTGCCGATGATGACCGCGATCTTGGGCTTGCTCATGAGATATCTCCTGCGTGGCGCAGGTGATTCACCATGGTTGAGACTATCCGATAAGCCGATATCGTTCGATACAAAGTATCGTTGGAAACGATGGTATCTTTGAGCCGGCGAGCGCCGCCGGTTCGGCCATTGGCGCGCTGGCCACCGACGGTGCCCGCCTCAAAGAGTGACAGGCGAACCCGAGCCGCCTCACTCTCTGCCAGCTCCGCCCCAAGCCGGCCCCCCGCCAGCCACAAGACATCCCCCTCGCCAATGCGCTAAGACTAACCCCGCCATCATGAGGGAGAGATCATGTGCCGGTGGTGTAACCGTTCTGCCGTAGCCGAGCGCCTCACAGCGGGGCTGACGGTCAATCGGCGTGAGTTCCTTGCCTATGCGGCCGCGATCGCGGCGGTGGCGGGGTCGGGTGTGCCGGCCTTTGCGGCCAGCGGCACGGCCGATACCATCTTCCATAACGGCCCGATCTATCCGATGTCGTCGCCGGGCGCGAAGGTCGAGGCTATCGCCGTCGCGTCCGGCAAGATCATCGCCGTCGGCAGCGAGGCCGAGATCATGGCTCTGCGCGGTTCCGCCACGGAGCTTGTCGACCTTGCGGGCCGCACCTTGCTGCCGGGCCTCATCGATCCGCACAATCACGTCACGCTTTCGGCGCTGCTCGCCATGCTGCTCATCGATGTCGGGTTTGCGCGCGTGAAGACCAAGGCGGGCGCGCTGGCCGAGATGAAGGCAGTCGCTGCGAAGGCGAGGCCCGGCGAATGGCTCGCCTTCGGCTTCTATGACAATCTGCTGCAGGGCGGCGACTTCTCGATGGCGGAGCTCGATGCCGTCGCCCCCGCCAACCCGCTCTTCCTGCTTTATGTGAACGGCCATGTCGGCTGCGCCAACGCGCTGGCCTTTGAGCGTGCCGGCGTGACCGCGGCGACGGGCGATCTGCCGGGAGGCGGCTTCTTCGGCCACAGCGCCGACGGCGCGCTCAACGGCATGATCTACAACGAACCGGCGCTGCTCAAATTCGTGGACATCGCCGTTCCCAAGCCGAAGCCCGAGGACCTCGCCAAGGCCGTTGCCGCCTATGCGGGTCAGGCCGCCGCCGCCGGTCTCACGACGCTGCACGAGCCCGGCACCGTGAAGCCGGAGTGGGTGGAGATGCTGGCCAAGCTTTCCAACAGCCTGCCGATCCGTTTCAGCGCCAGCTTCAGCACCGATATGGTGGCTGAGAGCAAGGCCTTTGCGTCGCTCGGCCCTTCCAACATGGCGCGCATCCTTCCCGGCAGCCGGTTCTCGCTCTACGGCATGAAATACTGGGGCGACGGTTCGAACCAGGCTGAGACGGCGGCGCAGACGCAGCCTTATCTCGGAACCGACAAGCGCGGCAGTCTCGGCTACACGGCCGCCGAGGCCGTCTCGCTCTGCACCAAGGCGAAGGAAGCGGGCTGGACCATCCTCGTCCACAGCCAGGGCGATGCCGCGGTCGACCAGATTCTGGACGCCATCGAAACGGTTTACGGGGCCCATCCGGCGACCGGTCTCAACCGGGTCGAACACGCCACGATGGCCCGGCCCGACCAGATCGAGCGGATGAAGCAGCTCGGATGCGAGCCGAGCTTCATGACCGACTTCATCTATCTCTACGGCGCGGACTATCGCGACAAGATCTTCGGTGCACCGCGCGCGGAATTCATGGTGCCGGTCGGCGCCGCGGCCAAAGCCGGGATCGGCTATTCGCTCCACACCGATAATCCCGCTGCCGGCCTGCCGCTCAATCCCCTGCGGCTGGTCGAGACGGCCGTGACGCGGCGCTGCATGACCGACAATTCGGTGCTGGGCGCGGATCTGGCGCTCACGGTGGACGAGGCGCTGCGCGGCGTCACCGTCCATCCCGCCCGCCAGCTGGGCATGAGCGACAGGATCGGCACGCTGGAGGCGGGCAAGGAGGCGGACTTCACCCTCCTCGAAAGCGATCCTTACACCACGGCTCCCGATCAGCTATCCGCCATCAAGGTGAGCGAGACCTGGGTAGCGGGCGCCAGAACAGCGGCCTGAGGCCACGATGGCAACCAAAGCGAAGTAGTGTTCCCGCCATAAGGAAACAGATGCGGTCCCGAGCGTCAGAAGAGCCGTTATTGTCGCGAGGACGTAAGGCTGCCGTCACCGCAGACATTGTCGGGATCTCGCCGCGGATGGCGAAGGCACACATCAAGAGCGCCATAGGCGCGAAAGTGAGGCCTCAGCTTAAGTCGATTCGAATATATAATTTCATCGCAAATTTTTAATACGATCGTGGCCTGATCGGGGTCGATCGAGATCCCGGTACATGTAGATGTACTAAAGTATTATTAATGTGCTGATGCCATTTGGTGTGACGGTATGCTTGATTCTTGTTAAAACTATGCCGAATTTACTTGCACTGAACGCCTTGAACGATTGGCTGTAGCCCGTTGGAGGGAGTCGTGATCTCAGGCCGGGCAGGGCTTGCAGCCCGGCTCAATCGCGGATGCGTGGGGCAAAGAGATCAGCCACCTGATGGCGCAGCCTCGCGCGTCACCAGCACGAACAGGCGACGCGGCTGCCTGTCCCCGATACTGGCACACCCGCCGTCACATCAGTTCCTGGACCTCTTCCATCGAGGTTCGGTCGGTCGGCTTGTCAAGCACGACCTTGCCTCTCGCCATGGCGATGATCCGTTCGCATGATGAGAATACATGATGAAGATTATGGCTGATGAAGATGCCGGTGATCATCTGTGCCTTCAGCCCGGACACAAACCCCAGTACCTTGGTCGTTTCCTTGACCGACAAATGGTTGGTCGGCTCGTCAAGAATCAGCACCCTCGACTTGAAATACATGGCGCGGGCGATCGCGACGCCCTGTCGTTGGCCGCCAGAGAGCTCACCGACGAGTGCATCCGGCGAACGCAGATGCAGATCGACATCGGCAATGGCCCGGATCGAATCGTGCCGCATCTTGGCCTGGTTCATTAGGCCGATACCGAACAGAGAAAAGCGCAGTGGCTCGCGTCCGATGAACAGGTTGCGGGCGACCGACATCGTCGGAACCATAGAGTTATACTGATAGACGGTTTCGATGCCGAGCCGCATCGCCGATTTCGGTGACTTGAGGTCCACCGTCTGGCCGTCGATCAGAACTTGACCCTGGTCCGGCCGCGTCACGCCCGACAGAATCTTGATGAGCGTCGACTTGCCCGCGCCGTTATCGCCGATGAGACCGACTAGTTCACCTGGCCGGATGTCGATGTCGACGCCTTTCAGGGCATGCACGCCAGAATACCATTTATGGACATCCCGTATCGCAATGATGGGTTCGGTCACGGGCGCTGCTCCAGCCTGATTTGCCGGGCAGTACGGCGAAGCCACGAGTTGCCGATGACTGCCAGGATGGTCAGCGTCCCAATGGCGAACTTGAACCAATTGGCGTCGATCCGCGACAGGACCAGTCCATTGTCAATTACACGGATGAGTAGGGCACCGACAATCGCGCCGAAGACGGTTCCGACGCCGCCGGTGAGGGCGACTCCCCCAATGACAGCGGCCGCGACAGCCTGCAGTTCGAGACTCTCCCCGATCGAGGGCAGAGGCGATTGCAGGCGGAACACCTGGACCGTGCCGGCGAACCCGGCCAGCATCGAGCAAAGGATGAAGCAGGCGAGTTTGACCGACCGCACTGGAATGCCCATCGACATTGCCGCCTCGAGAAAGCCGCCGGTCGATTTGATCCAGTTGCCGAGATTGGTCATCGTGAGCAGGACAGAGGCAAAGACGGCGATAGCGACGAACCAGACGAAGGATGCTCGAAGCAGGCCGTCGCCAATGAACGCGGTGAAAAGTGAGGCCGGTATCTTGTCGACGGCCAGCAATGGCGGAAAGCCTCCCGAGATAACAACCGTGAGGGACCTGGCTATGAACAGCATCCCAAGCGTCGTGATGAAGCTCGGTATGGCAAAGGTGAGCGTGATGAAGCCGTTCAGAAAGCCAATGCCGGCGCATATAGCCAAGCCGATGGCCATGGCAGCCCAGAAAGGCATGTCGGCATTGAGCATCAACGCCACGCTCATCGGCATCAGCGCGAACACGGAGCCGACCGACAGGTCGAATTCGCCGCAGATCATCAGGAGCGCGAAACCTATAGTCACCATACCGACCTCGGGAAGTAGGCCGAGGATGCCGCGCAGGTTCTGGAGCGACAGGAATATTCCGTGCGACAGGAACTGGAAGACACAGATAAGGATCAGCAGGAGTAACACACCTGCCAGTTCCGGCTTTTCGAGGTAGATCTTCAACAGACGCTTCATGGAAACCTGTCCGATTAATGGCGGCGGGAAGATTGCGCGGGCTCTTCCGAGCCCGCGCTACCCGGATCAGCGCAGGCCCTTTGCAGCCATGTCCGTCACCGCATCTGCCTGCGAGGGCAGCAGGAGCCCGAGGCCGGTATCGATATCCGCAGGTGCCAGCCCGACAGTTTTGGCCAGATAAACTTCCATCACCGGCATGAAGCCCTGCATGTAGGGCTGCTGGTCAACATGCGCCTGGATGTAGCCGGCCTTCATTTCCTGCAACACGTCTGATTCGACATCGAAGCCGCCCAGTAGAACCTTGCCCGGCGCTATGCTGCGGTCCTTGAGGACGTGGGCTACGGCAACATCCTGCGATCCGGTCTCTAGGTAGGCCGTCGTCTCGGGATGCGCGTTGAGATAGGCCCCGACGCGATCAGCCGCCGTGGCGTTGTCGCCGCCGGAATCGAGTTTATCAATCGTGATGCTCCGATCCGGATTAGCCGCCTTCCACTCCTCGAGACCTTTCAGGATGCCCGAGGCGCGCTGGGTCGACCAGTTAGCGCTGGGATCGTTGATCCCGACAAGAACGGTGACGGGACCGTCCTTCGGAAACTGGGTCGTCATATATTTGGCCAACGCATAGCCCGCCTGGGGCAGTCCCTGGCCGATATAGGCCTGGCGTTCGTTGCCGCCGGGTTCCGTATCATCGGCGTTGGTCGCAATGACGATGACGCCTTTAGCCCGGGCGTCGGAGATGATCTTGTCGAACGCCCTGTTGTCCGCGATCGTCGTGATCAGCGCATCGGGATTGCCCGCGAGTCCCGCCTCCATGTTGGCGGCCTGCTGCTCAATTGAGCCGTTCGTCGAGGTGAACAACATTTGACAATCGGCCTGGATCTTGGAGCAGGCGTCTTCGAAACCCTTCTTGACCGGCTGCCAGAACTGGTTGGATGTGGCGCCGTGCACCGTCAGAACAATCTTGAGTGGATCCGCGAGTGCGGGTCCGGCAAATAGCGCTGCGCCTACGATCAACGCCGTGGTCATGGACGAAGTCTTCATATTGTATTCCTCCCGTTGTCTATTATTGTCTTCGTTGGCACTTATCTCCATGGAAATCGTGGAGCCGAGCTGTTAAATATAGTGAGCTAGGAGCACGGACCGTATATGATTAGAGTTACTTAAAAATTATTGCCGTTACTGGGCTATATCTTCGATGATACTGGAATATATCACGCAAGATATATTGCTAAGATTGGTTCTGGCGCGTTGAAATCGCAACAGAACTCACTTCAACCTTACCACTGATCCTCGTTTCTATTTTATTAATTGTCAATCCTTGAGAATCGATTTGAACATTCCGCGCCTTCTTTTCGGCCGTTTCCAGTCACGTTGCTTGCCGAACGTCGTAGATAGCGCGTGGCGTCGCGGGTACTGCGTCGCTCCGCTCCAACTGGACGGCCGACATGCCGAACTGGCTCAAGCCCGCGCACCGTTGGCCAGAGCTAAAGCTGAGCTGGTGTCCTCGCCGCCATGGTCCGATAGGTGTCGAGCGTGTCTTTGATGCCCGCCTCCAGCGGCCATTGTCGGGTCGAGGCAAAGTCTCGAACAAATCGTTCTGCGGCGTAGTCCTCGACGGTTCCGGCCAAGGCCTCGTCGATCTCGTCGCGTATCGCGATATTCAGCTCTGGCTTGAGAGAGCGGAGGATCGCCGCAGCGTCGCGCCAGGAGCGGCAATCGCCAAATGCGTTGTAGACATGACCACGACCAAGTTGGGGGGCCGTCAGCGCAACGAGTGCCATTCCGGCAACTTCCTCGACATATTGCCAATGAAGCTTCTGGTCGCCGAACCGCACGACGACGGCATCAGTCGTTGCGGCATCGCGCATGAGAGCGGATGGATAGGTCATATACCCGCGTCGTCGGCCGGCACCGTAGACAACCGAAAGCCTGAGCCCGATAGTGTCGAGGCCGTCAGTCTCAGCCATCTGCCGGGCCATGGTTTCGCACAATGACTTTGCCGCGCCGTAAAGGTTAGGCGGGCGGTGAAATGCATCCTCCGCCAACGGACCCGGCGGATAGTCTGCAGCTGTTCCAAAGATCGCTACTGAACTTGCCCAGACGACGCGCTTCAGCCGCGCCTCGCGGGCGGTTGCGAAGACGGTATGCGTGCCGAGGCAGATGTCGCGTATCCCAGTCGCCGGATTGCTCACGACATCCATAGTGAGCGGCGAAGCGAGATGAACGATCGCTTCGACGTTGTGCTGGCGGCAAAGCGACAGAAGGCGAAATCCGTCGGTGATCTCGCCGCTCTCAAGAATGGGCGCGTTGCGCGTCGATTCCCGGTCCGGCATCAGCAGGTCGAGAACATTGCCACGCGGCTGCATGTCGTAGACGACGACTCGCATGCCCTCCTTGAGTAGGCGCCGTGTGACATAGGCACCAATGAAGCCCGCGCCGCCGGTAACAAGTACAGTCTGGGTCATGGTCTATTTCCGTCGATGACAAGGGGAATGGAGCGGGCGGGGAGGACCAAATGCAGCGGTTTGCACGCGGCAGCGTGAGCAACCTGGCCGATCTCGGCGGTATTGCCGGTGACGCCGTCATGGTGGAGCGGTACCAGCGTGTCGGCGCCAACAGCGAGCGCGAAGCGGACGGCCTCGTCCGCTGACATGTTGCCGAGGATGCCACGCGCTTCGCGTCCCGCATCGCGCCCGTTAACGGGAAGGAACACTAGGCTTGGCCGCAGGGGCCGTGCCGCCTCGATCAGTGCGGCGTCGCTGATCGTGTCGCCGGACACATAAACTCGGACGCCGCCAAGGACAAAGAAGTAGCCGACATGCGGGCTCGTTCCATCGGCGGCGATCATCGGTCCATAGCCGTCTGACACCGTGACGCCATGCCAAGCCGGGATCACGGAGATGCCACCCAGCCGCTCGATGCGTTGGCCGGGCCGGGCTCCAAGGCGCGGCACGTCGCGAAGAGCTTCACCGACCGTGCCCAAATGCGGGTCCGGAGCCAGGATCTCGGCAATCCGGCACCACCCTGCAAGCTTCTGAAGCCCTTCTGGATCCAGATGGTCGCCATGGCCATGGGTGATCAGCAGCAGGTCGACGTGCTGCGGCAGACGCGAAATGTCGGGAGGCGGCGACGCCCGCTCGCTGGATGGCGATAGCCACGGGTCCACCAAGACGGTGCGAGAGCCATCTCGAAGAAGCAGTCCCGATTGGCCCAGCCACGTCAATTCCAACGCCACGAGCCCCTCCGCCCCAAAATCCATCGTGACTCATAGAAACTCAATTCTCGAGTATTGACAATCGATAATTTATGAAACTAATTTGGCCCAACGGTGGACGAGGTGCCGGGAGGGCACTTCGGATTGTCGGCACGTGCGCG
This sequence comes from Kaistia algarum, assembly GCF_026343945.1. Taxonomy (NCBI): domain Bacteria; kingdom Pseudomonadati; phylum Pseudomonadota; class Alphaproteobacteria; order Hyphomicrobiales; family Kaistiaceae; genus Kaistia; species Kaistia algarum. The sequence continues at coordinate 296,344 of NZ_JAPKNJ010000003.1, forward strand.
AGGACGCACAGGGAGGAAGCGATGAATAGTTTCGCAAAACTCGGCTCGATCGCTGCCGTGATGGCTGCGTTCACTATGGCGACGCCGATCATGTCGACGCAGGCTCAGGCAGCAGATCCGCTGAACATCTGGTACGTGAATCCGCTACCCAACACGCCCGACTGGGGGCGCTCCGGCAAGATCTTCCAGGATCAGGCCGCGGCGATGGGCTACAAAGCGACGTTGGTCGGTCCCACCAAGCTCGACGTGCCTGCGATGATCAGCCAGATCGAGCAGGCGATTGCCGACAAGGCCGACGGGATCATCACTTGTTCGCTCGATCCGGCCGCGTTCAAGTCCGTAATTGACGAGGCCAAGGCCGCCGGCATTATCGTCGCCTCGATCGGCTGCGTCGATCCGAACGCCGATTTCTCCGTCGGGACGGGCAACGAGGCCTATGGCAAGTTGTCGGCCGATCTCGTGGCCGAGCATACCGGCGGCAAAGCCCAGGTCGGAATCGTCGCAACAGACCAGACGCAGCCGAACCAAGTGAGACAGGTGAAGGGATTCCGCGAGCAACTGGCGGCCAAATATCCCGACATCAAGGAACTCACCTGGGAGAGCGACAATTCTGATGCTGGCGTCGCCGCGCAGAAGATCGGGGCCATGGTGTCCGCCTATCCAGACATGAACTATATCTGGATCATTGAGGGCGCGGCTCCCGGCGCGGTGCCGGCAGCACTGAGCGAGGCGGGCAAGAAGGCCGGCGACATCAAGGTGCTGGCCGTCGACGCCCAGAATTCGACGCTGAAGGGCATCGAAGACGGCTGGGTCACCGCCACGCTCAACCAGTGCTGGTTCAACGCCTCGGCCAATATCGGCAAGCTGATGGTGGAAATGAAGGCCACTGGCAAGCACCCACAGGCATTCTACGAGATTCCGGTTGATCCAGTCACCAAGGAGCGGCTGCCCTATAGCGGTTGCCCGGCCGAGAATTCGTCGAAGCCGTTCGGCTACTGAAAACCCGCTCGCATCGGCTGTCGAGGTCGGTCGTCGCGTGGCATGATCAATCCTCATGTCTTTATTGTCGAGGATCACCATGACGATTGTTTCGCGAGGACAACTGGCCCGTCTGTCGCTGTCGGATGCCATCCGAGCTCGCCTCAGGGAGCAGATCCTGGCCGGCGAATTGCCAATGGGACAAAGGCTGACGGAACAAGGCGTGGCCGAGGCAATGGGAACCTCGGCCGGGCCGGTGCGTGAGGCTTTTGCGAGCCTCACCTATGAAGGTCTTTTGATGTCGTTGCCCAATCGCGGCACCTTCGTGTCCTCCGTCTCGGAAGAGGAGGCGCGCGGCGCCTATGATATCCGCCAGCGAGTGGAACTCTATGCTTTCGAGCTGGCGGCGGGGCGCTTGTCGTCGGAGATCAATCGCGAACTCGACGAACTGATTGAAGGGCTCAAGGCGGCGGCCGCGAAGTCCGACTATCCCACCATGATCGGGCTCGACATGCGCTTTCACGGCATATTTTACGCACAATCAGGCAACCCGATCCTCGCCGCTCTCTGGCCGCTGCTGGAAGGAACAATTCGTAAATTCGTCTCGGTTGCGGGGCCGCAATACACGCGCGATTTCAATGAAATAGCCCAGCGTCATGTGACGCTGCTCGCCAATTATCGCAAGGGCGACATGGCAGCGGTCGCCGCGGAACTCGCCCAGCACGGACAGGATATCTGGCGGAACCTGCGTCCGCACAAAGGCGACGTCGCCGCACGTCCGAAGCCGGGCAAAGCCGGCCAATCATCACCCTAGGAGAGTTCAGTGCTCACCCATCTCCAAACCGGCGCAACCGTCATGTCGACGACGGGTCGATATGTCGAGACCGTCGAAACCTTCGTAGTCGACGCCGCATGGCGCAACTTTCTGATCGTCAAGATCACCACCAACGACGGCCTCGTCGGATGGGGTGACGGTACGCTCGGCTGGAAGGAATTCGCGGTCGAATCGCTGGTGCATGAATTTGCCGACCGCCACCTTGTCGGGCGCGATCCGTTCCGCATCGAGGACCTGTGGTTCCGTCTCTACCAAGTCGAACACAATACTGGCCCGGTGATGTACTCGGCGATGGCGGGGCTCGAGACAGCGCTTTGGGATATCGTCGGCAAGTCCTGCGGGCAGCCGGTCGTCAACCTGGTAGGCGGCGCGCTACGCGACCGGATCCGGGTCTATGCCAATGGCTGGTATGCCGACATGCACGACCACGCCAAGCTCCGCGAGCGGGTGCAGAAGGTCGTAGGTATGGGATATACGGCGATGAAGTTCGACCCGTTCGGTGCCGGTGGCCGAGAGATGAGCCGCGCAGACCTCCGCTCGGCCGTCAAGGCGGTCGGCGTAGTGCGCGATGCCGCCGGGCCGGATATCGATCTCCTGATCGAGTGCCACGGCCGCTTCTCCGTCGGCACCGCCATTGAGGCAATCAAGGCGATGCAACCATTCGAGCCTCTGTTCTGCGAGGAACCGATACCGGCCCACAATCTTGACTCGCAGGCTTGGGTGACCAAGGCGGCATCGGCAATGGGGGCCCGTGTGGCAACCGGCGAGCACACCTATTCCCGCTTCGGCTTCAACGAAATGCTCCAGAAGCAGGCGACACATGTTGTGCAGCCTGATCTCGGTTACACAGGCGGTTTCATGGAGACCAAGAAGATCGCGGCCATGGCCGAGGCGCATTACATCTCCGTCGCGCCTCACAACTGCGATGGCCCCGGCAAGCTCATGGCCTCGATCCATCTCTGCGCCAATATTCCGAACTTCCTGATCCTCGAGACCTTTGCCGATTTCGATGTCGCTTGGCGCAAAGATCTGGTCAAGGGCGGCGAACTGCCGGTCGAGGGCGGCTGCTACAAGGTTCCGACAGCGCCCGGCTGGGGATACGAGATCGACGAGGAGGTTGCGCGTGCGCATCCAGGCTCGATCAAGTCGCGCATGAACATGTTCGACGGCGAATGGGAAAGGCTGATGTGCAATTGACGAGCCCCTCGCCAGCGCTCGAACTGCGCCATGTTAGCAAGGCCTTCGGCCATGTTGTCGCCCTGGACGACGTATCGCTCCGTTTCGAACGTGGCGAGGTCAGCGTCATCGTCGGCGACAACGGCGCCGGCAAGTCCACGATGATGAAGGTATTGTCGGGTGTCTACCCGGTCGATAGCGGCGAACTGTGTATCGACGGCAAGCCCACTTACATGGCAAATCCTGCCACGGCGCGCGCGCACGGGATCGCCGCGGTTTTCCAGAACCTCGCCCTTGTCGAATGTCTAGACGTGGCCGAGAACATGTATCTGGGTCGTCAGCTTCGCAAATGGGGCATTTTTGCCGACAAGAAAGCGATGATCGACGGCGCCGCCGATACGCTGACGGAGCTCAAGGTTCGTCTGCCCTCCGTGCGCGTGCCGGTCGGCATCTTGTCCGGCGGCCAAAGACAGGGCATCGCCATTGCCCGCGCCGTGCAGCAGAACACGCCGATCGTGCTGCTCGACGAACCGACGGCGGCGCTCGGCTATCGCGAGACACAACAGGTCATCACCATTATCCGCCAGCTGCGCGAGGCCGGTAAGGCCGTCGTCCTCGTCAGCCATGACCTGTCGATGGTGTTCGACGTTGCGGACACCATCCAGGTGATGCGCCTCGGCCGAGTCCAGGGCGTCCGTCGGCGGGCCGTCGCCGACCGCAACGAAATCATTGGCCTCATCACCGGCGCCATCGACTCCGACAGGAGGGCCGCATGATCACCGGGGACAAGGCGACCGACGCGCTCGACGCGACCACGGTCGCCCGATCGTCGACCCAGGCGGACTCGCTGCTCGGACGTGTCGTCACCAGTCCGCAATTCATGGTCGTCGTCGTGATGCTTCTGTTCATTGCCTTTGGAGCTACACAGTCGGCGCAGTTCTTGAATCCGGCCACGTGGATCAACATCCTTCGCAATGCCGTGTTCATCGCAATCGTCGCCTCGTTTACGACGTTCGTTTTCGTGAGCGGCGGCCTCGATCTCTCCGTCGGCAGCCTCTTCGCAGTCGGCGGAATGGCGAGCGCGGGGTTTCTGATCGCCGGTATGCCGATCCCGGTGGCGATCTTGCTCGGGACAGTCGCAGGCGGGGCGGCAGGCTTGCTCAATGGCGTGCTCATCAACTACGCCAATATACCGCCGTTTATCACGACGTTGGGCATGCTTTACGCGGCGCGTTCTCTTGTCGTCTACTTCACAGGTGGCCAGCCGATCACCGGTCTTCCCGACGCCTTTTCAGACATAGCGCGAGCAAACCTTTTCGGCCTGCCGATGCTACTCTACTACGCCGCATTCATTGTCGTCCTGGCCCATATCCTGCTCGCGACCACGACCTTCGGCGGCGACGTGCGAGCGATCGGCGGCAATCGAGAGGCGGCCAGCAATGCCGGCATCAACGTCAAGCGCATCTCGACGATCGTCTATGTGATGAGCGGTCTGTCGGCGGCCCTTGCCGGCGTACTGATGTCGGCGCGTCTTGGATCCGGCCAACCGAGCATCGGTGTAAGCTTCGAGCTGCAGGTGATCTCGGCCGTGATCATCGGCGGCACCAGCCTGTTCGGAGGCATCGGCACGGTCTGGGGAAGCTTGCTGGGCTCGCTGGTTCTCAGCATTCTGACAACCGGCCTCATCCTGCTCCGAATCGATCCTGTGCTGCAGGATTTCGTTATCGGCGTCATCATCGTCGTCGCCGTCGGCATCGACCAGCTTCGCCGACGCAGGATGTTTCGCTCGGCGGGGGTGCGATGAACCTATCGATCGACGGTCGCGTCTACATCGTCACTGGCGCTTCGCGCGGAATTGGGAGGGCCATCGCCACGCACCTCGCTGGCGAAGGTGCCAAGCTGGTCGTTACGGCGGGGCCAGGCGACGATACTCTTCTTGCTGATCTTGCCAAGACGGCGCCCGATCTCGAACCCGTCGTCGTCGATCTCAGCGATCCGGCCGCGGCGTGGGTACTGGTTGACCGCGCGATCGCGCGGTTCGGCCGCCTAGACGGTCTCGTCAACAACGCCTTCGCAGAGGAGCGCGGAACGGTCGGCGAGGTGTCGCTTTCCGGATGGGATCTTACCCTGCGGGTTTCGCTGACCGCGCCCATGCTGCTCGCGAAGGCCGCGCTTCCTCATATGCGGCGAGTGGGGCAGGGGGCGATCGTCAATATCGCCTCGCAGCGCGCTTTCTCATCCGGCCACGGCGCTGTTGCGTATGAAAGTGCCAAGGGAGGCATGTTGGCGTTAACGCGCTCGCTCGCTGTCGACTACGGCCCGCATGGTGTTCGAACCAATACGTTGAGCCCCGGTTTCGTCCTGTCGGAACGGGCGCTCGAATGGGTAAAGGGTGATCCCCGACGTACAGCTGCGATGAACATCTGCATTCCGCTCGGTCGACCCGGCCAGCCGGTTGAAATCGCCGCGGTCGTGGCGTTTCTGCTGAGTGATGCCGCGTCCTTCATCAACGGCGCGGTTATTCCGGTCGACGGTGGAGCGCTTGCCGGTTTGCCTGAAAACGCCGCGTTGGCGCTGGCGGAGGCAACTTGACCGCGCGCTATCCCAGGACCGTCCTTGGCACTTGCTGCCTACCGTGGCGCGACGGGACTCTGGACGTTCCCCTGTTCCAGCGCATGATCCACAATCTCGTCGGTGCGGGTCTCCGCGACCTCTATGTCTTCGGAACGGCCGGCGAAGGCCACACGGTTACCGAAACGCAGTTTCGACAGGTGACGAGCCTGTTCGTCGATGCAATGGCTGAGGCGAAGGCCGCTCCACCCATGGTCGGCGTCATCAATCTCTCGCTGCCTACCGTAATCGAGCGCATCGCTTTCGGTGCCGATCTCGGAGTCAAGACGTTCCAATTCTGCCTGCCTGCCTGGGGTGCCATCAACGACCGCGAGGTGCGCCGGGTATTTGCCGAGGTCTGCGGTGGCTTCCCGGAGCTGCGATTCCTGCACTACAACTTGGGCCGCACAGGGCGACTGGTCCGGCCTGACGAATATGCCGAACTCGCTGAAATCCACCCAAATCTGGTCGCTGTGAAATATGGGCTCGGCGATCCGGAAACGATCGCGGGTCTGCTGCGTCTTGCGCCACAACTGCGCTGTTTCTTCACAGAGCCGGGCTTCTATCTCGGTGCGCCGCTAGGGGAATGCGGTCTGCTCGCTTCCATCGCTGCCAGCAATCCAAGTCGCGCCTGGCAATATTTCCGCGCAGGGGCCGACGGAGATTTTGCGACCTTCTCCGCTCTCTATCGCGAACTCGCCGGCGTAATGGCGGCGGTTCGTGAAGCTGCTGGCGGGATGGGTCTCAATGATGGCGCCTACGACAAACTCATCGCCAAGCTGGCCGAGCCCGATTTTCCTCTTGAACTGCTGCCGCCTTACCAATCGTCGACCGACAATGGCTTCCGCCAGTACCGGGACCAACTCGCAGAAAAGTTCCAAGGCTGGCTACCACATGTTTCACCGGAGACAGACAATTGAAACTCTTGCGGCTAGGCCCCCGCGGCTCGGAGAAGCCGGCCCTCCTGGCACCCGACGGCAGTTATCGCGATCTGAGTGCGCTCGCCAGCGATATTGACCGCCATTCGCTCGCCAGCGATCTGGCCTCCATTCGCGAGGTCGATCCCATGAGCCTACCGATCGTTGACGCGAATACCCGCATCGGTCCTTGCGTTGGCAATGTAGGCAAGTTCGTATGCGTCGGCCTCAACTATGCCGACCACGCTGCAGAAGGTGGAATGCCGGTTCCCGAGGAACCGATCCTGTTCCTGAAGGCGACCAGCGCCATCATCGGCCCCAATGACGACGTTGTTATTCCGAGGGGGTCGACCAAGCCGGACTGGGAAGTGGAACTCGGCATCGTGATTGGCAAGCAGGCGCGCAACGTCGACGAGGCAGACGCGATGGAGCACATCGCCGGCTTCTGCGTTGTCAACGACGTATCAGAACGTGCCTTCCAGCATGAGCATGGCGGCCAGTGGACCAAGGGCAAGTCGGCCGACACGTTTGGACCTATCGGCCCGTGGTTAGTGACCCGCGACGAGGTTCCCGATCCACAAAACCTCAGTATTTGGCTTGATGTCGACGGCGTCCGACAGCAGGACGGTTCGACAACGACCATGGTCTTTTCCGTGCGCTTTCTCGTACACTATATCAGCCAGTTCATGAGCCTGCAGCCCGGAGACATCATCGCGACCGGCACGCCGCCCGGCGTCGGTGCCGGCAAGAAGCCGCCGGAATGGCTCAAGGCGGGCCAAACCATGCGCCTGGGGATCGAGGGCCTGGGCGAGCAGCGCCAGCACGTGGTGGCGTGATCGCGGTGAGCGAGATCATCACCCTCGCAAACGACAAGGCGATGGTCAGCATCTCGCCCGAACGCGGGGCCGCGACAACGCGTTTCGACTATCGCACGCCGGATGGATACGAGCCGGTTCTCCGATCGGTCGACGGAGTCGCCAATCTCGTTATGGCGCCATGGCAGAACCGCATTTCCTGCGGCGGCTTTTCTACCGCAGAAGGCTTCGTGCCGATCGAGGCCAATGTCTTCGGCGAGCGGTTCCCCATTCATGGCAATGCGTGGCAATTGCCCTGGAGCATTGATAGACGGTCGTCCGAGGCCGTGACGTTGGTCCTCCGCTCCGACGGACCCGGCGCCTATCGCTACCGTGCGGAGTTGGTGCACAGGCTTTGGGACGACGGTAGCCTGACGATCGACTTAGTTGTCATCAACCTGGGAAGGGAACTGCCGTTCGGGCTCGGCTTGCATCCCTATTTCCCACGTACCCCCCTGACGACAATTGAGGCCAGGGCGGCATCCGTGACGCTCCAAGACGAGTTCTTCTTGCCCACGAAAACCATCGCGACCCGTGATCGACCCGGACTCGATTTCACAAAGGCCCGCTGTCTTCCGCCGGAGCCGATCAACAACGACTTTGGCGGCTGGGACGGACTTGCCGATATTAGATGGCCGGAGCACGGCTTGGGCTGCCGGCTGGCCGTACCCGGAATTAACCGATATGTCGTCTATTCGCCCGGCGCGGCAGCGTCGTTCTTCTGTTTCGAGCCGGCGACGCATGCCATCGACGCATTCAATCGGCCGAGCCTTGCCGACCATGGCGGTCTCGTCATGTTGGCCAGCGGCGCTGCGGTCCGTATGAGCTGCACATTCTGTCCTTATAGTCTCTAGCCCAGCCCAGCGCTTGTTCACAGCGAGAGGTCGATGCGGCGGGATGCTCCCGGATCCAGAGGTTATCCCGGTAGTCCCAGCGTCGTATGACGCTCAATAGGTCTATGTCGATCACTCCGCTGTCCGCCGCGCATGCCGCGTGAGACGTGGTTGTCAATCAGCGTCGGAACGGGACCCCGGATCGGCGTCCCATAGGGACCCCCTTGGCCCGCGCAGGATGCGCCGTTGGGTGACGGCGGGGAGCCGGAGGCGGAGCGTCGTTACCCAACGGCGTCCGCGGCCGGTTCAGACGCGGTTCTTGAAGCGCCAGCTCTCGTTGCCGATCTCGATGATGTCGCAGTGATGCGTCAGGCGATCGAGCCGTGCGGCAGTCTGAACCGCCCCTAGATTTCTGGACGCCTTCTTTCCTAAATTTGAGGCAAGGAGGTCCCGATGGTCAAAGCGAACTTCACCGAGGATTTCAAACGCGACGCCGTCGTTCAGATCACCGAGCGTGGCTATCCGGTTGCGGAGGTGGCTGCGCGGCTGGGGATCAGCAAGTACTCGCTGTATGAATGGCGGTGTGTTCGATTACATCGAGATGTTCTACAACCCAACCCGGAAGCACGCACGGAACGGGAGCTCTCGCCAATCGAGTTCGAACGCCAGCACAAAGCCAACCCCGCAGGCGTCTAGAAAACTCGGGGCGGTTCAGCAGCTCATGTCGAGGATTCCTACTTTCGTTCGGAGCTGACTCTTTAGTGGTGGGAGGGCCCGCCTCACGCTGACCCAACCATGAGTGGCTTCTTGTCGCTGCCCTTCTTCATCAATACTCCGGTGTCAGGTCCGAACATCGAGTAAATCGGAAGCAGGCTGGCCCCGAGCGCAGAGCCTCTCGGACCGATCGAGCCCGCCAGGATGGATGGGGCGATCAGTCCGGGTGGAAGCATTTGCGCGAAAGAAGCCCGCACTTTGGTCACCGTCTCGACGAGCACCGAGGCCGGCAGTAGCCCGTCGATGACGATGGCCTCCAAATCGACAAGCGCTATGCTGCCGATGATCGCTTGCGCCAACGCATCGGCGCAATCGTCCTGCCATTCGGAAACCAGCGCGCGCGCCTGGGCCGGCATTGGTTCAAGGTCTCGGACGCGTGTGATGTCGAAGCCATTGAACCGCAAATGCGCGACCAGTGTGTAGATCGAGGCTCGATGCAGCAACACCTCGAACTTTCCAGGGGGTTTCGGCACCGATGCAAGGCTGGAAAAGGTCACGGGAAACGGACCGAATGCGGCTGTGTTGCCGTTTGGGCCCGTCTGCAGCGTTCCGTTGAGGACCAGCCCGCCGCCGACAAAGGTGCTGAGCGAGATGTGCAGGAAATCCGAATATTGCTTGCCGATGCCATAGACGAGTTCCGCCACGGCCGCCGCTGAGGCGTCGTTCTCGATCATGACGGCTAGGCCTTGGGTCTCCACGAAATGCGACCTCAGGTCTACGGCACGCCATTCTTCCTGGACGCGACTTGGAAAGCCCAGTTCCTCATCCCAGCCACCAATAAAATACGGGGCGGATATACCGATACCGACAAGGCGAGCGGCGATATCCGGTCCAAGTTGCGCGCGAAATCGTGCGATCGCTGCCCGGCCGATCCGTCGGATCGTCTCCGGATCCGGATGGTCGTAGTCGTGGGTCTCGAAGGCGCATGTCTGGCCAGCAAAATCGATCAGGATCGCATCCATTGCGCGCCTGCCAATGTGGAGGCCGATGGAGTAGGCGCCGTCGCGCGCCAGGCCGTACATGGCCGATGGCTGCCCCTTGCCCCCGAAGCGCTTGCCGTTCTCGATGACATAGCCGCCGGCGACCAGAGCGTCGATGATGGCTGCGACCGCCGGTGGCGTCAGATGCGCGAACCGCGCTACCTCCGCTTTCGAGGCTTGACCAAAGCGGCGGATCGCGTCGAGGACGACGCGCTCATTGTAATGGCGCAGGTGCACCGAATTGCTACCCTTGCCGGCCATGGATTTCCCCCGCGTTTTCAATCGTTCAAGCAGTCTGCTTTAATAGCCTAGTTCCTTCGCGTTGCCAGCCTCCGTCGCTGACCCATAGTTCGCGTCGCCATATGTCGACCCAAGCCATCCTGCACAGTCGATGGTCTCTGACCGGCAATCGGGGTCTTGACGATGCGATCTACTGATTATAGTAATTTGCTTTAAGTAGTCGAGGCAAGCGTCTCCATGGGAGGAGGCCGCGAACCGATCCATGCAGCCGATGAAGGGGGAACCTGGCGCCGAGCCGCGGCGAGGGTCGCCATGCCTTTGGAGGCGGATCTATTCGCCGGACGCTCCGGAACGAGGTGAGGAATGATGCATTCACGGGTTCGGAGACGCTGGGCAACGGCGTCGTGGCCTGCTTGGACGAGCCCGCGGACGCATCATGCTTGAGCGTTCCGACATGGCGGTTGCCGATATCTCCGAAAAGCAGGGTGAGGTGATTGCGGCCCTTTCCGGCGCTACCAAGATCTTTGGTGGCACGGTCGCTATTTCCGACGTTTCGATCGAACTCAGATCCGGCGAAGTTCTGGCGCTGCTGGGAGAGAACGGCGCGGGCAAGAGCACCTGCGTCAAGCTGCTCGCTGGCGTCTATCGTCCCGATATCGGGAAGGTGCTGGTCGGGGGCGAGCCGGTCAGCTTTTCCTCCCCGCTCCAGGCGCAGCGCGCCGGCATTGCTGTCATGCACCAGCATCCTGGCCTCTTTCCGGATCTGAGCGTTGGCGAAAACCTCTTCATCGGCCAGACCGGCCCGCAATCGTCCTGGCGGATCGATCGGGGTCGCATACGCAGTGAAGCGCAGCGGCTGCTGCAACTCGTCGGCCTTCATGCCGATATCGACGCGCCTCTCTCGCGGCTGCGGACTTCCGAACAGCAACTCGTCGAAATCGCCCGCGCTTTGTCGCTCGATGCCCGCGTGCTGATCATGGACGAGCCGACGGCGGCGCTGTCGCAGCGTGAGGTCGAGCGGCTGTTCGCCGTCGTCAACAATCTGCGCGGCCATGGGGTCGCCATGATGTTCGTCGGCCATCGCATGGACGAGATCTACCGCGTCGCCGACCGGATCGCAGTGCTGCGGGACGGGCATCTCGTCGGCGTTGAGCGCGCCCAGGAACTGACGCGTGAGCGCGCCGTCCAGATGATGGTCGGACGCTCGCTCGATGGCCTCTATCCGCACCATGAGCCGACGCGGGGAGCGGTGCTGATGAGCGTGAAGGGCCTGTCGCGCGACGGGGCCTTCGAGGATGTGTCCTTCGAGCTGCGCGCCGGCGAAATCCTTGGATTTGGTGGCCTGGTCGGCAGCGGACGCACCGAGATCGCGCGGGTTCTGTTCGGCATCGACCTGCCCACGGCCGGCACGATGACGCTGGATGGCGCGGATGTCCGCTTCGCTTCCGCCCGCGACGCGATGGATCGCGGCATCGCTTACGTTTCGGAGGACCGGATCGGGCAGAGTCTGGTGATGGATTTCTCGATCCTGGCCAATAATTCGCTGACCGTTCTCGACGATGCGACCCGTGGCGGACTGGTCTCCCGCTCCAAGGAGCTCGCCTTCGCGAAGCCCTTTCTCGACCGGTTGCGGCTGCGGTTTCATTCCTACGACCAGCCGGTCAGTACGTTGTCGGGCGGCAATCAGCAGAAGGTCGTCCTCTCCAAATGGCTCGCCACGCAACCGCGCGTGCTGATCCTCGACGAACCGACGCAGGGCATCGACGTCCAGGCCAAGGCCGACGTGCATGCTATGATCGCCGATCTCGCCTCTCAAGGGTTGGCGATCATCCTGATCTCGTCCGAGCTGCCGGAATTGCTCGGCATGTGCGATCGGATGATCGTCCTGCGCGAGGGCCGGATCAGCGCGCGGTTCAACCGGGACGAGGCGACGCAGGAAAAGGTCATTGGTGCTGCGACGGACGCTGTGGAGGCGGAGCGCGACGCGATGCGTCCCGTTGAAGGGGCCGAACCGCAGATCTTCACGCCCGAAAGTCCCGGCCTTGCCTTGCCGCGCTTCTTTGCCCGGCGCGAATTCGGCCTCGTCGCGGCGATTGCCGCCGTCATCATCCCCGTTTCGATCCTCAATCCGCGCATGCTGAGCGGCGCCAATCTTTCCGCGCTCGCCATGGATGCCGGATTGCTGATGACTGTTGCGGTCGGCCAGATGCTGGTCATCATCACGCGCAACATCGATCTCTCGGTCGCTGCCGTGATCGGTCTTGCCGCCTATGGCGCGGCGTCGACGTTGCATCTTCATCCCGAACTCGGCGTCGTTGGCGGCGTGCTGCTTGCGTGCGGCATCGGGTTGCTGGCGGGCCTCGTGAACGGCTTCGTCGTTACTTACGGCAAGGTTCCGGCCATCGTCGTGACGCTTGGCACCATGACGATCTTCCGCGGCTTGAACAGCCTCTGGGCTGGCGGGCAGCAGATCAGCGCCGATCAGGTTCCGCAGTCCTGGCTCGACATGACCAGCGCCAATCTGTTCGGCATCCCTGCCGTGTTGATCATCGCGGTCGCAACGCTTCTGGTCATCGCCTGGGCGCTCCGATCCACGGTGATCGGGCGGGAGCTCTATGCGATCGGCTCGAACCCCGCCGGCGCGCAGCTCATCGGCATTCCCGTCCGGGCCCGCGTGCTGCTCGCCTTCGCCGTCGGCGGTTTGTTGGCCGGCTTCGATGGCGCGCTCTGGGCGTCGCGCTATGCCACGGTCGATGCACGCGTCGCCTATGGCTTCGAGCTGACGGTGATCGCCGCCGTGGTGGTGGGTGGCATCGCGGTGCGCGGCGGTTCGGGTACGGTGCTCGGCGTCGCGCTCGGCACGCTGACGCTTCTCGTCATCAACAACGGGCTGACGCTGGTCCGTGTCGATCCGCTCTGGCTGCAAGGCGTCTACGGCCTCGTTATCCTCGCCGCGATCGGGATCGATGCCTATGTGGCGCGCCGGGGCGCCGCGAGCCGGAAGGGAGGGCATTGATGGCCCGCCGTTCCGACACCCCACCGGATTTCGTGGCGCGCTTCGCCAACTGGGACAATTTCCTGGCCGTTCTCACGATCGCGGTTCTGGCCTATGCCGTCCTGTTCGTGCCGAACTTCGCATCGGCCTTTAATATCTCGCAGGCCATTGCGGGCGTATCGGAGCGGGCCTTGATCGTCCTGCCCATGGTGCTGCTGATCATTGCCCGCGAGATTGACCTGTCGGTCGCCAGCATATTGGCGCTGACCAGTGTCGTGTTTGGGCTGATGGTCCAGGCCGGCGCGCCGCTGATCGTTGCCATACCGCTGACGCTTGTCGCGGGCGGCCTCTGTGGCGCTTTCAACGGCGTTTTGGTGACGGCGCTGGGCCTGCCGTCGCTGGTCGTGACGCTTGGCACCATGGCTCTGTTCCGGGGCATCGGCTACATCCTGCTCGGCTCGGGCTCGATCAACGTCTTCCCGGACAGCTTCCTGAATTTCGGCATCGACATGGTCGGTCCGACGCCGCTCCCCTGGACGATCGTGCCGTTCCTCGTGCTGGCGCCCATCTTTGCGATCGCACAGCAGAAGATGCCGGTCGGCCGGCGCATCTATGCGATCGGCGGCAATCCAGATACGGCGCGCTATTCCGGCATCCGTCTCGCTCGCACCGTGTTCTGGCTGTTCGTCACCTCCGGCGTCGTCTGCGCGGCGGCCGGCATGGTCTATGCCGCGCGCCTGTCCAATGCCCGCGCCAATAACGCGCTCGGCATCGAGCTCGATGTCATCACCATCGCGCTCTTGGGCGGCATCAGCGTCTTCGGTGGCAAGGGGCGGCTCACGGGCGTCCTTTGGGCCCTGCTTCTGGTCGCCACGATCCGTAATGTGCTCGGTTTGCTGCAGATCGGCGGCGATGCGCAGGGCACCGTCATCGGCCTGCTGCTCATCGTCTCGCTTCTGGCAAGCAACGCGGCCGAGCGCGTGTTCGGCAGCCTGCGCGTTCAGTTTCTCTCCCGAAAGACAGGCGAGTAATTCCGGAATCTCGTCTGCACGTCACCAATCCGGATCGAAAGTCCCGAGGAGGAAGACCATGAAGTCGCATCTCGTTAAGTCCCTGCTACTGGCTAGCAGCCTCGTTGCCGTCGCGTCGCTCGCATCCGTCGCGAGCGCCGAGGAATGCGCGACCGCCCCCGTTACCGTCGGCTTCCTGCCGAAGCTCGACACGGACCCCTATTTCCAGGTGGCGCAGACCGGCGCCGAGGAAGCGGCGGCCGAGATCGGCGGCAAGGCCATCAAGCAGGCTCCATCCCAGGCCACCGCCGAGGCACAGATCGAGTTCATCAACAATCTCGTATCGCAGAAGGTCGGAGTCATCGCGATTTCGGCCAATGATGCCAATGCCGTTGCCCCCGCGCTGAAGCGCGCCATGCAGCAGGGCGTCAAGATCGTGTCCTACGATTCCGACGTCGCGCCCGCCGCCCGAACCGTCTTCCTCAATCAGGCAGCCGGCGACAGCCTTGCTGAGATGATGCTGGAATCGATGGGCAAGCTCATCGACTATGATGGCGAATTCGCCATTCTCTCCTCGACGCCCACCGCCACGAACCAGAACGCCTGGATCGACTTCATGAAGGCCAAGATGGCGGCCGAGCCGAAATACGCCAAGATGAAGCTGGTCCAGGTCGCCTATGGCCAGGAGAGCGAGCAGGTGAACCAGCAGCAGGCGCTGGGACTCGCGCAGGCGTTCCCCAATCTGAAGGGCATCATCATTCCTGCCGGCATCGGGCTGCCGGCCGCCGCGCGCGCCATGGAGCAGGCGGGCCTGCTCGGCAAGATCAAGCTGACCGGCCTCGCGCCCGCGACCTTGATCAAGAAGTACATCCAGGACGGTTCGGTTCAGGACATCTGGTGGAACGTCAAGGACCTCGGCTACCTGACCTATTTCGCGGCGCAGGCGGTGGCCCAGTGCAAGCTCACCGGCAAGGAAGGCGAAACCTTCAAGGCCGGGCGCCTCGGCGATTACACCGTCGGCAAGGGCGGCGAAGTGCTGCTCGGGCCGGCCGATATCGTGACGCCGGCGAACGTCGAAGAGTTCAAGTTCTGATCTTTTGACGATCAAAGACAGATGGCGCCGCCGCTCTCGGGTGGTGGCGCCCTTCGGCCTTTGGCTCCCACTTCGCCCTCATTGAGGATTGACCGATGAAACCCGTCCTGTTGGCCGGCGAGACTTTCCACATCACGTCGTTCGCCTCCAAGGGCTACGAGGTCGGAGCCTCCTCCCGCTATACAAACGGCGCGGAACGCTATCTCGCCGCGATGGCAGCTTGCGGGATCGAGGTGACACAGATCGGGGGCGAGCGTTGCGAAAGTGAGTTTCCAACCAGCCTCGAAGCTCTTTCTGCCTTTTCCTGTGTCGTGCTTTCCGATGTCGGCATGCTGTCGCTTCTCTACACGCCGCAGACGCGTGCGGGCCGGCGGTCCGTCAATCGGCTCGAACTGCTGCGGCAATGGGTCGAGAGCGGCGGTGCGCTGATGATGGCCGGCGGCTACACCAGCTTCCAGGGCATGGACGGCATGGCACTGTTCCATGGCACCGCGGTCGAGGAGTGTCTGCCCGTCGAGTGCCTGTCGGGTCCCGATGGCGTCGAGGCGCCGGAAGGTCTCGACCCCGCGATCGTACAGCCCGGCCATCCGATATTGGACGGCATAAGCGTGCCGATCCCCTATATTCTCGGGATCAACCGAACCTTGGCCCGCGCGCCCAACGACGCCACGATACTCGTTCAGGTCCCCTATCGCGGTGCCGTCCTCCCCCTCCTTGCCGTGCGCTTCTATGGCGCCGGCCGTACGCTCGCATGGGCGACCGATATCGGCCCTCACTGGCTCTCTAGGGACTTCCTCGATTGGGAAGGCTATGACCGGCTGATGGCCAACATGATCCGGTGGTTGGTTCGGGAACAGTAGGCAGTTGCCAGTTCAGCGATGGACGGAAACGCCATGCAGCCCTTTTCGATCGACGAACTCACGACACTTCTAACGACGAAGATAGGAGCCACCCGGCACATGGTGGCCCTGGCCGGTCCGCCCGGCGCTGGCAAATCGACGCTCTCCGCGCAGCTTGAGGATCGCCTCAATGCTGTCTATCCCGGCGCCGCCGCCGTGCTGTCGATGGACGGCTATCATTTCGACGACCTTGTCCTCGTTCCGCGCGGCCTGCGCCCGCGCAAGGGCGCGCCCGAAACCTTCGATGTGGTGGGCTTCGAACAAATGTTGCGGCGCCTGCGCTCCGATGACGAGGATGAGATCGCGGTGCCGGTCTTCGACCGCGACATCGAGATCGCGCGCGCTGGCGCCCGGATTATCCCGCGCTCCGTGCGGTTGCTGATCGTTGAGGGCAACTACCTTCTGCTCGACCGCGAACCCTGGCGAAGCCTCGCCTTCGACACGACAATCATGATCACGGCGGCCCGCGAAGTCCTGCGCCAGCGCCTTTTCGAGCGCTGGACGCACTACCGGCTGAACGAGGCGGAGATGGCCGCCAAGATGGACGGCAACGACATGTCCAATGTCGATCTCGTGCTGACGCAAAGCCGGCCTGCGATGTATTCCCTCCGGACATGACTGCGAATAGGCGCGGAATTATTGCCCCGGCCGAAATCGATCTAACTATATGATTTTGATAATAAATCTTGAAGACAGCCGGGGGCTCTGCCGGCGCCGATCGAGGCCCCGACAGACATAGAATTTCGGAAGTATTCGCAATGTGTTGACGCCATCTCGTGTGAGGTCCCGCTTGGGCACCTGTTCACACCCAAGAGGGTGGATGCCTGTCTGATCCGCCAAATCTGGCCATTGCAGCCGGCCAAAACCTGTGCGCATATTTCGTTTGTGGCTCACACGTACAAAATAGTTTGACCCGATATTGCCTCGGATATCTGGATGCGCAGGGAAACCGCGTCCGTCCGAAATGGCAGCGACCTTCAACAGGGAAGCAATGAAATGAACCGAACTCAGATATTCGGGGTTCTTGCGCTCGCAGCGCTGCCCTTCGTTTCGCCGGCGATCGCCGACGACAAACTCGACATCGGCATCATCACCTTTTCCACCTCGGACGTGGATACCAACCAGATGATCGATACGATGACGAAGCAGGCCGAGTCCAAGGGCTGGACTGTGGCGACGCTGAATGCCAATGGCGACCCGTCGCAGGCCATCGCCGGGATCAAGCAGCTTGTGACGAAAAAAGTCGATGCAATCATCGTCACGGTGTTCGATTCGACTGGCCTCGCCGCGGGCCTCGCCGCCGCGAAGGAAGCCAATATTCCAGTTCTCTCCGCAGGTGGCGGCATGGCGCCGGGAATTGCTCTTTCCGCCAGTACGGGCGCCGCTCCGCCGCTCATGGATCTGTTGCTCAAGAACATCAACAATGCCGGCACGGTGCTCGATTTGAGCTATCACCCCGGCATTCCCTGCCGCGAGCGCGCTGATACATTCGACGCGGCGGTGGCCGCCAATCCGGGCCTCAAGGCGACGACGCACGAGATCACGATCCCGGGCGCGGCAGAGTCCTCCCAGGCCGCGACCAGCGCCTGGCTTGCGGCCACAGCCGGCGACAAGGGCCCATTCGCGATCTTCAATTGCTATGACGACAATGCCATGGGCGCGATCGCCGCGCTGAAGCAGAACGGGCGGACAGACGTCCAGGTCTATTCCTTCAACGCCACTGCGCCGGCTGTACAAGCCGTCAAGGACGGCACCATGACAGCGACGCTCGGCGTCGACCTGACATCAGCCGGCAAGATGCTGATCGACCAGATCCCCGACGTCATCGCGGCAGGCGCCGCTTGGGAGCCGAAGTCATTCGTTCCCGGCTATGATCTCGTGACCAAGGACAATGTCGACCAGTTCATGAAAGACAATCCCCAATAGTCCTTGCCATCTCAGGACCAAGATCCGGCGGGGGCTCGCCCGGCCGGATCGTCTACACAGCGGCAAGAGGAACTTTCATGTTGGCCGACAAATCTCGCCCGGGGAGCACAGCCTCGGCTGCGCCGGGCCGGGCGAGCGTTCACGCGTCGCCCGCCGGAGACCGGTCTCGTGCCCGGCAGGCCCTGGCCATGCGCCTCCTCGGAACATACGGAACCATCCTCGTCCTGGTGACCATGCTGATCGTCTTCTCGGCGACCCAGCCCGGTACGTTCGCGACCGTCGGCAATTTCCGGAACATTCTCAACGATATGGCGATCGGCACGATCGTCGCCGCGGGTCTGACGCTTCCGCTCGTTGCCGGCGATTTCGACCTGAGCATCGGCTATGTTGCAAGCTTCTGCGGCTTGCTGGTAGTCGGACTTCTCAGCGCCAACCAATTGCCGATCCCCATCGCTATCCTGATCGTCGTCGCCATCGGGACAGTGATCGGAATCGTTAATGGCATCATCGTCTCCAAGATCGGCGTCAACGCCTTCATCGCGACGTTAGGAACGGGAACGGTGGTGGTGGGCCTCAACTACGCCTATTCGGGCGGTATTCCGCTGCAACTCACCCATTCGCGGGAATTCACGGATATCGCCATCGGCCGTCTCGGCGGCGTGCCGCATCTTATTCTTATCATGGCGGCGGTGCTGATCGTCCTTTGGGTTATCCTGAACCGGACCGTCCAGGGGCAACATATCAAAGCGATCGGCGTCAGCGCCGAATCGGCCCGACGGGCCGGCGTCGCCGTCGACCGCAGCCGTATCATCACCTTCGCGATCGCGAGCACCTGCGCGGCGATCGGCGGCGTGCTGATGGCATCCAATCTGGGTTCGGGCCAGGTCACCGCCGGGGACGGCTTCATGCTCACTTCGTTTTCCGCCGCCTTTCTCGGTTCAGCGGCCCTTCGCGAAGGGCAGTTTCACATCATCGGCACGCTGATCGGCGTGCTCACCGTGGCCGTTGGCAATAACGGCCTTGCGATGATCGGCGCGCCGATCTTCACCCAGTATCTCTTTGCGGGCTGCCTGCTGGTCCTCGCCGTAGCCCTTGGCGGGATCGGGCGGCGCTATGGGCGGGGTTAGGTCGATGCGGTGCGGGACGAACGGGGACACGGGAACATGACGCTGCTCAGCCTCCGGCAGATCAGCAAGAGCTTCGGCGGCATTCAAGCGCTCGACGCCGTGTCGCTCGACCTTGCCAAGGGCGACATTCTGGGCCTTGTCGGCGACAATGGCGCCGGCAAGTCGACGTTGATCAAGATCCTCGCCGGGACCCATGATCCGACCTCGGGGCAGATCCTGTTGGATGGCCAGCCGACGACGCTTTCGCCGCCCGCCGAGGCGCAGCGCTTCGGCATCGAGACGGTCTATCAGGATCTTGCGCTGATCGGCACGTTCTCGGCAGCGGAGAACTTCTTCCTCGGCCGCGAACTGGCGCTCGGCAAGGGTCCGGCGCTTTTTCGTTTCATACGACGTCGCGACATGCTGGAGACAGCGAGCCGCGGGCTTGAGGAATTGCACATCGATATTCCCGGCGTGCGCAACAAGCCGGTCGATCGCATGTCCGGCGGGCAGCGTCAGCTCGTGGCCATCGCGCGCGGTGCCTTCTGGGGCCGCAAACTGCTGCTGCTGGACGAGCCAACGGCGGCATTGGGCGTGCGCGAATCCCGAGAAGTACTGGATTTGATTCGCCGGCTCGGTGAGCGAGGCCTCACGATCGTGATGGTCACCCATAATCTCGAGCATCTCTGGCAGGTGTGCAATCGGGTCGTCGTCATGCGGCGCGGACGCAAGGTCGCCGACATGAACAGCGGCGAGACCAACCTGGAGGAGGTCGTTGGTTACATTACCGGGGCCAGGGAGCCGCGGGAGACGCAGGGGCTCGAACTGGCGGTGGCGCCGTGAACGCCGATCCCAAGACGCTTCACAGCCTTCTAGCCGATGCGCCGAACCGCTGGGGTCGCTGGGGTCCCAATGACGAGATTGGCGCGCTCAATTTCCTCGGCGAGCGCGAGGTCCGGCAGGGGCTGGCGGCCATCCGCCAGGCCCGCACCTTCACGCTCGGCGTGCCAATCGCGACAGATCGCGGCGATCCCGTGTTTCCGGGGCGCTGGCCGGCGCGCCACTTCATGGTCGCCGACAAGGCGGGCTTCACCGCAGGTCACTGGCATCCGCTGCATGGCGGGCTGGAATTCGCTGACGATTATGTCACCGGCTTCGCCCAGGCCGGCACGCATTGCGACGCGCTCGGCCATATGTGGTTCGATGATACGCTCTGGAACGGCTATCCGGCGGCAAGCACCAATGGCGGCATGACCAAGGCCGGCATCATGCCGATCGCCGAGCGCGGCATCGTCGGGCGCGGTGTGCTGCTCGACATAGCGCGGTTTCGCGGCAAGGCGGCGCTCGGCCGCGGCGAGACGATCACGCATCACGACCTCGTCGAATGCGCCCGCGCGCAAGGCGTCGAGATCCTGCCGCGCAGCATCCTGATGGTGCGCACCGGCTGGGTCGGTGCGCTGCTCGGCGGCCGGGAGACCATAACGGACACGTATTGGGAGCCGGGGCTGACCTTCAGCCTCGATCTGGTGCGCTGGTTCGACGCCATGGAAATACCCTGCCTCGTCACCGATACGCTCGCCAATGAGACCACCTATGAGCCGGATACGGGGATGATGCTGGTGCTGCATGCGGCGCTGATGCGCAATCTCGGCATCGTCTTCACCGAAATGGCGTGGCTCGACGATCTCGCGGAACGGGCGGCGGCCGACCGACAATTTGACGGCCTCTTCTGCGGCAGCCCGGCCAAGGTCAGCAAGGGCACTGGCGGATCGATCAATCCCGTCTTCATCCGATAACAACCCTGCGGAACACCTCCATGACGACGCCAGACGACGCAACGAAACTGTGCTTCCTGCCGGCGAGCGAACTCGCCGCCCGCATCAAGCGGCGCGACCTGTCGCCCGTCGAGGTGGTCGAGGCCTACCTTGCCCGGATCGAAACCCGTAACCCGATCGTCAACGCCTATACGCTGGTGCTGGCCGACCAGGCGAGGGACGCGGCGCGCGAGGCGGAGAAGGCGGTGATGGCCGGCGGCCCGCTCGGTCCGTTGCATGGCGTGCCAGTCGGCATCAAGGATCTCGACGACGTAGCTGGCATTCCGACCTCGATGGGCTCCCTGGCCGTCCAGAACCGCGTGCCAAAGAAGAGCGCCGTCGCGGTCGAGCGCCTGCTGGCCGCAGGGGCCATCATTCTCGGCAAGACCAATACGCCGGAATTCGGCCACAAGGGCATCACCGACAATCTGCGCTTCGGCCCGACCAGCACGCCCTTCGCCATCGGCTATAATTCCGGCGGCTCTTCCGGCGGCAGCGCGGCGGCGGTCGCCGACGGCATGGCGGCGCTGGCGCAGGGCACCGATGGCGGCGGCTCGGTCCGCATCCCCGCCGCCTTCAGCGGCACGGTCGGATTCAAGCCATCCTTCGGCCGCATCCCGTCGGTCACGCGGCCGGATGCTTTCCTCTGGGGCCATCCGCTGGTCCATATCGGGCCGCTCGCTCGCACGGTGACCGACGCGGCGCTGATGACGTCGATTATGGCCGGACCGCATGCCCGCGATCCGCTGTCGCTACCCGATGACGGCACGCGCTATCTCGATGCCGCGGCGCGGCGGCAGCGCAAGATCCGCGTCGCCTACAGCCCGCGGCTCGGCAATTTCCCGGTCGATCCGCGCGTCGCTGCGGTCGTCCGCAATGCGGTTTCGGCTCTCTCGGGCAAGGATGTCGAGGTCGAGGAGATCGAACTGAAGCTGAAACCCGACCACAATGAGCTGGCGGCGCTGTGGGTGCGCACCATCGCCATCCACTACGCGGCGATTGCCGTGCACTGGAAGGCGGACGGCATCGATCTTCTGGGAGATCTGGCCGACAAATTGTCTCCAGATTTCCTGGCCATGCTGCAATCCGCCTATCGCGTCTCGGCCGTCGACCATGCGCTCGACGATCTGCTTCGCAGCCAGGTGTTCGACGCGATCGAGGATATCCTCGAATCCTGCGATCTGATCGTGTCGCCGACGCTGGCGATTCCGCCGGTGCGCAACGCCACGGACGGGCATACGCGCGGCCCGACCGAGATCAATGGCGAACCCGTCGATCCACTGATCGGCTGGTGCATGACCTATCCGATCAATTTCACTGGCCACCCCGCCATCTCGGTTCCCGCGGGGCTGACGCCGGAAGGATTGCCAGTCGGCCTCCAGATCATCGGTCGCCGTCATGCCGATGCGAGTGTGTTGACGCTCGCCGCCCATTTCGAACGGCTGCGGCCCTGGCTGCAGAGCTATCCGGGCTTGAATGGCTAGCCGCGGTTCGACTCCCTAGATCGGGAACCGCAGCAGGTCGGAGAGGACCAATCCGGCGGCGCCGAGCAGCGCGGCCTGGTCGCCGGCATCGCCGGCAATGATCTCGATCTCGCCGCCGGGGCGGCGGGGCACCATGCTGCGGACGTGCCCGGCGATGGCGTCGATCATCCGCTCGCCGCCGAGCACGACGTCGCCATGCAGGATGAAGACGTTAGGTGCCAGCGTCTGCTGAACATTCGCGACGCCGGCGGCGACGTTGCGGGCATAGCGATCGAGCAGCGACGCCGCGCCGGCGACTTCGCGATCGGCCATGGCGACCAGCCGGGCGGAATTGATGGCATCGGGATCCGGCAGGCCGATGGCTCGCGCCTCGCGGCGAAGCCAGCTCAGCGTCGCGACCGTATCCCAGCATCCGCGCCGGCCGCAGCGGCAGAGTTCGCCGTCGAGCTGCACGAAAGTATGCCCTAGTTCGCCGCCCGCGCCGGCGGCGCCCCGATAGAGATGACCCTCGACATAGAAGGCCCCGCCCAGGACCTCGCCGGTATAAACGACGGCAAATTGCTCGGCGCCGCGGCCGCTGCCAAACCAGCGGTCGCCGACCAATAGTGCGCGCGGGTGATGATCGAGAACGACGGGCAGATTGAACCGCGCCTGCAGCGCATCGGCGAGCGGGAATCGATCGAGCGCCGGCGCCAAATTGACGGCGACGATCGAGCCCAGATCCGTATCGACCATTCCGCCTACGGCGACGCCGATGCCGAGCGGCGTGCGGCTCGCGCCGGCGAGCGTGCGCTGGACGCAGGTCACTATGGTTTCGATGATGGGGGCGGTTGGCCCGTCTCCGGGTGGCAGGTCGAGCTTGACCTCGACCAGGATCGTGCCCTCGAGCGTGACGAGGCAGGCATGCACCGCGTCCGGCATGAGCAGCACGCCGCAGATGGGCCGCGAATTCGGCGAGAACCACAGGGGGCGGGCCGGCTTGCCGCGCGCCGGCTGCCCGGGAGCCGCGTCGATCTCAACCAGCAAATCGTCGTCGATCAACGGCTGGACAATGCCGGATATGGTCGTGCGATGGACGCCGGAAAGTCGCGCCAGATCGGCCCGGCTCGTGGGGCCGAGGTCGAACAAAGCCTGCAGGACGCGGCCGCGGTTGGTCGACCCAACCGTCGATGACGTCAGCAGCGAATGGCGCGACTTGGTCGACCTTTCGCCGGAGATAGCGATCGCCTGTGCGATTTCGGGCAATCCACCGGACCTGCCGCCGAACTGTCCCCTGCTATGCCGATCATCCATCGTCGTGTCATCCGAAGGCGCCAAAGCGCAATGAACCTGGAGGTCTCCTAGCCGATCCATACCCGCTATTCGAGGATTTAGTGTGAGTCTCTCACAAACCTGCTTTCGGCGCAGCAGGAACGGCCCCTCGTTGGACCGGATCCGTTCAAGAAGCATTGGTGCGACCGTTGTTTGGGATCGAAAAGAGCGCAGCGCGTGAGTCGCGCATTCGCGGGCTGGAACGATTGCCCGAACAGCGGCACGCAATACGATGTGTCGTGCCGGGCGAGCCGGCATGTCGCACTCGGCGCCCGCAAGTTCGCCACGTGTCCAGGCGTTGCGCGCGAAGCGAGGCTGACATTGGCCGTATGACGTCAATAGTGCGCTCTTACACGCTCGTGACCTTGGTCATTGCGATCGCAGGCAGTGTTTTCTGATGTACAGGTCCAGCCGGCGGTTCTAGACGTCGCTGTCTGGCGAGTTGTTTACAGCCGTCCCAGCGCTGCTCTGATACCGAGTTCATTTCCTTGCCGTCCGATCACAGCCCCAAACATCGCTTCCCGTTGTTCGTGCCGATTCTTGCCGGGGCAACGGCGCGAGAACGGGCGATAGGGTGCCTCGGAGCGCTGGTCGGCATTGCCGTCACCGGGTTGTTCTGCGGCTGGCTGGCTGGCCTCGGACCCCAATTCCCACTGATCGTCGCGCCGATCGGCGCCTCAGCCGTGCTCCTGTTTGCCGTCCCAGCTAGTCCGCTCGCCCAGCCATGGCCCATCATTGGCGGCAACACGATCTCTGCCTTTGTCGGCATCCTCGTCGCTCATCTCGTACACGAGCCGGTGCTGGCGATCGGCCTCGCGGTTTCGCTGGCGATCGCCGTCATGTCGCTAACCCGCAGCCTGCATCCGCCGGGCGGTGCCGCCGCCCTGACGGCGGCGCTGGGCGGTCCTGCCGTGGCCTCGGCGGGCTTCCTGTTTCCGCTGGTTCCAGTCGGTCTCAATTCGGTGCTGCTGGTGGCGATCGGAATCGCCTTCCACCGCCTAGCGCGCCGGCGCTATCCGCACGTCGTGGTCCCGCCCACTGGCAATCAGCATCGGACGTCCGACATTCCCACGCCGTTGCGCGTCGGCTTTCGTGGCGAAGATATAGACGCCGCGCTCCGCTCTTTCGATGAGACCTTCGACATCGACAGGGCTGATCTCGACCGGCTGTTGCGGCAGGTCGAGTTGCAGGCGCTCATCCGTTCGACCGGCGCCGTCCTTTGCCGAGACGTCATGTCACGCGATGTCGTACGCGTCGGTCTGGACGCGCGCAGCGAAGCCGCTCGGAAGCTGCTGATCGATCACAACATCCGCACCTTACCGGTGGTCGATGATCGCGATGAACTCGTCGGCACGATCGGCCTTCGCGAGCTTGCTGGTGACGCCGAGTTCATCGCCGGCCTCGTCTCGGAATCGGCAACCGCCGCACCAGACGATCCGGCCCTCGGCCTCGTTCCGCTTCTGACCGACGGGCGCACCCACGCGGCCATCATCGTCGGCGAAGATCGCCGCATCGCTGGCCTGATCAGCCAGACCGACCTTTTCGCCCTGCTCGCAAAGACGCATATGTTGAGCAGCGGGTGAGTGGCGGACCAGTGGCCACGCGTTGTCCAGCAGCGCTGGCAGTGAATGGGCGCGGGATTTTGACCTCGGCTTGAATCGACCTAATCATCGAATCTTCTCATAGATATCGAAGACTATCCGGGTCTCAATCAGCGCCGATCGAGACCCCGGTAGGCGCAGAATTTCTGAAACATTCTCAACGCGTTGAAGCCATCCGATGTGAGCTCCTGCGAGATCGCGCGTTCACAGACTATCTAGTTGCTGTCGAGCTCAAGCGGCCTACTGCACTAGAGGGTCGACCCTTGCACGCCCAATGACAGGGCGCGGTCGAAGTGAACCGCCCCGGGTTTGTCGAAGGCTCCAACTCCTGAGAAGGTGGAGTCATGACGAGCAAGACGACGAACAAGTTTTCGTCTGAGGTGCGCTCACGCGGTGCGGATGGTGCTGGATCATGAGGCTGAGCATCCGTCGCGCTGGCAGGCGATTGTGTCGATTGCGACCAAGATGGGCGGCTCGTGACACTCGTTGAACGAGCGGCTCAAGAAGGCTGAGGTCGACGCCGGCAAGCGGGCCGGGGAGACGACGGATATGGCGGCCAAGCTGAAGGCGTTCGAGCGGGAGAACCGCGAGTTGCGGCAGGCGAACAAGATTCTGCGCAAGGCGCCCTCGTATTTCCCGCGGGCGGAGCTCGACCGCCGGTCGAAGACAGGATCGCGTTCATCGACGATCACCGCGTTGCGGACTCCAACATTCGCATCTCGTCAGCCCGGTCAGCGTCGATAATGGCGACGCGCAACGTGTATCGGCGGCTCTCGCCGGGCTGCAGAACGATCAGTTCCCCGCGGTCCTCGATCTCGCGCCGGCCGAAGCCGTTGCTGCACGGTTCGATTCCGACGGCATATTGCCCTTCGCCCATCATCCGCCATTCGATGTAGTTGGGCAGCGTCTTCTGATCATAGGCGACCGAGAGCCCGATTCCGCCCATCAGGCGCGGATTGAAGATCGCGACCTCCACCTCGCCGCTTTCATTGGCGCGCATGCGATGCTCGAAGGTTTGCTGGATCCAGTTGCGCTGCGGAGCGACGAATCGCGACCAACTGGTGCGGTCCTCCAGATCGGCCGTGCCGAACAAGAGCTTCGGCGTCCCGATGCTTGGCGCGATGAACTCGGCACCGTAGTCGACGAACGGATAGCCGATATTGATGTGGTAGAGCAGCATATGGCTGGTCGGCGTATAGCCGCGGTTCTCGACCACATCCTCCATGGTGAAGGCGGATTGGCCGAGCACGGCCCGATAGGTCCGGGTAAGCACGAGATTCTCGCCATAGGCCTGCGCCTGCGTGACCCGCCCAATCGCCTCCATCACGTAACTCCCATCGATCCAGCGCTCGCCGAGGCTCACCAGTTCCGCCGGGATCAGCGCTGCCCGATCGTGAACGCCGTAGTGATCCGTGGGCCGGGCAGGGAAATTGTAGTGGCTGACATCGGCGTCTTCGGGATTGCCGATATGGAGCAGGCCGCAGGTATTGTTGAAGCCGCCGAGCCCGGCCCGCAGCCAGCCGAAATTGGCTTGATCCTCGAAATACCACGGCCCGGGCAGCATCGTCGGCGGCATCCAGGCGAGCGATGCCCCGCGATAGTCGCAACGGCCGACATCGAAGCCGCGATCGACGCCGATCTCGAAGGTGAAGCCGGTGCCTGTGCGGAATTCGACAAGACGCACCCCGCGCGAGGGACCATTGTCCGAAGTGATCAGGCGCACGCCGCCAAGCTGGGACATATGGCCGACCCGGCGGCGCAGATCGTCCGGTGTCAGGCCCGCCGCAAAGAAATCCATCGCTCCCTCCCATATGTTATCGGTATCATATCCACGGTCGTTCTCGACGCAATCCGCCCGATGCGATCCGCTTGCCGGCCGCCGCATTTTCGGACGCAGCGACGACACGTTCGCGATAAGAAGGGACGACAAGCCAACGGAACAAGAGCCCGGCTATTCGGGGAAGCGATGCAGGGCGCGAGCAGGGGAACATCGTGACGGAAAGCGGCAAGGCAGCGAAGGCCGGTTTCGGCGCGACCATGTCCGAAGTGGCGGCGCTGGCCGGCGTCACCAAGATGACGGTATCGCGGGTGCTGCGCCATCCCGAGAAGGTCAATGCCGAGACGCGGGAACGGGTCACCGCCGCCATGGCCCGCATCGGCTATGTCCCGAACCGCCTTGCCGGCAGCCTGACCGCCGGCTCGACCGGGCTGGTGGCGGCGATCGTGCCGACGCTGCGCCACTCCATCTTCGCCGATACGCTGGAAGGGATCAGCGACGTGCTGTCCGAGGCGGGTCTCGGCCTTTTCGTATCGTCGAGCGCCTATCGTACAGATGTCGAGGAGAGTCAGATCCGCTCGATCCTTGAGCGGCGGCCCGATGCGCTAGTGTTGACTGGGCTCACGCATACCGGGGCGACGCGCGAATTGCTGCGCGGCTTCGGCATTCCCGTCGTCGAGACGTGGGAGACCGGCGATGAGCCGGTTGACATGGCCGTTGGCTTCTCCAATCGCGAGGCGGCGCATGCGATGACGGCCGAACTGATCCGTTCGGGCTATCGCCGCATCGCTTTCGTCAACGGGCCGAGCGAGAGCAATGAGCGCGCCCGGCACCGGGCCGAGGGCTATCTTGATGCGATGCGCGAAGCGGGGCTGTCGGCGCCGCCGATCCAAGTCGTCCATGACGAGGCCGCGATCTTGCCGGAGACGGGGGCGCGAGCGATCCGCATGCTGCGCAAGAATGCGCCGGACGTGGATGCGGTGTTCTTCACCTCCGACGTCTTCGCGGTCGGCGCGATCCTCGCCTGCCGCGAACTCGGCGTCCGGGTGCCGGAGCAACTAGGCATTGCCGGGTTCCATGATCTCGAAATCGGCCGTGTCGTCTCGCCAACCCTGACCACGGTTCACGTCCCAGCCATGGAGATGGGGCGAAAGGCCGGTCACATGATCCTGGCGCGTCTCGCCGGAAGCAAGGGTGCGAGCGAGCGCTACGATCTCGGCTTCTCGATCATTTCGCGCGAATCGAGCCGTCGCAAACACTGAGCGAGACGATTGACTCTGTCATAAGTTACCGGTAACATTTTTCCGCATTCAACGATTGAGTGTCGAGCCGCGGCAAGAAGACCGGCGGCCAGGGAGGATGAAAGATGCTGAAGACATTGCTGGCGGCCGCCGCAGCGGCAGCCTTCGCGACGACGTTCGCCTTCGCGGCCGACAAGCCCACCGTCGGCCTGATCCAGATCGACCTGTCCAATCCCTTCCACCTGGGCGAGGTCGATGGCGCCAAGGAAGCGGCCCGACGTGCCGGCTTCGATCTCGTCGTCACCAGCGGCGAGGGAGACGTCACCAAGCAGATCCAGGCGATGGAGAACCTGATCAATCAGGGCGTCGACGTCATCTCGATCAATTTCATCGACGCCGCGGCCTTTGGCCCGACCATGGCCAAGGCCGCCGCCGCGAAGATCCCGGTGGTCTGCCTGCATTCCAAGATCGACGGCTGCGCGGCGGTGCTCGGCTTCGACGAGCGATATACCGGCAAGATCGTCGGCGAATATGCGGCCGAGTTGCTGAAGGCTCGCTACGGCGAGGTGAAGGGCGAGGTCGCCAATCTGCAGGGCCTGCTCGGCCAGGGCCTCAATACCGACCGTTCCGGCGGCTTCACCGACGTCATGGCGCAGTATCCAGGCGTCAAGGTCGTGGCCCAGGAGCCAACGAGCTGGGATCCGACCAAGGCGGTGTCGATCACCGAGAACTGGATGACTGCCTATCCGAATCTCGACCTGATTTACGGCAATTCCGACAGCCTCACTGTTCCCGCTGCCGGCGTCATCGGAAGGTCCGGAAAACAGGATCAGGTGATGCTCGTATCCGTGGATGGCACCGAACCTGGCCTGAAGGCAGTCAAGGACGGCACCATGAAGAGTACGGTTCTTCTCGCCCCGCAATATTCCGGCTTCTGGAAGGCCTATCTCCCCTTCCTGATCGCAACCGCGAAGGATGACCGCAAGGAAGTGCTGATCAAGGGCGTGCTGGTGACCAGCGACAATGTCGACAAGGCATTGAAGCTAGCCTCCGACCAGGTCAACAACATGCAGAGTTTCCCGTTCGAGAAGCCGCTCGCCGATATCGTCGCCGGCTACTGATCCAACAGCCCGCGGCGGTCGACGCCGCGGGCGCCTCGTCGGGCATCCGTGATTTCCATGACCGCTTCCCTGCCATCATCGCCGCCTGCACTCGAGATCGTCGGTCTCGGCAAGCGGTTCCCGGGTGTCGTCGCCCTCGCCGACGTATCGCTCCGCATCGATGCGGGCAGCGTGCATGGGTTGGTCGGCCAGAACGGTGCCGGCAAGTCGACGTTGATCAACATCTTATCGGGGATGTATGCGGCCGATGAAGGCGTCGTTCGCCTTGCGGGCCAGCCGGTAGAGATCACCGACACGCGCCGCGCGCTCGGCCTTGGCATCGCCACCGTCTACCAGGAACTGAGCCTGCTTCCCAATCTGACCATTGCGGAGAACCTGTCGCTCGGTCGTGAGCCGCGCCGGCGCGGCATACTCGATCGTCCGGCCATGATCGCCGGCACCAGGCAGGCATTGGACCGGCTCGGTCTCGCGCTCGATCCACTCGCGATCGTTGGCAATCTCTCTCTGGCCGAGAAGCAGATGGTCGAGATCGCCAAGGCCCTTGCCACCGATCCCCGCATCCTCGTTCTCGACGAGCCGACCGCACCACTGGGTGCGCATGAGAGCGGCATCCTCTTTGCCGCCATCGCGAGGCTGAAGGCCCAGGGCGTCGCGATTCTCTACGTATCTCATCGCTTCGCCGAGGTCCTGGCGCTCTGCGACACCGCCACCGTGCTGCGAAACGGCCGCCATGTTGTGACCGCGCCGCTCACGGGCTGGACCGAGAGCCGCCTCACCGACGCCATGATCGGTTCGAGGACGGAGCGCTTCGAACACAAAGCGCGCCAGCCCGGCGAGGTGGCGGTCGCACTCCAGGGCATTACATTCGGACACCAGCTTCGCGGCATCGATCTCGTCGCTCGCCGCGGCGAGATAGTCGGCGTCACCGGTCTGCTCGGCGCCGGGCAGAATGAACTTGGCCGGCTCATCGGCGGCGATATCGTGGCCGATGGCGGAGAGATGGTGGTCGGCGGACGGCCACGCCGTTTTCGCGGTCCGGCAGACGCGGTCAAGGCGGGCGTCTGCCTGCTGACCGAGGAGCGCAAGGCCGAGGGCATCCTGCCCAATTTAACGCTGCGCGAGAATATCGGCGTTTCGTCGCTCAGGGATCGGCGCGGCCCCCTCGGCCTAGTTCGCACCGGCGCCGAGCAACAGGCAACGGAGGCTGCGGCCGCGACCTTCGGCGTCGTCGCTGCCTCGATGGAAACACCGATCCGCCGTCTCTCCGGCGGCAACCAGCAAAAGGCGCTGGTGGCGCGGTGGCATCTCGCCAACGTCGACATATTCGTCCTTATCGAGCCGACGCGCGGTGTCGATGTCGGCGCCCGCACCGAGATCTACCGGCGACTGGACGAGCTCGCGCGAGCCGGAAAAGCGATCATCGTCGTTTCTTCCGAACTCGCCGAAGTCCTTGCGCTTGCCGACCGGATATTGGTCGTCCGTGCCGGCCGCATCGACGTCGTGGTCGATCCGGCATCGGTCGACGAGGAAGTACTCAACCTCGTCGTACAGGGCGCGGAGGCCGCATGATCGCTTCCACGCTTCCGTCCGGTTCCGGCCGCATCGCCAGCCTTGTGACGCGGAACGCGATGCTGGTTGCGGCGGTCCTGCTGCTGGCCGCCTTCGTTCTGACATCCCCTGTTTTCGGCACGCCCGGCAACGCCGCCAACATTTTGCGCCAATCGGCGTCGGTGCTGGTCCTGGGGCTCGCCATGACGCTCGTCGTGCTGGTCGGGGGCATCGATCTCTCGGTCGGATCGGTCGTGCTGCTGTCCGCAACGTTTTCCGGCGCCGCCCTCGCTCTCGGTCTGCCGCCGGCGATGGCGGTCATGGCCGGCATTCTCGTCGGCGCCGTTGTCGGGTTAGTCAATGCGCTGCTGATCGAGGGCCTCCGCATCAGCCCGGTAATCGTGACGCTCGGCACGATGATCGCCGTTCGCGGATTGGGGCTGATGGTGCTCGGCCACTTCAATTCCTGGATTGAGATCAAGGGACCGGTTTTTGACGATCTCGCGCGGCGAACGATCCTCGGCCTACCGCTCGACGCGCTCGTCGCCATCCTGGCGGCGTTCGCCCTTGGCTTCGTGCTGCAGCGAACCGTGCTGGGGCGCGCCTTTCACGCGATAGGCGACGCGCCGGTTGCCTCGCGGCTTGCCGGGCTCCCCGTCCGCACGATGCGCGGTTGTGCCTATGTCGGCTGCGGTGCCCTGGCGGGTCTCGCAGGCGTGTTGGTCGCTGCCCGCACGGGCCTCATCAGCCCGTCGATTGGACAGGGGCTCGAATTCTTCGCCATTGCCGTGGTCGCGCTCGGCAGCGGCGGGCTGCCGGCCGGCCGGGTCTCGGTGCTCCACGCCGTCATCGGCACGCTGATCCTCATGATGATCTTCAACTACATGACGATCCGCGGCGTCCCCGGCACCTGGCAGACGACGGTGACCGGCCTGCTACTGCTGATCGCGATGGTCGGCGGGGGGGTCCTGAAGCGCGGCAGCGGCGAGGTTTCGACTGGCGAAGCCTTCCGCGACGAATATGCCAGTATGAGCGTGATGGGAGCTCGCCTGTCGCGCGGCGCCGTAACCGTCGCGACCGTCTTGCTGGCCCTCGTCTTCGCGCTCGTCAATCCGCGCTTCGCCACCCTTCCGAACGCGATCGCCCTGATCGAGCAGAACAGCACGCTGGCGATCATCGCGGTCGGCGCCATGATCGGCATCGTGTCGCGGACGGTGGACATCTCCCCGGGCTCGGTCGTGGCGCTCGGAGCCGTGGTCGCGGCGCTCGCCGCGAAGGCCGGGGTTCCCGTGCCCCTGGCGCTCGCTTTCGGGTTCGCCGGCTGCGTCGGCGTCTATGTCCTGAATGGCATCATTGTCGGCGGGCTCCGGCTCGACCCGCTCATCGTCACCCTCGCCGCGTGGATCTGGGCCCGCGGCCTCGCCATCTCCTTGACCGGAGCGAACACGGTATCCTTCGACATGGGCTTCGTGACGATGATGAACGCGCCAGTCGCCTTCGGCTTCACCCTGGTGCCGTTCCTTGTCGTCCTCGCCTTCCTGCTCGGCTGGCTGATCCTGGCGCGGCTGCCCCTTGGCCTTCGCATCTATGCCGTCGGCGGCGATCCCCGCATGCTGCGGCAGGCCGGTGTCAGCGAAGCGTGGCTCAAGCTCACGATCCTCATCGTGATGTCCGTCTTCACTGCGACCGGCATGCTGGTGATGCTGGGCCGCCTCGGTGCGGCAGCCCCGACGGCAGGTTTCGGGCTCGAACTCGATGCGATCGTCGCGGTGATCATCGGCGGCGCCTCGTTCCGCGGCGGCACCGGCCGGCTGCGCGATACGGCGATCGGCGTCGCTTTCCTCGCCATCCTCAACAATGGGCTGTCGGGCCTGCAGATGGGCGACGCGCAGTTCTATG
The DNA here is from genome assembly GCF_026343945.1 of Kaistia algarum. Classification (NCBI taxonomy): domain Bacteria; kingdom Pseudomonadati; phylum Pseudomonadota; class Alphaproteobacteria; order Hyphomicrobiales; family Kaistiaceae; genus Kaistia; species Kaistia algarum. Next base: position 329,366 of record NZ_JAPKNJ010000003.1, read on the forward strand.
TGATCAAGGGGACGATCATCATCGCCGCCCTGACATTGAGGGCGGTAACGCAGCTCTATTTCGAGCGGGGAGCCTCGAGATGAGCGTCTGGCCGCCGATCGATTTTGGCCATACGCCGTATGACGCCGCATTCGGCAGGGGTGATGTCTATGCGGTCAAGGGCGATGCGGCCCGGATGGCCAAGCGGCCGCTGAGGCTCGGCATTGCCGGTGCCGGCGGCGTCGCTCAGGCCAAATGGATTCCGGCCATCCGCCGTCTTGAGGTCGTCGGCGAGCCGGTGGAGATCGTCGGCATTGCCGATCCGGACGAACTGGCGCGGGAGAAGGCTGGCCGGCTCGCCGGATGCCCGGCCTATGACGACGTTCTCGCCTTGCTGGAGGAAGCCCAACCCGATCTGCTTCTGGTGCTGACAGCCGATTCCGCCCATGCCGCTGCGGCGAAGGCCGCGATCGAACGAGGGGTCGCCGCGCTGGTCGAGAAGCCGATCTGCCGCGATGCGGGTGAAGCCCGCCGGCTGGTCGAATTCGCCGACCGGCAGGGCGTTCTCCTCGGCGCCGTGGCCAACAAGCGATTCTCGCCGCCCTATGCCATGGCCAAGGCGCTGATCGAACAAGGTGCGCTGCATTCGCCGCCGAAGATATTCACGGGGAAGTTCACGCTCGGCTATCCCTATGTCGATCTTCTCGAAGGCGGCACGGTCCATCTGCTCGATCTGATGCGCTGGTTCATGGGACCGGTCGCGAAGCTGCATGCCCGCGCAATCCTGGCCGATGGCGGGCAGATCGAAAGCGCCACGATTTCGGTCGGCTTCGCTTCAGGCGCCATCGGCACACTGATGACGAGCCGCGCTGGTCTCAGCTTCAAGCCCTGGGAGCGCGTCGAGATCTTCGGTGCCAACGCATTTCTGGTTGTCGACGATCAGCGCGAGACGACGCTCTACGACGAGGAGACGGGGCCGGCCAAGAACTGGTCACCTTCCATCCCCAACACGCTGCTCTTCGACGAGGCCTTCGGCGGCTATTGCGGATTGCTCGAAAACACGCTCGACGCCATTCGCGGTCTGGTGCCGCTGGCCGCCACCGGCGCGGACGGCGCCGCCGCCGTCGAACTGATCGCGGCCATCCGCCTTGCCATCGAGAGCGGCACCGACATCGACATGAACAGCCGAGGGCTCGCCCGATGAAGATCAAGAAGCTCGAGACCTTTCTCGCCAATGCCGGCCAGCGCAATTACCTCTTCGTGCGGATCACGACCGATACCGGCATCGTCGGCATCGGCGAGGCGACGCTGGAATGGCAGGAGCGGGCCGTCGAGGTGCTGATCAATGAATGGGTTGCCTCGCGCATCATCGGCAAGGATCCATTCGACATCGAGGCGGTGATCGGCGGCATGATCCGTGACCAGTATCAGGGCGGGTCGACGGTGATGACGGCGATATCGAGCGCCGAAATCGCGCTCTGGGACATTATCGGCAAGGCGACCGGCCAGCCGGTCTACCGCCTCATCGGCGGCAAGGCGAAGCCGGTGCTGAAGGCCTATGCGAATGGCTGGTATGGCGGCTGCCAGACGGCCGGCGAATTTGCCGCGCGGGCGGCTCAGGTCATCGCGCTCGGTTATGAAGCGCTGAAATTCGACCCTTTCGCCACGGCCTGGAAACAACTCGACGCCGAGGAGGAAGACCGGGCCGTCGCGATCGTCGAGGCCATCGCCGCCGCCATCGGCCCCGGCGTCAAGATGATGATCGAGATCCATGGCCGGCTCGGCGTCAGCGACGCGATGCGCTTCATCGACCGGATAGCCCATCTTCCGATTGCCTGGTGCGAGGAGCCCGTTGCGCCGGAGAGCGTCGAACTGCTGCGCGAATTGAAGGATCGCATCCGCGTTCCGATCTCCTCCGGGGAGCGACTCTATGCCATCGCCGATTTCGCCCGTCTGATCGCGCTTCGCGCTGCCGACGTCGTGCAGATGGATGTCGCCCATTGCGGTGGGATCGCCGTCGCCAAGAAGATCGCGGCCATGGCCGCGGCGCAGGATATTGCCATCTCGCCGCATTGCTCCGTCGGTCCGGTAGCGCTCGCCGCCGCGCTCCATGTCGCATGGTCGACGCCCAACATGTTGATGCTGGAGAGCTTCGCCGAGTTCGACGTCGATTGGCGCAGCGATCTTGTCAGCGGCTGGAACCCGCTGGAACGGGGCCGCTTTGCGCTGCCCGAGCGTCCCGGCCTCGGCATCGAGCTCAACGAGGCCGCGATTGCCGCGCACCCTTATCGCCCGCTGGCCTTTCCGTCCTTGTGGGACGCGACCTGGAAGGATGAATTCACGGGAACGGCGAGACTGGCCGGCCTGTAACGGATCTGAGAACCTCACACAGGGTTCCGGTTCAGTGGTCGAGCCGGCACTCTCCGCCGTTCACTCTGTCACTATCCGTGTGGATAGGTCTTGAAATGAGGCCGAGGCCCCAATTCCGCGCCACTTCACGGTGACCGTTCCCGATGGCTGGCGGGTTCACATGCCATGGGCTGCCATGGCACTCGGCATCCTGGCTTTTGGCCCCGGCCGCGCGTCGCTCGATCACCTGATCGGTTGGTTTTTCCTTAGGCGGGCAGCGCCGGCGCTATCCGCCGGGACCTGACCAATCCGGCGCAGCGTCGAGGATGCGGCATCTGGCGGCATCGCCTCCGATCCTGCTGGGCCGAGCGGCTGCTCATGCTACGAAGGAACGGAAGCTTCGCGGCTTCGTCCCCCGGCCGGCATTGCCTGCACAAGGCAGCGCTCGACAGCGAGACCATTCATGATCCGCTTCTACTATCATCCGACGCCCAATCCGGCCAAAGTCGCGCTGCTGCTGGAGGAGACCGGACTTCAATACGAAACCATCCCGATCGACACGAGCCGCGGCGAGCAGCACTCACCGTCGTTCCGGGCGATCAATCCGAACGGCAAGGTCCCGGCGATCGTCGATACGGACGGACCCGAAGGCCGCGAGGTGCGCGTTTTCGATTCGACGGCGATCCTCCTCTACCTCGCCGAGAAGAGCGGCCGCTTCCTGGGCGCTCCCGCTGATCGTCCCGAGCTGCTGTCCTGGCTGCTGTTCATCGCCTCCGGCCTCGGACCGTTCTCAGGCCAGGCGGTGCACTTCCAGTTTGCCGCGCCGGAGGGGTTGGACTATGCGGTGAACCGCTATCGGCGCGAGGCTGAGCGGCACTACGAGGTCCTCGACGATCATCTCGAAGGCCGCGACTTCATCGTTGGAGACGACTACACCATCGCCGACATGTCGGCCTGGGGCTGGCTCGATCGGGCATCGCGCGTCCGCAAGGGCGAGGACAATCCGCTCGCGCTGTATCCCAACCTCAAACGTCTTTTCGAGACCGTCGATGCACGGCCGGCAGCTTCCCGCGCCCGGCTGGTGGGGAAAGATCACGCGTTCAAGCGAACCAATGACGAGGAAACGAGACGCGCGCTCTTCCCGTCGAACTATCCGCCCGCCATCTGAGCGGGCACCACCCAACAACGGAGACACAAATGGCGGATTCGACCGAATACACGCCGCCGAAGGTCTGGACCTGGAACCAGCCCAGCGGCGGCGCCTTCGCGAACATCAACCGGCCGATTGCCGGCCCGACTCACGACAAGGGGCTGCCCATAGGGCGCCATCCGCTGCAGCTCTATTCGCTCGCCACGCCGAACGGCCAGAAGGTGACGATCCTGCTCGAGGAGTTGCTGGCGCTCGGCCATGCGGGAGCCGAATATGACGCGTGGCTGATCAATATCGGCAAGGGCGACCAGTTCGGCAGCGGCTTCGTCGCGGTCAACCCCAATTCCAAGATCCCCGCGTTGATGGACCGTTCCGGGTCCGAGCCGATCCGCGTGTTCGAGTCGGGATCGATCCTCGTCTATCTCGCGGAAAAGTTTGGCGCGTTCCTGCCGACGGAGCAGCCGGCGCGCGCCGAATGCCTGTCCTGGCTATTCTGGCAGATGGGCAGCGCGCCCTATCTCGGCGGCGGGTTCGGTCACTTCTACGCTTATGCGCCGGTCAAGATCGAATATGCGATCAACCGCTTCGCCATGGAGGTGAAGCGCCAGCTCGACGTCCTCGACCGTCGCTTAGCGGAGAGCGAGTTCCTGGCCGGCGACGCCTATACCATCGCCGATATCGCCGTTCTCCCCTGGTATGGCGGGCTCGCCAAGGGCTGGCAGTACGGCGCCGGCGAGTTCCTTTCGGTGCAGGACTACAAGAACGTGCTGCGCTGGGCGGATGCGCTCTTCGACCGTCCGGCCGTGAAGCGGGGCCGCATGGTCAACCGCACCTACGGCGAGCTCTCGGAACAATTGCACGAGCGCCACGACGCCGGCGACTTCGAGACGAAGACGGCGGACAAGCTCGCCAAGAGCTGAGTTCGGGCCATATTCATTCACCCATTCGGGGGGCGATCGACGCTCACGTCTGGTCGATCGGCTTCCCCGCGCGGGCCGCTTCGACGAGGCGCGCCTTGAGGCGAGGCGCGGCGAAATCCATGAATGCGCCGAGCTTGCGCGGCGCGAGCCCTTGCCCGGCATGGACCAGACTGACCGGCCAGGCGGCTGGCGCAAAGGCTTCGAGGACGCATTCCAGCGCCCCCGATCGCAGCGCCGCCTCGACCTGGTATGACAGCACGCGCGTGATCCCGACCCCGGCAATCGCGGCATCGATCGCTGCCTCGGCCGTGTTGACGACAAGGCGCGGGGCAACGGTGACGCGGCGCTGGTTCGGCGGTTCGCCAAACGACCAGGCGGTGGACGAGAGAGCGCCCTCGAACGCGACAACGGCATGGCCCGCGAGATCATCGGGATCGGCGGGGCGGCCGCTTCGCCCGAGATAGGCCGGGCTGGCGCAGAGGACAGGCCGAATGATGCCGACGGTCCGCGCGACAAGGCGACTGTCGCCGAGGGCGCCGATGCGCAGCGCGATGTCCACATGATCGTCTACCAGATCGACCACCCGGTCCGAGAGGGCCAGACGGATGCGGATCTCCGGATAGGCGGCCAGGAACGCCGAGACGACCGGCAGCACATGCAGCCGGCCGAACACGATCGGCGCGGAGATGACGAGTTCGCCGCGGGGAACCGCATATTCGCCGGCCGCCACCCGCTCGGCCTCCTCGACGCGCTCGAGAATCTGCCGGCATGCCGCGACATAGGTGCGCCCCGCCTCCGTCAGCGCCAGCTGCCGGGTAGTCCGCGACAGCAACCGCGTTCCGAGATTCGCTTCGAGATCGGCAACCTTGCGGCTCACGGTGGCGAGCGGCATGCCGAGCGCGCGGCCCGCGGCCGAAAAGCTGCCTCCATCAACCACGGCGACAAGCACGCTCATCTGATCGAAGCGATCCATCCGTTTGTTCCATGAATCGGGATAGTCATTCTCGAAATGGCAGTCTATTCCGAATAATGGAGCATTGCTACGTCAGGAGCCGCGGCGCCACCTTCGGCCCGCTTCAATCCAAGGTGTTCCCGATGTCCCGTATCCCGACCCCCGCCAGCATCGACGCCGCACCGGAGGCCTCGCGGCCGCTGCTTGAGGCCGTGAAGAAGAAGATCGGCGTCGTGCCGAACCTCTTCCGCGTCGTCGCAAACAGTCCGGCCGCGCTCGAAGGCTATCTCGCCCTCTCGGCGGCGCTCGACAAGGGCGTGCTGGCCGCCGCGACCCGCGAGCGGATCGCCCTCGCCGTCGCAGAGCTCAATGGCTGCGCCTATTGCGTGTCGGCCCACACCTATATCGGCAGCACGGTCGCCAAGCTCGACGAAGTTGAGATCGCCGCCAACCGCGCCGGCCATTCGACCGACGCTCAGGCAGATGCCGCCGTGCGCTTTGCGGCAAGGCTCGTTTTGGAGCGCGGCCATGTCGACGACGCCGATCTCGCTGCGCTCCGGGCGGCCGGCTATGGCGACGCCGAGATCATCGAGATCGTCCAGCATGTCGCGCTCAACACCTGGACCAATTACGTCAACGAGGTCGCTAGGACCGTGATCGACTTCCCCGCCGTCACTGCGCTGAAGGCCGCCTGAGCCGGAGTGGCCGCCGGCCTCGCGCCGGCGGCTTGTGTGCCGACCAAGGATGAGAGAGAGCCATGACCCGCCCGCCCTTGCCGCCGTTTACGTCCGACTCCGCTGCCGAAAAGGTCCGCATGGCGGAGAACGCCTGGAACGGTCGAGACCCGGCCGCGGTCGCGCTCGCCTACACGCCGGACAGTCTCTGGCGAAACCGCACGGAATTTCTCGCCGGCCGCGCGGCCATCACCGCGTTCCTCGCGCGAAAATGGTCGACGGAGCTGGACTATCGCCTCGTCAAGGAGCTCTGGACCTTTGCAGCCGACCGCATCGCCGTGCGCTTCGCTTATGAATGGCACGACGCCGGCGGCCAGTGGTTTCGCAGCTATGGCAACGAGAACTGGGAGTTTGACTCGGCCGGGCTGATGCGGCGGCGGATTGCCAGCATCAACGATCACCCGATCGCCGACGCCGAACGTCGGTTTCATTGGCCGCTCGGCCCCCGCCCATCCGAGCATCCCGGTCTGTCGGAACAGGGACTCTAGGGAGGCGTCATGATCATGTCCCAAGCCACGCCGAGCGATGTGGCCTTCAGCCCGACGGTGAAGGCGATCCAGCAGCAGAAGGGTTCCCGCCGCGCCTATGCGCGACAGGAGGAGGCCGGCGGCTGGCCCGACCACATCGATCCGGGGATGGCCGCCTTCATCGGAGCGCAGACAAGCGTTTTCCTCGGAACGGCCAGTGCGGAGGGTCAGCCCTATATCCAGCATCGAGGCGGACCGCCGGGCTTTCTCAAGGTTCTCGACTCGAAGACGCTCGGCTTTGCCGATTTCGCAGGGAACCGGCAATATATCACGCTCGGCAATCTCGCCGACAATCCGAAGGCCTTCCTGTTCCTGATCGACTATACCCACCGCCGCCGTGTCAAGATCTGGGGCACGGCTCGGATGGTCGAGGGCGACGAGCCACTGCTCAGGCGCCTGATGCCAGAGCACTACAAGGCGCGGCCGGAACGGGCACTGCTGTTCGACGTCGCGGCGCTCGACATCAACTGCCCACAGCACATTCCCCAGCGCTTCGAGGCGGCCGATGTCTCGGCCGCCCTCGCCGCACGCGACCAGCGGATCGCTGAACTGGAGGGGGAGCTCGAGCGCCTGCGGCGCGCGTGACGATCGAGCTTGAGCGGCTCTGTCGGACCTTAGTCACTGCTCCTGCCGCTCTTGCTTGATCGAAGCGCGACGGTCGCGAAAGCTGGAATGGGGTCGAAAGCCCGCAGTTGGCCACGATTGTGGGTCCCGGAGGATTGGCGACGATCACCGGCCTTGCAGAGATGTGGGGCCGGCCGTTAGGCGTGTCAGCGGGCGCTCAGCTGTTTCTCACGCCACGCCCGCCAGCGCCGGCGCAACTCGCCGTCGCGAAGGCCGATCGCATCGTCCGAAACCTCCGCGCTTACCATGCGGTCGGTGCGAAAGTGCCGGAAATCCCGCCGCAATTCGCACCAGGCCACCAGCAACCGGCTAGTCTCGGAATACCCCAGAATGACGGGCCAGACGATACGAACTGTCAGCTCTTCGGATTCCGACCGATAGCCAAGGCGGAGTTTTCGTCCGTCTCGGATTGCTTTGCGAATAGATGCGGCATCTATGCTCTCGCTCGGCAGCGACTGCGGCGGCCTTATGCCCATGCTCGGTTCGGCGATGAACGGTAGAAGGGCATCGGGAATGACAGCCGCTATTTTGCTGACGACATCGCTGGCAGCGTTGGCGATGGCCGCGTCCGAATGCGAGGCCACCCATTGGGCGCCGAGAACGATGGCTTCAATCTCGTCCGGCGTGAACATGAGAGGTGGCATGTCGAAGCCGGGCTGGAGAACGTAGCCAAGGCCGGGCGCACCGCTGATCGGTACCCGCTGGCCCATCAGATCGGCAATGTCGCGATAGACTGTACGCTTGGAAACTTCCAGTTCCCGCGCGATGGCTGCGGCCGTCCGCGGCCGGCTGCTACGCCGGAGGATCTGAATGAGCTGAAAAAGACGGTCCGCTCTGCGCATATGTTGACTCGTGCTGCCATGATGCTGGCAACACCGGTGTGAAACAAGCTCTGCGATACGCGGCAAAAGTGCCGCTAGCGCAGGAGCTGATTTTGAAACTCGCATCCATCCGCATCATCGCCGGCGACGTCCAACAGATGGTCGCCTTCTATGAGATGGTCACAGGGGTCTCTGCACATTGGCTGGCGCCGGTGTTTGCCGAACTCATCATGCCTGGCGCGGTCATTGCGATCGGCTCGGTGGAGACAGTTCCACTCTGGCAGGAAAACAGCGCCGAGCCGGGTGCCAACCGCACGATTTTCAGCGAGTTTCAGGTCGCCGATATCGATGTGGAATACGCCCGCCTCAAAGATCGCGTTCCCCTCGTGCATGAACTCAAAACCATGCCTTGGGGCAATAGAACGTTCCAGTTCCGCGATCCGGAAGGCAATGCCGTATCGCTGTTCATGCCGGCGACGGAGGAGGCTAGACGCCGGTTCGCCGGCCGGTGATCGAAATAGAGACGTGGCGCGCAATGTCCTAATCCTGAACATCGTCGATGAAGTCACACGGGAATGCCTGGCGGCCATACCCGACACCTCGATCGCGGGAAGGCGTGTGGTCCGCGACTTGGCGGCTCTGATCGAACAGCGTGGCAAGCTCGGCATGATTGTTTCCGACAACGGCACCGAATTCACCTCGAACGCCATGCTCGCCTGGGTGCCGGGGAACCGCGTCACCTGGCATTTCATCGCGCCGGGCAGGCCGATGCAAAACGGCGTCTGCGAGAGCTTCAACGGCCGCATGCGTGACGAACGGCTCAACGAGAGCCTGTTCTTCGGGCTCGACCATGCCCGAGCCAAGATCGCCGAATGGGTTGACGACTATAACCTCCGTCGGCTTCACTCGGCGCTCGAAGACATTCCACCGGCGGCCTACGCCGCCAGTCTCATCACCACCGCACAATCCCGCGCAAAACCCGCCGAGGCTCCAATCGCCGCTGGATGACAAACCAGCGGCAGGTCAAGCCGTCTGCAGCGAAGCAGCAGTCGAGGCCCGCGAGCCCATGCTGATCATAGAAGCGGCTATCGTGGTGAGCGGTACTCTAGTAATTCGGCGAGAGGGTAGCCCTCAAAACGCTTGACAGTTTTCGTCACGACGTAGGTGAAATAGACAGAAATGCCAATCTCTCGCGCCAGAAGATCATCTATGACTTCCTGATAGTGACCGATGCTTCTGGCGACGATCTGGAGGACATAGTCTATCCCGCCCCCGACTGCGTAGCAGTTGATGATCTCTGGAATGTTCTTCACCACTTGCTCGAACCGCATGAAATGTGCGCTCGTGTGGTATTGCAGGCTGAGCGTGGTGACGATGAGTTCGGTCTTGATGAGCCGCGCCAGGTCGATCTCGGTGTTGTAGCCCCGCACATAGCCGGCTTTTTCGAGCTTTTGCAGGCGGTCCCAGCAAGACGATAGCGACAGTCCGATCGCGGCGGCGAGGTCGACCTTCTTGATACGGCCGTTGCTTTGCAGAAGCGTCAGGATCCTGACATCTACCGCATCAAGCTTTTCCTCCGACATCAACGTCTCCTCATCAGGCTGAAGGTTCGCTGCTCAGCGAAAGGTCCGCTCCAGCCAGCCTTTTGGCAGAGCGGGAACAAAATTTCCATCGCGCCCGGTCATGTCATCGTTGGCAATCAACGCATTCAGGATTGCCTCCTCGATACCGTGCACGACGGCATCGAAAAACGGATCGATGTCGCAATCGGGAATATACTCGGCACGCGCAACAGCGCCGCTGGCGCAGGCGGCGGCCTCGCCGTTTGCCGTCGAAAAGGCAAGGAAGATATCTCCGGAGCTGTGATAGCCGAGGCCGCCGGTCCAGGCTATGCCGAGCGGAATTCGACGGGCGAGCCGCTTCAATTGATGAGGCAGGAAGGGCGCGTCGGTTGCCACCACGGCGATGATTGAGCCCTTCTCGCGACGCGGCGTGCGTTCAACCATAGGCGGCTCGGCGAGTTCGGCCCCGACCCGCCGGCCACGAATCATCAGATTGCGGCGTTTGCCGAAATTGGCCTGCACGAAGCTGCCGATCGTATAGGTCAGGCCTTGCCAGTCGACCTCCCGTGACGCCGTGCCAGAGCCAGCCTTGAATTCATAGGCGATCATGCCAGTGCCGCCGCCGACGCTGCCTTCGTCGATTGCGCCGGTGGTGGCGGAGTCGATGGCGGCGGCGACATGCGCCATCGTTACGTGATGGCCGTTGATGTCGTTCAGGAATCCGTCATAGGTCTCGGCCGCGACCGGCAGGCCCCACGCGGCGTCGAGCGCGTCGGGCGCGGTCGCCGTCAGCCAGCGCAGCGTGCCGTCGCGGGTGACGCCGCAGGAATGGGTGTTGGTGATGGTGATCGGGAAGGTGAACGCGCCGATCTCCTCGATGATGTGCGACCCGGTCATCTCGCCATTGCCGTTGGCACTGAACAGTCCAGCGAAAACCGGCTGCGCGAGGTCAGCCCTTGGCCGCGGCAGGATCGCGGTGACGCCGGTACGGATCGGGCCTTCGCCGACAACGAGCGGGCCGCCGCCCTCGATCAGGGTCGTGTAGCCAACGGCCACGCCCGGCACGTCGGTGATGGCGTTGTTTGGCCCCGGACGTCCTTCGAAGGGGATCGCGTAGTGCCGGGCACGCGGCTTGCCGGCTGGCGTGGTGTGGTGGCTGGAGAGGGGCATGGTCGAACTCACGCGGAAAGGACGGCGCCAAAGGCTATGGAATGCAATGGAACGATACGCCCGCCAGGCGGCGTCCCTATCGGGCGAGTGTTACGGACGACCGCCTAGCACAGGCGCCGCATAAAACGGCAGATGCTCCGTGCGCGGCTGCCACGCCCCGGTCTCGATGAGGCCACCGATGTGATCGGCAATCTCGCTAAGGGTCGCGAACCAGACGTCGCCCTTCGCTTGCATATGCCGTACCAGATCGCGAATCGCCAAAGCCTGGGCCGGACGCCCGCTGACGGCGGGATGCCAGACCGACACCCAGAGGCCGCCGAACTCCCACAACGCGTCGAACTCGGCTTTGTAGACCTCCAGCGCCTGACGCGGCGATGAGATCTTCATCAGATAGTCGAAGGCGCGGCTTGAAACATACTGGTTGTAGTCGTCGACCGAAGCCGGCACGGACAGTTCCAGCAGGCGTCCCTTGCCATTGTCGAGCACGATCGGGACATCGTCGGCGAACAGCGAGGAATCATAGGCAAGGCCAGCTTCGATCAGCAGGTCGAAGGTCTTCGGCGACAGGCCGTAATAGGGAGCGCGATAACCACGCGGGCGGCAGCCCGTAGTGCGTTCGATGATCTCGATGCCGCGTTGCAGCGTTTCGCGCTCTGCCTCGACCGATTGTTGGTTCGGCCATTCGTGGAAATGGCCGTGGTGACCGATCTCGTTGCCATGCCGAAGGATCGCTTCAATCGCCGCCGGATAGGTCTCCATCACCCAGCCCGGAACGAAGCAGGTGAGGGGGACGTTGTGGGCGGCGAACAGTTCGGCGAGCCGGGGCGTGGCGACGAAGGGATCGTAACGCATATGCGCCAGCGCATGCGGCATATCGATCGCGCCAGCTCTGTGCGTCGCATGCACGACGCTGTCGGCGTCGACATCGAAACTGAATGCGACCGCACAACGCGCCCCGTTGGGCCAGGGAGGCGGATTCCGGATCATCGGGGTCTTATCCTCAGGAAAGCCAACGCCGCTCGGGCGAATTCGAGCCTCTACCCTAACACGGTCGCCGCGACGGCAAGTCGGCGTAGGGCGGCCGCGTGCGTTGAAGAAAACTCTAGCTGGTCCGCACGCCGCCATCCATAAAGAGGTCATGCAGGTGGCGGGTGTCGATCTCGCCAGCGGGCACGTCCAGCGCCTCGCGGCCGCGCACGAGGACGCAGACCCGATCGGCGATCTCGAGCGCCTTGTTGACGTTCTGTTCGACCAGCAGGACTGGGATCGACAGCGTTTTGTGGATGTCCTGGATTGCCCTGAAGACGATGTCGACGGTGGCCGGGGCCAGATCGCTGCTCGGCTCGTCGAGCAACAGCACCTTCGGCTTCAGGAGCAGAGTCAAGCCGATCGAGAGCATACGTCGTTCTCCTCCGCTGAGATTGCCGGCGCGTTCGCGTCGCCGCTCCTTGATCCGGGGGAAGAGGGCGAAGACCTCCTCGACGTCATGCGCGAACTGCTTCGGCCGCAGGTAACCGCCCATGCGCAGGTTGTCGGTGACGCTCATGTCCTGGAAAACATTGCGAGTCTGCGGAACATAGCCGAGGCCGGCGGCGGCGCGGAGGTGCGGGGGAGCCGCCGTGATCGGCTTGTCACCCAGCGCCAGAGCTCCGCTTGTAACGCGGGTGAGGCCCATCGCCGTCTTCAGGACGGTGGACTTGCCGCAGCCATTGGCGCCGAGAATGGTGAGGATCTCGCCTGCGCGCAACGTCAGCGAAAGGTCGTTGAGAACTGTGATCGTTCCGTAGCCGGCAGTCACGTTCCTCAGGGAGAGAATTTCCATGCGCCAGTTCCTAGGAATTTGCCGGTTGGCCGAGATAGGAACGGATCACGGTTTCGTTGCCGCGAATCTCGGCTGGGGTGCCTTCGGCGATCACCTGGCCGCCATCCAGCACGAAGACGTGGTCGCAGACATTGGCGATCATTTCCATATTATGCTCGATCAGGATGATGATCCGTCCTTCGTCGCGCAGCGCCTTGAGCAGCGCCACCTGTTGTTCGATCAGCACCGGATTGACGCCCGCCGCCGGTTCGTCGAGCAGGAGCGCTGCCGGATCCGACATCAGTAGCATGCCCATGGTCAGCAGCTTCTGCTGCCCGCCCGAGAGGCTGCCGGCATAGTCGTTGGCCTTGTGGCCAAGGCCGAGTCTTTCGAGCATGGCGGTTGCGCGTTTGCTTGCCTGCTTTTCCTGCGCCTTGACCTTGCCGGGCCTGAGGAGCAGGTCGGCGATGCGCTCGCCACAATGGTCGCGCTCCCCAGCCAGCATGTTCTGGAATACCGTCAGGCGATGGGCGAGTCGGGGCACCTGGAAGGTTCGGCCAATGCCGGCTTGGGCGACCTTGTCGGGCCGGCCGATCGGCAGCGGCAGATTGCCAAGGGTCAACTGGCCGCTATCGGGCACATAGACGCCGCCGATGACATTGAGCAGCGTTGACTTGCCGGATCCGTTGGGGCCGATCAGGCCGGTCACCGTGCCAGGTCTCGCCTCGATGGTGACGCCACGCAGCGCCATGAAACCACCGAAGGAGAGGGTGATGTCAGTCGCGCTCAGCATCGTGCACCTGCTTCGCTTCGGGGATGAGGCCCTGCGGCCGATAGAGGAACATCAGCACCAGCACGAGGCCGAAAGAGGCAAGCCGGAGATTGGCGATCAGGTCGGGCGGAAGGTCGATCCACTGGGCGATGAAGCGGGACGACACGCCGAGCAGCTGGATGATCGCCGCGCCGAAGATGACGCCCATGTTGCGACCGGGGCCTCCGAGGATCACCGCGGTCCAGATGATGAAGGTCTCGGTAACGGTGAAGCTGGAGGGAGCCACGTAGCCGGTGATGTGAGCGTAGGTGACACCCGCCGCCGCGGCCATCATCCAGGCAATCACGGAGACGGAGGCCTGGTAGCGGATGGGACTGCGGCCAAGTGTCGAGGCCAGGATCTCGTCCTCGCGCACCACCCTGAGCATGCGGCCATAGGGGGACGAACTGATGCGCTGGGCCAGCAGGAACGTGACGATCAGCACGGCCACGGCAATGGTCATCGCCAGGATTGGATCGATGATGCGCGGCACGTTGAGGCCGTCGGCGCCGCCGGTTAACGCCGGGGTATTGAGAACCGTGAGACGGAATATCTCGGCCGCCCCGAGCGTGATCAGCGCCCAATAGTCCTGCGCCAGCCTTTGCGCCGGCATGATGACCAGCAGGGCGATGAGGGGGGCCGCGATCAGCCCGGCGAGGGCGCCGATCCACCAGGGATAGCCGAGCGAGGCCGCGATGCCGGCGGCGTAGGCGCCAAGCGCGAAAGGAAGGATCTGGCCGAAATTGACCAGACCGGTCATGCCGAACTGGATGTTCAGGCTTAGGGCAAGTATCGACCAGACCGCGATGATGGTGATCGAATAGACGGCGAAATCAAGCATGGCGGTTACCTCTTGGCCGCTGCCGCAGAACTGCGCGAGCGCAGCAGCAGCACAAGGACGAGCGCGAGGACCGCGACATAGTCTCGGAATTTCGTGGGGATGTGCCAGGGGTCGCCGAAGAGCAGAGTGCCGAAGTCGAACCAGATCAGGAAGTTCTGGGCCAGTGATAGGATCAAGGCGCCGGTCACCGCCCCGAAGACGTTGCTGAGGCCACCGATGGTCACTGCGGCGAAGATCGGCAGCATGATGACGAGATCCATGCTGGGCTGCAGGCGCGTCTGAATCGCAATCAGGGATCCGCCGATGGCAGCCAGACTGCCGGAGAGGAACCACATCAGCCGGATCAGCCGGTCGCCGGGAATGCCGCGCGTGACGGCAAGCTCCTGGTTGCTGGCAAGGGCGCGAAGGCCGGAGCCTATGCGGGTGCGATACAGGAACAGATGCAGGGCGACCATCAGCACCAGGGTCGCGCAGGCTATGATGACGTCCAGCGTCGTGAACACGGCATCGCCGACCACGATGGTGCTGCTGGGGACGTCGAAGACGCGTGCCGAGCCGCCATAGATCGCCGCGACGATCGAGCGGATGAACAGAGCTACGCCCCAGGAAACGATCATCTTGCCTTCTGCCGAGGTGTTGCGCAGCCGACTGAAGACGAGGATGTCGATGAGGATGGCCATGAGGCCGGTCATGACCGCGCTAGCGAGCATCGCCAGCGGTAAGGGCAGGGCGAGGCCAGGAATGGTGGCGAAGCTATAGGTCAGGTAGCCGCCAACGACCGCGAACTGGATATGGGCGAAGTTGGCGAAGCGAAGGATCGAGTAGCACAGCGATACACCGACCGCGATGATGGCGATCTCGCTGGCGTAGACGATCGAGTTGACAAGAACCTGGATCACGGGTGACAGCGCCGTTCCTAAAATAGGACAAGGATCGAGCCGCCGTCACGAGGCCCTGGGGACTTGTGGCGGCGGCTGCAGCGAAGGCCAGGATCAGTTGCGGGTCGCCGTCGTCTCGAACTTGCCATCCTTGTAGGTCAGGACGTCGATCGGCGGATCGATGCGCTGGCCGCGATCGTCCCAGACGATCTTGCCGCTCGCGCCGTTATAGGTCTTCACGACTTCCGGCATGGTCTTGGCGATCGCGGCAGCGTCGGTGCCACCCTTCTTCATCGCTTCGGCCAGAACCATCATGGCATCATAGCCGTAATAGACATGGGCCAGGATGTCCTTGTCGCCGAATTTGGCGGCATACTTGTCCTGCACGGCCTTGCCGACGCCCTGCGAATAGCCGCCATTGTCGACGCCCAGGAGGCGGCCGTTCATCCATTCCTTGTTGTCGATTTCGAGGATTGAGGGATAGGCGGCGAACCAGGTCGCATTGATGCCGAGTTCGCGTACGTTGCGCAGGACGGTGCGAGAGTCATCGCCATAGCCCGCAGTGATGATCGCATCCGGCTTGGCCTTGACGAGGGCTTGCACGTCGGCGCGATAGTCGGGTTGTCCTTCGGTATAGGCAATATTCTCGACGATCTTGCCGCCCTTGGCTTCGAAGGCTGCAGAGGCTGCTTCCGCGACGCCGAGGCCGAAGGCGTTGTTGGGGACGACGACGGCAGCGGTTTTTGCGCCGCTCTCGGCGATGAGGTTGCCGAGTTCCTTTGCCAGAATGTCGTCGAGCGGCAGGATGCTGAACAGCGTGCCGGGATAATTGCCGAGCTTGGGTGAGGACGACGAGGTGTTGATCAGGATCTTGCCCTTGTCCCTGGCAAGTTCCGCCACCGGGATCATCAGGCTGCTGCCGCCGAACATGATGGCGGCGTCGACCTTGTCGACGCTGAAGAGCTTGGTGGCCGCGTTCATAGCTTCCTGGGCGCGGTATTCGGAATCCTCGACGATCAGCTTGATCGGCCGGCCGTTGATGCCGCCGGCGGCGTTGATGTCATCGGCGGCCAGTTCGACGCCACGGCTCATCTGCAAGCTTGTCTTGACGTCCTGGCCCGTCAGGTTGGCGATCACGCCGACCTGGATCGGATCCGCCGCATGAGCGGGACCTTGCAGGCCGAGCACGGCGAGCACGCTGCAAAAGGCCAATGGCAACCCTGTCATCTTCATCGTTCGTCTCTCTGGATCTGGAGGTGATTTTGATTATTCGTTTTGTGAGCCGTCGTTGCAGTGCCCAGCGTGATCCAAACTATTCGGGGGGCAGAAGAGAAACAATCAACCGGCGCGGAGGTTGACCGAAGGAGTTTCGCCGCGACGCTCGCCTTCCGAAGATGATGCGACGCAGCATCCGCGTCGTGCCGGATGGATACCGATCCATGCGCCGTTCCGGGGCATGTGGCGGCCATTTCTCCCTACGCCTCTTGGCGCATACCGGAGAAACACCTGCCGCCGGAAGTCCGGACCGACGATTCTCCGGACTGGCATGGCTAAGCTGGGCCATCGCTTCTCCAACGGGATTTCGAGCATGGCGCCACGCAAGATCATTATCGACACGGATCCGGGGCAGGACGACGCGTTCGCGATCCTTCTGGCGTTGGGCTCCCCGTCCGAGCTGGAGGTGGTCGGCCTAACGGCTATCGCTGGAAACGTCCCGCTGTCGCGCACCGCGCGGAATGCCCAGATGGTCCTCGAGCTTGCTGGGCGGGGGGATATCCCTGTCTATCCAGGTTGCGAGCGTCCCATCGTGCGCCCGTTGTTCACAGCCGAATATGTGCATGGCGACAGCGGCCTCGATGGCTGCGACCTGCCTGAGCCCTCACATCCGCTGGCCGGCCAGCATGCTGTCGACTTCATCATCGACACCGTCATGGCGGCCGAGCCGGGCGAGATCACGCTGTGTCCGCTGGGGCCGATGACCAACATTGCCATGGCGATGGTGAAGTGCCCGGCCATCGTGCCACGCATCCGCGAAGTCGTGCTGATGGGGGGAGGCTTCTTCGAAGGCGGCAATACGACGCCGGCGGCCGAGTTCAACATATTCGTCGATCCGCACGCAGCGCATGTCGTGTTCACGTCCGGCGTGAAGCTGACGATGGTGCCGATCGATTGCACCTACAAGGCGGTGATGACACCGGCTTGGCTCAAACGGCTGCGAGCCGTCGGCACCCACACGGCGATCCAGGCGGCCGGCATGGCCGAATTCTACCAGGAATACGGCAACCAGAAATTCGGCACCGACGAATATCCGCTGCACGATCCCTGTGTGATTGGCTACCTGCTGCGCCCCGATCTGTTCAAGGGCCGTGAATGCCATGTGGAGATCGAGATCACGTCGCCGACAACCATGGGCATGACCGTCGTCGATTGGTGGAATGTCACCAAGAAGCCGACGAATTGCCTCGTTCTGCGCGATCTCGACAATCCGCCGTTCTACGAACTGCTGCTGGAACGATTGTCGCGCCTGCCGTAGCGGGGACGGTTTCCGGCGGAGAGGAAATCTCCGCCGGTGTTCCTGCGCCTCGTCGGATCGGGGCGGCATCCCGCGAGCGATCTCGTGCGGTGGAACGCCTGCTAGACGAGGTCCAGCCGAGAATCCCGGCGCGCGGCGAAGCGCTCCGGCCCGGCCAGCTCGAAAGGCCGACTGCATCGGTATCGGAGAGGCGATGGCCGGCGGCGGCG
This sequence comes from Kaistia algarum, assembly GCF_026343945.1. Classification (NCBI taxonomy): domain Bacteria; kingdom Pseudomonadati; phylum Pseudomonadota; class Alphaproteobacteria; order Hyphomicrobiales; family Kaistiaceae; genus Kaistia; species Kaistia algarum. The sequence continues at coordinate 347,227 of NZ_JAPKNJ010000003.1, forward strand.
TGGTCGAGCCCGTCGCGGGTCATGATGCGACCTGCTGGAGCACGGGTTGGGGCATCGCAAAGCGGTCGGCCGAACCTATGAGCGCAGCGAGGAAGGCATGAGTATGGGTCGGAGCCGGGCGCTTCATAAAAGCGGCGAGATCGTCTGGCCGGTCGATGTCGCGGGCAAGGTTTGGCAAGGACGGAAGCATCGGGACGATGTTACATGCGCGCGCCGCACCGTGATGGCGCGCAAAACTGCCTTCGCCAAAACCGAACGGAATGGCGTTCACGGGCGAACAGGCGAGGGCGTTGGTGCCACCATCGGCTTCGGCGGCAACAAGGGTAACCGCCGGGCCTGACCCATGTGCGTCAAGCAGGGCAACGATATCTGCCGGCGTGACCGAGGGCACGTCGGCTGGCAGGACCAGGATGCCACGGGCGCCGGTGTCGATCAGATATCGGGCGGCACGCTCGACGGCGGCATTGTATCCCTGATCGGACTCGTCGGCGATGACGCCGACGCCGATCTCGCTAGCCAGCGCGGCGATCGTCAGATCGGCGGTGACGACGAGCACGCCTGCGAGAGCGTCAACCGCGATGACGGCCCGCAGAACATCCTCCGCCATGGCGCGAGCGAGGCCGGCGCGCTCCGTCGCGTCGAGCACCGGCGCCAGCCGCAGCTTGGCCTGTTGCAGGCGCTTCACCGGAACGACGCACCAGATCGCGTTCGCGGTCATGCGGTGCCCCGCAGCCGCAGCGAGGCTGCGAAGTCCAGCACGGCACGGGCGAGACGGTCGCGGTCCTCCAGCGTATCCATGACTGCCCCGGTCACCGCGACGGGTACTTCGAGCGCGTCGGCCTCGGCCGCGTCCGCATTGTCGATGATCAGGCCATCGAGCAAGCCGCGATAATGCTCCGCCACCGCGTGCACGGTCACGGGCAGGCCGAGCTCGGTCATGATCTTGGCGGTCGGCCCCTTGATGGCGCGGCCGCCGACGATCGGCGATATGGCGATAACGGGTGCAGGGGCCGCTTCCAGCGCCGCGCGAAAACCGGGCACGGACAGGATCGGATCGACGCTGAGATAGGGGTTGGACGGGCAGATGACGATTGCCGCGAGGGTCTCGTCGGCCAGCGCAGCGAGTACCTCCGGCTGGACGCGCGCCTTGCTGGCGCCCTCGAAGGAGATTTCGTTCACGGCGGGGCGGCATTGCTCCCCGACGAAATAGCGCTGGAAGGCCATTGGCCCGTCTCTCGTTCCGACGATGGTGCGGACGGAGTCGTCGCTCATCGGCAGCAGCCTCGCCTCAATGCCGAGGCGTGTGGCCAAGTCGCTGGTCACCTGCGAAAGCGTTTCGCCGGCCTTCAGTCGGAGCGTGCGCTGGACATGAGTGGCCAGATCCTGGTCGCCCAGCAGGAACCAGTTTTCGCCGCCGAGCCGCTGAAGCGCGGCCATGAAGCCCCAGCTCTCATTGGCAAGTCCCCAGCCGCGATGCGTATCGTTGAGGCCGGCCAGCGTGTAGGTGACGGTGTCGATGTCGGGTGAGACATGCAGGCCGAGATGCTCGAAATCGTCGCCTGTGTTGATGGCGACCGTCAGCCGGCCGGGGGCCAGCGTGCGGTAGAGGCCGAGCGCCAGTTTGGCGCCGCCGATGCCGCCGCAGATTGCCAGTACCCTGGCGTCCGATGTCCCTTCCGGAACCATGCTTGTGCCGCCTTACTTGACGTGAGGATCTATCGAAACATGTCTTCGGCCTTGGCGCGAACGAGCGTTGAGGCAGGAACAGGGGGCCTTGACCAGGACAGCCCACGCATCAGCACAGCGGGCTGGCCCTCGGACGCCTGTCCCATCAGCAGCGACGCTGCCGCCGCCACTTCGTCGGCGAGGCCGACCTGCGTGATCCGGAGCTTGCGGCCGAACAGGTCAGGCTCACCGACGCAATCGAGCAAAGCGGGGAGGCCGGCGGCACCTATCGCCACGCCGACCGTGCCGTAGCGCCAGGCGCGGCCGAAGCTGTCGTTCATCACAACGGCCATCTCGACGCCGAAATGCGCCATCAGTCGCTGCCGAAGGGCTTCGCACCAGCCGTCCGGATCCTCCGGCAGCAGCAGCACATTCGTGTCGCCGTCGGTCTGTTCCACGTTGGACTGGTCGACGCCGGCATTCGCCATGACGAAACCGAGCTTGTGCGCGACAACGATCGCGCCGCGCCGATGCGCCACGACCTCGGTCGATTGCGACAGGATCACCTCGACGAGGCGTGGGTCTTTGTCGACGGCGATGGCCAGTTCCTCGGCGCGGGCCGATGGCACGACCTGCCTCAGATCGACGAAACGCCCCTCGGCCTTCGAAACCACCTTCTGCGCGACGATCAGGATCTCGCGCGCCTGCGGAACGATGCCGGCGCGCTCGATCGCTGCGATCAGGAGGGCGCCCAGGTCGTCGCCGGGTGCAACCAGAGGGACGTCCGGCAAGGAGGTGAGGGTGAGGGTCATCGGCGTGTCACGGCTTGACGACCAGATCGCGGGGGAAGCTGGTCAGGATCTCGGGTGCTCCGGATGGGCGAACGCAGAATGTTTCGCTCAATTCGTAGCCCCAGTCATCCATCCACATGCCCAGGATCATGTGGAAGCACATATTGGCCTCCAGCACGGTCTCGTCGCCCTCGCGCAGGCTCGCGGTGCGCTCGCCCCAATCGGGCGGATAGTTGAGCCCGATCGAATAGCCGATCCGCGATGCCTTGTGATAGCCGGCGCGGTTGATGACTTTGCGCCAGGCCGCTTCGACATTGTGGCATGTCGTGCCTGCCCGGGCGGCATCCAGCGCCACGTCCAACCCCTCGGCGACGACCTTGGCGACATCCAGCAGGGCTTGCGGCGGCTTGCCCAGGTAGAGCGTGCGCGCCAGCGCCGCGTGATAGCGGTGATGGCAGCCGCCGAGTTCGAGATAGGCGACTGTGTCCTGCTCGTAGCGGTCGCCGGACCATGTCATATGCGGCGCGGCGCTCTTGCGACCGCTTGGCACCTGGGCGAGGGCGGCAGGGTAGTCGCCCCAGAAATCGGCCGTGCCGTGGAACTGGGCCGCCGTGATCTCTGCCACCGCATCGCATTCGCGCACGCCGGGGGCGACAGCCTCCATGCCGACCGCCATCGCCTTCGAGACGATGGAGGCGGCCCCGCGCATCAGCGCGACCTCGGCCGGCGATTTGACCAGGCGGACCCAGTTCACCAAGCCCTCTGAATCAACGAAGGATGCCTCGGGCAGCGCCTTCATCAATTCCAGATAGGCGCGGGCGGTGAAATAGAACGCGTCGAGATCGACGCCAATGCGGGCGCGGTTGCAACTGCGCTCGCGCAGCACCGCGGCGACGAACTGCGCCGGATGCAGGAGGGCCGAATCCACATGGGTTTCGGGATAGGGAACGATATTCTCCGGCCGGACAAACGTTGTCATGTGCGCGCCCGGCGCATCCATCGCACGGCCGATCCAGAGCGGTTCTTCGTCGTCGAGCGACAGCACCGCGTATTGATGGACATAGAACGACCAGCCGTCATAACCGGTCAGATAGTTCAAATTGGCCGGATCCGCGCAGACCAGTACGTCGATCCCGGCCGCTATCATGCGAGCCTTCACACGGGCAATGCGGGCAACGAACTCGGATCGGCCGAAAACGGGCATGGTGGCCTAGAAGAACTCGGGGAGGGCGGCGCGGAAGCTCCGGATCGCGTCGATATGGGCCTGCGGGTCCGAAAGGCCGCCAATGGCCGCCTTGTTCCAGCGCTGCTCTTCCTCGACCCAGCGCTCCGGCATGGTGTTGAGCGTGACATGGGTTGCGCCGATGGCGCGCCAGGCTTCCAATTCCTCTCGCAGTTCGGCTGGCGTACGATCGATGATCGTCATCGTCGCCTCTATGCCGATCTTGCCGGGATCGCGGCCATGGCTGACGGCGACTTCGCGCATCGCCTCGATGCTGCGGCGGCCGAGATCGTCTGCCTGGAAATTCGGTAGCCAGCCGTCGCCCAGCCGGCCGACACGCTTGATCGCGGCCTCCGAAATGCCGCCGATCCAGATCGGGATCGGGCGCTGTATGGGCAGCGGGTTGATACCGCCATCTTCGATGCGGTGAAACTTGCCCTCATAGGTGATCAAGTCGTCGCACCAGAGCTTGCGCAGAACGTCGATTTGCTCGTCGATCCGCTTGCCGCGATTGCCGAATTCCTCGCCGCAGGCCTCGAATTCCTCCGGCTTGACGCCGACGCCGACGCCGAGGCGCAGGCGGCCGCCGCTCAACAGATCGACCTCCGCCGCCTGCTTGGCGACCAGCGCCGTGCCGCGCATCGGCAGCACGAGCACGCCGGTGACGAATTCGATGCGCTTGGTAACGGCGGCGAGATAGCCGAACAGCACGAAGAGCTCGTGAAACATGTCTGCGGCGTCATGGACATATTTCCAGTCGGGGCGGCTGGCCTTGTTGAGACCGATGATTTGGTCGAAAGCCGTCAGGTGGGTGTAGCCGAGTTCTTCCGCCGTGATGGCGAAGTCGCGAATATGGGCGGGGTTCAGGCCAATCTCGAACTGGGGAAACAGGGCGCCGATCTTCATGTCCAACTCACTCCCGATGGCCTTGGACTCGCCGGTTCGCGATACGCGTCGCCAAGGCGATTCTCTCTATCATCGGGCGAGATTAGCGCAGAGCCGGTCGAATTGCGGCTTCACTAGGAGTACCTCGCCCAAAACTATCCGGCCAGAACGCGGGCCGCGCCGAAACTCTTCCGTTCGCGTCGGCGATAGGGCCGTAACCTGTTTGCTGCGGGTGCACGATACTGGGCACCAGGTGATCAGGAAGAAGTGACATGCTGCGATTCGGCTACAAGGCTTCGGCGGAACAGTTTGCGCCGCGCCAGCTCTTGGATTTCGCGATTCTGGCGGAGGAAGTCGGCTTCGACTCCTGCTTTGTCAGCGATCACTTTCAGCCTTGGCGCCATACGGACGGCCATGCGCCGTTTTCCTTCGCCTGGATGGCGGCCCTCGGCGAACGAACGCAGCGGATGACCATCGGCACCAGCGTCGTGACGCCGACCTTCCGCTATCACCCCTCTGTTGTTGCCCAGGCTGTCGCGACGCTGGGTGCGCTTTATCCCAACCGGATGATCCTGGGTGTCGGCACCGGTGAATCGCTGAACGAGGTGCCTTCGATCGGCATCGAATGGCCGGGTTTCAAGGAGCGCGAGGGGCGGCTTCGCGAAGCTGTCGCTCTCATGCGCCGCCTGTGGACGGAGGAGCGGGTCTCACACCACGGCACCTATTACCAGACCGAGAACGCCACGATCTATGACCGGCCCGAGCAGCCCGTGCCGATCTATCTCGGTGCGTCTGGCCCCAAGGCGGCCTTCATGGCGGGCGAGCTTGGCGACGGCTTCATTTGCACCAGTGGCAAGAAGCCGGAGCTCTATCGTGAGACCCTGCTGCCCAACCTCGAAAAGGGGCGGGCGGCGGCCGGCAAGACGATGGCCGGGCTCGAACTGATGATCGAGGTGAAAGTGTCGTTCGACGAGGACGCCCAGCGGGCGCTGGAGGACACGCGCCATTGGGCAGCACTGGCGCTGTCGCCGGAAGAGAAGATGGGCATCGAGGACCCGGTCGAGATGGAGCGGCTTGCCGACGCTTTGCCATTGGAGCGGGCGGCCAGCCGCTGGATTGTCTGCAACGAGGTAGAGCCGCTGATCGAGGGTCTGCGTCCGTATGTCGAGCTCGGCTTCCGCCATCTCGTTTTCCACGCGCCTGGCCCGGACCAGGCGCGTTTCCTCAAGCTGTTCGCCGAGCGCGCGATGCCGCGCCTGCGCGCCGAATTCGAGTAGCGCGCGCGATCGGGCCGCCACGCAACATCGAGAGCCGCTCCGCGCTCCATGGAAACGCTGAACGGCTCTGACGATCTGTTGGATCGCGTTTTTTCACCCGAACCGCTGTCGGATTCGCTCGGGAATTTCCTAGAGCGTGGCGGCGACCTCGTCGACGGCCTTGACCGTCGCGGCGACGACGATGTCCGCCTCCTCGCGCGTCAGGCAGAGCGGCGGTGCGAAGCCGAGGATATCGCCCTGTGGCATGGCCCGGCCGATGACACCCTGACCGAGCAACGCGGCCGAGATGCGGGGACCAACCTTTTCGGCAGTCTCGAAGAACACGCGGTCATCGCGATCCCTCACGAACTCGACCGCGGCCAGCAGTCCCTCGCCGCGCACATCGCCGACGATCGCGTGACCACCGACCGCGTCGGCGAGGCTGGCACGGAAATAGGCGCCGACATCGCGCGCATTGTTGACGAGATCCAATTCGTCGACGACCTCGAGATTGGCGACGCCGGCCGCCGTGCAGAGCGGATGCGACGAATAGGTCCAGCCATGACCAATCGGCCCGAAGGTATCCGAGCCCTGTTCCAGGATGCGCCAGAGCTTCTCCGAGACGATGACGCCGGAAAGCGGCGCATAGGCGGAGGTCAGGCCTTTGGCGATGGTGATCAGGTCCGGCTTCATGCCGTAATGATCGGAGCCGAACATCGAGCCGAGACGACCGAAGGCGGTCACCACCTCATCGGCGATCAAGATGATGTCGTATTTGTCGAGGATGGCCTGGATCGTCGGCCAGTAGCCGGCCGGTGGCGGAACAATGCCGCCCGTGCCCAGCACCGGTTCGCCGATGAAGGCGGCGATGGTCTCGGGGCCTTCGGCCAGGATCATCTCTTCCAGCTTATCGGCGCAGAACTGCACAAACTGCTCCTCGCTCAGGCTGCGATCCTCGCGGCGGTAGAAATACGGCGCCTCGGTATGCAGCACCGGCGCGCGTGGCAGGTCGAACAGATTGTGGAAAGCGGCTAGGCCCGTCAGGCTGCCGGTCATGATGCCGGAGCCGTGGTAGCCGCGCCACCGCGAGATGATCTTCTTTTTCTCCGGCCGGCCGAGAACATTGTTGATGTACCAGACCAGCTTGATGTTGGTCTCGTTGGCATCCGAGCCGGACAAGCCGAAGAAGACGCGGCTCATGTGCTTCGGGGCGCGGTCGATCACCATCTTGGCGAGCCGGATCGACGGCTCCGAAGCGTGACCGACATAGGCGTGATAATAGGGAAGCTGCGCCGCCTGGCGGGCGATCGCGTCGCTGATCTTGGTGCGGCCATAGCCGACATTGACGCAATAGAGCCCGGCAAAGGCGTCGAGGCTGCGCCTGCCGTCGATGTCGGTGATGTAAACGCCCTCGCCGCCGGCCATGATCCGGTTCGGGGTATCGCCGCGCGCATGCTGCGCCATGTGGGTCGAGGGATGGAAGAAGTGATCCCGGTCCCAGGCGGAGAGTTCATTGTGCGATGAGGGGTGGTCGAGCATGGCGAGTTCCTTGGATTAGGCGAGATCGAGACAGGTGTATTTGAGGTCGGTGAAGGCTTCGAGGCCGTGGCGGGAGCCTTCTCGGCCGAGGCCCGATTGCTTGACGCCGCCGAACGGTATCGCCGCGCCGGTGATCTTGACGCGGTTGATCGCGACCATGCCGAAGTCGAGCGCGCGCGACAGGCGCAGCGCGCGGCCTGAATCCTTGGTCACGACATAGGCGACGAGGCCGTATTCTGTGTCGTTAGCACGGGCGATGACTTCGGCCTCGCTATCGAACGGCGTCACCGCCGCGACAGGCCCGAAGGTCTCCTCGCGCATAATGGTGGCGTCGTCAGGCACGTCGGCCAGCAGTGTCGGCGGATAGAAGAGCGAACCGTCGCCGTCTGCACCGACAAGACGCCTGGCGCCACGGGCCATGGCATCGCGTACCTGCGCCGCGACCTTGGCAACGGCGCGATGATGCATCAGCGGCCCGATGTCGATGCCTGGTTCGAGGCCGGCGCCCATCTTGAGGCTCGCCACGCGTTTCGTGAAGGCTTCGCAGAAAGCTGGATAAAGGGCGCGTTGCACGAAGATCCGGTTGGCCGCGAGGCAATCCTGTCCGGATGTGGCGAACTTGGCGTCGAGGGCGATGCCGGCCGCCCGTTCGACGTCGGCGTCGTCGAAGATGATCAGCGGCGCGTGGCCACCGAGCTCCATGACGACGCGCTTGACGGTCGGTGCGCATTGCGCCGCGATCAGCCGGCCGATCTCCGTCGAGCCGGTGAAGCTGACGACGCGAACCAGGGGATCTCTACAAAACACACCGGCGATCGTTGCGGCATCGCCTGTGACAATGTTCAACACGCCCGCCGGGATGCCGGCGCGCTGGGCGAGAACCGCCAGCGCCAGCGCCGATAGCGGCGCATGGGCCGAGGGGTGGGCGACGACCGTGCAGCCGGCAGCGAGCGCGGCAGCGGCCTTGCGCGTCAGCATGGCGGCAGGGAAATTCCAGGGTGTCATTAGGGCGGCGACGCCGAGCGGCTCGCGATGCACCAGCATTTCAGTGCCGGGCAGATGGCTCGTCACGCTCTCCGCGTTCAAGCGTTTGCCTTCCTCCGCATACCACTCGACGAAGGAAGCGGCATAGTCGATCTCGCCCCGCGCCTCGGCCAGCGGTTTGCCCTGTTCATGCGTCATGATCAGTGCGAGATCTTCGCGCGCAGCGATGATCAGGTCGAACCATCGACGAAGAATGGTCGCGCGCTGGTGCGGCAACAGGGCCTTCCAGGCGGGAAGCGCTCGGGAAGCGGCCATTATCGCGTCCTGCGCGGCCGCAGCGGGCAGGCTCGCTACAAGCGCGATCAAGGAAGACGTGGCCGGATCTCGAACTTCGAAGGTTGCGCCCGACGGCGCCGTGATCCAGCGGCCATCGACAAAGGCACGTTCTCGCAGAAGATCCGGATCTGCGACGTGACCCCGGATGGAGCTGTACGCGGTCCTTGAAGCGTGGCCCACATTGGCTTTCATCAAACGGCCCCATTCCGTTGCTCCGCGCTTTCAGCCAAAGCCCCTGGGCCAAGCAGCGCTGCGATGGAGTTTACTGCCGGAGGAGCCGGGTCATTCTCGGCTTTAGTGCCCGTTGTTGGATGGTCCTTCCAAGGAAGCGCGCAATTTCCGTGCTTTCTTCGGATCGGAGTCTGGGAAGGCGGACCGACCGATGACAGATCTGCAGTTGGCGAAGAGGCACAGACTTTCTTTGGACGCAATGCCTGGGGTCAGGACTCAATGATCAGAGCCAAAAGATGACTGCAGCTGCGATACAGATGGTTGAGAAGAAGGTGTGTGCGCATCGGTCGTAGCAGGTTGCGAGACGGTGCCAATCCTGGAGCTTGGCAAAGAGGCTCTCGGCGTGGCGTTGGCGGTAGAGTGAAGACAGGCGCCCGATCGATCACCCCACAACAGATGACTTCAACACATTGCAGCCGGCTGTGTGGAATTGGGGCCTCGGCTCAAATCGAACTAAATATCTGATTTAATTATATATCGTGAAGACAATCGGGGTCCAGACCCGCGCCGATCGAGACCCCGGCAGACACAGAATCTCTGAAGTATTCTCGATGCGTTGAAGCCATCTTGCGTGGTGTCCCGCTTGGGCGCTTGTTCACATTCAGACAAACCGGGTCATCTCTCTTCTGGACCTGACCGCCGCAGCCACCGCAGAACGGATTGACATGGACGTCTGGGGCCGAGGCGACCCTGACAACGCCGCCCTCGATCTGTTCGACAAGCATGGGATCAAGTGCGGATAGCGGCGCGATATCCGCCTCTATCGCGAATCGCGCGTCTCCGCATGGACCAATTTGATGTCCATGCCGGCAGCCCAAGTGGCAATATCGTTGCGCTGCAGAGAGGCCGCCATCAGTTCGGGGAAGAGGTCAGGAGTGCAGGCGAAGACCGGAATGCCAAGTTGGGCGACCGCCCCGGCCATGGCTGGATCATAGGCAGGACGACCCAGATCGCTCAGCGCCAGCAGCACGATGACATTGACGCCGACGCGCACCATGGCTGCCAGTCGTTGCAGCATCTCCGTCCCGTTGCCACCTTCGTAGAGATCGGTGACCAATACGAAATGCGTTTTCGTCGGACGTTCGATACGTTCGGCGCAATAGGCGACGGCTTGGTTGATGTCCGTTCCGCCACCGAGTTGGACGCCGAATAAGACCTCCACCGGGTCAGCCAGGTCGTCGGTCAGGTCAATGATCACCGTATCGAAGCAAACGAGTTTGGTCTTCACCACCGGCAGCGACGCCAAGACTGCAGCGAAAATCGATGCGTAGACCACTGAACTGGCCATCGAGCCGGACTGGTCGACGCACAGCACGACCTCATCAAGGTCGGCAAGGCGCCTTTGCTGGCGCATGAAGCCCACCAACTTCTCGGGAACGATTGTCTTGTGCTCGGGCTGGTAGTGTCGAAGATTGGCCTGGATGGTGCGCCGCCAGTCGATGTCGCGCTCGCGTGGATGATAGGTGCGCCGGGACCGGTCGAGCGCCCCGCGGATTGCCTCGGCCGTCTTGCGTTCCAACCGCTCCATCAGTTTCGCGACGATGTCGGCGATCACGCTGCGCGCCAGCTCGCGGGTCCGGGACGGCATCACATTGCGCAGCGAGATAAGGTCTGCGACCAGATTCACGTCGGCTTCGACGGCCTTCAGAAATTCCGGCTCCATCAGCATCTGCTTGAGGTCGAGTCGCTCGAAGGCATCCTTCTGGACGATCTGCACGACTTGCTGCGGAAAGAAGGAACGGATGTCCCCCAACCATTGGGCGACCTTCGGCGCCGAACTACCGAGACCGCCGCGCTGCTTTCGCGAGTCGGGACCTCCGTTTTCTCCGTCGCCGTAGAGTGCGCTCAGCGCGGCAGACAGCCGCCGGTCTTCATCCGAAAGCGCGGAGCTATCCGCGTCGTCGGCGCCGATCGCCAACCGCCAGCGGCGTTCGCGCTCGCTTTCGCTTGTGAGGGGCATATTGGTCGCCGGTTCGTTTGCCTCATCCATTGGAAGGTGCTCCGACCAGCCAGGGAATCAGGGCGGTGAGATGCTGCCGCCAACCTTCGCCGCCGTCCGGAGCCGGCACCAGTATGGCCGGCAATCGTCCTGCGCCACCTAGCACTGCCTGGACCAGCCGTCGGCGCTCCATGCCGTCAAGGCTGGAGAAAACACGACGAAGCAACGGCAGATGCGCGATGAAGCTCTCCTCTTCGATGCCACTTAGCCATCGATCGACGGCGCCTCGCAACGCATCATCATAGATCAGCCGCTGGCCTGCGCCGCTGAAGAAGCCCTCGAGAAACGCGGACGCGCTCGGCACAGGTGTCCCGGGCGAAAGTCGCTGCGCCAGAAGGGCGGCCGCATCCTCGGCCTTCAGTGCGCCAGCCTCGTAGAGCAGGTGCGCGCTGCAACCGGCGACAAGCGGCGTTGAGTGTCCACTGTCGAGAACCTCGGCGAGGCCCTTATGCCAAGCCTCAAGGATCGATGGGCCGGCTTCGATCAGCGCAATTCCGCCGGCCGCGGCACGCATGGCGGTGACGAACGAGGCGGCGGCCTCGGCATCGAGGGTTCGGGCGGCGTAAGGCAGGGCGATCGCTGCCTCGACGATCAGGCGATTCAGCAGGCCCAGCAAATGCTCCGCATCGGAGCGTCGAGCTTCGCCATAGCGTCCCGTATCGGCAAGGGGAGGGATCGCGCCGAGCATTTCCTGGCAATCACTGCTGAGCGCCGCCTTTTCCTCCAGTGCGGCCAGGCCCGATGCGGCAGCCTCGTCGAGATCCGCCGTGATCGCGCTTTGTACGAGACGCGCCAACTCATCGAGGCTCTTGGCCTCGCCGAGCCTCTGGATCAGCTTGCCGTTGGCGGCCTTGGCGATCGTTGGCCCATGGATCAGGTTCTCGACCAGACGCACGGAAAATTCCGGCTCCCAGCGCAGCAGCCAGCGCTCGCGGAAGGTGCCGCGGCTTCGCCCGGCATCGGTCAGCTTGCCCCACGGGACATCGAGCACGTCGAGGCGGTGCAGCAGTGTCGACCGGTTGAGGCCGCCCTCTGAGCGCAGGTCGAGCGAGAGTTCGCGATCAAGGGCCTCAGGCTTCAGCCGGGCTTCCCTTTGGCACCGCTGAAGGTCCACGATGAGCGGCGCGAGCGGCACATCCGCCGGTATCTCGCCGACGTCGTTTCCGAGCAGCAACTCGGCCTCGATCATCCGCCACAACAGGGGATCGCCGCCAAGCAGAGCCGAAACCACCGCCTCGCGGAGTTCCTCGAAGCCGGCTTTGGGACGGCCACGGATCGCTGCGAGCGCCAATGCCAGGCGTTCGGCGTCGATCAGCGATGCCGTCGAGATCAAATATCCCTTGGCGCGCAGCACCGCGGCAATCCGGGCAAGCCAGACGCTGGCACCGTCGGTGCGGTCCCGCATTTGCCACAGATGCCGGCTCCAGCCGGGTGCGGCCACGCCGGCCCCGTAGCCATGACCGAATGCGAGGCGCGGACCTGTCCAGGGCGCCCAGGTCGTCATGCTCTTCTTGCGCGACATGCCCTTGAGCAGGGCCTGGTCGTCCTTCCGGGCGATTTTCGCTTTCAACGCCGGCACGTGCCAAGCGCCGCATACCACCGCGATCGGTCCTTCAAACTCCTTCTCGGCTGCCGCAATCGACTGACGCATATGGGCCTCGCGCTTCGCCTCAAACGCCGATAGCGGGGCGCCGTTGTCGCGCAGCGTGATCATGGCGTCTGCGATCGCGGCGAAGATCGGGCCGGGCGCTGGGTTCTGTTCGATGACGTCCGACCACCAGCTCTCGCCGTCCTCATACCCCGCGATCCGCGCCAGCGTTCCGATCGGGTCGCCCATATAGGCGGGCTCCGCAGGAGCGTCGGCGGTCGATTGTCGTTCCTCGGCGGGCTCTTCCCCGGCGGCGGTTTCTTTCGTCGTTTCGCCGGAAACCTGCAGCGGCTCGCCTCCGGGCTCTGCCTTCGGAGGGGCGAACCTCTCTGACGCGGGCAGATCGATGAAGCGCAACGCCGCGCCCTCGCGAACCGCCCAGAGTACCGCCTGGTATTCCGGCGAGAACTCTGCGTATGGCCAGAAGCCGGTCGCTGCCGGCACGTCTTCCTGATAGCAGAGCAGCGCGACAGGCGGCCGCATCGCGCTATTGGCGAGCATCGGCAGCAAGTCGGACGCATCGGCCGGCCCCTCGATCAGCACGGCCACCGGACGTAGCTCATCCAGCGCCGCCAGCAGGCTCTTCGCAGAGCCAGGGCCGTGATGGCGAATGCCGAAAAAAGAGATCCTCTCCGCCTTCGCCATCTCACAGAGCGTCGTTGAGCGCCGTGTAATAGTCGGCAAATTCCGGGCGCTTCTTGAGAACCGTCTCGAGGTACTCCTCAAGCACTGCCTTGTCCTGAACCGGGTCCTTGATGATAGCGCCGACCATGCTGGGGGCGACCCCGGCCGCGGACAATCTTCCATCGTCGAACCAGGCAGCCTGGCTCAGTCCGCCGATCAGAGTGGCAATGGCCTCCGCGGTCGAGAGCGAACTGGTCGGCGTCTTCAACGTGACCTTGCCGTCAGCCGTGCTTCCGGATCTTAGCTCGCGGAAAATGGTCAATACGCGCGCGATTTCCTCGCCGACATTCTTCGGCACGGGCAGGTCGAGCCCGCCGGCCATTTCCCCGACACGCTTCGATACGATACGCACCTCTTCCTCGATGTCGCTTGGCAAGGGGAGCACGACGACGTTGAAACGCCGCTTCAGGGCCGAGGAAAGCTCGTTGACCCCTTTGTCACGATTGTTGGCAGTGGCGATCACGTTGAAACCGCGCTTGGCATAGACGGCCGAATTGAGCTCCGGGATCGGCATCATCTTTTCCGAGAGCACGGTGATCAGCGCATCCTGAACATCGGAACCCATGCGCGTCAGCTCCTCGAGGCGGCAGAGCTTGCCCTCCTGCATGGAGCGATAGACGGGCGTCGGTACGAGCGCGGTTTCGCTCGGCCCCTTGGCAAGAAGCTCCGCATAGTTCCAGCCATAGCGGATCTGGTTCTCGTCCGTGCCGGCCGTACACTGCACCAGCAAGGTCGAATCGCCCGTGATGGCTGCGGCCAGATGCTCCGACACCCAGGATTTGGCCGTCCCGGGCACGCCGAGCAGGAGCAGCGCGCGATCGGTAGCGAGTGTTGCCACGGCGGTTTCCATCAGCCGTCGGCTACCGACATATTTGGGCGAGATCGGTGTGCCGTCGCCAGCCGTGCCGCCGAGGAGATAGGTCAGCACGGCGCGCGGCGACATCTTCCAGCCCTGCGGCCTTTGAGCGTCGTCACCACGCACCAGCGCCTGCAGTTCGGTTGCGTAGCCTTGTTCGGCAGGCAGGCGCAGCAAGGTGGTCATACCGTTCTCCTTAGGTCCTGCTGATCGTCCAGCGCGGCGTTGAGGCGCAGCAGCGCCAATGACGGATTGACGGGATCAAGACCGGCTGCCGTCAGGTCTGCTGCGATCGCAGCCGCAGCCTCCGCCGTTGCCAAAGTGCCGAAGGCGTTGAGGTCGGGGACGACGCGTTTGGTTGTGTCATTGCCGACAATGCCGGCGCGGATTTCCTTGTAGAGGCGTGAGCCGATCAACTCATCCCGTCCGAACGTGCCGGCCGGTATGTCGGCTATGGCGTCCAGAAGCGGAAGGCCGGCGCTGCCACCGGCCAGCACGGCTTCAATGAAACGTCGGCGCCAGCTGTGGTCGAGCCGTGTTTCGAGCTGCAGCAGCGCCCGGAGGTCGCCGGCGTGGAGAAGGCGCCCAGCAAGTTGAGCCACGGCGACATCGCCGGCCGAGGCGTTGACCATCGAAGCGAACGAAGCGTCGACTTCATCCTTGCCGCCAAGCTGCCAGCCGGCAACAAGGCCTTCCTCTCCAGTACCGAGCTTGGCCGCCAGATCGATGAGCCTGCAGCTCTCGAAGAGTCGCGCCCGTCGCTGCAGCTGCGCGTGAGATTTGAGCTCGCGCGGCTTGTAGACGGTAGCGCGTCGCAGAAGTCCTGCCTTGCCCGGTTCGATGAATCCCGCAAGCTCCGCTGCCTCATTGGAGCTCTCGTCGTCGGCCGCGCCATGACCCAGACGAGCCATCAGGCTGGCAGCGAGATGCCGCACCTTGGCCGAACGATCCGCGGCAAGGCTCTGCAAATACGGCAAGTCGGCCGCACTCAAATTCACGCGCAGCAGTTCGATCAGGGTGAGCCGTGCCTCGGCGGCTTCGGCCCCAGCCCTGGCTTCCAGCAGTTGCCTGGCCCGTTCGGGATCAGATCGACGAATGTCCGCCAGCGCGTTCCGCCGCGCCGCCGGATAGAAATCTTCCCAGTTCTCGGTCGTCAGGTCCACCGACGCGGGCCCGCTCGCGCCGCTGGGCTGCGCCAGCCAGTCGACCCAAGGCGCATAGACGGGCGGTGCGGCGACATTCGAGGCTGCCGGCATCCAGTCGAGCGGGTGCGCGACGAAACCGCGGGATGCCACCAGAATCGCGACGCGAGACCGCCCGCGCGGGTCCTGCGTCTGTCTCAATGCCGCGCGAAAGAGCGGCCGCAATCGGTCGGGCAGGATTGGCAGCGCCAGCTCGGGCAAGGCCGGGCGCCGAATGAGGGTCTTCGGCGCGGCGGGCCGGAAATCGATCTCGAGCGCCTGCCCGGCGATGATGAGCAACGCCCTCTCGCGCTCGGCTTTCGGGAGGGAAGCGGCGATCATCTCCCACTCGGGCGATGCGAGATCGGCGGCCGAGCCGCCGGCGATCCAGGCGTCACGCATCTTCGCCAGGCCCAAGCGCTCGCTTTCGTTCATCAGAGGCCGAGCCTTCCGAATTGGCTCTGCGCGGCCAGCAGATCAAGGCGGACTCCATCCCACAATCCGGCCGAGGCCCGGAGCGCAATCCCGAGGACCGGCTCAGGCGGATCGCTGGCCAGCGGCAAGGCGATGTCGTTCGCGGTATTGTCCCCTTGCCACCAGAGGGCTCCTCGATCGTCGCGAGCCAGCGAACCGGCGGGCAGCAGGATCGGCGTTCTGCTCGACCATGGCGCGGCGCGCTGGCGAAGGATATGCGCCGCGAGCGGATCCGACAGGGTTTGGTGCATTGGGTTCGGCCATGGGCCATCCGCGGCGATGGCGCCGCTGCGTTCGGCGATCAAAGCCCGCAAGGGATAGCGGGCCGGATAGAAGACGAGGCTGGCGTCGAACCGCTCACCGGCAGAAAAAGCCTGAGAGCGTCGGCCGGCAGAGGCTGGATAGTAGTCCTGCAGCAGCGCAAAGCGAGGCTCGTCCTCGCCGACGGTCATGAGCCAGGTTCCGTGACTAACAAGGCCGTCCTTGCGGGTCTCGATCCGCTCCCCCAGAACCTCCCAGGACGCGGTTATGCGCGGTGCGTCGGGATCCGCGAATATCTGTTCACGCGTCTCCGAATTGGCCACGAGACGCCCCAGTTCCGGATCGTCCGGGGCCGCGCGCCATGCGCGTGCCAAAAGTGCGATCTTGCCGAGTTCGCGAATAGCGGTTTCGGGGCGCTCTTCGCTGCGCAAAGCGAGCAGCTGCGCCGGAAGCTCGTCGATCTGGCTGGCCAGCGAAGCCGCCTTGGCATCGACGAGACGCGCCGCGATCCGGCGGCAGCGTTCGCCGGCGGCATCGACAAAGCCCGAGAGCCCGAGGCGCAACTGATCGGCGATCCATTGGTCCAGTTCGTCCAGACCGGCAGCGATCGAGAGCCTGGCATTCGCAGCCCGTTGACGCTGTGCCGCCTCGCGGCGTTCCGCAGCCTGCGGATCCTCCGACTTTGCAGGCGTCTCCTGCTCGCCAACCAGTCCGATGTTCTTTGCCGAGGAATCAACCGCCGTCCCGACTGCGCCGCTTTTTCTGCGGCGGCTGAGCCACTCATGGACCCATTCCGGAATTTCATTCGAGGGTGCGAATTCCAGGGGCGCGGTGACGCTGATCCACATCAACGCCAGCGAATGCTTGCAAGGAAACTTCCGCGACGGGCACGTGCATTTGTAGCCTTGGTCGTCCTCATCGACCATGACACGGTACGGATTGGCGCCTGATCCCTGGCATTCGCCCCAAAGGAG
This sequence comes from Kaistia algarum, assembly GCF_026343945.1. Classification (NCBI taxonomy): domain Bacteria; kingdom Pseudomonadati; phylum Pseudomonadota; class Alphaproteobacteria; order Hyphomicrobiales; family Kaistiaceae; genus Kaistia; species Kaistia algarum. The sequence continues at coordinate 364,213 of NZ_JAPKNJ010000003.1, forward strand.
ACTGCTGCTTCGCTCGAGGCGAATCCAGTGGTTTCGCTTCGCCAGCTTGGACGCTGCACTCAACGACGCTTGATCCGGCGCCAGCGCTTCTATTGCCCCAAGATCAATCGCCACGCGTGTCCTGCCTGAGCCGCGGAATCACTGCGTGCAGGATCGCTGCATTTGGTATCTGGTTGCAAGCCTGGGTGAATTGCCCCCAGATTCCTGGACGCGTTCTTCCCTGGATTTTGAGGCAAGGAGGACCCGATGGGCAAAGTGAACTTGACCGAGGACTTCAAGCGCGATGCGGTCTGACCTGCCTTCGGAAATTCGGACCATGTTGAACGGCAGTTCTCCACTTATGTTCTCTGACCCCATTGTTTGGATCGCCGGATCGGACGCGGAGCGTTTCGTGAAACAGCGAGTTTCGGATACCCACGGAAATAACGTCGCTCTCCAGAGGTGTCCGGTCCGAGGTCGGGAGGAAAGCGCTCTCAGTGGCTTCAGCGCCGACCAGGGAATACAGGCAGAGGCAGGTCTATGGTGGAATGCTTCCTCCACCCATTTCTACAACGGTCGAGTTCTCTGCAGAAGTCGCTGAGAATCCTGTGGCATTTCCGTGGCTTGCCTTTGTTCCGCTCGCGACGCTCCCCGTTTGCAGCGCGATTTCTACCTGCATTCAGGCGCACTTCGGGCCGCGATCCATGGAGGATTTCTGGGGTTTCCGCATCCATCGCGACGCCCAAAACAAAGACCGGGTTAGCGTCGATCTGAGACCGGTTTGATCCGGCGCCGCCTATGGTTTTGCCTGGCTCAGCAGCGAGACGAGCCGTTGACCGCCAACGACGATGTCGCGTTCGATCGCCTTGCGGACGGCCTCGCCGTCGCGTTGCTTGAGGCCGTGCAGCACGGCCAGATGCTGGTGCCCCTCGGGGTCGCGCGGCGGCGAGACCTCGTAGAGCACGCCCATGGCGGGGCCGCATTGGACCCAGAGGTTCTCGACGAACTGGAGCAGCATCGGCATCTGCGCCAGCATGCATAGATGCAAATGGAATTGCCCGTTCATCTCGAGCGCGAGCGCCGAATCCTGGTTCTTCTCGGCCGCCGCCATGCGCTCGTGAATGGCAGCAAGCCGCTCGATGTCGGCCGTGCTCACCGTGTCGACGGCGCGCAGGCCCGCCTGTCCCTCCAGCCAGAGGCGCAGGTCGCGAATCTCCAGATAGCGCTCGAGCGTCATTTCCGGGACGAAGGCGGTGCCGCGGCTGTCGAATCGGACGATACCTTCCGACCCTAAGCGAAGCAGCGCCTCGCGTACCGGCGTGGCGCTGATGCCGAGTTGCTCGGCGAGGCTGCGCAGCACCAGTTTCTGCCCGGATTTGAGCCGGCTCTGGGCCAGCGCATTGCGGATCTGCCGGTAGGCGCTCTCGCTCAGGTTCTGCCTGCTCAGCGCATCGAACGGCGAAGCCGCCATCACGTCGTCGTTCATCTCGATCCCCAGCCGAAACCGTCGCCGACAAGGTGCTTGACAACAGCTCGGAGTGCAAGTTTATTTGTTATAACAAACATCATATAACACGAGGATCGAATGGCCGGAGAGACAAAGGGCACGCGCATCGACGAGACCGTCGTTGCCATGCGGCTGGCCGGGGCCTTCAGGCGTCACGGCGTGGATCATGTCTTCGGCCAGTCCATTCCGAGCGCGTTCCATCTTGCGGCGCCGCATGTCGGCATCCGCCAGATCGTCTACCGGACGGAGAATGCCGGCGGCACCATGGCCGATGGCTATGCGCGGGTGACGCGGAAGGTCGGCGTGGTGACCGCGCAGAACGGCCCGGCCGCGACGCTTCTGGTGCCGCCGCTCGCCGAGGCGTTGAAGGCCTCCGTTCCCATGGTCGCGCTCGTCCAGGATGTGGCGCGCTCGCAGACCGACAAGAACGCCTTCCAGGAATTCGACCATCTCCGTCTGTTCGATTCCTGCGCCAAATGGGTCCGCCGGATCGAGGATGCGAGCCGGATCGACGATTATGTCGACATGGCGTTCGTCGCGGCGACCTCGGGTCGTCCCGGTCCCGCGGTGCTGATCGTGCCCGTGGATCTCCTGATCGAGACGGCCGGCCCGGCGCCGCTAGTGCCGCGCAAGAACCAGTATGGCACGGCACCGCTCGACCGTCCCACGCCCGATGCGGCGGCGATCGCGACCGCGGCGCGGCTTCTCGCCGAGGCCAAGGCGCCGCTCGTCATCGCCGGCGGCGGCGTCCATGGTTCGGATGCCAGCGCCGAGCTCGCCTGGCTGCAGGAGACGTTCCATCTTCCGGTGGCGACCACCGTCATGGGCAAGGGCGTCGTCTCCGAGCGTCATCCGCTCTCGCTCGGCGTCGTCGGCTATTTCATGGGGGAGGGTAGCCGCAGCCGCGATCTCCGTCCGCTGATCGACAACGCCGACGTCGTCCTGCTGATCGGCAACCGGACCAACCAGAACGGTACCGACAGCTGGTCGCTCTATCCGAATGCGGCGACCTTCATCCATCTCGACGTCGACCCGATGGAGATCGGCCGGAACTATGAGGCTCTGCGCCTCGTCGGCGACGCTCGGCAAGGCATCCGCGCGCTCGGCGAGGCGATGACGGGTCTCGATCTGTCGCGCCGCGTCGCCGCCCGCGCCGATACCGAGGCGACGATCGCCGCGGCGCGTGCCGCCTGGGAGTCGTTGACCGACCGCATCCGCACACAGGACGCGGTGCCGATCCGGCCGGAGCGTGTCATGGCGGTGATCGATGCCGCCCTGACGGCGGAGACGATCGTCACGACGGATGCGAGCTATTCCTCGATCTGGGCGGCGAACTATCTGACCGCGGTGGAGGCCGGGGCGCGCTTCATCACCCCGCGCGGGCTTGCCGGTCTCGGCTGGGGGCTGCCGCTCGCCATCGGTGCCAGCCTGGCGCGGCCGGGCGCGCCGGTCATCACCATCGTCGGCGATGGCGGCTTCGGCCATGTCTGGTCCGAGCTCGAAACGCTGAAGCGTCTCGACCTTCCCGTCATCACCATCGTCCTCAACAACCAGATCCTCGGCTACCAGAAGGATTCGGAAGACGCGCTCTATGGCGAGCACACCGACGCAGTCTATTTCGCGCCGGTCGACCACGCCAAGATCGCGGCAGCCTGCGGCATACGCGGTGTTCGCGTCGAGGACGGCGCGGAACTGGCGGGCGTGCTGGCCGAGGCGCTGGCGAGCGGCAAGCCGGCTGTCATCGACGTGCTCACCGATTCCGGCGCGCAGCCGCCGGTGACTGTCTATGCCGGCAAATTCGCCAGCCCGTTCTGAGCCCACGGAGCCGATGCGCATGCTGGCGTTCCAGAAAACCGGTGCGGCGTATGGATTGGAGCGGGTGGAGACCCCCGCGCCCGTCGTGGCTGCCGGCGACGACGTCCTGATCGAGGTCGAGGCCGTCGGCATCTGCGGCTCCGATGTCCACGCCTATGAATGGACCGACGGCTATCAGTTCCTGACCGCGCATCTCCCGCGCACGCTCGGCCATGAAGCGAGCGGCCGTATCGTCGGCGTGGGCCACGATGTCGTCGGGTTCGCTCCCGGCGACCGTGTCGTCATCGCGCCGGTCGTGGTCTGCGGCCATTGCTCCGCCTGCCGGATCGGCGAGCCGCAATTCTGTGCCAACCGCAGCATCGTCGGCTTCCATCGCGATGGCGCCTTCGCCGAGCGGGTCGTGGTGCCTGCCGCCAATTGCTTCCGCCTGCCGGACGGTGTCGATGCCGAGCTCGGTGCGCTGATCGAGCCGCTCTGCGTGGCTGGCAACGCCGTCGATGTCGGCGCCGTGCGCTGGGGGGATCGGGTCATCGTGATGGGTGCCGGCCCGATCGGGGTCGGCATTGCCTGGCTCGCGCGGCGGGCCGGCGCGACCAGCGTGCTGCTGGTCGGCAAGGACGATGGAACAAGGCTTGCGGCGGCCCGACGCCTCGGGATCGAACGAACGCTCGACCTGGGTACGGACAGTGTGGCGGACGCGACGACGCTGCTGGGCGGCGAGGCGGATATCGTGTTCGAGGCGACCGGCGTCCCGGAATCGATCGAGGCCGGCCTCGGCTGGCTGAGGCCGGGCGGCGTCCTCGTCGCGACGGGCATCCATGCTCGTCCGGTGCAGTTCGACCTGACGCGCTTCGTCCGCTCGAAGCAGCAGCTCCGTGCCGCCTATGATTCCTCGCCAGCGACCTTCGCCCGCATGCTGTCAATTCTGGCTGAAGATGGCGAGGCGCTGCGCGCGATGATCACGCATCGCCTGCCTCTTGCCGCGACGCTAGAAGGCTTCGAAATTGCGGCCAGCCGGCAGGCGCTCAAGGTGATGCTGCTGGCCGATCGCGATAGCGCGGTGACGCCATGAGTTCGGCTCTCGCCTTCGGCGTCCGATCAGCCGCGCTGGCGCAGCCGCGTCGCGGCGTTGCGCAGATGCTGTTCTGCCGCCAGGCGCGCCGCGTCCTTGTTGCCCTCGGCGATCGCCTTGTAGATCTCGCGATGCTCCTGCTGGACGAGGTCCGTCAGGCCGGCGCGCGAACTGTTGGCGCGCGCCTCGCGGATCAGGTGGCGGACCCGGTTCTCGAGGAAGGCGGCGAAGGAGATGAAGAACTCGTTGTTCGTCGCGGCCGAGATCTGGGCGTGGAACTGGAGGTCCTCGTCGATACCCGTCTCGTTGCGGCGAATGGCGTCCTCCATCGCGTCGAGAGCGGTCTTGATCCGCGCGAGTTCCTCGGCCGACCGACGCTCCGCGGCGAGGCCGGCGGCGGCGGATTCATGCGCGAGAAGGAATTCGAGAACCCGGTCCAGTTCGTCGCGGTCGCTGAGATCCGCCTCGGCGAGGCGGAACGTCGCTTCCGGCAGCTTGCCGGATACGAAAATGCCACGCCCCTGATAGCTCTCGAGAACGCCGCCCTGCTTCAGCGCGCTGACCGCCTCGCGAATGACGGCGCGGCTGACACCGAAGGTCGCGCAAAGCGCGCCTTCTGTCGGAAGCCGCTCGCCGGGCCTGAACACGCCGCGATCGATCTCCGCGCGCAAAATATCCGCGATCTTGTTGGCATAGCTGCGAGGAGGCGCCAAACGCCGGTTCGTCGTGTCCATACCGCTCATCTATCGCTCCGCCACAATCCGGGGCGCTACCACCATAGCACGTAACTAAGCGCATCGATGGATACGAGCAAGCCAGCAATCTTATTAGTAGCTTGTCAGGCAAGCTGATTAGTGCCATAGAGTCGTCAACATCACGGCGTGCCTGATGCCGCCGATCGTCGTCCTTGCGGCACGACGAGCCTTGGGAGGGGCATATGCAGTCTGGACCTTGTTCGCCATCGGCCGGCATCGGCGCCGTCCTGTCGATCCAAGACTCGTCGATCCTGCACCGTTAGCCGGTCGCCCGGGCCATCCAATGTGCATTCTCCGTGAAGGCGGGAGAGTGAAGGGAGTCGTGAATGTCGGCTAGTCAAACAGAGCGCGGTCGAGGTGGGTTCAAGCTCACCCAGGAGAACATCGTGTTCTTCATCGCGCTGCTGCTCTTCATCGGCTTTTCCGTCCTGCTTCCGGGGTTTTTCGATACGTCGAACCTCCTCTCCCTCGTCCAGAACGTCGCCATTCTGGGCATTCTGGGCATCGGCATGGGCATCGTCGTCATCGGCCGCGGCATCGATCTCGCCATGGTCGCGACCATGGCGCTCTCGACCGCCTGGACCGTGGCGCTGATCAATCGCGGCTTCGGGACGGGCGAGGCGATCGGCCTCGGGCTCGCCTTCGCCGCAGCCGTCGGCATCATCATGGGCGTGCTCGTCGCCTATGTCGAAATCCCGGCGATCTTCGCGACGCTAGCGATGTCGACCGTCATCTACGGCTTCGGCCGCCTGGCGCTGGTCGATCTCGACGTCATCTACCTGCCGGACAACGAGATCTGGCTGCGGTCGATTTCGAACTCGTTCCTCGGCGTGCCGCTGCCGGTGATCTGGTTCTCGGTGCTGGCGATCCTCGCCTATCTGTTCCTGCGTTTCACCAAATGGGGCCGCTACTTCTACGCCATCGGGGACAACCGTGCCGCGGCGCGCATCGCCGGCATTCCCGTCCGGCCGATGACCGTGATCCAGTACCTGATCTCGTCGATCATCGCCTTCGGTGCCGGCCTCATCACCGCCTCGCTGCTCGCGTCGGTCAATATCCGCGTGGCGCAGTCGACCATGGTCTACGACGTGATCCTCGTCGTCGTCCTCGGCGGCATCGGGCTCAGCGGCGGCAAGGGCGGCGTACGCAACATCCTGGTCGGCACCATCCTGATCGGCATCCTGCTGAACGGAATGACGATCCTCGATATGCCCTTCACCATGCAGAACATCGTCAAGGGCACGGTTCTGCTCATCGCGATCATCGTCGACAGCCTGGCTAACCCGCGCGACGAGCAGACGGCTCAGCAGGGCGACATCTGATCATCTGAAATCGGAGGAGGAAATAATGAAGAAATTCATCGGAAGAACATTGGCTGCTCTGTTGGCCATCGGCTCTGTATCCACGGCGATCGCCGATCAGTTCGACGACGGACTGGCGCCGTCCTATTACGATACTTTCAAGGGCAAGAAGGTCGTGTTCCTGCCGCTCGCCATGAGCTTCGACCTGCCGCAGGTCTGGGCGAAGGCGATGGAGACGCAGGGCAAGCGCCTCGGCTACGACTTCTCGGTGCGCGATCCGAACTGGAGCAGCGACGCCGGCGCGCAGGCGCTGACGACGCTGATCACGGAGAAGCCGGACCTTCTCGTCGTCCATAATCCGGATATGCAGGTCTATGCGCGGCTGCTGCAGCGCGCGCAGAAGGAAGGCATCCCGGTCATCCAGATCAATCTGAAGTCGGTGGCGACCACCGACGCCTATGTCGGCGTCAACTGGTACGAGGTCGGCCTGCATCAGGCGAAGATGGCCGTCGACGCCTGCAGCCCCGCTGCCGGCAAGAGCGGCAAGATCGCCATCATGCAGGGCACGCCGACCAATCCGAACAACGCCATCACCATGACGGCGATCGAAGATACGCTGGCGCAGCATCCCGACATCAAGGTGGTTTCCAGCCAGTCGGCTGACTGGGACGCGACCAAGGCGCATGCCGTGGCCTCGACCGTCATCAAGCAGAACCCGGACCTGTGCGCCTATGTCGGCCTCTGGGAGGTCATGGATGCCGGCGTCGCCGCCGCGATCCGCGAAGCCGGCAAGACCGGCGCCATCCAGCTGATCACCAATGGTGGCGGCCAGAAGCCGGCCTGCGACAATATCGAGAACGGCACCTTCAACGGCTATGTCAGCTATGACGCCATCGGCCAGGCGCGCGATCTGACCGACGCCATTGCCCAGGTGCTGCAGGTCAAGGCCAAGCCCGGTTCCCAGCCCTACGGCATCTACACGCCGATCAAGGACATCTCGCGCGAGACCATGCGCGCGAATTCCTGCTGGACCATGGAAGACGTCGCCGCCGCGCCGTTCTGACCCTTAAGGCAGCTCCGCCCGCATCCGGCGGAGCTGCCTCTTTCGTGACCACGAGATCTTGAGGCGTCGCGACATGTCGGTTTCTGAATCCTTTGCCAAATGGCGATACCGGCTCGTCCCGGATCATCTGCTCGGCGAGGTGCTCTCGAAGAACTGGATCGACAACACGATCCCGTTCCTCTTCCTCATCATCGTGGTCGTGCTGTTCCAGTCGCTGATCCCCGGCTTTCTTTCGATCGCCGGGTTCGCCGATCTGGCCCGCCAATTGGGCGAGGTCGCCTTCGTGGCGATCGGGCTCGCCATCGTCATGCTGGCCGGCGGTATCGACCTGTCCGTCGGTTCGGTTTTCGCGCTCGCCAATTTCGCGGCGCTCGCCTTCATCAATTATCTCGGCTGGCCGCTCTATCTCGCCATTCCCGCCGTCGCCGCCATCGGGGCTTTCGTCGGCCTGATCAACGGCCTGCTCGTCGGCTATCTGCGGTTGCGCGCCTTCCTGACGACGCTGGCGACGCTGATCATCGTGCGCGCCGTCGTCGACCTGCTCATCCTCGCCTATGCCCGCAAGGTCGCGATGACGATGAGCGATTCCGACGCCTGGCTGTTCCTGGGCGAGGGCGATTTCTTCGGCATCCCGTTCAATTTCGTGCTGCTCGTGGCTGTCGCCATCATCGCGCATCTGGTGCTGAGCCGCTCGCGCTATGGCTGGCACATCCTGGCCGTGGGCGGCTCGCGCCGCTCGGCCTATAATGCCGGCATCGCGGTCCGCCGCACCATCTGCATCACCTATGTCATCTCCGGCATGTTCGCGGCGATCGGCGGCATGTTCTACGCCGCCCGGCTCGGCAGCGTCGGTCCGGACACCGGCATCGGCCTCGAAGTCACCGTGCTGACGGCGGCCGTGCTCGGCGGCGTCAGCCTCGGCGGCGGTCGTGGCTCGATCTTCAAGGCGCTGCTCGGCACCGCGATCGTGCTCCTCGTCACCAACAGCCTGATCCGCCTCAACATGCCGAGCGGTGCGACGCCGTTGGTGCTCGGGCTTCTCCTGCTGCTCGCGGTCGCGGTCGATATCCGCTGGCTCAAGAACCGCCACAAGCTGCTGTCGCGGGTCTATGTGTCGCCGACCTATTTCGAGCTGCCGCAGCGCCCGGCGACCGAAGCCGGCTCCGCCTCGCCCTATGCCGTCAACGATGCCTTCCATGGCGTCGAGGCGATCGGCCTCGGCGAGCTGGATGGCCCGGAAGACATGATCTTCGACAGCCATGACAATCTCTATACCGGCGGCCGGCAGGGCGACATCGTCCGCTTCCTGGCGCCCGACTACCGCAAGTCCGAGGTCTTCGTTCATCTCGGCGGCTTCCCGCTCGGCCTTGCCTTCGACGCCAAGGACAATCTTCACGCCTGCGTCGCCGGCATGGGCGTCTACATGGTGACGCCCGAGCGCGAGATCGTGCGTCTGTCGGACGAGACCAATCGCAGCTTGCTGTCGATCATCGACGATTCCCGCATCCGCATGGCCGATGATCTCGACATCGCCCCCGATGGCCGGGTCTTCTTCAGCGAGGCGACGGTTCGCTACGGCGTGTCCGACTGGGCCGTCGATGCGCTGGAAGGCCGCGGCAATGGCCGCATCATCGCCTATGACCCCCGCAGCAAGACGACCCGCACGGTTCTCTCCGGCCGGATCTTCCCCAACGGCATCTGCATGGTCGGCGATGGCGAATCGCTGCTCTTCGCGGAGACCTGGGCCTGCCGCATCAGCCGGTTCTGGTTTGCGGGCCCGAAGAAGGGCCAGGTCGAGACTGTCGTCGCCGATCTGCCGGGCTATCCCGACAATCTGAACAAGGCGTCAGACGGAAGCTTCTGGGTCGCGCTCGCCGGCATGCGCTCGCCCGTCTTCGACATGAGCCTCACCGTGCCGTCGTTCCGCCGCCGCATGGCGCAGCGCGTCGCCATGGATGAATGGCTCTACCCGAACCTGAACACCGGCTGCGTGGTCAAGGTGTCACTGGACGGGACCGTGACGGAATCGCTCTGGGATCTCGGCGGCGCCTCGCATCCGCAGATCACCTCGGTGCGCGAGCACAAGGGCTATCTCTATCTCGGCGGCATCAACAACAACCGCATCGGCCGCCACAAGCTGGCGGATGCGGACCCGTCCTGGACCAGCCAGTACGCCTATTGGGGACAGCCCTGATGTCGTTCCTCAAGCGAACCTATGATTCGATCTTCGGCGCAGGCGAGGCGGCGGTAACGGTGCCGCCGCTCGACGGGGCGCTGCTGCCGAACGACGCGCTGGATCAGGCCGATCTGGTCGCGACGGCGGCGGGCGCGGACAATCTCGTCCGCGATGGCGAGCGCTGCTTCTTCAGCAGCGGCGCCGAGCTGTTCCGTCTGGATCTGATCGACGGCACGACGCCGGCAGGACGTTTGGATGCGCCGATCAGCGCGCTCGCCGCCGACGGCAAGGGGGCGCTTGCCGTCGGGCTGAGCGGCAAGGGGCTGGTCATCCGGGGCGGTCCCCATGAGGGCCGCCGGCTCTCCGGCCTGCCCGAAGCCGACGCGGCCTGCATCACGGCGCTTGCCTTCGATGGGCCGGACAAGCTCTTCCTCGCCGTCGGCTCGAGCCGGAACCGGCCGGAAGATTGGGCGCGCGATCTGATGGAGCGCAACCACCTCGGCTCCGTCTGGCAGGTCGATCTCGCGACCGGCACGGCACGCCGCATCGCCGAAAAGCTCGGCTGGCCGGCGGGTCTTCTGGTCCGCAAGGGCGCCGGCCTCGTCGTCTCGGAGGCCTGGCGCCATCGCCTGATCGCCCTCGACGACAAGGGACGGAGTTCCGTCCTGCTCGACAATCTCCCGGCCTATCCCTCGCGCCTCGATGCCGGCGAGGGCGGGCTCTGGCTCTCCCTGTTCGCGCCGCGCCGCCAGCTGATCGAATTCGTGCTGCGCGAGCCTGCCTTCCGGCGGAAGATGCTGAAGGAGATCGATCCCGCCCATTGGATGGCGCCGGCCCTCTCCTCGGGCAAGAGCTTCCTCGAGCCGCTGCAGGGCGGATCGGTGAAGCAGCTCGGCGTCCTGAAGCCATGGGCGCCGTCGCGCTCCTACGGGCTCCTCGTCCGCCTCAATGAGCGCTTCCTGCCGGAGGCGAGCTTTCATAGCCGTGCCGACGGGACACGCCACGGCATCACCAGCAGCCTCGCGATCGGCGACCGCACTCTGGTGACGTCGAAAGGCGGAGGCGCCGTGCTCGCGATCGCGGCGGACGACAATCGCAGGGAAGTTGCATGATGACGGCGCCACTGATCGAATTGCGCGATGTCTCCAAGGACTATCGCGGCGTCTTTGCGGTCCGGAACGTCAATTTCACCCTGAACAAGGGCGAGATCCACGCGCTCCTGGGGGAGAACGGAGCCGGTAAGTCGACGCTGACCAAGATGATCGCCGGCGTCACGCAGCCGAGCCAGGGCCAGATCCTGCTCGACGGCAAGCCGGTCAGCTTCCAGCGTCCGGCCGAGGCGCTGTACAACGGTATCGCCATGGTGTTCCAGGAGACCAGCCTGGTGCCGTCGATGACGGTCGCGCAGAACCTCTATCTCGGCGACGAGAAGCTGTTCAACCGGCTGCGCGGGCTCTACATCGCGGCGCAGCAGTTCCTGTCGTCGCTCAATTTCAACGTCGATCCCTGGGCCAACGTCTCGACCCTCGGCGCGGCGCAGAAGCAGCTGGTCGAGATTGCCCGCGCGGTCCGGCAGAAGTCGCGCGTCATCATCTTCGATGAGCCGACCGCGACGCTGACGCCGGAGGAGAAGCACTATTTCTTCTCCCTCGTCGATCGCCTGCGCAAGGACGGCGTCTCGATCGTCTTCATCAGCCATGCGCTGGAAGAGGCGCTGGCGATCTCGGACCGGATCACCATCCTGCGCGACGGCGAACTGGTCGCGTCCGACGTGACGTCCAAGTTCGATCGCGACGGCATCATCCGCGCCATGGTCGGGCGCTCGCTCTCCAACGAGCTCTATGGCCGCAAGCGCAGCGATGCCGATGCGCGTCCGCCGGGCCCCAAGGTGCTGAGCGTCGAGAACCTCTCCATGGGCTCGATGGTCCGCAACACCTCGTTCTCGATCTATGCGGGCCAGGTGACGGGGCTGTTCGGCCTGATCGGTTCGGGGCGCACCGAGACGGCGAAGATCATCGCCGGCGTCATCAAGCGCAACATCTTCCATGGCGGCGAACTGCGCTTCGGCGAGCGCTCGGTGCGCTATCGCGAACCGCGGCCGGCCATGCGCGACGGCATCGTCTATGTGACGGAGGATCGCAAGGCCGAAGGCTTCTTCGAGACTATGTCGATCGCCGAGAACATCCAGATGGGCCTCCTCGCCTCGGGCCTGCAGTCGAGCAGCGTCGTGACGCAGGGCGAAGCGCGCGCGGTGACGGCCGAATGGTCGAAGCTGCTGCAGATCCGAGCGATCAACCCCAATGCGCGCATCGTCGAGCTCTCGGGCGGCAACCAGCAGAAGGTCGTGATCGCCAAGTCGCTGGTGCAGAAGCCGAAGCTGGTCATCTTTGACGAGCCGACGCGCGGCGTCGATGTCGGTGCGATCGCCGAGATCCACAAGGTCATCCAGGACCTCGCCGATAGCGGTCTCGCCGTGATGGTGATCTCGTCTTATCTGCCGGAGATCATGGTGCTGTCGGACCGCATCCTCGTCTACCGCATGGGCCGCGTGGTCGAGGAATTCACGCCGGGCCGGGCGACCGAAGAGAAGATCATGTATGCGGCCGTCCACTGACGGCCGCAGCGTGTTTCGGAGGCGGCAGCGGCCTCACGCCATGTAGAGGCCGCCATTCACCTGGATGGCCTCGCCGCTGATATAGGACGCACCGGGTCCTGCCAGGAAGACGGCGACCGAAGCGACCTCGTCGACGCGGCCGAGCCGGCGCAGCGGCAGACCCTCGATCGCCTTCTGGACCCGGTCCGGCGCGAGGCTCTGCATCATCCGCGTATCGATCAGACCCGGCGAGATCGCGTTGACCCGAATGCGCGGCCCCAGCTCCTGCGCGAGGCTGCGCGTCAGCGCCAGCACGCCGCCCTTCGCCGAGGCATAGGGCGCATGGTCGGCGCTGCCGCGATGGCCGGCCATCGAGGCGATGTTGATGATGCTGCCGCCGTCGCGGATCAGCGGCAGCACGGCCTGCAGCGTCAGATAGACCCCGTCGAGATTGACCGCGATGCCGCGCGCCCAGTCGCCCGGCTTCAGAGTCGCGAAGGGGAGGTGCTCGTAAAGGCCGGCCGAGGTTATGACGGTGTCGAGCGCGCCGAAGCGCTCGGTCAGCTGGCGCGCGAGGTCCGCCGTCTCTTCGCCATTGGCGACGTCATGGCGAAAGACATGCGCCTCCGTCGGCAGCTCGGCGGCGAAGCTCTCGAGCGCCGCCGGATTGAGATCCGTCAGGGCGAGCGTCGCGCCCTCCGCCGCGAAGGCCCGCGCGACGGCGCGGCCGATCTCGCCATTGGCGCCGGTGATCAGAACATAGCTGGACAAGGTTTCCTCCCTCGAAGGCGCTGGCTCGCCTAAAGGCCGGCCATGCAGAGATATTTGAGTTCGCTGTAGTCCTCGATGCCGTGGCGGGATCCCTCGCGGCCGAAGCCGGATTCCTTGATGCCGCCGAAGGGTGCGACCTCGGTCGAGATCAGACCGGTATTGATACCGATCATGCCGCACTCCATCGCCTCGGCGACGCGCCAGATCCGCCCGATGTCGCGGCTGTAGAAATAACCGGCAAGGCCGAATTCGGTGTCGTTCGCCAACCGGATCGCCTCCGCCTCGTCGGCGAAGCGGAACAGTGCCGCCACCGGGCCGAAGGTCTCTTCACGCGCCAGCGCCATGTCCGGCGTGCATCCGGTGAGTACGGTCGGCTCGAAGAACGTTCCGCCGAGGCTATGTCGTTGGCCGCCCGATAGAATTTCGGCGCCATGCTTGACCGCGTCGGCGATGTGTTCCTCGACCTTGGCGAGCGCCGCACCGTCGATGAGCGGTCCCTGCGTCACGCCGGGCTCCGTGCCGGGGCCGACCTCGAGCCGTGCGACCGCGACGGCCAGCCGGCGGGAGAACTCCTTATAGACGCCGTCCTGAACCAGGATGCGGTTGACGCAGACGCAGGTCTGGCCGGTGTTGCGGTATTTCGAGGTGATCGCCCCTTCGACGGCGGCATCGAGATCCGCATCGTCGAACACGATGAAGGGCGCATTGCCGCCGAGCTCCATCGAGAGCTTCTTCAGCGTGGCCGCGCTCTGCCCCATCAGCAGCTTGCCGATCTCGGTTGAGCCGGTGAAGGAGAGCTTGCGCACGACCGGGTTCGCGGTCAGCTCGCCGCCGATTTCGCGGGCGCTCCCGGTGATGACATTGATCACGCCGGCCGGGATGCCGGCCCGCTCGGCGAGACGGGCCAGCGCCAGCGCCGTCAGCGGCGTCTGCGAGGCCGGCTTGACGATCATCGTGCAGCCTGCGGCCAAAGCGGCAGCGGCCTTGCGGGTGATCATCGCCGCCGGAAAGTTCCATGGCGTGATCGCGGCGCAGACGCCGACTGGCTGGCGGATGACCAGCAGGCGGCTGTCGGCGCGATGGCTCGGGATGATCTCACCATAGACGCGCTTCGCCTCTTCCGCGAACCATTCGACATAAGCCGCCGCATAGGCGACCTCGCCGCGTGCTTCGGCCAGCGGCTTGCCCTGCTCGCGCGTCATGATCATGGCGAGGTCTTCGGTCGCCGCGCCGATCGCATCGAACCAGCGGCGAAGGATGTTCGCCCGCTCCTTGGCCGTGCGGGCCCGCCAGGCCGGCAAAGCGCGTTCGGCGGCGGCGATCGCCTCGCGCGTATCCGCCGCGCCGAGCTGCGGCACATGCGCGATGATCTCGCCCGTTGCCGGATCGGTCACGGCGAGCTTCGGCTTCCCGGTCCAGATGCCGTCGATCAGGCAACGGTCGCGAAGCAAGTCCGGGTCGACGAGATCCATCGTGAAGCTCCCTTAAGCGAGCAGGCGAAGCGGCTGCTCGATCAGATCCTTGAAAGCGGAGAGGTAGCGGGCACCGATCGCGCCATCGACCGAGCGATGGTCGACGGAGAGCGTGCAGTTCATGACCGTGGCGGCGACGATCGTGTCGTCCTCGCGCACGACGGCCCGGCGCTTTCCGGCGCCGACGGCGAGGATGCAGCTCTGCGGCGGATTGATGATCGCCGCGAAGGACACGACGCCATACATGCCGAGATTGGATACGGTGAAGCCGCCGCCCTGATAGTCGTCGGGCTTCAGCTTGTTGGCGCGGGCCCGTCCGGCGAGTTCCTTGATCTCGTTCGAAAGTGTGCCGAGGCTCTTCTCGTCGGCCCGGCGCAGCACCGGCGTGATCAGCCCGCCATCCGTCGCGACGGCAACCGAGACATCGACATCATCGAAACGGAGGATCGCATCCTCCGTCCACATCGCATTCGCCTCGGGCACAATGCGGAGCGCCTTGGCGGCCGCCTTGATCACGAGGTCGTTGACGGAAAGCTTGTACTCGTCCGCCGCGACCGCGTTGAGGTCTGCCCGCAGCGCCAGCAGGCGATCGATCTCGCATTCGGCGCTCAGATAGAAATGCGGGACGGTCTGCTTCGATTCGAGCAGCCGTCTGGCGATGACCCGGCGCATGGCGCTGTGCGGCAGCCGCGTGACCCGCTCGACGGGAGCTTCGGAAGCCGGTGCCTGGCGCGGCTCGGCCGCTGGTGACGACGGCGCCGGCGCGACGGCTGCACGTGCGCGTTCGACATCGAGCCGCACGATCCGGCCGCGCGGACCGCTGCCGGTGAGCGAGGCGAGGTCGACGTTGCTCTCGGCGGCGAGACGGCGCGCCAGCGGCGAGGCGAGGTGCCGCGGCGATACGTCGTCGGCCGCTCGGGTCGCGACCGCAGGCTTCGGGGCGGCTGGTGTTGCTGGCTGAGCCGGTGGCGCGGCGGGCGCGGGCGTCGGCGCTTCGGCGAGCGATTCTCCGGGCTGTAGGAGAATGGCGATGGGCGCATTCACGGGCACGCCATTCGTCCCGGCGGCGACGAGTAGCCGCCCGAGGATCCCGGCCTCGGCGGCTTCCATTTCCATGGTCGCCTTGTCCGTCTCGATCTCGGCGATGATCTCGCCAGCCGCGACGGCATCGCCCTCGGCCTTCAGCCAGCGCGCCAGCGTGCCTTCCTCCATCCCGGCTGAAAGGGACGGCATCAGGATTTCCTTGGGCATCCGACGGCTCCGGAGAGAAGATTAGGGGAGGGGACGGCCCTGGCTGGCCATGACGGTGCGCAGGCCCGTTTCGACATCCGCAGGCCCGGCGAAGGCGGCCGTCTCCAGCACCTTCGAGATGCTGGGCGAGGCCTCGCCGCCATGGACGCGCTGCACGGGCTGGTCGAGCCAGTCAAACAGGCGGCTCTGGATCTCCGCGGCGAGCCAGCCGCCATAGGAGGTGCCGATCGAGCCCTGCTCGACGACCAGGACATTGCCCGTCTTGCGGATCGAAGCCTCGATCGTTTGCCAGTCGAGACCGGCCCGGTCGAGGCTGCGCAGATCGATGATCTCGGCGTCGATGCCGAGTTCTTCGACCTTGTCGAGTACGGGCCGGACCATGCCGAGATAGGTCAGGATCGTGACGGCGCTGCCGGTGCGCAGCACCTTCGCCTTGCCGAGCGGAATGAAATAGTCGAGATCGCCGACCGGCGCCGGCCCACGCGAATTGTAGAGATCGACATGCTCCAGCACGAGCACGGGATCCTTGCAGCGGAGCGCGCTGTTCATCAGCCCGACATAGTCGAACGGCGTCGAGGGCGCGACGATCCGCCAGCCGACCGATGTCGCGAAGATGCCGGCGGGGTCCATCGAATGCTGCGAGCCGTAGCCGGTGCCCATCGCGACCTTGGTCCGGAGCACCAGCGGCATCTCGCTGTCGCCGCCGAACATGTGCCGCGCCTTGGCGATCTGGTTGAAGACCTGGTCGGCGGCCACCCACAGGAAGTCGGGATACATGAACTCGACCACCGGGATGTTGCGCCCGTCCATGGCGAGGCCCCCGGCGAGGCCGGCAAAGGCGTTCTCGCTGATCGGCGTACCGAGGACGCGGTCCGGATAGAGGTCCTTGAGCCCGCGCGTGGCGCCATTGGTGCCGCCCTTGAGACGGTGGACATCCTCGCCCATCACGACGATGCGCGGATCCTGCTCCATGCGGCGCTGCATCACGTCGGCGACGATGTCGACGAACTTCGCCTCGGGCTCGATCGTGCCGGCAAAGGTCTCCAGTTCGGCAGTGCGTACGCCCTCGAACTCGGAAAGATCGCCGCGAATGCCGAAATCGCGGAAAGACGGCGAAGGCCACAGCGTGGGGCGGATGCGCCTCTTGCCGTCGACTTCCTCGATGAGTTCCGCGGCAACGTCGTCCATGAGCGCCTTGCAGCGCTGGCGCAGCGCCGCGATGGCGGCCTCGCCGAGGATCTGCCGTTCCATCAGGACGCGCGCGACGCGGTCGATCGGGTCGCGCTCGCGCCAGGCGGTCTCCTCGGCCTTGCTGCGATAGCCGAAGGCGCTGCCGGGCAGCGGGCCGTTCTGATGGAAGAAGCGATAGACATCCGCCTCGATGATCGTCGGGCCGCCGCCGGAGCGCATGATCTCCAGCGCCTCCTGCGTGGCGAGATAGACCGCGAGCGGGTCCATGCCGTCCACCTTCCAGGCGGGGATGGCGAAGGCGCTGCCGCGCGCGGAAAGGCGGGTCTCGGCGGTCGATTCCTCGACCGTGGTCGAGACGGCGTAGCGATTGTTCTCGACGAAGAAGCACAGCGGTAGCTTCCAGGCTGCCGCGAGGTTCATCGTCTCCAGCACCGAGCCGATATTGATCGCGCCGTCGCCGAAATAGGTGAAGGCGACATCGCCCGTGCCCGCGCGGCGATGCGCGAAGGCGGCACCGGCAGCGAGCGGCGCGCCGCCGCCGACGATGGCGTTGGTGCCGAGATTGCCGGCATTGGCCCAGCGCAGATGCATCGAGCCGCCGCGGCCATGGCAGAAGCCATCGGCAAGGCCCAGGATTTCGGACAAGGTCTTGTGCGAGAGGTCGCGGACGGAGGGCGCCAGATCGGCGGTGGGCGAGAGGCCGTCGGGCTCGATATAGCGCAGCGACTTGGCGAGGAACTGATGATGCGCGCGATGCGAACCATTGATCTGGTCGGTGGCGCGCAGCGGCAGGGCAGAGCCGACGGCGCCGCCTTCCTGGCCGATCGCCGAATGGGCGGGGCCATGCACGAGGCCTTGGCCCGCGAGTTCCAGCACCTTCTCCTCGAAGGAGCGGATGATCTGCATCGAGGTCAGGAGATTGCCGAGGAAGGCGGGGTCGGCGGCGGCCCAGTCGGCATCCGTCGCGATCAGCTCGCGCCATGGCGCCGCCGGGGAGAGGTTCTTGTAGTCAGGCATCGAAGGCGCGCTCCGCGGAGATTCAGACGTAGCCGTACGCCGTCCAGCCGCCATCGATGCCGATCGTCTGACCGGTGATGAAGGCGGCGGCGTCGGAGGCGAGGAAGATGGCGAGGTCGGCGATCTCCTCGGGGGCGGCCATGCGCTTCATCGGCGTGCGGCCGAGAAGGGCGGGCTCGTCCATGCGGCCGGCGGCGATGAGATCATCGACGAAGGGCGTCCGCACATAGCCGGGCGCGATCGTGTTGACGCGAATGCCGTGCTCCGCCCATTCGATCGCCAGCACGCGGCCGAGCATGTCGACGCCCGCCTTGGTGCCGCAATAGCCCGCGCGGCGCGGCGCCGCGACGGTTCCGAACATCGAGCCGAGATTGAGGATCACGCCGCGGCCCCGCGCTGCCATCCTGGCGCCGACGACGCGCGAGACAAGGAAGGTGCCGGTCAGGTTGATCGAAACCACCCGTTCCCAATCGTCCAGCGAGAGTTCGAAGGTCGGCTTGTTGCTGGCGATGCCGGCGCTGTTGATCAGGAGCCGAACCGGCCCGAGGGTCTGTTCCGCAGCCTCCACAGCGCCTTCGACGACGGCTTCGTCGGCTACGGATCCGACGAGCGGCAGGACTTCGGCGCCGCTCTCGCGAATGGAATGGGACGCGGTTTCCACGGCCGTCTGGTCGATATCGAGGAGGGCCAGGGCGTAGCCGGCGGCCGCGAAGCGACGGGCGCAGGCGAGGCCGATGCCCGAGCCGGCGCCAGTGATCAGCGCGACAGGGCTTTTGGATGAGGCCGTCATGCGACGATCGGATGTCTCGATCGGGACGTTTGCGTCACGGCGCGGGCGGCCGTCGCGCTCTGCCCGAAGGACGATCGTTGCCGCGCTCTCGGTGTCATCCAGCTTCCCTCCGTGCTCGATAGCGCCGGGTTGCACCGACGTCTCGATTTGTTGGCAGGAGGCTAAACTTTATCAGCTTGTCTGGCAAGCTGATAAAATCCGGCGCTTGCTCGTCGCGGCGCCTGGGATGGCTTTCCGCAGGGCGGACCATCTGTCATGCGGCGGGCAGAGTTGACGCCTTGTGACCGGCTTGAAGAGTCCGCGCCTTCGTCTCGAGGCGTTCCACCACAGCCATCGATCTCCCCCTCTGGGCCCTTCGGCGAACAGATCGATAGCTGCCCGGAATGGGCTGGTGCTGCGTCCGTGCCTACTGCGGGTGGTTCTGTCCCCAGCCGGCCATATGGGCCCGCTCATGCTTCAGGATGGAGGCTCGCCACATAGCGGCGGTGCAGCCGGGATAGCGGCCTGGAGGCGGGTTGCTGGCGATCAGGACCTTGTAAGCGATGATCGTCTTGCCGAGCAGGATCGACGTCGTGCAGCCGACGGCTTCCTGATAGCCGGAGTCCTTGCATTGGCGCGCAACCTGCTTGGCGGCGACATAATGCGGACCGTCGACCCCGACTTTCGGCGTGATCACCGCCCGGTCATAGCGCGCCGGCGGGACCTGGATCCCGCAAATGTCGCGTTGAACCGGCAGGTTCGGCAAGGATGGCAGTGCGATGGCCGGAGCGGCCAGTAGGCAGGCGATAGCTGCGATCGGAAAACGCATGATCAAGCAGCCTTCCCCGGCGCGATAGGCGCGAGAAGCTCGAATTCACAAGTGACGCGAATGGTTATTTCATACAATGCATTGGTAGGATGAATGGAAGACATGGTGGTTCCTCAATTTTTATTATTTCTTCAATTGCCCGCCCGTATTTCTTTGTCGTCTCGCGACAGTTCTGACCCGTCGTTTCAGTCTTTATGGTTCTGTGAAGAATACGCCCGTGAATTGGTGGCCATTATTCTTCGCAATCGCCCAGGATGAGCCGTTCCCCGTCCATGCGGACGGGGTCGAAACTTTTGTGTTGGCGATCGAGATCCAAACCGGGGTGCCGGGTTGCTTCGGCCCCTCGGTGTTGAGACGTTAAGCCGCATCGTCGGCGTGTATGCAAGAATAGATTAAAATTGTCCTATTCTGTCGTTAACGCCATATCGATTCAAATTGATACGAAATCTGTTATTCGTTATATTTCAATCGCGTATCGCGATGGGATGAATTAAGGTAAACAAGAGATTTACAGGGAGGTTGCTGGACGAAACGTCCTTCGATCTGCGGTTTCGCCAATGTCGCGCCGCGGATTCTGTTCGCACGACGGCAAGACTCCCAGCCGTCGTCCGAACGATGCCGTGCTCAGGCGGGCCGGGCTACCACCAGATAGCCATATCCCAAGCGCAGGGGAGTGATGGCGGAGAGCGCGTCGTCCAGCACGGCGAGGCCGCGCGACGTGGTCACGGCGCGTTCCGGCATCACGCTTTCCAGAGTGAGCCGGTCGATTGCGAAGCCCGCATCCCGGAGATCCGCGCGGATCTCGTCGGGATGGAAGAGATGATAATAGAGCGAAATGTTGCCCGCTCCCGAATCGCGGGCATAGAGGATGTCGCCTGGCTCCAGCGTGCCGGCGGCGACCAGCGGCGCGGCGGCGGCCTGTTCGGCGCGGAAGCGACGCGCCGCATTGGGCAGCCCCATGACAAGCCGGCCCGAAGGCTTGAGGCAGGACCGCATGTCTCGCAGCACCGACCGGCGCTGCGCCCTCCCGGCGATGTGGCCGAGCACGCCGAAGCCAAGCAGGGCCACATCGAAATCGTGTCCACCGATCGCCTGCGCGCGATAAGGAGGCGCGTCGGCGTCGACGACCTCGATACGGTCCGCGAGGCCCTGCCTGGCGGCCGCGGCTTCCAGCATCGACCGGGCCACCGCGCTCACATCGACGGCCAGAACCGCCGCGCTTTTCTTCGCGGCGAGCCAGAGCGCGTAGCGGCCTTCGCCGGCGCCGAAATCGAGCAGGCGCCCGCCGGCCGGCAGATGTTGCTCGACGAGGCGCAGCGTGCGCCGGTTCGGCCGGGGGTAGCGCGAATGATAGAGCCCCGAGCGGAAATAGACGTCGTAGCTCTCGGTCATGTCGGGCAGGGCAGGCGTACCGGATCCGGCGGCCGGAGGAGGCTCGGCTGGCAAGTTTCGACGTCCTCGTTGTGGCTTGCGCCTCATGCGGCGCTTGAGCGCTTCGGCATGCCAAATTGAATCAGGAAGCGGCAATAATGCATTGCATTATATAAGCTTCATGACGCGGGCGGCTTGGCTCCGCCCAGCCTGTCCTAGTGATCGAAATGCATATGCAGCGCTGACGTTCCTTGCGTCGGGCCGGCGCCCGTCTTCAGTCGGTCGGCAAGGCGGGTGACGATGGCGCCGGAGACCGCCAGCATCGCCGCATCGATGGCCGAATCGTCCTCCGCATCCAGCAGCGCCGACAGATCCGCGGCGGCACCGGTGGCGACCGGCAATGGCGGGCCGCTGTGGATGAGGTCGATATTGAAGTTCAGCTCGTCGAAACTGCCTCCGATACCGATCACCTTGCGACCGTCGCCAGCGGCCTCGATCGCCTCGGCTGCCTCGACTGCGGCGAGCGCCGCCCGTCGCACGACGTCGCGCCTTGCCGCCCAGGCGCCGCCCATCGCCTCGACGAAATCGGTGATCTGGATCGGGATAGGCGGACCGGCCGGATCCAGCTCGATTGTCTCCGATTTGCGGATGCCGAGGCGGAAGATCAGGTTCAGCAGGATGGCGAGGACGCCGGTGACGATGAAGCCGCTGCCGATCAGGTGGCGGACCGAGGGATCGGCCCGCTCCGCGATGCCCGGCATCAGCAGAACGCCGACGCCGCCAACGAGGGAGATGCCGACGATGAAGATGCCGCGGGTATCCAGTTCGCGCGAGGCGACGAGATCGACGCCGGCCGCGATGAGGAAGGCGGCGGCATAGAGCTCGATCGCGCCGATCACCGGGGTCGGAATCAGCGTCAGGACCAGCGTCGCCTGCGGCAGGAAGGCCACGAGGAGCAGGATGGCCGCCGTGGCGAGACCGGCATAGCGCGTCGTCGAACCGCTGGCGTGTGACAGGCCGATATTGGCCGAGGAGGTCGCCGTCGGCATGGAGCCGAGAAGCCCGCCGATGAAATCGGCGATGCCGGCGCCGAGAACGCCGCGTCCAGCCTGCCTCATGTCGGCGCGGCGCCAGTCGGCGTCGTCCATCTTGTCGATCAGAATGAACGAGCCGATCGAATCGATCTGGACCAGCAGCGCGATGAAGGCGAGGCCGAGCAGCGCGCCGATCGGCACGTCGAAGACCGGGCTGACCAGGGTCGGAACCGCGAAGGGCGGCGTTGCCAGCAATTCCGCGCCGCCGGTCAGCTTGCCGAGTACCGCCGAGACGGCGACACCGCCAAGGATGCCGGCAAGGAGGGCGAACAGTTTCAGCTTGCGGTTACCCCAGACCGAGAGGCCGACAATCAGGGCCAGCGTGACGCCGGCGATGAGGATGCTGTCCAGATCGACCTCCATGTCCTCGGTGAGGCCCATGGAATGCTCGAAAGCTTCCTTGATCAGCGACATGCCGCCGATCATCACGACGAGGCCGGCGACGATCGGGGGAAACAAGCCGCGCAGCTTCTGCGCGAACGGCGCCACGATCAATGTCGTGATCGCCGAGACGATGGTGATCGGTATCAATCCGCCCGGGCCCGTCGCCTCCAGCACGGGGACCGCGAGCGGCAGGATGAAGGGGGAGGGCATGTGCACCATCAGCGAGCCGGAGCCGAATCGCCCGCCCCAGGCCTGCAGGAAGGTGCCGATCGCCATGGTGATGATGGTGACGGCGAGGAGCGCCCGCGTCGCCGCGACGTCCAGATGGGCGCCCTTGGCCAGAGCCAGCGCATAGGCGGAGAGCGCCAGCGCCATCACGGCGTGCTGGAATCCCAGCGTCAGCATGGTTGCCAGCGGCGGGCGCTCATCGGCGGCGAAGGAGAGTTCCTGTGGGCGGCGGCGGGGGCGGGAGGGCGGCAGGCGGAAGGAAATCAACGCGTTCCGCTCCTGGTCACCAATTTCGAACGGCTGCGATTGCCGCGTTCTTCCGATCGTTGCATTGTCTTCCCCGGCTGGCCTGATGGGCTGGCCGCGAGCATCACCCGCGGAACAAAGCGCTGTAAATCATTTTGTGTGCTATCCGTCCGCTTCTTATCCCATTTTACCGGCGGCATGGTTTCGGGAGTCCACCTTAATGAGCGTTACCTTCGAGAAATTGGGGCCGGTCCTCGTCGTCGATCTGCTCGGCCGATTGGACAGCGCCAATTCCCCGCAGATCGAGGGCGAATTGCTGGAGCGCATCACCGGGGCGGATGGCGCTGTTCTGCTCGATCTGGCCAGGCTCGATTATATTTCCAGCGCCGGCCTCCGTGTGGTGCTCGTCATCGCCAAGCGGATGAAGCAGGCGGGCCGCGCGCTCGTTCTGTGCTCGCTGCAGCCGAACATCCATGACGTCTTCGAGATCAGCGGCTTCCTGAGCATTCTCGACGTGGTGCCCAAGCGGGCGGACGCGCTGGCGAAGCTGAAATAGAGCTGTTCGCGGGTGCGGCCTTGCTGAATCCTCCCTCAAGGGGCGGGTTCGAGCAGCAATCGCCTCGTCACGCCGCGAGGGTCTCCGGCGGGCCGAGATACCGGATCACGAGGCAGGTGATGTCGTCGGATTGCGCGGCGGCGCCGACGAATTGCGCGACGGCGTCGGTAACCGAGGCGAGCACGACTTCGACGCTGTCGGTACCCGAACCGCGCAGCGCCTCCTTCAGCCGGCCTTCCGTGAATTCCTGCCCGCCCTCGTCCATCGCCTCGGAGATGCCGTCCGTATAGAGGAACAGCGTGTCGCCGGGCGTTAGCTGAAGGCTGCGCTCGGCGTAAGCCATGTCGGACATGACGCCGAGGGCCATACCGCCGGTACGGGGAACTTCCACGACATCGCCATCGGCGCGGCGCACGGCAAGCGGCGGGTTGTGGCCGCCATTGGAATAGGCGAGTTCGCCCGTCCTGGAATCGAGGATGCCATAGAAGGCGGTGACGAACAGCTCCATTGGGTTCTGCGAGCACAGGATGTTGTTGGAGCGGGCGAGGCAGAGGCCGGGCGAAGCGCTCTCGCGGGCGCTCGCCTGAAGCACGGTGCGCGAGATCGCCATGAAGAATGCGGCAGGCACGCCCTTGCCGGAGACGTCTGCGATGACGATGCCGAGTCGATGATCGTCGAGCGCGAAGAAATCGTAGAAATCGCCGCCCATCTCGCGTGCTGGCAGCATCGAGGCGGTGCCGCTATAGGCGGGGTCGGCGGGCAACGACTGCGGCAGCATCGCCGCCTGCAGCGAGCGCGCGGCGGCAAGCTCGGCCTCGACGCGGCGGGCCGATTCCTCCAGCAGATGGTTCTTGTGCTCCAGCTCCAGCGTTCGGGCTCGCACCAGTTGCTCCAGATGCTCCTCGCGCCGCTGCACCTCGATCGCCATGTGGCGGAAGATGCGGGCCAGTCGCCCGAGTTCATCGGGATGAGCCGCGAGCGCGTCGAGGCTGGCGGGATCGAAGGTGCGGGTATCGATTTCGCGCGCGGCCCGCGTCATCGCCTCAACCGGGCGCGCGATGCGACGCGCCGATGCGACGGCGAGGGTAACGCCGATCGCGATGACGATCAGGCACGCGCCGATGCCGTAGAGCAGCAAATTCTCCAGCAGCTGGTTGAGCCGCTTGTTCGACATCTCGATGATGGCGGCGCCGATGACGATGCCGGCGAGATCGTGGATGGGTGCTGCTACCCAGAAATGCCCGGCGCGAATGGCCGAGCTGGGCGCGCCGGTCGCGATCGCCGCAGTGGTGAGGTCGTCGTAGATCTCGCCGGATAGCTGCGGGCCGGCCGAGGCGAGCAGCTTCTGCGTATCGTCGACGACGCGGATCGAGATGATGTTGTCGTGGTCGATCAGTTCGCGCATCAGCACGGGAACGCTGTTCGCTTCCTTGACAGCATCCAGCGCCGCGACCGGTTGGCCGACGACCAGCACGCGATGGCCGGCGGCACGCACGCCGACATAGTGGACGCCGTCGACCGCCGGGCCGAAATCGGCGCTGTAGCGCTCGCCCGAGGTCAGCTCCGCCAGCGCCTGGCGCGACAGTGCCGCCGGGACCTCCTCGCCGCGGATGACGGCGCTGTAGCCGCCGATCGAGCTGGCGACGACGCTGAGCTTGTCATCGATCAGCCAGATCGAATCGAGGCCGCCACGGGCGACGATCTCGGCGAGACGATTGCTCAGATCGGAGGGTACCGGGTCCTCGATATGGTTCGCGGTCAGGGCGAGCGACGTCAGTATGTCGCTGACTACCGCATCGGTTTCCTCAAGCGACACCTCGGTCAGGCGGGCGCTCTCGGCAATGATGCGGGCGACGACCGCCGCCTGGCCTTCGGCCTGCGCGACGAGCGCCCGGCGGCCGAGCAGGCCGAAGACGACGCTGGTCACCAGGATCGCCAGGGCCATCGAGATCGCGGTGGTCAGGACGAGACGGCGCGTAAGCGTCACGAGACCGACCCGCCGCTTTTCGTGCCGGAACGACGCATCACGAGCCGGATCTCGTTGCGCCCCTCGTGGCGGTGATAGAAGGCCTCGTCGATCATGTTGGTCACCAGATGGATGCCGAGGCCGCCAATGGCGCGATCCTCGACCGAGGCGTCGACAGCGGGCCGCGGCGCATCGCGGAACGGATCGAAGGCGGGGCCGGCGAAGCTGAGCTCGACGGCGACGTGGCTGGGATCCTGGCGGATCTCGACCCGGATCGGATCGTCGCCTGCCTGGCCATATTTGACGACATTGGTGACGAGTTCCTCGATTGCGAGGGACAGGCGGAAGAGCGCGCCGGGATCGAGGCTGTCGGCGCAGCCTGCCTCCAGCCTCTCCTGGATCGCTGCGACCGATTCGGGCGCCACCGGCACCTCGAAACGTTCGCCGGGGGTCGTGCCAGCATCCACCGCCGCATCTCCAAGGGGCAACGCCGCCAGCACGGATTCGGCCGCCGCCGGCGTGGCCGGCGCTGCCCTGACGCCGACCTCGGAGCCGGCGCGCCGTCCAAGGCGGAGTCTTGCATAGCCGAGCAGGCGCGCCAATGGCCAGCAGAAGACCAGGAACCAGAGCATGACATAGAGATAGACGGCGAGGATCGCGCGCGGGTCGCCGATCGCCGCGATCACCGTGTTGGCGCGCTGAACGATTTCCGGCACGCCGATCACCGAGGCCGTCGACGAGGCCATGACGATGATGAGGAAATAGGTCGTCCAGGCGGGCACGAAATACAGTGCCTCGACCCGTTCGCCGCGCTGCAAATGGCGCAGCGCCTGGAGGGCGTTGTCGGAAACGAAGCCGGTGACGGCGACGGAAAGGGCGAGCGAGGCCTTGAACCAGCCGGGCAGGGTAAGCTCGAACGATCCGAACGCGACGGAGGCCGGCAGCAGATAGGCGAGGTAGTAGATGAGCACGAAGGTCGGCGGCACGCGGGCGGCGGCTGTCAGCGCACCCGCCCATCGGGCGCCCGCGAGGCGGCGGCGGGCGAGCCAATAGCCGGCCGGCGTCCCGATCCCCATGGTGACGAGCGAAATGAGGATGTTCCACAGGAAGCCGACGGCCAGAAACGGCGTCCAGGCCCAGAGCGCGAGCAGGGTGTCGCTGGTGCTCATCGGGAAAGATAACGCCGCTCGAACCACGTGAAGGCGTGCGCGACGGCGAGCACGATGGCGATGTAGCAGGCCAGCAGCACGTTCATCATAACGGCGGCGTTGCCATAGTCGGCCGCGATATTGGTGCTGACATGGACGAGTTCGGGGACGGCGATGGCGCTGGCCATGGCCGTTGCCTTCACGACATTGATGCAGCTTCCCATGACGGCGGGATGCGAGAGGGCAGCGATGCGCTTCAGCCGGTGCGGCATAGTCGGGGCGATGGTCGCCGCCGCCTCGGCAATGGCGGCGGCGTTGGCGGCGCCGGCATAGAGCGAGAGCACTGTGGCTGCCGTCAGGAAAGAGCTTAGCGTCAGGCCGTGCGCGGCAATCAGCGAGCCAAGGCCGAAGAAGACGACATAGAGCTGCAGCAGGGGCGGCGTCATGCGGAGCAGGGTCACGGCGAGGCGGACCAGCGGTGTTGCGATGGGCACCCGCGCCCGTAGTGCCGCTGCGCCGGCCGTGCCGACGGCGAGGCTGCCGAAAAGTACGGAGAGGGCGAGGGCGACCGTGACGCCAAGTCCGCGCAGGATCGCGGCGCCGTCAAAGGGGTCGTAGAACGGCGTCAGGTCGATGCCAAGGCTATCACGCAGCGACAGGGCCAGACCGGCGAGGCCATAGAGCTGGCGCGCCTCGATCAATTTCAATTCGCGGCAGGCTGTCGGCCACGCGCCATCGTCCTGACGGTGGCAGATCGGCTTGCCATCGGCGCCGACTGCCGACCAGAGCGTCTTGGCCTCACGCAGATAGGCCGAGGGCGGCAGCTTCCATTTTGCTTCGAGATCAAGGAGATGGCCGTCTCGAAGCCATTCGGCAATCCTGTCTTCGACCAGCGTCGCGAGGCTCCCATCGCTGGCAACCGCGACCGCCCAGGGTGAGACGAAATCGGCGGGCAGCAGGCGATAGCCTTCCCACGCGCCGGTCGCGACCAGGTGCTGGAGCGCTGCCTCGTCATAAAGGAAGCCCTCGCAGCCGCGATCGCGCAGGGCGAGTTCCGCGTCGCGGACATTGCCGAAGGCGCGGACATCGGCGAGCAGCCGCGCGGTCGCGAGGCGGTTCCAGAGCGCACCCTGCACGGCGCAGAGCGTCCGGCCGCGAATATCGGCCCAATCGCGGATCGGGCTCGCTTCCGGGACGAGGATGCTGGCGCCGCCGCCATAATAGCCGGGCTCGGCCATATGAACGAGGCGGCGACGGTCGAGCGTGTCGCCCAGCGTCGCCACCAGAATGTCGACCTCGCCCGCGGCAAGTTTCTGCAACCGGTTGGCGCTGGTAACCGGGACGAGGCGCAGCTTCGCACCGACGGCCTCCGCGAGGCCGGTGGCGACATCGACGTCGTAGCCGACCGTATTGCCCGCAGCGTCGCGGAAGCCGAAAGGCTCGTAGTCGGTCTTGACGCCCGCGACCAGTTCGCCGCGCTGGCGGATGTCGTCGAGCCGGTCGGCATGGGCCGGAGCCGCAAGGAGGCCAGCGAGAAGCGTGAGGCCCAGCAGCATCCACGCACGAACCTCAAAGGCCGTCGATTTCTCCTTCGGCGCAGATGGGCGCGGATGCGGCAAGGACGGAACCTCATGCGGGATGCGCGACCGATTGGCCGTGGACAGCGGGTGGCGGATCGCACCATTCTATGGAGCGAGTCCTGCCGAAACGACAATGGGCGGCTGGATGGTTGAGCGCTTCCGGGAGGATTTTGCGTCGTGATCGAGCGTCTGCTTCGCCGGCTGGCGGTTTTCGCCGCTTTGCTGCTGCTGCCTGCCGCGGCGCTGGCAGGCGTGCTCGACCGCGTCGCCGAGACCGGCGTACTCAAGGCCGGGACGCGCGCCGACGCGGTTCCGTTCGCCTTCGCCGATCCGGGCGGCAAGCCGATCGGCTTTTCGGTCGATCTTCTGGAAGCGATCCGCGCTGCCACGGCGGCGCGCCTCGGCCGGTCGGTCGAGCTTCAGGTCTCGACAATCACGCCGGCCGACCGGCTGCAGCGCGTGCAATCGGGCGAGCTCGACATCGTCTGCGAGATCACGACGCCGACCTGGGAGCGCGAAAAGATCGTCGATTTCTCCGTGCCCTTCTTCCGCGACGGCACGCGTATCCTCGCCTTCCGGGAAACGCTGCGGACCACGCCCGATCCGAAGGACATGCTGATCGGCGTCGGCGAGGGAACGACGACGGCGGGTATCCTCAACGATGCGCTGCCGGGTGTGCGCACCAAGAGCTATCCAACCATGGATGCGGCTTTCGCGGCGCTCGGCCGCGGCGAGGTGCAGGGCGTCGCCAATATCGGCGTCATCCTGCTCGGCCTCTCCCGCAAGCTCGAGCCGAACCGCAGCGTCGTGCTGCTGCCACGCTCGCGGCCCTATGGCAACGAAGCAATGGCCTGCGTCCTGCCGCAGAACGACAGCGCCTGGCGCGATCTGGTCAATAGAACCATCGTCGACCTGATGGAGGGCCTCGAGGACTATGAAGGCCCCTATATGGACATTCACGAGAAATGGTTCGGTCGTGAGGGCGTCATGGCCTATCCGCTCGACCGCTCGACGAGGGACTACCTGCTGCAGTCGAACATCTGGGCGCGGTAGCAGCGCTCGTCAGGCGATTCCCGCCACCGCCAGCAGCCGCCGCATTCGTTCCGTTGCCATTTCCGGATTGGCGAGGCAGCGCGCCTGGTCGGCGAGGCGAAAGAGTTCGGCGAAGTGCGGGATCGAGCGGGCGCTCTGCTGGCCGCCGGCCATCAGGAAATGCTCCTGGTGGCCATTGAGCCAGGCGAGGAAGACCACGCCGGTCTTGTAGAAGCGCGTCGGCGCCTTGAAGATGTGGCGTGACAGCGGCACGGTCGGGCCAAGCAATTCGCGGAACGAGGCTGCGTCGCCGGCCGCGAGGCGGGTCAAAGCCAGCGAAGCGGCCGGCGCGATGGGGTCGAAAATGCCGAGCAGGGCATGGGAGTAACCGGCCTCGTCCCCGGCGATCAGTTCGGCATAGTTGAAATCATCGCCGGTATACATCTTGACGCCCGCGGGAAGGCGGCGGCGCAGCGCGATCTCCTTTTCGGCAGATAGCAGCGAGATCTTGATGCCGTCGACCTTGCCGACATGGCTCTGGATCAGCGCCAGCACCGTTTCCATTGCGGCGAGATGGTCGCTCGTGCCCCAATAGCCGGCAAGGTCCGGATCGAACATCTCGCCGAGCCAGTGCAGGACGACCGGTTCGCGGACGCCCTCAAGGATGCGGCCATAGACGCGCAGATAATCGTCCGGCGATGTCGCCGCCCTCGCCAGCGCGCGGCTGGCCATCAGGATGATCCGCCCGCCCGCCGCCTCGATCGCCTCGATCTGCGTCTCATAGGCGGCGATCACCTGATCGATGGTGACATCGGGGGAGGGGGCGAGCTGGTCGGTGCCCGCCCCACAGGCGATGACCGCGCCGGGGCGGGTGCGGGCCTCGGCGATCGCCCGCTTCGAGAGTTCCAGCGCATTTTCCCAGGAGAGGCCCATGCCGCGCTGCGCGGTATCCATCGCCTCGGCGACGCCGAAGCCGAGATCCCACAGATGATGGCGGAAGGCGAGCGTCCGTTCCCAGTCGAAGGCGATGTCGAGCGAGGGGTCGTTGTTGGCGAAAGGATCGACCACTACATGCGCCGCCGCATAGGCGACGCGGTTGAACACGGGCTTCCCGGTTGGCGCCGGCAAGGGCTCGCCGCGGAGTTCATAGCGCTCGAGGCCGCCGCTTGTCGTGGGCAGGACGATGGAGGTCATGGGTTTCCTCTCCCTCTCCAAGATCGGACGGTTCGGCCCGTCCGCTAATTTGTAACTATATGGTTACAAATGTCGTGCTCCGACGTCAAGCGCCCCGCCCATGTCAGTTGCGAGGCAATGTTCCTTTGGTTGTGGAAGAAGAGACGGAAATAGTTTGCCTCCTCATCAGTTTACAGGAGCAATGCCTTGATCTAACAATCGAGAGCGTAGTGTTGTTCGTGCGTCCGCCCAGACACCTATTCCAGGCATCCAGTGGCACGGATATTTCTGCATATCGGGACCGAGAAAACCGGGACCACGACTCTGCAAGCCTTCCTGACCGCCAATGAGGCGGCGTTGGCTCGCAACGACTTGACCTATCTTTCTGATGAGAGCCGGCCCTATTTCGAGCGCATCGCCCATGGGCCGCTGGCGGCCTGCCTGATGGCGGAGCGGGCGGAATTCATCAGCGATGGCAAGCATCAGCCAGCCGAATTCGTGCTCGATGTACTGCGCCGGGACATCGATCGTGGCGGGCGGGACGTCATTCTGTCCTGCGAGCAGTTTTCCTCGCGCATCACGAGCGCTGCCGCGCTGCGACGCCTCGCCGATGCCTTGGCCGACCATGACGTTACCGTCGTCTGCTACCTGCGTCGCCAGGATGAACTTGCGATTGCGGCCTATACGACCGCCGTGCGGTGCGGCCGACAGACCCCACTCTCCATCGAGGAGATCCTCGACGGCGGTTGGTACTATGACTTTCGCCGAATGCTGGCGCTCTGGGCCGCAGTGTTCGGCGCCGAGAACCTGATCGTCCGCCCCTATGACGTCGCGAGCCTGCACGGACAGGACATCCGCCGGGATTTCCTGAGGATTGTCGGCATCGACGGCGCGACGGACTTCACGTTCGGCGAGGACCGGAATCGGTCGCTCGATGCGCGGCAGGTCGAGGTTCTGCGCCTTCTGAACCAGACGTTGCCATGCCCCGAGGATAGCGGGCCGCACGCCTTCCAGCATGCCAACCGCCTGCGGGATCTGGTCGATACGCATCTGCCGCGCGGCGAGCCGCTGCACCAATTGCTCGGCGCGGAGGAGCGACGTGTCATCATGGCGCGCTATGACGAGGGAAATCGCGAGATCGAGGCGACCTATATGGCACCGGCTGCCCTGGTGAACTGGTTCGCTCCCATGGAGGCCGACGAGGGGGTGGCGATCCGGCCGGTCGAGCCGATCGAACTGGCGGCGGTAGTGACAGCTATCGCCGCCCACCTTGCCGATCGGACGGCCGAAGTGGAGGATCTCCGGCTGGCGCTGCAACGCCCTCGCCGACGCGATGCCGTCAGACATTTTCTCCGCTCGATACGCAGGACTGCGGCGTTGTCGGTGTTGTTTGCGCTGTTGCTTGATCCGATGATCAGCCTTTGGGGGGTGATGCTGGATTTCGGCGCTGCCGAAGCGTTGGGCTTGGCGCAGTTGTTGAACTGACCGGCAAAGGCCGGGCGTCGTCAGTGCGCGCGAAGGCTAGTACAACCTCGCCAATATGGTTTCTCCAGGCGACGACGCGATGTGGCTCGCCGAGGTCGCGGCCGAATATGGCTGTCAGCGTGTGGCGGTTGGAAAGATAGAAGGCGCCGAGCGCCGCGATGGTCACATAGATATCGAGCGCGTCGAGTCCCCCGCGGAAAACGCCTGTCTCGGCGCCCCGAGCCAGCACGCGACCGAGATCGCCGAGGAAGAGCGCGTGCATGGAGCGCAGCCTCTCCGAGCCGCTGATATGCCGCGCCTTGTGCAGATTCTCGGTAGCGAGCAGGCTCAGGAACTCCGGGTTGGCGAGATAATAGTCGAAGGTGAAATGGGCAAGGCGCAGCAGGCTTGCCTCGGGTGTCATCGCGTCCAGCTTCAGCTCGGCTTCCGCGGCGCGGATCCTCGCATAGGCGGCTTCCAGAACGGCGAGGTAAAGCGCGTTCTTGTCGCCGTAATAGTGATAGAGCATGCGCTTGTTGATGCCCGCCCGGGTGGCGATGGCGTCGATGCGCGCGCCGCCGAGGCCATGTTCGGCGAATTCGCGGGTCGCCGCTTCCAATATGGCGCGGGCCGTGCCTTCCGGGTCGCGCAGATTGGGCGCGCGCGGTCTTTGCGGCCTTGTCGATTCTTCGTCATTCACCAAGCTGATGGTGCTCCCTTGGACGGTGCGACGTAGGATAGCTTCCAGCCCGGCCGGGCGCCACGGGCGGTCCGGCTTTCCCGCGCCGCCTTGCAGCCATGGCGGGCATACCCATCTTCACCGCGCCGCGCCGGCGTTGTAGAAGGCGGCTCGCGTCGCCGGACCGCCGTCGATCGAATGGGGCCGGCTCGTGCCAGATCATGCTCGAGCCGTCGATTAACGCTGACGAACAGAGCGAGCGAACATGATTGCCGTGTGCGTCTGCACGCACAATCCTAGCCCGAGAAACTGGGCTCTGACGATCGGGGCACTGGCGCGGCAAACGGCGCCGGCTGGCTCGTTCCATGTCGTGATTGTCGACAATGCGTCGTCGCCACCGCTCGGCGACGAACGACTCGCGCCCTTGCGCGAGGCCGGGATCGCGGCGCGGATCGTATCCGAGGAAAGGCCGGGCCTTTCCCGGGCGCGGCTGAAGGCGATCGCCGAGACGGATGACGACTGGATCCTGTTCGTCGACGACGACAACGAACTGGCGCCCGACTACGTCGAGAACGCGTTCGCTTTCGCGGCAGCGCATCCGGAGATCGGCTGCTTCGGCGGCCGGCTGATCCTGCCGGCGGAACTGGAGCCGAGGCAGGAATGGGTGAAGCCGTTCCTCTCCGGCCTCGGCATTCGCGACTATGGCGATGAGATCATCGTCAATCTCCACCAGGACGGCTGGGGCGAGTGGGAGCCGGCGGGCGCGGGCGCGGTGGTGCATCGGCGCGTGCTGGAGCGCTATGTCCGGTGGTCGGAGACCGAGCCCGAATTCTTCAACCTTGGCCGCAGCGGCGGCTGGGGCCTCGCTTCCTGCGACGATTCGCTGATGATGCGCGGGGCCATCCGCGTCGGTCTCGGCAATGCTTACGTGCCGTCGCTCTCCATCCGCCATCATCTCAATCCGAAGCGCTACCGTTTCGCCTATCTGATGCGTCTCCTCTACGGCTATGGCCAGAGCTTCGTCCGGCTCGACCGCGTCCTCTATGGCGATATCCCGGTGCCGAAGGAATATTCGAAGCTGCGACGCGTCTGGCGGCAGATGAAGTGGCGCTGGCTGCAATATGCTGCCTTCCCCTGGCAGATGCGCCTCGGTCAGATGCTGAGCGATTTCGGCCGCTACACCGAATTCAAGCGCAAGCCCGGCCGCTGAGGCGGGCGGCGGTGGACAGCGCGCCATTCGGATGCGAAGAGGCGGAAGCGCCGCGAAACAACCCCGAACCTTGCGAACTGGAGCCAGCATGGCCGAAAGCGAGATCTTTCCCGGACGGAGCTTTTCCGCCTTCCTGTTCGATATGGACGGGACGATCCTGACCTCGCTGCTGGCCGCCGAACGGGTCTGGACGCGCTGGGCGATGAAGCACGGCGTCGATGTTCCGCATCTGATGGCGACGCTGCACGGCAAGCGCTCGATCGATACCGTCCGCTCGCTGGCCATCCCCGGCATGGATGCCGTTGCCGAGGCCGACGCGATCACCCAGGCGGAGATCGAGGATGTCGAGGGCGTCGAGGCGATCCCCGGCGTCGGCGACTTTCTAGCCGCCCTGCCGCGCGAACGCTGGGCGATCGTCACCTCCGCGCCGCGTGACCTCGCCCTGGCGCGGATCGCGGCGGCCAGGCTGCCATTGCCCGAACTGATGATCGCATCGGAGGACGTGCCGCGCGGCAAGCCGGCGCCGGATCCCTATCTGATCGCCGCCGGCCGCCTCGGCTTCCAGGCGACGGACTGCCTGGTGTTCGAGGACGCGCCGGCCGGGATCCAGGCAGGCGAGCATGCGGGCGCCAGCATCGTCGTGATCAGCGCCACCCACGCCTCGCCCGCGCAGACGCCGCATCCACGCTTCGCCGACTATCATGGCCTTGCCGGACGCCCGGTGCCGGGCGGCCTTGGCCTGTTCGGCGTGTAGTTAGGGAAGCTCTACCCCTTCAGCAGCCACGCATGCTCGGGCGCGTTGTGGAACCTCCATGTCCGCTTCGGGCCGGCCATGACGTTCAGGTAATAGAGGTCGTAGCCGTGGATGGTGGCGCAGGGGTGGTAGCCCCTGGGCACCAGCGTGACGTTGCCGTCCTCCACCAACAGGCTTTCGTCGAGCGAGCGGTCGTCGGTGTAGACGCGCTGAAAGGCGAAGCCCTGTGGCGGGTTCAGGCGGTGGTAATAGGTCTCTTCCAGCAGCGATTCTTCCGGCAGGGCATCGCGGTCGTGCTTGTGCGGGGGATAGCTCGACGTGTTGCCGCCGGGCGTGATCACCTCGACGACGAGGAGCGAATCCGCCGGGTCGTTCTCGGGCAATATGTTGGTGACATGGCGGGTATTCGAGCCCTTGCCGCGCACCTCCTGCGAGGTCTGGTCCGGGCCGATGCGCCGCGCCGGCAGGCCGCCCCCGAGAGAGGGCGCCGAGCAGACCGCGAGCGTCACCTTGGTCTCGGCCGTCGCCTTCCAACTCGAATGACCGGGGACATAGACCGAATCCGGCTTGCCCTCGAAGGGTGACATGCGCTCGCCGACGGTGCCGAAATCGATCCCGCCCGCGACGATGTTCGCCTTGCCGGCGATCAGCACGAGGCAGATTTCACGGTTCCCCGTGTCGTGATGCGCGCTCTCGCCCGGTGCCAACTCATAGACGTCGAAGCCGACATAGTGCCAGCCGGCGCTCTCCGGCGTGATGGCGATGGTCCAGCCTTCATGGCCGGACGGGTGGACGACGAGATCGGACATGGCGATGTCTCCTGCTTCCTCTTCCCCTCTCCCGCCTGCGGGAGAGGCCGGGTGAGGGGCTTTCTTGACTTGTGACGTGCAGCCTGAAAGCAAGGCCCTCACCCCCAGCCCTCTCCCGCAGGCGGGAGAGGGGGAAGAAAGAGCGAGGCCCCTTATCGCTTCCAGCCCGCCTCGGCGAAGAAGCGGACGAGGTTGCCGTAGCCCAGCTGCACAGTGCGGGCCGGCGGTGCCTTGACCGGGTCCTGCTCGGCCTCGATCACCACCCAGCCGGAATAGTTCGGCAGCGCCTTGAAGACGGAGACGAAATCGACCGAGCCGTCGCCCGGCACCGTATAGACGCCGGCCAGCACCGATTGCAGGAACGACCAGTCCTTGGCGATCGCCTCGCGCGCGACATCGGCGCGGACGTCCTTGGTGTGCACATGGGCGATGCGGCTGCGATAGGAGCGGGCGAGTTCCGCCGGATCGGCGCCGGCCCAGGTCGCGTGGCCGGTGTCGAGCAGCAGATGCACCGCCGGGCCGGTCGAGGCCATCATGCGGTCGATCTCGTCCTCGGTCTGGATCACCGTGCCCATATGGTGGTGATAGACCAGCGTCAGCCCGTCCTCCTCCTGGAGGAAGTCGGCGAACTTGGTCAGGCCCGTATTGAAGCGCGCCCATTCCTCCTCGTTCATGACCGGGCGCGTCGAGAGCGGCGCGTTCTCGTCGCCATGGATGGTGCGCGTGCATTCCGCCGCGATCAGCACCTTGGCGCCGAGAGCCTTCAGCAGCTCGATATGGGCGCGGGCGGCCTTGTATTCGCTCTCCGCGTCGCGCTCGATCAGGAAGGTCGAATACCAGCCCGAGACGAGATCGAGCCCGTAGCGGGCGAGGATCGGGCCGAGCGTGGCCGCGTCACGCGGAAATTTGTGGCCGAGTTCCATGCCCTCGATACCGATGGCCCGGGCGTCGGTGAGGCATTCTTCGAGCGGGATGTCGCCGCCGATATCCTGCTTGTCGTCATTGGACCAGCAGATCGGATTGGCGCCGATGCGGATCATGGGGTGGTTTCCTCCGGGGGCCTCGGATGAGGCGATGTTTGTTTCTTTCACCTCCCCCTGAGGGGGAGGTCGACGGCCGAAGGCCGGCGGGAGAGGGTTTAGGGAACCATCCGGAGAGGCCGTAAACCCTCACCCGGCGCTGCGCGCCGACCTCTCCCTCAGGGAGAGGTGAAGGGAAGGTGCTTCTGCCGTCAACTGTCCCTAATTCACGATCCGCTGCGCCTTGATCGCCGTCTCATACGCCGCGCGCGCCGCGTTCACGCTCGGCCGGTCGCTGACTTCGGGCACCGCCACGTCCCACCAGGCGCCGCCGGCTTCCGTCGTGATCAGCGGGTCGGTGTCGATGACGAGGACCGTGGTGCGGTCGTTCGCCTTGGCCGCCTCCAGCGCTGTTTCGAGTTCGGCGATCGAGGCGACCTTCTTCGAAATCGCGCCGAGGCTCGCGGCATGCGCGGCGAAATCGATAGCGGGCAGAGTCTCATGACGGGTATCCTTCAACAGATTGTTGAAGTTGGCGCCGCCGGTGGCCATCTGCAGCCGGTTGATGCAGCCGAAGCCGGTGTTGTCGAGCACGACGATGAAGAGCTTCAGCCCCAGCATCACCGAGGTCGCAATCTCGGAATTCAGCATCAGATAGGAGCCGTCGCCGAGCATGACGACGACGTCCTTGTCGGGCTTCGCCATCTTGACGCCGAGCCCGCCGGCAATCTCGTAGCCCATGGTCGAAAAGCCATAGTCGAGATGGTAGGAGCCGGGGGCGCCGGCCTGCCAGAGCTTGTGCAATTCGCCCGGCAAGCCGCCGGAGGCGCAGACCAAAGTTGCTTCCGGCCCCAGCACCCGGTTGACCGCGCCGATCACCTGGCCGTCGGAGGGCAGTTCGGCGTTGGTTGCCGCCGTCGCCTTGTCGGCATCGACGAACCAGGTGGCACGGCCTTCCTTCGCCGATTTCGTCCAGCTTTCGGGCGCGCGCCAGCCGCCGAGATCGGCGGAAATGTCCTTGAGGCCGGCCAGCGCATCGGCGACCAGCGGCAGCGCCCGGTGCTTGGTGGCGTCGAAGACCTGCGCATTGAGGCCGATCACGGTCTGGTGCGCGTTCTGGAACAGCGCCCACGAGCCGGTGGTGAAGTCCTGCAGCCGCGAGCCGATGGCAAGGATCACGTCGGCTTCTTCGGCCAGCCTGTTCGAGGCGGACGTACCGGTGACGCCGATCGAGCCCATGTTGAGCGGGTGGGTGGCGGGCAGGGACGACTTGCCGGCCTGCGTCTCGGAAACCGGAATGCCGTAGAGCTCGGCAAAGGCCCGCAGCGCCTCGGTCGCGCCGGAATAGAGCACGCCGCCACCGGCGACGATCAGCGGCTTCTTCGCAGACCGCAATGCCGCGACGGCCGCTGCCAGTTCGTCCTCGGACGGGCGGGTGCGACGCGGCACCCAGAGGCGCTCGTCGAAGAAGCTTGCCGGATAGTCATAGGCCTCGGCCTGCACGTCCTGGCAGAGCGACAGCGTCACCGGGCCGCATTCGGCCGGGTCGGTCAGTACGGCCATGGCGCGGTGCAGGGCAGGGATGATCTGCTCGGGCCGCGTGATGCGGTCGAAATAGCGCGACACCGGGCGGAAGCAGTCGTTCACGGTCCCCGTGCCGTCGCCGAAATTCTCCGCCTGCTGCAGCACCGGGTCCGGCCGGCGATTGGCGAAGACGTCGCCGGGCAGCAATAGCACGGGCAGGCGGTTCACATGCGCCAGCGCGGCCGCGGTCACCATATTGGTGGCGCCTGGGCCGATCGACGAGGTCACGGCCATCATGCGGCGACGGAAGCTCGCCTTGGCGAAGCCGATCGCGGCGTGGGCCATGGCCTGCTCGTTGTGGGCGCGATACGTCGGCAGCTCCTCGCGCACGCCATAGAGCGCCTCACCGAAGCCGGCGACATTGCCATGGCCGAAAATCGCGAACACGCCGCCAAAGATGGGGACCTTCTCGCCATTCACCTCGGTCATCTGCTTCGTTAGGAAGCGGGCCAGAGCCTGGGCCATGGTCAAGCGGATCGTGGTCATGGATCGTTTCCTCGGTCGTATTCTGTTTCGTCTTGCTTCCTTTGAACCCTCCCTCAGGGGGAAGGTTCAAGGGGGAGGGAGGCTACGCCGCTTCCGTCCTCCGCACGCTCCGCCACGCCGCGACCAGCTTCTCGAACTTCCGCGCCATGTCGGCGATGGCTTCTTCGTCGTTCATCGTCCCGGCCAGCCAGCCCTCGGCGGCCTCGGCAAAGATGGTTCGGCCGACGGCGAAGCCCTTGACCAGCGGTGTTGCGGCGGCGGCGCGGAAGGCCTCGACCAGTTCCTTCTCCGGCGCTTCCAGCCCGAGCAGCACGATGCCGCGGCACCAGGGATCGCGGTCGCGGATCACCGCCTCGATGGCGCGCCAGGCCGCCGCGTTCTTCTGCGGCTCCAGCTTCCACAAATCCGGGCGGATGCCCAGATCATAAAGGCGGGTGAGCACGCGCGGGATGGTCGTCTCGTCGAGCGTCCCGTGCTTGCCCGCGATGATCTCGACCAGAAGCTCGCGGCCAACCGTGCGCGCGGCGTCGTTGAGGCGCAGCAGCTCGCGCTCCTGCCGCTCCTTCAGTTCCGGCGGGTCGTCCGGATGGTAGAAGCAGAGGCACTTGACGGTATGGCCGATCGGCCATTCGACGAGATGGCTGCCCAGATCGGGCAGATGGTCGAAATCGAGTGGGCGCGACCCCGGCTTTTCGACCGGACGGCCGATCCAGAACCCCTCACGTGCCGCCTTCGGGAACGCCTTCTGGCCATAGGTCGAATCCAGCAGCATACCATAGCCGGATCGGCCCTTCGCGACGCGCGCGGCTGCCTCGACCGCTAGCACCTTGAGCCCGTCGATGCGCTGGCGATCGACGCCGAGCCGGTCGGCGACCGCCTCCAGTTGCGAGCGATGGTCGATGGCGAAGGCTAGCAGTTCGTCCGCGCCCTCGCGCCGTGTCGTCGCCCAGTGGAGATGGGCAAGGTCAGCATCCTTGCGCAGCGCCCGGTGCCGGCTGCCCTTGTCGAGGAAATGCGAAAGTTCGGGCCAGGTCGGATATTCCGGCGAGCAGAGCAGGCGCGAGACGGCGAAGGCGCCGCAGGCATTGGCCCAGGTCGCGCAGGTCTTCAGGGCCTCGCCCCTTAGCCAACCGCGCAGGAAGCCGGACATGAAGGCGTCGCCGGCCCCCAGCACATTATAGACCTCGATCGGGAAGCCGTCGCCGACAATGCCGGCCTCGAGATCGTCCGAGATCGGCCCGTCATAGACGATGCAGCCCATGGCGCCGCGCTTCAGCACGATGGTGGCCGAAGAGAGCGAACGGATGGTCTTCAGCGCGCCCAGCACATCATCGGCGCCGGAGGCGATGCGGATTTCCTCCTCGGTGCCGACGATCAGGTCGCAATCGGCGAGCACAGTCTTCAGCCTGTCGGAAACATGGTCCGATTTCACATAGCGCTCGAAGCCGCTTGCATGTCCGGCAAGGCCCCAGAGATTTGGGCGATAGTCGATGTCGAACACGATTTTGCCGCCAGCCGCCTTGGCAATGCGGATTGCCTTGCGCTGCGCGGCGTCGCTCGCCTCGCGCGAGAAATGCGTCCCGGTCACGACGATGGAAGCGGCGGAGGCGATAAAGCCTTCGTCGATATCCGCTTCCGACAGCGCCATGTCGGCACAGTCGGTGCGGTAGAAGATCATGGGCGAGACGCCTTCATCCTCCACGGCGAGCAGCACCAGAGCCGTGAGGCGTTCCTTGTCGGTGGCTATGCCCACGACGCTGACACCCTCGCGGATCATCTGCTCGCGGATGAAGCGGCCCATCTGCTCGTCGCCGACCCGGGTCACGACTCCCGACTTCAGGCCGAGCCGAGCCGTGCCGATGGCGATGTTGGAAGGGCAGCCGCCGACCGACTTGGCGAAGGAGGTGATGTCTTCCAGCCGCGATCCGATCTGCTGGCCATAGAGGTCGACGGAGGATCGGCCGATGGTGATGACGTCGAGCGGTTTCGCTGCTCCGGTGATCTCGGTCATCGTGACCTCCAGCATGGCATGCGCGGGATTCTCGCTGTTCTCGTCCGTCCAGCTGCGGGGCTTCGCCAATCACGACGCATTGGTGAAATAGGTGACGAACGCAGCTGATGAAACATAAGTTCCGTAATTCAGTCAATACGGAATGCATGGTTCACAGAGTCCGGCGCGCCTCGGCAACGGCGACCGTCAGCGTCATGGCGAGGGCGAGCGTGGCGGAGAGCGAACGGAAGCCTTCATAGTCGGCCTCGACCACTTCGAACCAGACGCCGGATGTAGGAATGAGCGGGCTGAACGGGCTGTCGGTGATGACGACGAGCGGCGTGCCCTGGTCGCCGATCTGGCGCGCATAGGCGAGCGTCGCCGAGGCGTAGGGCGTGAATGAGATGGCGATGGCGGCATCATTCGGGCCGGCGAACGCAAGCGTCTCGGGGTCCGTGCCCTGCGCCGAGCCGATCAGCACGGTCTTCACGCCGAGCTTGCCGAAGGCGTAGCTCATATAGGTGGTAAGCGGAAAAGAGCGGCGCTGGCCGATCAGATAGATCGTCTCGGCGCGCGCCAGCAGCGCCACGGCCGCCTCGATCCGGGGTACCTCGATACGCTCGCGCAGCGCGCCCACAGAGCGCTCTACTGCATCGCAAAAGCCCGAAAACAGCTCTCCGGTCTTCGTGCCATCGCCGGCATGCGAGCGCAGATGCGACAGGCGTTCGGTATAGCTGGCCGGCCGGTCGCGCAGCCGGTCCTGGAACACGTTCTGCAGTTCGGAGAAGCCTTGATAGCCGAAGGCCTGGGCGAAGCGGACCAGCGTCGAGGGCTGAACCTCTGCCTTCTCCGCGATCGAGGCGGCCGTGCCGAAGGCGACGTCATCGGGATTGGCCATGGCGTAGAGCGCGACCTGGGCAAGGCGCTTCGGCAGCTCGTTCTGACGGCTCACCATCAAATTGCGCAGGGTCCAGAAATCGCGCGGGGGCGCCGAATCTGCGGGGTCGGCCGGGTTGCTTGCCATTCTCTCTCTTCCCCGGTTTCGCGCGAACGGTCAATCGGCTCCACAACCCCTTGACGCCCGAGGGTGATGTGAAATAGATATTCCATCAATCGTGATAACGGTCAATTCATTCCATTATCACGTCTTCGGAGCGAGTTTGCCTCGGCATGGGGCGGTCCGATCCCGGAGATCCTGAACCGGCCGCTGATCGGGAGGATGCGGATGGTGCGTTTCGCGCTCAATCACATGGTGGCTCCGCGCCTTGGCCATGCCGCTTTTTTCGATCTGGCGGGGGCGCTCGGGATCGATGCCATCGAAATCCGCAATGACCTCCAGGATGTTGCCATCCTCGACGGCACGCCCGCGGCGCGGATCGCCGAGGACGCCCGCTCGCGCGGGCTTTCGGTCCGCTCGATCAATGCACTGCAGCGCTTCAACGAATGGTCGCCGGTGCGGGCCGAGGAGGCGAGGGCGCTGGCCGATTATGCCGCCGGCTGCGGCGCCGCGGCCCTGGTGCTTTGCCCCGTCAATGGCGGGAACTGGCAATTGGCGGATTCCGCTCGTCTTTCCGGTCTGCGCGAGGCCCTCGAAGGCCTGGCGCCAATCCTGGAGGCGGCCGGCATCGAGGGACTCGTCGAGCCGCTCGGCTTTCCGGAATGTTCGCTGCGGCTGAAGCGCGAGGCCGTGGACGCCATCGACGACGTCGGCGTTTCCAATCGTTTTCGCCTTGTGCACGACACGTTCCATCACGCGGTTGCGGGCGAAGCCGAGATATTCCCGGCGCGTACCGGCCTCGTTCACATCTCGGGTGTTGCCGACCGGTCTTCGCCGGTCTCGGCCCTGCGCGATCCGCACCGGGTCCTCATCGGCGGCGACGACCGCATCGACAATATCGGGCAGATCCGCGCGCTCGTGGCCGGCGGCTACCAAGGCTATTTCTCATTCGAGCCTTTCGCCAAGGAAATTCATGAAATCAACGACATAGAGGGAGCGCTCCGCGCGAGCCTTGCCTATGTCGACCAGGAGCTTCGGGCAGCTGCGGCTTGAGGGAGCCGTAGTTTCGAGAAGACGGGACCGAAGGTTCCGGAAGAAATGGCCCTGGGAGGGGCACCGGACAAAAGACAAAGGTGGGTCCGGCACCAGTGGAGGAGATCAACATGAAGCGCATTCTCTTCGCCCTTGCGGCGTCGACCCTGCTTTCGACCTCGGCATTTGCCGGCACGATTGGCGTCTCGATGGCCAATTCCGATACGTTCCTGACGGTGCTCCGGAACGGCATCGAGAAT
Organism: Kaistia algarum; assembly: GCF_026343945.1. NCBI lineage: Bacteria > Pseudomonadati > Pseudomonadota > Alphaproteobacteria > Hyphomicrobiales > Kaistiaceae > Kaistia > Kaistia algarum. Next base: position 406,836 of record NZ_JAPKNJ010000003.1, read on the forward strand.
TATGCCAAGGAGAAGAACCAGCCGGTAACGATCGAGATCGCCGAGGACGACGTCAGCAAGCAGGTCAGCCAGGTCCAGAACTTCATCGCCGCCAAGGTCGATGCGATCATCGTCAACGCGGTCGATACTTCGGCGACGCCGACCATCACCAAGTTGGCCGCCGACGCCGGCATCCCGCTTGTCTATGTCAACCGCCAGCCGACCGACGTCGATGCGCTGGGTGACAAGGCCGCCTTCGTCGCTTCGGACGAAGTCGAGTCGGGCACGCTCGAAACCAAGGAAGTCTGCCGGATTCTGGGCGGCAAAGGCGACATCCTGATCATGGTCGGCGATCTCGCCAACCAGGCCGCGGTCCAGCGGACCAAGGACATCCACGACGTGATCGCGACGCCGGAATGCGCCGGCATGAAGATCCTCGACGAGCAGACCGCCGTTTGGGATCCGGTGAAGGCGCAGGACTTGATGACCAACTGGATATCGGCCGGCCTGAAGCCTGCCGCGGTCATCGCCAACAATGACAACATGGCGATTGGCGCGATCCAGGCCATGAAGGCGGCCGGCTGGAACATGAACGACGTGGTGGTCGCCGGCATCGACGCGACGCAGGAAGCGCTCGCCGCCATGAAGGCGGGCGATCTCGATGTGACCGTCTTCCAGAACGCGGCGGCCCAGGGCCAGGGCTCGCTTGACGCGGCGATGAAGCTCGCCGCCGGCGGCAAGGTCGAGAAGAAGAACTACGTGCCCTTCGAACTCGTCACGCCGGCCAACATGGCCGATTACATGAGCAAGAACTAAGGCAATCTCTCGGGGCGCGCCGTATCAGGCGCGTCCCGTCTCGTCCGGTCCGGCGTATCGGAGAAGCCTATGCTCAGTCCGCAGACGATGAAGGCGGTGCGCGAGAGCGGCGCCGTGCCCGGCGCGCCCTTCCTGCTGGAGGTTGAGGGCGTCCGGAAGGAATTTCCCGGTGTCGTCGCGCTCGACAACGTCCAGTTCCGCCTGAGGCGCGGCACGGTCCATGCGCTGATGGGCGAAAACGGGGCCGGCAAGTCGACGCTGATGAAAATCATCGCCGGCATCTATACGCCGGATGCGGGCTCGTTTCGGTTGCGCGGCGTGGATATCCGCCTGCAGTCGCCGCTCGACGCGCTGGAGAACGGTATCGCGATGATCCATCAGGAACTGAACCTGATGGCGTCGATGAGTGTCGCGGAGAATATCTGGATCCGTCGCGAGCCGCTGAACCGCTTCGGCTTCGTCAATCATGGCGCCATGCGCCGGATGACGCGCGACCTCTTCGAGCGCCTGTCGATCGACCTCGATCCCGATGCCGAACTCGGCACGCTCAGCGTCGCCGCGCGGCAGATGGTCGAGATCGCCAAGGCAGTGTCCTATGATTCCGATGTGCTGATCATGGACGAGCCGACCTCGGCGCTGACCGAGCGCGAAGTCGACCATCTCTTCCGCATCATCCGCAAGCTGCGCGAGGACGGAAAGGGCATCGTCTACATCACCCACAAGATGAACGAGCTTTTCGAGATCGCCGACGAAGTCTCGATCTTCCGCGACGGCCGCTATATCGGCACGCACAGCTCGGACGACGTCACGCGCGACGACATCATCCGCATGATGGTCGGCCGCGAAATAACGCAGATGTTTCCGAAGGAAGAGGTGCCGATCGGCGAGGTCGTGCTGTCCGTGCGCGATCTCGGCCTAGAGGGCGTCTTTCGCGATGTCTCCTTCGATCTCCGTGCGGGCGAAATCCTGGGCGTTGCCGGTCTCGTAGGCTCGGGCCGCAGCAACATTGCCGAGGCATTGTTCGGTGTGACGCCGGCAACTTCGGGCACGATCGCGATCCGGGGCAAACAGACCGTCGTCGATGCGCCGACCACCGCCATGGCGAATGGCATGGCGTTCCTGACCGAGGATCGCAAGGAAACCGGCTGCTTCCTGCTGCTCGACGTGCTCGAGAACACGCAGATGGCGGTGCTGACGCGCAGTTATTCCCGCTTCGGCTTCGTCGCGCAGGGGAGCCTGACGCGCGACTGCGAGGCGATGACGACGGCGCTGCGCGTCAAGACGCCCAATCTGCAGGAAACCGTGCTGAACCTCTCGGGCGGCAACCAGCAGAAGGTGCTGATCGCGCGCTGGCTGCTGACCAAGCCGAGTATCCTCATCCTGGATGAGCCGACGCGCGGCATCGATGTCGGCGCGAAATCCGAGATTCACCGGCTGATCTCGAAGCTCGCCGGGGAGGGGGTCGCCGTCATCATGATCTCGTCGGAGATGCCGGAAATCCTCGGCATGAGCGATCGGATCATGGTGATCCACGAGGGACGCGTCACCGGCTTCCTCGACCGATCCGAAGCCGACCAGATCAAGATCATGGACCTCGCTTCGCACTAGGCGGGCAGGGGGGAGTTGGGAGAGACGTCATGGCGAGCGAAGCGGAAGCCAGAGTGCAGGGCGCCAAGAGCGTTGTTCCGTCGGGCAAGCGTAAGCTGCCACCCGAACTATCCATCCTCGGCGTCCTCGTCGGCATCGCCCTGATCTTCGAGATCCTCGGCTGGATCTTCGTCGGCCAGAGCTTCCTCGCCAATCAGCAGCGTCTGACCATCATCGTGCTGCAGGTCTCGGTGATCGGCATCATCGCTGTCGGCGTGACGCAGGTGATCATCACGGGCGGTATCGATCTCTCATCCGGATCGGTGGTCGGGTTCACGGCCATGGTGGCGGCGAGCCTGGCGCAGAATTCGGACTATGCCCGCGCCGTCTATCCCTCGCTCACGGGCCTTCCGATCATCGTCCCGGTGATCGCCGGACTGGTGGTCGGGCTGTTGGCGGGAACCATCAATGGGACGCTGATCGCCTATACCGGCATCCCGCCCTTCATCGCGACGCTGGGAATGATGGTGACGGCGCGGGGCCTTGCCAAATGGTACACGCGCGGCCAGCCCGTTGCGCTGCTGCAGGACCGCTTCGCTGCGATCGGATCGGGCGTCTGGCCCGTGGTCATCTTCCTGACCGTCGCCGCCATCTTCTATGTCGCGCTCAAATATACACGCTACGGCAAGTTCACTTATGCGATCGGCGCCAATCCGCAGGCTGCACGCGTTTCCGGCATCAATATCGGCAAGCATCTGATTAAGGTCTACGCCGTTGCCGGCCTGCTTTCCGGCCTTGCCGGTGTGGTGACCGCCGCGCGCGTCGCCTCCGGCCAGCCGGGCATGGGCGTCATGTATGAACTCGATGCCATCGCGGCCGTCGTCATCGGCGGCACGTCGCTGACCGGCGGCGTCGGCCGCATCACCGGCACGGTAATCGGCGTCGTCATCCTCGGCGTCGTCACCTCCGGATTCACTTTCCTGCGGATCGACGCGTATTATCAGGAGATCGTGAAGGGCATGATCATCGTCGCCGCCGTCATCGTCGACCAGCAGCGCCAGCGCCGCCGCAAGAAGGTCTGATCCTCCGTTCCAAGCTGTCTCTCCGGGAGAACATGTCATGCAGTCGATCGGCGTCGGCCTGATCGGGACCGGCTATATGGGAAAATGCCATGCGCTTGCCTGGAACGCGGTGGCGCCGACCTTCGGCGATGTGACGCGGCGGCCGCGCCTCGTCCATCTTGCCGAAGTGAACGCCGATCTTGCGGCGCAGAAGGCGGGCGAGTTCGGCTTCGAGAAATCGACCGGCCATTGGCGCGATGTCGTGGCCGACCCGGAAGTTGACATCGTCTCGATCACGACGCCGAACGCCTTCCATGCCGAGATGGCGATCGCGGCGATGGATGCCGGCAAGCATGTCTGGTGCGAGAAGCCGATGGCGACATCGATGGCGGACGCGGACGCCATGCTGGCGGCGGCGCGGCGGTCGGAGCGGGTCACGGCGCTCGGCTACAACTACATCCAGAACCCAGCGATGCGGCACATGAAGGCGCTGGTCGATCAGGGGGCGATCGGCGCCGTCAACCACATCCGCATCGAGATGGACGAGGACTTCATGGCCGACGCCAAGGCGCCGTTTGGCTGGAAGAGCGAGGCCGGATCGGGTCACGGCGCGCTCGACGATTTCGGCGTCCATCCGCTGTCGCTGCTCACGGTCTTTTTCGGCCGCGTCGCCCGCGTCGTCGCCGATTTGGCCAAGCCCTATCCGTCTCGCCAGACCGCTGATGGCACGTCGCGCGCCGTAGAGACCGCCGACATCGCCAACATCCTGTTCCGACTGGAGGACGGCGTCTCGGGCGTGTTGCAGCTCAACCGCTCGGCCTGGGGGCGCAAGGGACGGATCGCGGTCCAGATCTTCGGCTCCGAGGGGACGATCGCATTCGACCAGGAGCGGATGAACGAATTGCAGATCTTCGAGGCGCGCGGACCCGTCGCGAACCAGGGCTTCCGCACCATCCTGACCGGGCCGGTCCATCCGCCCTATGCCCGCTTCGTCGCCGCGCCGGGCCATGGCCTTGGTTTCAACGATCTGAAGGTGATCGAGGCGCGCGAGATTCTGAAGCGGGTCGCGGGCGAGCCGGCGCATATCATCGACTTTGAGACCGGCCATTCGATCGAGCGCACCGTGGCCGCGATGGCCAGGTCGTTCGAGACGGGCGGCTGGACCGATGTCGGATCTTCCTGACCAAATTCATTCTGGATAGACGTCTTGGCGAGGAGCGGAACATGACGGTGAGACTGGGTCTCTTGGGCGCCGGGCGAATTGGCAAGGTGCATGCGCGGGCGATCGCCGCCAATCCCGGCGCGAAGCTCGTCGCGGTCGCGGATGCCTTCGCCGATGCGGCGGCAGAGCTGGCGGCGAGCTCCGACGCCGAGGTGCGCTCGGCGGATGCGATCCTCGCGGCAGGCGATATCGACGCCGTGCTGATCACGACGCCGACCGACCTGCACGCCACCATGATCGAGCGGGCGGCGCGGGCGAAGAAGGCGATCTTCTGCGAGAAGCCGATCGATCTCGACGTCGCCCGCGTGCGGAACTGCCTCGCTGTCGTGGCAAGCGAGAATGCGAAGCTGATGGTCGGCTTCAACCGCCGCTTCGATCCGAATTTCGTCGAGGTTCGCCGGCAGATCGACGAGGGCGCGATCGGCAAGGTCGAGATGGTGTCGATCGTTTCGCGCGATCCCGGCCCGCCGCCGGCCGACTATATCAAGCGCTCCGGCGGCCTGTTCCGCGACATGACCATCCATGATTTCGACATGGCGCGCTTCCTGCTCGGCGAGGAGCCGGCAACCGTCTACGCGAGCGCCTCGGTGCTGGTCGATCCGGAGATCGGGGAACTCGGCGACTATGACAGCGCCTCGGTCGTGCTGACGACGAAGTCGGGCCGGATCGCGCAGATCTCCAATTCGCGCCGCGCGAGCTATGGTTATGACCAGCGCATCGAGGTGCATGGCTCGAAGGGGCTCGTCAGCGCCGAAAACCTCCGCGCCACCAACATCGAAATCGCCAATGGCGACGGCTATCGCCGCGAGCCGCTGCTGAACTTCTTCATGACGCGCTACACCGAAGCCTATCGCGCCGAGATCGCCGCCTTCATCGCGGCGGTCGAGCGTGGCGGACCGATCACGCCCTCCGGCGATGATGGGCTCAAGGCGCTGGTGCTCGCCGATGCCGCGCTGCGATCGGCGAAGGAGAAGCGTGTGGTTCATCTGGAAGAATAGCGCCCGCGAGGCGTCGGCCGGTCCGTCGACCTATCGTCTGAAGCCGGCCCTGCGACTGGGTTTGGCTGCCGGCTCCGGCGGCGCCGCGCCATCGGCAAAATCGTCGAGGATCGGGCAATCCGGCCGCTCGTCGCCATGGCAGTGGCTGGCGAGATGGCGCAGCGTCTTCGCCATGCTCTCCAGTTCGCGGATGCGGCGCTCGATATCGGCGACGTGGTCGTCGGCGATCCGCTTTACTTCGGCGCTGGCGCGGTTCTTGTCGCGCCAGAGCGCCAGCAGCGCGCCCATCTCCTCGACCGAGAAGCCGAGATCACGGGCGCGGCGGATGAAGCGCAGCGTAGCCACATTCTGGTCGGAATAGAGCCGATAGCCGGCCTCGGTGCGCGCCGCCGCCGGGATCAGGTCGATCTGCTCATAGTAGCGGATCATCTTGGCCGAGACGCCTGAGGCGGCCGATGCTTCGCCGATATTCATGCCTTGTCTCCCGCCTTCAGCGGCTGGAAGCGCTTCAGACGCAGGGCGTTGCCGACGACGAAGACGCTGGACAGAGCCATGGCGCCGGCCGCCAGCATGGGCGACAGCAGGATGCCGAAGGCGGGATAGAGTGCGCCGGCCGCGACCGGGATCAGCACGGCGTTGTAGATGAAGGCCCAGAACAGGTTCTCGCCGATGTTGCGGATCGTCGCCTCGGAAAGTCCGATCGCCCTGACGACGCCCTGCAGGTCTCCCGACATCAGCACCAGATCGGCGCTCTCGATCGCTATATCCGTGCCGGTGCCGATCGCGATGCCGACATCGGCCGCGGCCAGCGCAGGGGCGTCGTTGATGCCGTCACCGACAAAGGCCACCCGTCCGCCGCGTGCCTTCAGCCGTTCGACGACGGCGACCTTGCCGTCCGGAAGGACTTCTGCCACGACCTCGTCGATGCCGAGCTGGGCTGCGATCGCCTCGGCGGTTGCGCGATTGTCGCCTGTGACCATGACGACGCGGCGGCCGAGTTCATGTAGCGCGGCGATGGCGGCCGGCGTCGTCGGCTTGATGGGGTCGGCGACGGCCAGGATCGCGGTCAACTGGCCATCGATCGCGGCATAGAGCGGCGACTTGCCCTCGGCTCCGAGTCGGCCGGCTGTTTCAGCGAAGGCGGAGACCGACAGGCCGAGCTTTTCCATGAAGCGATCGGCTCCGACTTGAACATGCCGGCTGTCGACCACGGCGGAGATGCCGAATCCGGGGGCGGCTTCAAAGCGGGTTGTGGCAATGAAGGCTGCTCCGTCCGCCCGTAGCGCTTCGACAAGCGCGGCTGCGATGGGGTGTTCCGAACGGGCTTCGGCGCTGGCAACGAGGCGCAGCACCTCGGCGGGATCGGTGTCGGCCACCGTTTCCAGATCGGTCAGTGCCGCGCGCCCCTCGGTCAGCGTGCCGGTCTTGTCGATGGCGACGATATGAGCCTCCCGAAGGCTCTGCAGCGCATCGCCCTTGCGGAACAGGACGCCCAGCTCGGCCGCCCGGCCGGTGGCGACCATGATCGAGACCGGCGTTGCCAGGCCCATGGCGCAGGGGCAGGCGATGATCAGCACGGCGACGGCGTTGACGAGGGCAAGCGAGAGCGAGGGCTCCGGTCCGAGGAAGTACCAAGCTGCGAAGGTCAGCAAGGCCGCGGCGATGACGGCGGGCACGAACCAGCCGGTCACCTTGTCGACCAGCCCCTGGATCGGCAGCTTGGCGCCCTGCGCCGTCTCGACCATGCGGACGATCTCGGCGAGCACCGTGTCGGCGCCGATCTTCTCGGCGCGGAAGGCGAAGCTGCCGGTCTTGTTGATCGTGCCGGCGACGACAGCGTCGCCGACGGACTTCGCTGCCGGCGCAGGCTCACCCGTGATCATGGATTCGTCGACATAGGACGCGCCCTCGACGAGCTTGCCGTCGACGGGGATGCGCTCGCCGGGCCGCACGCGCACGATATCGCCGACGCGCACCGCTTCGATGGTGATCTCGGACTCACGTCCGTCGCGCTCGATCCGCGCCGTTGGCGGCTGCAGTTTGATGAGCTTCTGGATCGCCGCGCCGGTGCGGCCTTTGGCTCGCGCTTCCAGCATCCGCCCAAGCAGGATCAGCGTGACGATGACCGCCGCCGCCTCGAAATAGAGCGAGCCCGTTCCCTCTGGCAGGAGGTTCGGCCAGAAGGTGACAATGGTCGAATAGAGCCAGGCGGCGCCGGCGCCGATCGCCACCAGCGCGTTCATGTCGGGGCTGGCGCGCAGGAGCGCCGGAACGCCCTTCGCGAAGAAGCGCCGACCCGGGCCGGCGAGAACCAGCGTCGCCAGGGCGAATTGCCAATAGCCGTTCCAGGGGCCGAGCGTCATGCCGACCCAATGATGGAAAGCGGGGATGAGGTGGCCGATCATTTCGACCAGGAAGAGCGGCGCGGAGAGCACCAAGGCGATCAAGAAGCTCCGCCCCAGTTCGCGCGCCTCTTCGTCGCGCTTGTCCGTCCTGTCTTCCTGCGGCGCGGCGCGCGTGATCGCATGCGCCTCATAGCCGGCGGCGCGAACGGCCGCCTCCAGCGCTTCAGCGTTCGCCCCTCCCGCTTGCACGGTGGCCCGTTCGGTGGCGAGGTTGACGCTGGCCTCGGTGACGCCGGGGACCTTCTTGAGTGCCTTCTCGACCCGTGACACGCAGGAGGCGCAGGTCATGCCTTCGATGGCGAGGTCGATCGGTTCCGCGGTCTTGAGGGTACTGAGGTCGGCGTGGCGCGTCATCGGATTGGTTCCCTTTCTAGGGGTGATGACGAGATAGGTAGAGCTTCCCATCATGGGAAGGTCAAGAGGTCGATTTGGTGCTTGACCTTGCCATGATGGGAAGGGTCATCTTCACCACGTCTTCTATCCAAGGAGTTCGAAAGTGCTGGTTCTGAAAGTTCCGGAAATGTCGTGCGGGCACTGCGTCGCGACGATCGAGAAGGCGGTGCGGTCGGTCGATCCATCGGCGCAGGTCGCTGCCGACATCGCGGCGAAATTCGTCCAGGTCGAGACGTCCTTCCCGGAAGCTGCAATTCGCGCGGCCATGTCCGAGGTTGGCTATGAGACCGTTCCTGCCTAGGACCGACGACCCGCATCCAGGCTGAAGGCGCCGGGTCCGGCCGCGGCCAGATAGAGAAACACGAAGCAGAACAGGATCGGCCCGTCGCCCTGATTGCGCAGGGGGAAGAAGTCGATCGGCGCATGCTCCATGAAATAGGCGATCGCCATCTCGCCCGAGAGCAGGAAGGCGACCGGCCGCGTGAAGAGCCCGATCAAGAGCAGCAGGCCGCCGACGATCTCGATGATGCCGGCGATCCAGAACAGCGAGAACATCGGCAGGCCGTCCATCATCGCATCCTGCGGAAATCCCATGATCTTGCTGGTGCCGTGCTCCAGGAAGAGGAGGGCGGCGACGATGCGCAGGGCGGCAAGCAATTGCGGCTGCCAACGCTCCAGGAATTTGAATTCCATGATGTCCTCCTCGCTCGCGTCGACCTAGTCCGTCGGGTTCGTCTCCCGCCAATCTTAGGCCTTTCCCGCCGCGCCGCGTTCACGATCGGGGGAGCGGCGGTTGAAGCCATGTGGGAACGAAGCGCAAGGCTTGGAATTGAGTTTCCGACGCCGCTTGTGGCGAAGGAGATCACTATGGTCGTCGATCAGATCCTGAATGCGATCGTTCCCGGGCGCGCTGCGCGGCAGGTCCGCGCCGCGGAGGACAAGAAGCTCGACAAGGAACTCAAGGACACGTTTCCGACCTCCGATCCGCTGGCCTCGGTGCAGCCGGGATCGGGCGTAACGGGGGCTGAGGTGGCGCCCTCGCAACTCTCCCCGTCGCAGCTGGCGAAGGCGAAGGGCGGCAAGGGCAACTGACGCTCATCCAATCAATTTCGCAACGAGGGCTCGGCACCATGCCGGGCCCTCTTGGCTTCCGGCACAGGGGACCAATAGAACAGGCGGCCCGAAGGCCGCCTTTGCCGGGGTCGAGCCGACCAAAGCGGCTAGGAGAATTCAGGGGACGATCTCTTCCAGTTCATGCGCGGGCGCATGCCGCTCGCCAGCTGGATCCGGCAGATTTTCCGTTTCCTCGGCGAGGTCGGTCTGCTGCTGGTGCTCGATATTGTCGTCCTCGTTCGAGAAGCCGCCCTGCTGCGTCTCGTCAGTGTTCGAATAGCCGCGCTTCGGATCCATGCTGCTTCCCTCCATTCGCCCCGCCGTGCAGCCAACGGGCAGGGCACGGAGAGGTTCCGAACGGATGGCGAGGCTCAGGGCATCGCGAAGATCGGCTTCAGGGCGATATAGGCGGCGCGGTAGCGCGCATAACCCTGGTCATAGACCTGCCGGTTGGCGGGGTCGGGCACGACGACGTCGCCGTGGCGGGCGAGGCGGCTCACGGCGGACCAGTCATCGGAGAGGCCGCTGCCGATCGCGGCGACCCAGGCGGCGCCAACCGAGGAGCCGTGCGGATTGTCGAGGAGTTGCAGCGGCATGCCGACGATATCGGCGACCATCTGCATCCAGACCCGGCTCTTGGTGCCGCCGTCCGAGGCGAAGAGGCGCTTCGGCGCATGGCCCATGTCGAGGAGCACATCGAGATGGTGGCGGAAGCCATAGCCGATCGCCTCCAGCAATGACCGCCAGAGGTGGCCCTTGCCGTGGGTGAGCGTCAGCCCGATGAAGGTGCCGCGTGCCAGCGGATCGTGGATCGGGGTCTTCTCGCCGAGGAAATAGGGCAGGCAGATCAGCCCCTCGCTGCCAGCTGGGACGGCTGCCGCCAGCCGGTCGAGCCCGACATGCGGGCGCTCGTCGCCGGACGTGTCGCCGATCATTCCGGCTAGCCAGTTGAGCGCCGAGCCGGAAGCGGCCATGCAGCCATTCGGGGCATAGACACCGGGGACGAGGTGATAGTCGAGATAAAGCCGCGAATCCGGCGCGGCGTGGTCGCTGGCGACGACGATGTCCCCGGCGCCGCCGAACTTGAGCAGAATGTCGCCGGGCCGCGCAATGCCGGCGGCCAGCGCCGAAGCGATATGGTCAGCCGCGCCGCCGAAGATCGGCAGGCCCTCGGGCAGGCCGGTCGCCGCGGCCGCTTCGGCAGAAACGGTGCCCATAGTCTCGTGGGTCACGGTGCGGTCGGGCACGGCGCTGCGCGGCAGGCCGCCCAGAGCGACAAGGTCGGCGGCGATCTCATCCGTGGCGATATCGGTGAAGCCCGCTTCCAGCGCCCAGTTCTGCTCGACGGCGCGCCGCCCGGTCAGCCGCCAGTTGATATAGTCATAGGAGCCGAAGACGGTGGCGATGCGCTTGAACGTCTCCGGCTCGTGCTTCGCCAGCCAGCGCAGCTTGGTCGCGACCAGTTGCTGGTTCACGCCATTGCCGGTGCGCTTCAGGAAGGCGGCCTCGTCGACTTCGGTCTTGAGCTCGTCGACTTCCAGCCCGACGCGTCCGTCGCTCTGCTGGATGCTGGGTCGCAGCACCTCGCCATCCGCGTCGATCAGGACGACGGCCGGCAGCATGCCGGTAACGCAAAGTCCGGCGAGCGAGCCGGCGCCGCCCGGCAGGGAAGCGACCAGTTCCTTCAGGATCGCGACGCTGTTTTCCCACCATTCGCGGGGATCCTCCTCGGCCCAGCCGGGGCGGGGGGAGGAGAGGGAGACGGGGCGCGAGGCGACGTGAACGATCTCGCCCGGCATGCGCACGGCAATGCCGATGGTCGAGGTCGTGCCGATATCGAGGCCGATGACCGTGTCGGGGGCTGGCATGAGGGCGTAACTCAGCTCAGGCTCTCGACCACGTCCATGAAGCGTTTCACGCGGTCCCCGTCCACCGGGTTCCAGGTGTTGCCATCGACCTTGAAGCTCGTTCCGACGATGACGCCGTCGGCGATCGAAAGCACGTCACGGACGTTCTCCAGCCGGACGCCCGTATTGGCGAAGACCGGAACGCTGTCGATGACTTCGCGCACCGCCTTCAGATCCGAAGTCTCCGCGGGCTGGCCGGTGATCGGGCCGGAGACCAGGATGGCGTCGGCGAGCGAGGAGAAGACCGCGCTCTTGGCGCGCAGCGCGATCGGGCGCTGATCCAGCGTGTGGGCGAATTCGGCGTTGATGTTGAAGAGCAGCTTCAGGTCCGGCCGACCGAGGTCGCGGCGAAGGCGCAGCGCTTCGGCGGCATTGGGCTGCCAGAGGCCCATGTCGGAGGCGAACAGGCCGGTGAAGATCTCGCGGGCGAAGGAGGCGCCGGTGGCGCAGGCGATCGCGACCGAGGCCGTCGGATCCCAGAGATAGTTGACGCCGAAGGGTATCTTCAGCATCGGCTTCAGCGCCGTGATGACCGCCGTCATGGCCGCCAGCGTCGCCGGACTTGCCTTGAAGACATAGGGACGATCGTTCTCATTGCCGAACATGACGGCATGAACGCCGCCCGCCTGGAGCTTTTCGAGATCCTTCGCCGCATCGGCGATCAGCTTGTCGACGCCGCCGGCGGAATCATAGAGCGGGGTACCCGGCAGCGCGCCGATGTGGACCATGCCGACGACGACCTTGCGGCGGTCACCAAAGAAATCAAACACCATTCCCCACATCTCCTTTGCGCGGTCGCCGATCGGTCGGCGCCGGAATTCAGTTAGCCGGCCTGGCGCTCGGCAGCGACGCCGGCGACGATGACCTCGACATGCGCCTCGTCGAGCGCCTTCGCCAGATGCGGCGGCGGCGGCGCATCGGTCACCAGCACGTCGGCGCCGGCGATGTCGCAGACGCGCGCGAGCGAGCGGTGATCGAATTTCGAGGAGTCGCACAAAATGACGGTCTGCTCGGCGCGGGCGATGAAGGCGCGCTTCACTTCCGAATCCTCGACCGAATAATCGAAGAAGCCGGCCTCGATCAGCCCGGATACGCCGACGAAGACGCGGTCGAGATTGTAATTGGCGAGCTCGCCCACGGCGCGGGAGCCGACGACGGACTGCTCCGGATTGCGCACTTCGCCGCCCAGCACATAGACGGGGCTCTTCGAGGCGGAGAGCACCATGGCGGCGCGCAGGCTGTTGGTGAAGACGCGAAGGTCCGCGCGTTCCACGATCGCCTCGGCCAGCGTCAGCGTCGACGTGCCGACATCGAGACCGATGGTCTCGCTCGGCCCGATCAATCGCGCCGCCGCATGGGCGATCGCGGCTTTTTCGCGGGCGTTCCGATGGCGTCGGCGCTTGAAGGCCGGCTCCTCGAGGTCGAACACCTCGCGCGGGCTCGTCGCGGCCGAGACCGCGCCGCCATGGGTGCGCGCCAGTAGGCCGCGCTCTTCCAGGACGACCAGGTCGCGCCGGATCGTCATTTCCGATACGTTGAGATTGGACGCGATCTGGGAGACGGAAACGAAACCGTCCATCTCCACCACATCCAGGATCAGCGACTGACGCGCCCCGGCCGGCATGCGGCCGAAACCGGCGGAGGCGTCGTAGCTCGGAAGGTCGCTAGGCATCAGGCAAGCCCCCGACGTTCAGAGTGCAACAGGTTCGAACATAACCGCACATTATCCTGAAGGACGGCGTTGTAAAGTGTGCGGAATTGCGATTTGTTGTGCGGCATTCAAGGCGTGGCCGTGACGGGAGCTATGGAAATGGCGGGAATCTTTGATCTTTCGGGTCGCAAGGCCCTGGTGACGGGCGGTTCCAAGGGAATCGGCGCGGCGATCGTGCGCGCCCTCGACCGTGCCGGAGCGACGGTTGCAATCGCCGATCTCGACGTCATGGGCGCCCAGAGCGTGGTTGCCGAGCTCGAAAATGGCGGTTTCGCCGTTGAGGTCGATGTCACGAAGCGCGAATCGGTGCAGCACGCCTTCGACCAGGCCGTCGAGGGGCTCGGCGGGATCGACATTCTCTGCGCCAATGCCGGCGTCTCGACCATGCGCCCGGCCATCGACATCACCGACGAGGAATGGGACTTCAATTTCGACGTCAACGCCCGCGGCGTCTTCCTCGCCAACCAGATCGCGACCCGCTATTTCCTGGCCGAGAAGAAAGAGGCCTGCATCATCAACACGGCGTCGCTGGCCGCCAAGGTCGGTGCACCGCTTCTCGCTCACTACTCGGCCTCGAAATTCGCCGTGTTCGGCTGGACGCAGGCGCTGGCCCGCGAACTGGCGCCGAAGGGCATTCGCGTCAACTGCGTCTGCCCGGGTTTCGTGAAGACGTCCATGCAGGAGCGCGAGATCATCTGGGAGGCGGAATTGCGCGGTATGACACCTGAAGCGGTGCGCGCCGAATATATCTCGCTGACCCCGCTCGGCCGCATCGAGGAGCCTGAGGACGTTGCCGACGTCGTCGTCTTCCTTGCGTCCGACGCCGCGCGCTTCATGACCGGGCAGGGCATCAACATCACCGGCGGCGTGCGAATGGACTGAAGCCGTTCACGAGAACGGGCTTCATGTGGCGATCGGGACACGCTTCTTAGCGACAGCAGCATTTCTGTAGAAGAAATGTTGCGTCGCGGCGGTGCGTCGGACTAGAAGGGTCTATTCGACTGGACCCGGTGAAATTCCGGGTGGCTCTTCCGGCCGCCGATCCGCCGGACAACGCAAATGACACGAAAATGCCGTCTCGCTGCGAGCGAGCGCTATCCGTGCATCGGCTGCGGACCCCTCCTTATGACCTTATCCTCCACCGTGCGTCGCGATTGGTTTTCCAATTTTCGCGGCGATGTCCTCTCGGGCCTTGTTGTCGCGCTGGCGCTGATCCCCGAGGCCATCGGCTTTTCAGTGATCGCCGGCGTCGATCCCAAGATCGGCCTCTATGCCTCCGTCGTCATCGCCTGCGTCATCGCCTTTGTCGGCGGCCGGCCGGCGATGATCTCGGCCGCGACCGCCGCCACGGCCGTCGTCATGGTCCCGCTCGTGCGCGACCATGGCGTGCAATATCTGTTCGCCGCCACGATCCTGATGGGCCTGCTGCAGATCGTTGCCGGCTACATGAAGCTCGGCCGGCTGATGCGCTTCGTTTCCCGCTCGGTGATCACGGGCTTCGTCAATGCGCTGGCGATCCTCATCTTTATGGCGCAACTGCCGCAATTGGTGGACGTTCCGCTGGCGACCTATGGGCTGATCGCGCTCGGCCTTGCCATCATCTATCTTCTGCCGCGCGTCACCCGAGCGGTTCCCTCGCCGCTGGTGGCCATCGCGGTGCTGACGGCGGTGGCGGTCGTGTTCAAGCTCGACGTCCGCACTGTCGCCGATCTCGGCGAATTGCCATCGGCGCTGCCGAGTTTCGGCCTGCCCCAGGTTCCGCTGACGATCGAGACGATGCGCATCCTCCTGCCAGTAGCGCTGACGCTGGCGGCGGTCGGCCTGCTCGAATCGCTGCTGACGGCGCAAATCGTCGACGACATGACCGACACGTCGAGCGACAAGAATCGCGAATGCAAGGGACAGGGCGTCGCCAATATCGCCTCGGCGCTGTTCGGCGGCATGGGCGGCTGCGCGATGATCGGCCAGTCCGTCATCAATGTCTCCTCCGGCGCTCGCGGCCGTCTTTCCACGCTCGTTGCCGGCGCGTTCCTGCTCGTGCTCCTCGTCGCGCTGCAGGATCTCCTGGCGATCGTCCCTGTTGCCGCGCTCACCGCCGTGATGATCATGGTCTCGATCAACACATTCTCCTGGCGCTCCGTGCTCCAATTGCGCAGCAATCCCGTCCCGTCCTCGGTCGTCATGCTGGCGACGGTCGCGACGGTGGTTGCGACCCATGATCTTGCCAAGGGTGTGATCGTCGGCGTGCTGCTGTCTGGCGTCTTCTTCGCCGGCAAGGTCTCCAAGCTGAGCCGCGTCTCGTCGGGGCTGTCAGAGGACGGGCGGACACGGACCTATTGGGTTGACGGGCAGGTGTTCTTCGCCTCGGCCGGCACCTTTGCCGATTCGATCGACGTTCTGGAGCCGATCGACCGGATCTTGGTCGATGTCACGGGCGCGCATTTCTGGGATATCTCGGCGATCGGCGCGCTGGACCGCGTTGTCATGAAAGCCCGTCGGCATGGCCTCGACGTCGAGGTCGTGGGGTTGAACGATGCCAGCGCGACGATGGTCGAGCGTTTCGCAGTCCACGACAAGGCCGGTGCGGAGGCGGGGGCCGGCGGACACTGATGGATCGCCCATCGGCGGCTTCGCCATCGGATCGAGCCGGTCTATAGAGGGTGGAGTTCAAATCCGGGGCGCCGCACGGATCGGCATTCCGGCATCAGGGAGGGGTTTCATGACGCGTGTGGTGGTCATCGGGGGAAGCGGCCATGTCGGCACCTATCTCGTGCCGCGTCTGGTCGAGGCGGGCTTTGACGTCGTCAATGTCAGCCGCGGCCAGCGGCAGCCCTATTCGCCGCATGCGGCGTGGCGTTTCGTCGAGCCGGTGAGGCTCGACCGCGCGAGCGCTGAAGCCGACGGATCGTTCGGACGCAGCATGCTGGCGCTCAGGCCCGACATCCTCATCGACATGACCTGCTTTACGGTCGAGAGCGCGCGCATGCTGGCAGAGCCGCTGGTCGGTCAGGTGCAGCATTTTCTGCATACCGGCACGATCTGGATCCATGGGCCGAGCGTCGTCGTGCCGACCACCGAGATGCAGCCGCGCCGTCCGTTCGGCGAATACGGGATCCAGAAGGCGGCAATAGAAGCCTATCTGCTCGATCTCGCACGGCGCCGCAATTTTCCGGCGACGCTCGTCCATCCTGGCCACATCGTCGGACCGGGCTGGGAGCCGCTCAATCCGGCCGGCCATTTCGATCCGGCGGTATTTTCGACGCTGGCACGGGGAGAGGAACTCGTCCTGCCGAATCTCGGGATGGAGACGGTCCATCACGTCCATGCCGACGATGTCGCGCAGATGTTCATGCGCGCGATCGCCAGCCGCAGCACGGCGGTGGGCGAGGCTTTCCACACCGTCTCGCCGGCCGCGGTGACGCTGCGCGGCTATGCCGAGGCGGTGTCGGCCTGGTTCGGCAAGGAACCGAAGCTCACCTATCTGCCCTGGCCGGAATGGAAGGCGAGCCATGGCGCCGCCGAGGCCGAGGCGACGTGGGACCATATCGCCCATAGCCCCAACTGCAGCATCGACAAGGCGAAACGCCTGCTCGGCTATAGCCCGCGTTATTCCTCGCTCGAAGCCGTATTCGAGGCGCTGGGCTGGCTGGTCGAGCGCGGCGTCGTCAGCCGTGGCTGAGGCCGGCCCTCAGACCGACTTGCGCCGTTTCGGCAGGAACTCGGTCAGGTAATAGGGGAAGGCGATCGCCGGGAAGGCCATTCCGGCGATCACGATTCCCTTCCAGCCGAAGCTCTCATAGACGGGGCTCGCCAGCGCCGAACCCGCCGCGCCGCCGATGAAGAACATGGCGATGTAGAGCCCGTTCAGCCGGCTGCGGATTTCCGGGGCGAGCATATAGAGCACGCGCTGGCCGAACACGGTGTTGGACTGGACGAAGAGGTCGAGCAGGATCGCCGCCAGCGCCAGGAGGAGGATCGAGGACCAGGCTGCACCGATCCCGGCGAGGGCGAAGGCGAGCAGCGTTCCGACGATGACGACCCCGGTTCCGATCGGCACCATTCCCCGATCGGCCAGCCGGCCCGCGATGGGAGCGGCCAACGCGCCGGCTGCACCTGCCAGGGCAAAAAGAGCGATCCCGGACTGCGAAAGATGGAAGGGCGAACCGGCGAGTTCCAGCGGCACTGCCGTCCAGAACAGGCTGAAATCGGCGAAGAGCGCAACCTGATACAGTCCACGGCGGCGAAGCTGCGGCGTGTCGCGCAGGATCGCCCAGAGCGAGGCCAGCAATTCGCCATAGCTGTGATCGCCGCCTGGATGCCGGCGCGGCAGATATTTGCCGAGCAGGACGACGAGCGCCGTCATCAGCACGGCGGAGAAGACGAAGACGCCGCGCCAACCGGCAATATCGGCGAGGAAGCCGGCCAACGGACGGGCGAAGAGAATGCCGACCATCAGGCCGCTCATGACGTTGCCGACGGTCCGGCCGCGCGTCGATTCGTCGGTCATGCTCGCCGCCATCGGCACGAGCATCTGGATCGCGCTGGAGGCGACGCCGATGAACAGCGCGGCGACCAGGAAGAGAGCGGAGTTCGGCGCCAGCGTGATCAGAACCAACGCCACCGTCGTCACGCAGACCGAACTGATGATCAGCCGCTTGTTCTCGATGACGTCACCGAGCGGCACCAGCAGGACGAGGCCGAAGCCGTAGCCGATCTGCGTCAGCGTGACGATCAGGCTGGCTACATGGGGCGACAGCCCGACATCGGGGCCGATCAGCGCGATCAGCGGCTGGGCGTAATAGAGATTGGCAGCAATCGCCCCGCAGGCGAGCGCGAACAGAAACGTTAGCGCAGGCGTCATTTTCGGCGAAACCGATGCCTTCGCCGGGGTCGTTTGGGACGGAAGAGTCATGGAATCATGTCCGAACTGGCGATGGGGTCGCCGGGCGGAACACATGCCAGCTTTTCGTTCGGATGCCAATCGAATCGGCATCCGAAGGCACGGCGTCAGCGCGGTGTCAGCGACCCGCCCGTGGCGACGACGCGGCCGTTTTTCAGCACGGTCCGGTCGATCGGGACGGAGGCGACGGCCTCCGGTATGGAGGGCGATGGCAGCAATATGAGATCGGCCCGATTGCCGGCGGCGAGGCCATAGGTCTTGAGACCCAGAACGCCGGCCGGGATCGTCGTCACCATGGCGAAGGCGTGGGCGAGGTCCTCATCGGCGAGGAAGCCCTGGCGGTAGCCGATGATCATGGCGCGCTGCAGCAGGTCGCCATTGCCATAGGGCGCCCAGGCGTCGCGGATATTGTCCGAGCCGGCGAACACCGTAACGCCCGCCACTGCCAGTCGCTTCACCGGCGGCATCGACACGGGGCCGGGACCATTGGTCATGATCGCGACCCGCGCCCGCGCAAGAAGATCGGTGGTGCGTCCGAACTCGAAATCGTCGATGGCGCCGAGCGCGAAGGCATGGCTGACGGCGACCTTGCCCTCGAGGCCATTCGCGATCGTCCGTTCGGCGATCTGGCGCAGTTCGAAGGCACCGAGCGGGCCCGGATCGTGAAGATGGATGTCGACGCCGGCGCCATGCTTGGCCGCGAGCGCGAAGACGGTATCGAGGTGGCCCGTGACGTCGCGATCGATGCCGGCCGGATCGAGACCGCCGATGAGATTGGCGCCTTCCGACAGGGCCGCGTCGAGAAGATCGGCGGTGCCGGGGTCGGCCATGATGCCGCTCTGGGGGAAGGCGACGATCTGGATATCGACGAGGTCGGCATAGCGCTCCCTGAGCGCGAGCAGGGCATGCAGGCCGCCGAGACCGACCTCGGTGTCGATATCGACATGGCTGCGGATGCTGCCGGTTCCGAAGGCGGCTATCTGTTCGATCAGCCGCCCGCCGCGTTCCTCGACGGAGAGCCCAACGGTGCGCCGCAACTGCTTCTCGGCGGCGATGCGTTCAGCGACGGTGTCGCCGGGAATATGCGGAATGAACGGGAGGCCGAGCAGCGTCTTGTCGAGGTGGATATGGCCCTCGACAAAGGAGGGCGCGACCAGATGCCCGGCGGCCTCGATACGCTCCGGCGAAGCTGGCGCATCGCCGGCCGGAACGATGGCGTCGATCGTCGATCCGGTAATGACAATGTCGACGAGTGTGCCGTCCGCCGTGCCGGCGCCGGCTATGACTAAATTCGCACCCATGCTGGCTTCGCTGTCCTTCAGGCGATGAGGCCGACGCGGCGCGCCGCGACGACGCGGTAGAGACGGTCGCCATAGATCTTCTGTTCCTCGCGGGCGGAGAAGGTCAGGCTGATGTCGTGCTCGTCATCGGACTGGACGGCCTTCGCCTCGATTTCCGGCCATTCCGGCGCGTCGAGCTGGCGCCAGCCCTCGACCGTCTCCGCATCGGGCAGGGAAGGGAAGCCGATCTTCGGCACGAGCGAGGCGATGACCTGCCAGAAATAGCGGAACAGCCTCGGGCGCTGCTCCGGCGGCAGATGGGCCGCCACGAGCCTGGCCCAATGTGTTCCGGTCACGGCATGAAGGGCGGAGAAGTCCATCGTGGCGGCAAACAGCGTCAGCGATGTCGACGCCAGCTTGTGGAGGCAGTCGGGACCGATATCGAGCATGTCGACGACCGGCGCGAAGCTGGGAGCGCGCCCGGCCTCCCGGATTGAATGCCAGAGCAGATCCGTCTCCGGCTCCAGGGAATGCATGGCCGGAATGGCACAAGCTTCCGCGAGCACACGGCCGGGATCATCGGTGATCGGCGCGGAGCCGGTCGCTTCCGGCATTTTGAGATAGGTCGTCGTCCAATAGCCGAGCGCTGTGCCGGCTTCCACCGGGTCGACGCGCAGCACGGCATAGGCCAGGCGCATCAGGCAATGCAGCGCGCTCGCTCCGACGCCGGGGATCAACGTCGGCAGATAGGCTTGGATCGCGTCCTGGATGCCGAGGCGGCGGACCTCGGCGACGAAGAACTCACGATAGTCGGCCTCGCGGCTGCGGTCGCCCATGGCCTCGGTCCAGCGCGCCGGATCGATCGGGGCGACATGCGGCGGGATCGGGACGAGGCCCTTCACCTGACGGTAGGTGGCCAGATATTCGGCAAGCCGCGCGTCGGAGGCGCCGAGACGGGAAAGCGCCACCAGCACCATCGGCACGTGGTTGGCGAGAAGATAGGGGAATTCGACGCTGTCGCGGCGGGCATCCGCAAGGAGATCGTCCAGCGCGTCATGCGGGGTTGTGAGGGCGAAGGTCATTTGATTCTCCTATTGCCGTCCGCTGTCTTCGGGCCGGAAGTGTTCTTCGTCATAGGCCATCAGGTCGGCATAATGCTGGTCGGCATCGGCGAGGAACAGGCCGCGCGTGAGTGCGGCCACCATGCGCGGCGCGCCATATTTGAGGCCGGTAATGCCGTTGCAGATTGGACCGAGGCTCGGCACCGCTCCATTGTTGAAGACATGGATATGGCTAAGGAACGGCGCGCGTCCGGGCACCTTCTCGAGAAACTCGAAATGGCTGCCGAGATAGGGATAGCGAGACAGCGGTTCGTCCTCCTCGCCGGGCGGCGGCGTGAAGCGATCCTGCCAGAGCGCGATCTCGCCGACGAAGCTCGCCAACTCGGGCCGCCGCGTCAGGTCGATGTCATAGCCGGTGCCGAGCAGCAGATGGTCGAAGCGGAACGTGCCGCGCGTCGTATCGAGGCGGATGCGGCCGTCCTCGATCGAGGCGGCGGTCGGCGGGCAGCCCAGTTCCGTGCGGAACTGCGGGAAGGCATGCGCGGCCTGATACATCTCCTGGGTCGGCGGCACCTTCAGATCAAAGACGCGGCGCATGAAGCGCCAGCGGCGGAGCGAATCGAGATCGGCGAAATGGCCCAGGAAGCCGGGGAAATTGGTCCAGGCCAGCACCTCGGTCTTCGGGAACTCGTTCGATCTGGCGAAGAGTGTTACCGAGCGCGCTCCCGCCCTGAGCGAAGCGACGGCCCAGTCGAAGGCGGAGGCGGCGGAGCCGACAATGCCAAGGTCACGATCCTTGAGGCTTTCCGCCTCGATCGGCTCGCCGCTATGGGTCCAGCGCTCGCGCGGCAGGCCGTTCTTCACGAAATTCGGTACCGCGAGGCCGCCGGCGCCCTCGATGCCGGTCGCCAGAACGAGCTTGCGCGTATAGATCCGCTCCGGGCCGGTTGGCGTCGTGATGTCGAGCGCCAGGAAGTCGTCATAAGGCAGGATGGCGTCGAGCGCGGTGCGGTTGCGCACGTCGAGCGCCGTGACGCGGCGATACCAGTTGAGATAGTCCATCCAGTCGGTGCGGTCGATCTTGCCGACGCCGTCCCAGGCCGCCGCGCCGTGCAGCGCCTCATACCAGGAGCGATAGGTGAGGCTCGGCAGGCCGAGATCGGGACCGGTCAGGTGCTTGGGCGAGCGCAGCGTATCCATCCGCGCGCAGGTCACCCACGGACCTTCGCGACCCTCGGCGCTTTTGTCGATGACGAGCACCTTGCCGACGTTCTGACGTTTCAGCCCGAACCCGACCGAGAGCCCGGAGAGACCGGCGCCGACGATGACGACATTATGCAGCGTCGCTCCATCCGGGCCGGCGCGCTCCGGCATCCAGGAGCGCGGCGTGGCTTCGATGCGTTCGAGATCGTCGGCGATTCGCTTCTCAAGCTCGGCAAGAGCGGACGTCATCGACAGGTTCCTTCGAGACGGGCGATAGAGGAGGGTCGACGGCGCAACGCCGCGGCGCTTTGATCTCGATCATATCCCAGAACGGCGGCACGCCGAATTTCGAGGCTTGATGCGCTTGTGGGCAGATATGAATATGTTGGTCTCAAAGCGAGGGCCATGCCCGGTGCCGGACGATCGATCGGGACCTGCCAGCTAAGGGAATCGCAAGATGCCTCATACGAACAGAGTCGCTTATCCCGAGTGAACATTGCCCCTTCGTCCGCTCGATCTGCGATCTTTCTGTCGTCTTTTAGATCAGAGATTGTAGTCATGTTCTTTTTTGTGTGATTACTGAATAAATGTGGTTTCTTGAGCGCGATTTTGTTTGATGTATACTCCGTCTCCGCTCCCTTGTCACAACGGAAGAGAGTCATGACAAAGCACAAATCGACAGCCTGGAAGCTCGGCGCTGCCGCGCTTCTCTCGGCCGGCCTCGCCGGTTCCGCCTTCGCTGCGGATAAGCCTCTGGCCGGCGTGACCCTCACCCTGGCCTCGCAGAACGATCAGTTCGCGGCGGTGATCGCCAAGCTGGCGCCGCAGTTCGAGGAAAAGACGGGCGCGACGGTCAAGGTCGACATCCTCGACTACGGTTCGCTGCTCACCAAGACGCAGGCGGATTTCGTCGGCCACACCAAGAGCTACGACCTGGTGACGATGGATATCGTCTGGGCCGGGCAATATGCCGAAAACAAGTACACGGTCGACCTGACCGACTGGATCAAGCGCGACGCCGCCGAGCTCCAGCTCGACGACATCTATCCCGCGACGATCAAGTACATCGGCCAATATGACGGCAAGCAGGTCGCGTTCCCGTTCGCCGGCTATGCCGCCGTGATGGCCTATCGCAAGGATCTGCTGGATGCCGCCGGCATCAAGGTTCCGGAGACTGCCGAGGACTTCGTCGCGGCCGCGATCAAGCTGACCGACCCGTCGAAGAAGATCTACGGCTTCGTCGCCAACGGCCAGAAGGGCGCGGCGGTCGCGCAGGATTGGCTGCAGTACAACGCTCAGCTCGGCGGCTCGGTGCTCGATGCCAGCGGCAAGCCGGCGCTGAACTCCGATGCCAACGTCGCCAGCCTCAAGGTCTACAAGGAGCTGTTCGACAAGGCGGCGCCTCCCGGCGCGGTCGATTATGACTGGGGTGGACGCGAGGAGAGCTTCCGCCAGGGTCTCGTCGCCATGATGGAGACGTGGTCGGTCGGCGCTCCCGGCTATTATGATCCGTCCATGTCGAAGGTCGTCGACAGCGTCGGCATCTCGTTCACGCCGGTCGGCAAGGGCCTGCCGGTCAAGTACGGCCTCGGTGGCTGGGGCATGGGCATCAATGCCGATATCGATCCGGCCAAGCAGGAAGCGGCCTGGCAGTTCATCAAGTGGCTGACCAGCGCGCCGGTCCAGAAGGAATTCAACATGCTGGGCGCCGGCAGCTATATCCGCAAGTCGACGCTCGCGGATCCGGACCTCAACGCCAAGTACCCGTTCCTGCCGATCATCGCCAAGTCGTTCGAGAATGCCGACGGCGACTATCGTCCGCGCATTCCGCAATATCCGGAGATCCAGGACCTCCTCGGTACGGCCGTCAACAACGTCCTCGTTGGCGGAACCGATCCCAAGGCGGCGCTGGACGAAGCGCAGAAGCAGGCCGAGAAGCTGTTCTGATCCGTTGAAATAGTGGTCTCCCTCTCTTCTCCCTCCCCCTTGCGGGGAGGGTCGGGGAGGGGGTACCGCGAAAACGCCGGAGAACCTGGGTGGGGCCTATCGGAGAGAACTCGCCGGTACCCCCTCCCTAGCCCTCCCCACAAGGGGGAGGGGACGGGCGTTGATCGTTCGCGATCAGCACAGCCCGCCACGGAATTCCAAAGGAAACCGCCCATTGACTTCGATTGCCGCCAGTCCTGCCTCGATCCGACAGCGCCGCTCCGGCCTGCGCTTCACGGATCGACGCAAGCTCTTCCTGTTCTGCCTGGCCGTTCCGGCGGTCATCTATGTTATCGTCGTCGCGCTCTATCCGCTGGCGCAGGGCATCCTCTATTCGTTTTACGACTACAATCTGCTGCGCCGTGGTGGGCGGATGGTGTTTGTCGGACTCGACAATTATGTCGAGCTTCTGACCGATGCGACCGGCCAGCGGGCGCTGATCAACACCTTCGCCTTCACCTTCGGCGCCGTGTTTTTCGAGTTCATCTTCGGCCTGGGGCTCGCCATGCTGCTCTGGCGCGACGGGCGCTTCAATCGCATCGCACTCGCCTTCCTGCTGATCCCGGTGACGATAACGCCGCTGGTCGTCGGCCTGATCTTCCGCGCGCTGCTCGCCGTCGACTACGGCTATATCGGCTATTATCTCGCCGAATGGGGCATCACCTCGCCGCGCGGGCTCTTCGCCGGGACGACCACCGCGCTGCCCACCCTGATCTTCATCGACATCTGGGAGTGGACGCCGCTGGTCGCGCTCATCCTGCTCGCCGGCCTCAAGTCGCTGCCGGGCGACATTCTTGAAGCGGCATCGGCCGATGGCGCCACGGCGTGGCAGCGCTTCCGCCTCGTCATCCTCCCGCTGCTGCTGCCGACCGTCTTCCTTGCCCTGGTGCTCCGGATGATGGACGCCTTCCGCGTCTTCGATTCGATCTTCGTCACCACGGGCGGCGGACCGGCCGATGCCACCAATTCGCTGATGGTCTATGGCGTGAAGCAGGGCCTGCAGTTCTTCAACATCGGCTATGCCTCGGCGATCGGCAATGTGACGATCCTCTGCATTGCCTTCATCGCCGCCGTCTTCGCCCTTCTGATCCGCCGCGCCGATGTGAGGGCGAACGAGACATGAGCGTCACGACCCTCGATACCGTGCCGACCCGCGCTCCCTCGCGCCGGCGCACCGCCCTTCAGCAGCGGATCCTGCGCGAGCGGGCGCTGCTGGTGATCATCCTCGTCATCTACATGATCCCGGTGCTCTGGCTCGTGGCGACCGCCTACAAGCCGCCGAAGGACATGTTCTCCTCGCCGCCGACTTTCATCTTCGAGCCGACGCTGCACAATTTCCAGCGCGTTTTCGAAGTGTTCGACGTCTGGTCGCTCCTGAAGTCGAGTATCATCATCTCGGTCGGTTCGGCGGTGCTGTCGCTGCTGCTCGGCGTTCCCGCCGGCTATGCGCTGGCCCGGTCCAATTCGCGCTACGCGATCTGGGTCGCCTATTTCTTTCTGGCGATCCGCATTGTGCCGATCATCGCGACGCTCATCCCGTTCTATCTGATGATGCGCGACATCGGCCTGCTCGGCACCTGGTGGGCCGTCATCCTGATCAACACGACGCTGAACTGCGCCTTCGTGACGTGGATGATGTTCTCCTATTTCCGCTCGCTCCCGTCGGACATGGAAGAAGCGGCGCTCACCGATGGTTGCACGCTCTGGGGGGCGTTCTACCGCGTAGCGCTGCCGACCGTGGTGCCGGGCATCATCGCTTCGGCGCTCTTCTGCGTCATGTTCTCGTGGAACGACTTCTTGGTCGCCATGTTCCTGACCAACATGGATTCGAAGCCGCTCTCCGTGGCGCTGCTCGCCGCGTTCGGGACGAAGGACATCACCTGGGGAACGCTTGGCGCGCTCGCCCATTTCTCGACCATCCCGATCATGCTGATGGCGCTGTTCCTGAACCGCTATTTCGTCCAGGGGCTGACGCGCGGCGTGCATTAAGCGGCGCTTTCCGTTATCCAGTCGAAACGAAAACGGCCGACCCTCCGGGGCCGGCCGTTTCCGTTTCATCTCTCGATGCGGCTATTTCGACCGCGTCGTGCGCTCGGCATAGGCAAGCGACAACATGAAAGCCGCGAAGACGGCGACGATGGCGAGCGTGGCGATGAGATGGGTGCTGGACATGAAATCTCCCCCGTTTCCAGATGATGCGGGGAGATTGACGCCCAGTCACGGCATGTACCTTGATCCGGATCAAGGATCGGCGTTGTCTTACGGCCGAGCGCTTGTAAAGAACTCGATGAGTCCGAAGGGCGCGCGATCGCCGAGGCATAGGTCGAGAATCTGCAGCGCGTCGGCGGCAGCTGCGGCACTGCGGGGGAACATCGCCGTCTCGTAGGCGGTGAGCGCCGCCTCGATGTCATTGGGATGGGCCAGGATCGCCATTCCAAGCTCGGCGCCGTCGAGCATGGCAAGATTCGCGCCTTCGCCCGCCGGCGCCGCCAGATGAGCGGCGTCCCCCACGAGCGTCACGCCGGCGACGCGGTCCCATCGGTGATCGACCGGCAGCGCATGGATCATGCGCAGCGTGGGCGGAAACTCGCCATCCGTGACCAGGGCGGTCAACGCCGGCGCCCAGCCACCGAATTCGGCCGCGATACGAATTCTCGTCGCCTCGGCATCGCCGAAGTCGATTGCGGTGAACCATTCGGCGGGTCGTTTCAGCGCGACATAGGTGTGGAGCGTGGCTGACGGCTCGCGATGCGCAAAGATCCCCTTTCCCGGGGCCATGGCGAACAAGGCTCCACCGCCGGCGGCTTCGGCCGACGCCGGATGCCGGGCATCAACGTCGTGCAGGAAGGTTTCGACGAAGGAAATTCCGACATATTCGGGCTTTGCTTGCGACAAGAGCGGACGGATTTTCGACCAGGCACCATCAGCGCCCACCAGCAGGCCGCTCCGCACGGTCGATCCATCGGCGAAAGTGACTTCGTGCAGGCCGCCGCCGAGGGGTCGGGCTTCGCTGACCTTGCGGCCCCATTGGATCGTCGCCTCGGGGAGCGAGCGAATCAGGATTTCGCGCAGCTCCCCACGGAGCACTTCGGGCCGGCCACCATTGCCGTCATCAGGCTGGTCGAGCAGCAGCGTTCCGCTCTTGTCCAGCACGCGGGACGCTTCGCCGCCCGGGTGGACGATCGCGCGAAACGCTTCGGTCAGCCCCGCCGTTTCGAGCGCGAACTGGCCGTCGGCCACGTGGATGTCGAGCATCCCGCCCTGCGTGCGGGCCATCGGCGAAGGCTCAGCCTCGTAGATCGTAGCGGCAATGCCGTGGATGTGCAGGACGCGGGCGAGGACAAGGCCGCCGAGGCCGGCGCCGATGATCGTGACCGGTATCGTCATCTGGATCTCCGATGATGAGATTGGAACGTCGTTCCATTGAGTCTCTATTGGAACATCGTTCCATTCATGTCAAGATGCGATCTATGACAAGCGGAGCCCAGCGCACTCAGAGGCGGTCACAAGCGCTTTCGAAGGAGAAGATCGTCGAGGCGGCGGTCGGGATCCTCGATCGCGACGGCGAGGACGGCCTGACTTTCCGTGCGCTTGCGGCTCGCCTCGCCACCGGCAGCGGGGCGATCTACTGGCATGTCGCGGACAAGAACGAGCTGCTCGCTGCAGCGGCCGACGAGGTCATGGCCGGCGTGATGGTTGGGGGGGCCGAAAGTGCCGACCCGCGAGAGGCGATCCGCACCTTTGCCCTCGGCGTGTTCGATGCAATCGATGTGCATCCCTGGGTGGGCGCTCAGATCTTCCGCGAGCCGTGGCGTCCGGTCACGCTCGGCATGTTCGAGAGGATCGGTCGGTGGGTGCAGGCGCTTGGCGCTCCCGAACACTCGCTCTTCGGCTGCGCTTCGGCGCTGGCGAACTACATTCTCGGCGTCGCCGCGCAGAATGCCGCCAATGCGCGCCTGCATGTCGCCGGCACTGACCGGTCAGCCTTCCTCTCCATGGTGGCGGAGCGGTGGACGGAGCACGATCCCGCCCAATTTCCGTTCGTGCATCGGATCGCGGCGAAGATGCGCGATCATGACGACCGCGAGCAGTTCCTCGCGGGTATCGATCTCCTTCTCGCGGGCATCGGAACCATCCGATAGCGGCCGCTCTTCTCAGATCAGTCCGGCAGCGAATTGCCCGTCGCGCCGAGCGTCAATCCCGTCCGCTTCTGGAAGGCTGCCGCATAGCTCGCCGCCTTCGCGTCCTGCCAGGTCGGGGCCAGGAAAGTGACGCCTTGCGGCAGGCCGTCGGGACGGAAGCCGTTCGGTACGGCGACGCCGCAAAGGCCCATCAGATTGACGAAATTCGTATAGATGCCGAGTTGGGCATTGAGGCGGATCGGATCGGCGAGGATCTCGTCTTTGCGGTAGATCGTCGGTGTCGTCGGCACCAGCAGCACATCGATATCGGTCCAGGCGGCGCGGGTGTCGCGCTTCAGCGCCGCGACACGGTGCATGGCGGCGAACACATCCTTGGCGCTGTAGTCGGAACTGGTTTCCAGGATCTGCAGCGTCACCGGGTGGATGACGTCGCGGTATTTTTCGACGACGCTATCCATCGCGATGGCCCGCTCGGCGATGAACGGCCCGCCATAGAGCAGCTTCTGCGTCTCCTCAAACGGCGTGAAATCAACCTCGACCCGCGTGCCGCCCATCGCTTCCAGCCGGGCGATCGCTGTATCGAAGAGCTTAGCCGCCTCCACGTCACCGAAGAAGCGCAGCGCGGCGCCGGCCGGGACGCCGAAACGGAAGCGCGGCGGGATCGGGCCGACGACGAGGTCTACCTGATCGGCTTCCGGCTTCGAGAATTCGTAGGCCGGATCGTAGCCGGCCATGCGCTTGCCGACGGTGACGGCGTCCTCGACGGTGAGCGCGAAGACGGTCATCGTCTCGGCGCTCTTCAAGCTGCCGCCGCCGGAGACGGCGGAATTGGAGATGAGGCCCGGCGTTGGTTTCAGGCCGACAATGTTGTTGAAGGCGGCCGGAACGCGTCCCGAGCCGGCGGCGTCGTTGGCGACCGAGAACGAGACCAGCCCGGCACCGACCGAGACGCCCGAGCCCGAGCTCGATCCGCCGGAGATGAAGTCCTCGTGGAATACTGAAGAGCAGGCGCCATAGGGCGTCCTGACGCCCACAAGACCGATGCCGAACTGGTCCATATTGACCTTGCCGAGGCAGAGCGCACCGGAATCGAGGAGGCGCTGCATCGACTGGCCGGTCGTCTCGGGAACATAGGCCATCTGCGGCAGGGCGTTGGTCGTCGGCATGCCGGGCACGTCGTTGCAATCCTTGACCGAGAACGGAATGCCCCAGAGCGGATCTTCCGTCGGCCCGGCTTGCTCCAGCTTGGCGGCCTGGGCAAGCAGGCTGTCGCGCGGCGCCAGATGAATCCAGACATGGTCGTCGCCGCGCGCGGCGATGCGGTCATAGACGGCGTCGACCACCGCGCTCGGCGTCAGCGAGCCGTTGCGATAGAGCCGGCCGAGCGTCGTGAGGTCGAGCGAGCCGGTGGCGGTAGACCAGGGCAGTGTCATCGTGGTTTCCGAGCTCCATCCTTCACCTCCCCCTGAGGGGGAGGTCGACGGCCAAAGGCCGGCGGGAGAGGGTTTAGGGAATTCTCCGGAGAGGCCGTAAACCCTCTCCCGGCACTACGCGCCGACCTCTCCCTCAGGGAGAGGTGAAGCAATGCGAGATGGTCACGCGTCTTAGCCGATCGCGCCCTGCAACACGGCGATCGTCGTCGTCGTGCCGAACAGGCCCGAGCCGAAGCGGGTGATGTTGAGGATCGAATCCTTGGCGCCGGGCAGATCGGTCGTGGTGCCGTCTTCCAGCAGCAGCGATTCCAGGCCGATATCATTGGCGGCGCGCATCGTTGCGTGCACGGAGCCCTCCGTGCGCAGGCCCGCGAAGACGAGATTGGCGATGTGCCGCTGCTCGATCAGGAAGTTCAGATCCGTGCCGAGAAAGGCGTTGTCGCCGGCATGCTCGATCACCGGTTCGCCGGCCAGCGGCGCCAGCGCCTCGACGATTTCCCAGCCCTCGCTGCCGCGCGGCAGGATGCGGTCAACAGGACGGGCATCGTTTCGGGCTGCGAGCACGCGCGGCAGGCCGACCAGTGGATCGAAGCCGCGGCGGCCATGCAGCACAAAGCCACCGGTCTCGCGCCAGGTGGCGAGCAGGGGAGCAAGCCCCGCAACGACACCTTCGGCCTTGGTCTCCGCGACCGGCTCGGATTGAAAATCGACGAGAAACAAGGCCGTGTCGGCGAAGCTCCACGCGCCCGTGTAGGGCCAGGCATAGGGCCGCGACTGGATCGATGCGAAGGCGCTCATCGCGAAGCCTCGGCGATCCTGGCGGCAATGTCCTCGGCCGTCGCCTCGGCGCCCCAGCGCCCGCCATGGGCGGCGAGCACGGCCAGCATGCCGTCATGATTGGCCTTCTCCACGGCGGCGGTGCCGTCCGTGACGAGCAGGCAGTCATAACCAAGGTCGGCGCCGTCCCGCAGCGTCGACTGCACGCAGCAATCCGAGGTCACACCGGCAATGATCATCGCCTCGATGCCGCGGGCGCGCAGGATGTTGTCGAACTCGGTCGCGTGAAACGAACTCTTGCCGGGCTTGTCTACGACGATCTCATTCGCTTCCGGATAGAGTTCGGGGATGATGTCGTGACCCGGCTCGCCGCGCGTCAGGGCGCGGCCGAGATTGCTCGGATCGCCGATGCCGACGCCATGCGTCCGGCTGCGCCAGCGCTTGACCGGGTTCAAGTCCGAGAGGTCCGGGCGATGGCCCTCGCGGGTGTGGATGATCGTCATGCCGGCCGCCCGCGCCGCCATCAGCAAGGTCGCGATCGGGCCGATCGGCTCTCTTGTATTGGCGGTGCTCTGGCCGAGACGATCGATCCAGCCATCGGGACCGCAGAAATCGGTCTGCATGTCGATGACGACGAGAGCGGTGCGCGACAGATCGAGCGGGCCGTTGATCGGCCAAGGGAGAGTCATGTCGGTCATTCCCTCAGCCGACGATCGCCTTCTCGGTCTTCGCGTCGAAGACGTGGATGCGTGTCGGGTCCACAGTGAGGCCGATGCGGCTGCCGCTTTTGATCGAGAGCGTCCCGTCGAGCACGGCGCGAGGCCGGGTGCGGGCGCTCGACATCTCGTCCTTGTCCTCCGGCAATCCGGCCGAGACGACCGAAGCGCCATCGAGGTCGACATGGACGAGGAGATTGGCGCCGAGATCTTCGACAAAGGCGACATGGCCGCAGAGCAGTCCCGGCTCGCCCGGACGATCCTCAGCCAGGTGGAAGGCTTCAGGCCGGATGCCGGCCACGATCGCGTCGCCGACATGGGCGCGCAGCGCCGGCCGTGCGGCCAGAGCCGCGGCGTCGATCGGAAGGACCAATTGTCCGAGCTTGAGGGACAAGGCATCGCCTTCGCCGGTGATGTGGCCGGCGAGGAGGTTCATCGGCGGCGAACCGATGAAGCCGGCGACGAAGAGATTGGCCGGTGCATCATAGAGCGTGCGCGGCGCGGCGAGCTGTTGCAGCAGGCCCTTGTTCATGACGGCGACCCGGTCACCCATCGTCATCGCCTCGATCTGGTCGTGCGTGACATAGACGGTGGTGACGCCGGTCATCTTCTGGAGGCGGGCGATCTCGGCGCGCATCTGGCCGCGAAGGCGCGCATCGAGATTGGAAAGCGGCTCGTCCATGAGATAGGCCTTGGGCGAGCGCACGAGCGCCCGTCCCATGGCGACACGCTGGCGCTGGCCGCCGGAGAGCTTGCCCGGCTTGCGCTGCAGATAGTCCGAGAGTTCCAGCAGCTGCGCGGCTTCCGCGACCTTCTTGCGGATCTGTTCCTTGTCCTCGCCGCGCACCTTCAAGCCGAAGGCGATGTTGTCCGCGACCGTCAGATGCGGATAGAGGGCGTAGGATTGGAACACCATCGCGATGTTGCGGTCGCGCGGGGCGAGGTCGTTGGCGATCTGGCCGTCGATCAAGAGGTCGCCGTCGGAAATTTCCTCGAGGCCGGCGATCATCCGGAGCGCCGTCGACTTGCCGCAGCCGGAAGGGCCGACGAGCACGAGAAATTCGCCGTCCGCGATCTCCAGATCGAGGGCGTTCACTGCGAGTTGGCCGTCGTCATAACGCTTGCTGACGCGGTTGAAAACGATCTGCGCCATGGATCCTTTTGGAGCCCTGTTGCTATGAATTTCTGGCTCTTCCAGCATCGAACCTGCCATGGCGGCGGAGGCGATGTCAAAGAAGCAACCTGCTGAAATTCTCGTCAGATTCACCGTCCAGACCGGCCGATGATCGATTGTATGCAATCAGGCGGGGGTGTTTTCGAACGTTCGGATGGCGGCGACGAGATCAGCCACCTCCGTCTCCGATGTGGCGGGCGCCGTCGGGCCGGACGCGAAACCGAGGCGAACGGCCTCCGGCGCTTCGATCCGGCTGCCGGTCCGGCAAGAGGCGTGGACCTCGTATGCGCCGGTCGCCGCGAGGATACGGGTTACGTTCCGGGAGCGAACACCGGAGCCGGGCATGACCGAAATTCGCGCGCCGGCATGGCGCACGAACTCGGCAACGCGCATCCGGTTGTCCTCGGCCGTGCCGGGGCCCCCGGAGGAAAGGACGCGCTCGAAGCCGAGACCGACGGCAATGTCGATCGCCTCGAACGGGTCCGGCGCGGCGTCGAAGGCCCGGTGCAGCGTGGCGCCGAGGCCCTTGGCATGGGCCATGAGATGAAACAGCGCTTCGGCATCCAGTCGCCCGCCCTGTTCGCAGGCGCCGATCGCGATGCCGGCGAGGCCGGCCGAGCGCACCGCGTCGATCTCGCGGCGCATCTGGTCGAAATCGGCCGGCGAATAGACAAAATCGCCCTCACGCGGGCGGATCATGGCGTAGACGGGGATCGCGGCCTTGGCGGCGATCCGCATCAGGCCGGGTGACGGCGTCAGGCCGCCCAGCGACAGCGCGGCGCAAAGTTCGATCCGGTCGGCCCCGCCGGCCATCGCCGCGGCAAGTCCCTCGGCACTTTCGACGCAGATCTCGACCGTAACACCCACGCTCACGCCTCCTCCAATGCCTCGGCTGCCAGCATGGCCGCGCCGATCAAGCCGCTGGCGCCGCGGGTCGCGCCCGGTACGACGAGCGGCGCCTCGTAGCGGGCCAGAATGCGCGAGCGAACCGCCGCGTCGATACGGGATACCAGTTTCGTCTCCGCCGAGAGCCCGCCGCCCACGGGGATGACCGAGGGGCCGAGCGTGTTGACGATCATGGAGAGCGGCGCGCTCAGGAGGTCGACGTAGACCTCGATGGTGCGTTCGGCCGCCGCGTCGCCCGCATGCCAGGCGGTGGTGATCGCCTGACGCGGCAGCTTCGCGCCGGAAAGCCCCTCATGGATATATTCGAGGCCGCGCGCCGAGCCATAGACATCGACGCAGCCGACCTGGCCGCAGCCGCAGGCGACGACGGGAATTCCGCGCAGCCGCACCGAATCGGCCAGTACCGGTCCATGGCCCCATTCGCCGGTGACGCCGTGCGCGCCGCGAACCATGCGCCCGCCGATCACAACACCGCCGCCGACCCCCGTGCCGAGGATCACGGCGAAGATGATCGGCAGGCCCTTGCCGACGCCGACCTTGGCCTCGGCGAGCGCGAAGCAATCGGCGTCATTGCCGACGCGTACGGGAATGCCGAGACGTTCCGCCAGCCCGGCTTCGACGCGCTGGCCGGTAATCGAGGGGATATTGGCGGCGTTGGCGATGCCGGTCGCCGGATCGACCGTGCCGGCGATCGACAGGCCGACCGAGCGCGCCCCGCCGGCCCGCTCGAACAACGTGGCGACCGAATCGGCGAAGTCGTTCCAGCCCGTATGGGGCGTCGGCAGCGTCGCGCGGTCCGTGACGGCACCATCGGCAGCGACACGGGCGATCTCGATCTTGGAGCCGCCTATGTCGAAGGCGAGAATATCCGGCATCATGTCTCTCAGGCGAGCGGTTCGAAGGTCTGTCGCACGCCCCCGATATAGACGTCTTTTGCCGAGAGGTCGTCACCGAGCCAGACGAAATCGGCCCGCGAGCCGGGCGCGATGCGGCCATGGGTTCGATCGATGCCGAGGAACTGCGCCGGATAGAGCGTCGCCATGCGCAGGGTCTCGTCGAGCGACAGGCCGACCACGCGCGTCATGAAACGGATGGCGCCGATCATGTCGAGATCCGAGCCGGCGAGCGTGCCGTCTTCGAGCGTCAGCTTGCCGCCGGCCCGCTGGATGACGCGGCCGTTTAGCTCGAACTGCGTAAGCGCCGAGCCGACCGTCGACATCGCATCCGTCACCAGATAGACGCGGCCCGGCGCGCGCTTGGCGCGAAGGGCGTTGGCGATCGCCGCCGGATGGACGTGGAAACCGTCGGCGATCAGGCCGCACCACGCGTCCGGGCTGTCGAGCGCGGCGCCGACGACGCCGGGCAGGCGATGGCCGAGCTGGCTCATGGCGTTGAAGAGATGCGTGATGCCGCGCGCGCCGGCCGCGAACGCCGCCGAGGCGACCTCATAAGACGCATCCGAATGGCCGATCGCGACATGGACCCCGCCCGCCGTGAGCCGCGCGATCTGCGCCGGCGGCACGGTCTCGGCGGCGACCGTGGTCAGCACGTGGTCGATGCCGGTCGTGGTGAGGCGTTCGATATCGGCCTCGTCCATCGGCCGGATCAGCGCCGGATCATGCGCGCCCTTGCGCGCGACCGACAGATGCGGTCCCTCGATATGGATGCCGAGGCAGCCGGGCACGCCGGCATCGATCGCTTCGCGGACGGCGTTGATCGCCGCCTGCGTCACGGCGGGCGTATCGGTGATCAGCGTCGGCAGCAGCGCCGTCGTACCGTAGCGGGCATGGGCGCGGCAGATGGTGCGCACGCCATCGACGGTAAGGGCGCTGTTGAGCAAAGCGCCGCCGCCACCATTGACCTGCAGGTCGACGAAGCCGGGGGCGAGCAGCCCGCCGGACATCTCGATGCGCCTTGCGTCCTCTGGCAGTTCGCCGGGCGCGAGGATGGCGAGGACGCGGCCATCCTCGACGAGGATCGCGGCATCGGTGAGACGGCGGGCGCCGTCGAAGAGTTCGTCGCTGAGGAACGCGATCCGGTTCGTCATGCTGTTGGCTTTCCTGGTTCGGAGCGGTCAGACCGTTTCCGTGACCTTCTTCAAATTGCGCGGCTGGTCGGGATTGTAGCCGCGCGCGACGGATACGGCCTCGACCAGCCGGTAGAAGGAGAGGACGATCGAGATCGGATCTGTGAGCGGATGACCGGTCGATGCGATCGGCAGGCGCGGTCCCGCGACGTCGGCGGCGGTGGCCGAGAAGATCGTGGCGCCGCGCGCATGCAGGGCGTTGGCGGTCGCGACCAGGCTCGGGGTCGCGGCATCTTCCGGAATGAAGGCGAGCAGCGGAAAGAACTCGTCGACCAGCGAGACCGGACCGTGCTGCAATTCGGCGCCGGAATGGGCCTCTGCGTGGAGGATCGCCGTCTCCTTGAGCTTCAGCGCGGCCTCCAGCGCCATGGCGAAGCCGGGACCCCGGCCGATCGTGTAGAGCGACTTGGCGCCGACGATGGTCTCCAGCGCCGGGCTCCAGTCGCAGGCGAGCGCCGCGTCTAGGCGGTCGGGCAGGGCCGCGATGGCGGCCTTGAGGCGGCTGTCCTCGCGCCATTCGGCGAGGATGGCGATGGCCGCGACGGCGGCGGTGATGAACGACTTGGTCGCCGCGACGCTCTTCTCCTGGCCGGCGCGCAGCGGCACGAAGCTGTCGGCCATTTCGGCGAGCGGGGCGTCCTCGACATTGACGAGCGCGATCGTCTTGGCGCCGGCCGAACGGGCCGCGTCGAAAAGCGCGAGGAGGTCGGGACTCTTGCCGGATTGCGAGACGGCGAGCGCGGCGGCACCCGCAAGGCGCAGCGGCGCATGATAGATCGAGGCCACAGACGGCCCGAGCGAGGCGACCGGCACGCCGGCTGTGATCTCGCAGGCATATTTGAAGAAGGTCGCGGCGTGGTCCGACGAGCCGCGCGCGCAGGTGACGATCACCTTGGGATCGAGCGCGCGAAGCCGTGCGCCGGCCTCCGCGATCGATTCGCGCGAGCCGGAAAGCAGACGGCGGACGGCTTCCGGTGTTTCGTCGATTTCGGCGCGCATCAGCGTCGTCATGGTCAATTTCCTTCTTTCGGATCAGGTCGGAGTTCGGCGACGAAGTCATAGGCGTCGCCTCGATAATGCGAGCGGGTGAATTCAACCACGCGCCCATCGGCGAGATAGGCGATCCGCTCGATCGCGAGGATGGCGCCGCCGGGCGGGATGCCTAGCAGGCGGGCGTCGCCCTCGTCGGCATTTTCAGCGTTCAGGCGCTGCACGGCCCGGACGGGACGGAGGCCGGCGGCGGTGAGCGTGTCGTAAAGCGACCCTTCGAAACGGGCGGGGTCGGGAAGAAAGCGGGCGGGCAGCAGCGAGCGTTCGACGGCCATCGGCTCACTATCGGCAAGCCGCAATCGGTGCAGCCGCGTCACGCGCTCGGTCGGCGGCAGGCCGAGCATCATCGCCTCCGCCGAGGTGGGCATGCCAACCGAACGCATCATCCAAATGGCCGTCGCCGTTAGCCCGCGAGAGCGCATGTCCTCGGTGAAGGAAGAGAGGCCCGACAGCGGCAGCTCGAATCGGCGGGTGGCGCCGGCGACGAAGGTTCCGGAGCCGCGGCGCTGGCGCAGCAAGCCCTCAGCGACCAAACCCTGGATCGCTTTTCGAACCGTGACCCGCGATATGCCGAGCGAGGCGGCAAATTCGCGTTCCGCCGGCAGCGTGGCGTTCGGCGCCAGCGTCCCGGATGCAACCGCGGACCGGATCATCGCTTGCAGACGGAGATAGAGCGGGCCTCGCTCGTCTCCGGCGAGGCGGTCCGGCGTCAACAGGAACTCGGTCATCGGCTGGTCACAGCTTGTGCAGGGGCGGGAACGCAGGTCCCGATCGGAAGAACCGAGCAATAATACCAAACACAGTCCATTAGCAAGACGTTCTGCCAAAAAAGCAGCATCTGGCGTTATTTGGTCGATATGGTCCTATTTTGGTATTGTATTGGCATGGCAAACGGAAGCCGCTGACACGGGTCTTGCATCCACGCCCGGCCGGATGCGACTGTCGCGCCGAACGTTCAGGGTATTTCCATGCAGAACATCGCGATCATCGGCGGCGGCCATGCCGGTGCCCAGGCGGCGGCGAGCCTCCGTGCGGACGGCTTCGACGGTCGTCTCGTCTTGGTTTCGGCCGAGAACGAGCTGCCCTATCACCGCCCGCCGCTCTCCAAAGCCTTCATCAAGGGCGAGGATGACGCGACGCAGGAATTGCGGCCGGCGCTTTTCTACGAGAAGAACGGCGTCGAGCTCCTGCTCGGACGCACGGTGGAAGCCATCGACCGCGATGCGGGGCGGCTGGTTCTCGACGATGGCGAATTGCCCTTTGACGGCCTGGTGCTGGCAACCGGTGCCCGCGTGCGGGTCCCTCCAGTGCCGGGCATCAATATGGCGAATGTCTTCCTGCTGCGCACCGTTGACGATGCGCGGCGGCTGAAGCAACGCCTCGCCGAGGCGCACGACGTCGTCGTGGTCGGCGGCGGCTTCATCGGCCTCGAACTCGCCGCGACCGCCCGCATCCTCGGCAAGACCGTGACCGTGCTGGAGGCCGCGCCTCGGCTGATGGGCCGCGTCGTCGCGCCCGCGATTTCGGCCTATTTCCTCGACCTCCACCGGACGCTTGGCGCCACCGTCCGGCTGGAGACGCCGGTCGCCTCGCTGGTCGGCGAGAACGGGGCGGTCGTTGCCGTCGAAGCGGCGAGCGGCGAGCGCATTCCCGCCGATACGGTGATCGTGGGCGTCGGCGTCGTTCCGAATATCGAAATTGCCGAAGCCGCCGGTCTGCATGTTGCCAACGGTATCGTCGTCGACGAGGCCATGCGGACCTCCGATCCGCGCATCGTCGCGGCGGGGGACGCGGTATCCTTTCATCACTGGGCGCTCGGCCGGCCGGTGCGGCTCGAAAGCGTGCAGAACGCCGTCGATCAGGCGAAGACGGCGAGCGCGACGCTGCTCGGCAAGGCCCAGCCCTATCGCGCCGTGCCGTGGTTCTGGTCCGACCAGGGCGACGCGAAACTCCAGATGGTCGGCCTTTCGATGGACGCCGATTCGAGCGTTCCGCGCGGCGATCCGGCAAGCGGCAGCTTCTCGGTTTTCCACTATCAGGGCGACCGGCTCGTCGCGATCGATTCAGTCAACCGCGCCACCGACCACATGCTCGGCCGCCGCTGGCTCGCCGCCGGCTTCTCGCCGCCGCGCGAGGCGGTGGCGGATGAGAGCGTGGATCTGAAGACCGTGATGCCGAAGGTTTGAGACGATGAGCTTTGTTTCCGAGATCGACGAGCGGCTGGAGCCGATCCTCTACCTGATCGAGGAGGATCCGGAACGGGGCATGGCTCAGCTCAGGTCGCTCGCAGAGGAGGGGCACCCCGGCGCCATCGAGACTCTGGGCCTCCATCTCTCCTTTGCAGGTGAAGACGAAGCTGCGATGGAATTCCTGCTCGCGGCTGCCGGCTTCGGCAGTGGTTTAGCCGCATGGAACTTGGCGATGGTCGCCAACCAGAGGGGCGATCGACAGGACGTGAAGCGCTGGATCGATCGTTCAGCGATACTCGGAAATGAAGATGCCGTCGACGTTCAGTCGCTCGCCTACGACGTCGAGGCTCATCTCGCCAAGGAGCGAGGGGAGGACATCTAGGCATCGTCCTCCATGCGCTCCATCGCATCGCATGC
The DNA here is from genome assembly GCF_026343945.1 of Kaistia algarum. Taxonomy (NCBI): domain Bacteria; kingdom Pseudomonadati; phylum Pseudomonadota; class Alphaproteobacteria; order Hyphomicrobiales; family Kaistiaceae; genus Kaistia; species Kaistia algarum. The sequence goes on from NZ_JAPKNJ010000003.1 coordinate 445,348, forward strand.
GCCCATGTGCCGTTTACATTGCTCCGCCGCATCGGTTCGACTAGAAGAACGCCAACCCATTTCCCATATCCCGCTGTCCCGCTTGCGGGCGGCATCGGAGCGAATTCATGGCGCGGCAGTTCGTCTATTTCATGCAGGGTCTTTCCAAGTCCTATCTGGGCGGCAAGAAGGTCCTCGATAACGTCCATCTTTCCTTCTATCCGGACGCCAAGATCGGCGTGCTCGGCCCGAACGGGTCGGGCAAGTCGACGCTTCTGAAGATCATGGCGGGGCTCGACAAGGATTTCACCGGCGAGGCCTGGGTCGCGCCGGGCGCGACCGTCGGCTATCTGCCGCAGGAACCGCATCTCGATCCGACCAAGACGGTGTTCGAGAACGTCATGCTGGGTCTTTCCAAGAAGACGGCGGTCCTGGAGCGCTACAACGAACTGATGATGAACTACTCCGACGAGACCGCGGAGGAGGGTGCCAAGCTCCAGGACATCATCGACAGCCAGAACCTCTGGGATCTCGAATCGCAGGTCGAGATGGCAATGGAGGCGCTCCGCTGCCCGCCGAGCGATTCAGCCGTCGACAATCTTTCGGGCGGCGAGCGCCGCCGCGTTGCCCTGTGCCGCCTGCTGCTTGAGGAGCCGGACCTGCTGCTCCTCGACGAGCCGACCAACCATCTCGACGCCGAATCGATCAACTGGCTCGAAAAGCACCTGCGCGAATATCCCGGCGCCATTCTGATCGTCACCCACGATCGCTACTTCCTCGACAATGTCACCGGCTGGATTCTCGAGCTCGATCGTGGCCGCTCGATTCCCTATGAGGGCAACTACTCGGCCTATCTGGAGAAGAAGGCGAAGCGTATGGCGCAGGAGGGCCGCGAGGAGGCGACCCGCCAGCGCGCGCTGGCCGAAGAGCGCGAATGGATCGCCGCCTCGCCGAAGGCCCGCCAGTCGAAGTCGAAGGCGCGTATCCGCGCCTATGACGAACTGGTCGAGCGCTCGCAGGAGAAGACGCTGTTCAATTCGCAGATCGTCATTCCGGTCGGCGAGCGGCTCGGCGACAAGGTTCTGGAGATCGACAATCTCTCCAAGAGCTATGGCGACCGCCTGCTGATCGACAATCTCTCCTTCCGGTTGCCCCCGGGCGGCATTGTCGGTGTGATCGGCCCGAACGGCGCCGGCAAGTCGACCTTGTTCAAGATGATCACCGGCGAGGAGAAGCCGGATTCCGGCACGATCTCGCTCGGCGACACGGTTCATCTCGGCTATGTCAACCAGGGCCGCGACGATCTCGGCTCGAACAAGACGGTCTGGGAGGAAATCTCCGGCGGCGCCGAAGTGTTCTATCTCGGCAAGAAAGAAGTGAATTCGCGCGCCTATTGCGGCTCGTTCAACTTCAAGGGTGGCGACCAGCAACAGAAGGTCGGCTCGCTCTCGGGCGGCCAGCGCAACCGCGTCCACCTCGCCAAGCTGCTGAAGGACGCCAACAACGTCATCCTGCTCGACGAGCCGACCAACGACCTCGATACCGAGACGCTGTCGGCGCTGGAAGAGGCGCTGGAGGATTTCGCCGGCTGCGCCGTGATCATCAGCCACGATCGCATGTTCCTCGACCGCCTCGCCACGCACATCCTCGCCTTCGAGGGCGACAGCCATGTCGAGTGGTTCGAGGGCAATTTCGCCGATTACGAAGAAGACAAGAAGCGCCGCCTCGGCCCGGACGCGGTCAATCCGCACCGCATCAAGTACAAGCCGCTGACGCGGTAGCAGGGCCAATGGCATTCGTCGGCGCCGCACAGGGGCGCCGACGAGCTATATCTGGACTTCTCGTGTAAGCCCTTATTTGGCTTGCCAAATGCGAACGAGCGACCCCTCTGCGCCGGGAAGGAGGCGCGGATGGATCGCTCGTCGCCCCACCGGCTCTGCCGGTTTGGGCTTTGCCGTCCGGGCGGACGACATTCGAATGAGCAGCGGACGACCCCACCTGGGTCTAGGGGGGCAGGGGCAGAGCCGTCCGCTCTTCCTCAGCCACGGATGGCCGAGGGTCTCGGGAGCCGCACTGTCTCGCGCCCATGGGGCGTCGAGAGGCTGCGGCGTGTCTCGTGGCGGAAAGAAAATCCGGGTCCTTCGGTCTGGAGGTCCATGGGATCGTCCGGTTCTTCCCGCCTGGCGCTGCGGTGGGGTGCCCGCCGCGCTTTGTTAAACTCAGACTATGCGCACCCGGTTCCGTCGTCTGTGACGGACGTCACAGGACGACGGGCTCCGAGATGCCTTCCGCATTTCGGCTTCGACTTGGCGCTCCGCCAGGGCGAAGAAAGCTGCGGTACAGGCGTGAAAAGCCAGATCCGCGAGATCGGCCCTCTCACGTCTCGTTCCCAGCGGCTTCGATGCGGATATTGCGGACCGGCGCGGCTCCACGTCTTGCGTGCTGTGTATCGCCCGTTCGGCTGCGAACAACGCCATGGGGTGGAAGTGGTTGGCGAGGGCTGGCGTCGCGACTCGCTCTTCGTCGGTCTGGTGACGTCGGCAATCGGCGATTAGCGCTGCGGTACTGCGAAGCACAGCCCGGTGAGCCTCTCCCCTGGCAGAATCCGGGGCGGCCCGCCGCGCGACAATGCCTCGCATGATTTCCGCGATGCGCGTCTCCATCTTGCCATGCTGCCGGTCCAATCGATCCGCCGTCGTGGGATCGGCGATCCGCAGCATCGGTTGCAGACATGCGGCTTCGCTCTCGCCCTGGGAATCGACGAAATCGGCGAAATGGTTCAAGGCTGCGTTGGCGCCATCCGAGGCCGCGTCGTCGGCGGCACTGATCGCGGAAATGAGCCATGCCAGCCGGCGGCGAAGAGCAATATGAGACGATCCGTATAGATCCGGAAAGGTTGCATGCATCGAAGCCTCCCGCCTCGTTCGCAGCACTATCCAATAGCAGTCTAGATCAACGCGCCCTGTGATGTCCGTCACAACATCGGCATCAACAGACTCTACGGAACACCAGAATTGTTGCACGGTTCGAGCAAAGGAGCGATTCGAATGACTACGGCGTCCTGGTCGGCCAGCCAGTATGTGAAATTCGAGGATGAAAGGACACGGCCGGCCCGGGATCTTCTGGCTCAGGTGCGGCTGAGCGGGCCTGTGCGGATCGCCGATCTCGGCTGCGGTCCCGGCAATTCGACCGAATTGCTCGCCGAGCGCTGGCCCGGGGCGGATCTGACGGGAATCGATTCGGCGCCAGATATGCTGGCGGCGGCGCGCTTGCGCCTGCCGGATTGTCGCTTTGCCGAAGCTGACCTTGGGGCGTGGACGCCCGAGGCGCCGTACGACCTGCTCTTCGCCAACGCGGTCTTCCAGTGGATTCCCGATCACGTCGCCGTATTGCAGCGGCTGTTCGCGGCGCTGCCCTCCAGCGGCGTCCTAGCCGTGCAGATGCCGGACAATCTCAGTGAGCCGACACATCGTCTGATGGAGGCGGTCGCGCGCTTGCCGGCCTTTGCCGAGGCGTTCTCCGGTCAGGAACTGCGCCGGCCGGCTCTGCCGGAACCGAGGGACTATTTCGACGCGCTGATGCCCTGGGCCGCCCATGTCGATGTCTGGCACACGGTCTACAACCACCCGCTCGCCGACGCGGCCGCGATCGTCGAGTGGGTGAAGGGGACGGGGCTCCGTCCCTATCTCGGCGCGGTTCCCGAGCCGATGCGCCCGGATTACCTGGAGGCCTATCGCGAGGCGATCGCTGCAGCCTATCCGCCGATGGCCGACGGGCGCGTGTTGCTGCGCTTCCCGCGACTGTTCATCGTCGCCGTGCGAGGCTGATCGTCAGGCCGACAGTTCCAGCAGCCGCCGCGCGGCCTGCTCGTCCGTGACCAGCGTATTGCATCGGATGCGCGTGCGCGCGGCGAGGATTGCCGCGGTGCGGTCGCGGCCACCGGTCCGGAGGACAATGTGGCGGGCACGGGCGATGGTGTCGAGGCCGATCGACATGACGCGCTCATACAATGGATGGTCGACGCTGCGGCCCTCCGCGTCTAGGAAGTTGCACATCATGTCGCAGCCGCAGCCGCCTTCGGCCAGTTCCCGAAGTTCCTCCGCCCATATCAGGCTGCGTGACAACGACGTCGCCGACGCCCCGATGTCGCCAACGCTGACGACGGCGAGATCGAGCGTCGCGGCGATGCTCTCCAGCCGATCGAGACCGCAGCGTGTCAGCAGGCGCTCCTTTGTATCGGCCGAATCGACCAGCAGCGGCGCGGGAAACAGGAAGCACTCGGCGCCGAGCGGGCTCGACAGGCGCCAGGTGAATTCGAGCTGGATGCCCAGATCAACCAGTTCGCTCTCGCCTTCGGCGATCCAGATCTGCACTTCGGCCCGCTTCAGTGCCTCGTCGAGCAGCTTGACCGCGGCGGTGCGGGCGAGGCCGAGCCGGTCGGCAATGTCCTTCTTGAACGACGCGAGCATGCTCTCGAATTCGCGCCCGCGGCCACGATCCGATCCTCCCGAGGTGGGTTCCAGAAGGCCGTGACGGAGGCTTCGATCGGTTTCGAAGTCAGTCGCGATCCGCGTCGTCGCTTTCCGGTTCGGGCCCTAGCCGGGCGAGCAGCGCCAGTCCGTAGCCGTCGATGAGTTCGATGGGCTGGGTCTGGGCGCGTTCGAGGGCGGGGAGGTCGAAGCCGCCTTTCGCCATCAGGATGCCGCGCACCGCGCCGCTGGCCGCGAACGAATCCAGAAAGGCGTTCACGATCTCGACGCCGACCAGTCCGGCGTTCGGCAGCCCGCCGATCAGGACCTTGCCGCCCAGCACAGGATGCTCGTCGAAAGCAACGAAGCGGAGTGCCGCGTCTGACCCATGGCGATGGATCGAACGGAAACCAAGCGTGCGCAGCAGATCCGAGAGGAGGATGTCAAACGCCGCCGGATCGTCCGCATCGGGGCCGCTCGCCGCCGCTAGCGGGAGAGCGACCAGCGGCGTCACCGCCGGATCCTCGTCGGTCGGTCGCGAGAGCAGGGCCCCGAGCGGACGGAGCGCGGCGCGCGGATCGGAATCGCGAAGGTCGGCGCGGGCAAACTCCGCGGCGTTCGTCAGGATCGACACCACGCATTTCCGGTCCGCCGGGGTGCCTCCGGACTTTGCCCGCACAAAGCCGTTATAGACGACCGCTCTGACAGGCAGTCCGTCGGTGGCGCCGAATATCTCGTGGAGGCTGCGCAGCGCGATCCGGCCGAGGAGGTTCTGGTAGACGAATTTGCGGTCGATGCCGCGCATCGGCACCGGGACGATCTGGTTGCTCGACTGGATATATTGGACGTCGGTCTCCCGCGGCACGATGTCGACATCCGGCAGTTCCGCCTCAACGATCAGGAGGCCGGTATCGGCGTCGAAGCCGATCTCGAAGGCGTCCGGAAATCCCTCCGGATAGAGCGAACGCTCCAGCGTCAGGGCGACATAGACGGCGATCGCTTCGGCGTCGCCGGCCTCGATCTCGCGGCCCATCGCCTCGATCTCGCGGTTGCGCCAGAGCTGCTTGGTCAGGAAGGACTCGTGATGGCTTTCCTGCGCGACCTCCCAGGCGGTCAGATTCTCGAGCCGCCGCCGCTCCCGTTCTGCCCATTCGTGCTCGGCCGCAAGGCGGGCCAGCCGGACTGGCTCATCCTCTGCCTCGGCCCATCGGCCGCGGCCCAACGGCATCAGCGCCGCGAGGCTCCAGGCGCGTTCTTCCCGTTCGGGCCGAAGCCCCAGAGGAGGCCGCGCAGTTGGCTCGACGAGTTCAGGGGGCGGGGGGAGGAGAAGCGGCGCATTGGTCAGCCGCAGATCTTCGAGAAAGACCGTGCGCCGCTCCGCGAGAGCCTCGGTGAGAATCGTCTCGATAGCGCGCCAGCGCTCGCGCAGCTGGCCTGCCTGTTCTCCGGCCTCGTGCTGCTTCTCTCGGACGAAGAGTTCCTTCTCCTGGCGCGTATCCTCCAACCGTCGCATGCCGGGGATGATGCGAAGGCGGATGGCCTCGCGCTCCGCCTTCAGGCGGAGGCGGAATTCGGCAGCCTCGATCCGCGCTGATTCGGCCGCCTCGCGCTTCGCTTCCCTGTCGGCGAACCTGAGCCGCCGGACGGCCTGCCGGGCCATCGCGAGTCCGATGCTGCCGAGTCTGTGGTCATGCGGCAACGGCCCCCTCCGGTCGCCTGCGGTCCCTGGAGGCAGTCGGCATTCCGACCGCCTCATTCTCGTCATAGTAGATCAGTTCGGGTGATTCGTATCGAGAATCGCCGTTCCCCGCAAAGGGTTGGCTCAAAGGCCTATAGTGTTCCCGACCGAGCCTATCGTCTGGGTCAGGAGATCGCCGAAAGCATTGAAATCGTGCTGGCGCGAGGAGGATGCGCGCCACACGAGCCCGATGTCGCGCGAGGGCTCCGGCGCTGCGAATCGGGTCAATGCGATGCGCTTGTCGCGCGCCTCGATCTCGACGCAGATCTCCGGGAGCAGCGTCACGCCATAGCCATTCGCGACCATCTGCATGATCGTTGAAAGGCTGGCGGCGCCGAAGCCGCTCATCCGGCCGGATCGCGCAATGCCACAATAGCGCAGCGCCTGTTCGCGGAGGCAATGCCCTTCCTCCAGCAGCAGCAGCCGCTCGGGCGAGATCGCCTCCGGCGTGGCAAGCCGGATCGCGGTCTCGCCGCTGCCTGCCTTCGAAGCGAGAAGGAAGCGGTCCTTGAACAGCTTGCGGCTGTCGAGCCCAGGTTCGCCTGCCGGCAGCGCCATCAACACGAGGTCGAGATGGCCCTGAAGCAGTTCGTCGACCAGCTGGTCGGTGCGCGTCTCGCGGAGTTGCAGCTCCAGTGCCGGATAGGTTTCCTGGACCTTCGGCAGCACGCGTGGGAGCAGATAGGGCGCGACGGACGGGATGACGCCGAGCTTCAGCGATCCCGAGAGCACCGAGCCACCGTGACGGGCGAAATCGGTGAGATCGCGCACGTCGCCCAGGATCCGCAGGCCCCGGCGTGCAATCTCGGCGCCTTTGGCGGTGAGCGCCACGCGGCGTGTGGCGCGCTCGATCAACGGCAGGCCGAGAATCCCTTCCATCTCGCGGATCTGCTGCGACAGAGCGGGCTGGGAAATGCCGCATTCGTCGGCGGCGCGGCCGAAATGCAGGTGCCGGGCGACGGCTTCGAAATAGCGCAACTGGCGGAGGGTGATCATCACTACGATAATTTGATCGAGATCAATATCGATAAGCTATTCTTATCGCTTCCTGCATTCAATATGATTGGAACCGATCTAAAGCGCATGGCATGTTCACGCCATGACGAAGCGGCGCTCTAAAGCAGCTGCGATACCCCTAAGGAGGGCGCCATGACGGACAAACTCACGACGACGGCCGGAGCGCCGATTGCCGACAACCAGAACACGCTCACGGCCGGCGAACGCGGGCCGGTGTTGCTGCAGGATTGGCAACTGGTAGAGAAGCTGGCGCACCAGAACCGCGAACGCATCCCCGAGCGCGTCGTCCACGCCAAGGGCTGGGGCGCGCATGGCACGCTGACGGTCACGCATGACATCTCGCGCTATACGAAGGCGAAGTTGTTCGGCGAAATTGGCAAGAAGACGCCGATGATCGCCCGCTTCTCCACCGTCGCCGGCGAACAGGGCGCGGCCGATGCAGAGCGCGACGTGCGCGGCTTCGCGCTGAAATTCTATACCGAGGACGGCAACTGGGATCTCGTCGGCAACAACACGCCGGTCTTCTTTGTCCGTGACCCGCTGAAGTTCCCCGATTTCATCCACACGCAGAAGCGCCATCCGAAGACCAACCTCCGCTCGCCGACGGCGATGTGGGATTTCTGGTCGCTGTCGCCGGAGAGCCTGCATCAGGTGACGATCCTGTTCTCGGATCGCGGCCTGCCGCAGAATGTGCGCCACATGCATGGCTTCGGCTCTCACACCTTCTCGTTCATCAACGCGCAGGACGAGCGTTTCTGGGTCAAGTTCCACTTCAAGTCGCTGCAGGGTATCCAGAACTGGACGAATGATGAGGCCGCCGGCGTCGTCGGCAAGACTCGCGAATCGACGCAGGAAGATCTCTTCGGCGCCATTGAGCGCGGCGATTTCCCGCGCTGGCGCTTCGCCGTGCAGATCATGCCGGAAGCCGACGCCGACAAGACGCCGTACAATCCCTTCGACCTGACCAAGGTCTGGCCGCATGGCGATTATCCGCTGATCGATGTCGGCGTACTGGAACTGAACCGCAACGCCGACAACTACTTCACCGAGATCGAGCAGGTCGCCTTCTCGCCGTCCAACATCATCTCGGGTATTGGCTTCTCGCCGGACAAGATGCTGCAGGCGCGGATCTTCTCCTATGCCGACGCGCATCGCTATCGTCTCGGCACGCATTACGAGGCTCTGCCCGTCAATGCGCCGAAGGTGCCGGTTCACAATTACCACAAGGACGGGTCGATGCGCTTCTTCCCGCCCGCAACCCCCAATGACGCCTATTACGAGCCGAACTCCTTCTCTGGCCCGAAGGAAGATCCGCGCTTCAGCGAGCCGCCGCTGAAGATCTCGGGCGATGCCGACCGCTACAATCATCGCGTCGGCAATGACGACTATAGCCAAGTCGGCAATCTCTTCCGCCTGATGTCGGCCGACCAGAAGAAGCAGCTCTTCGGCAATATCGCCGCGGCGATGCAGGGCGTTCCGGTTGAAATCATCAACCGGCAGATCGTTCATTTCTACCGCGCCGATCCCGAATATGGCATTGGCGTCGCAGCGACGCTCGGCCTGCCGACGGAAGGCCTCGCCGCGGCGGCGGAGTAGGCTTCCCACAGAACTCGACACTTGCTAGGACGCGGTCTTCCGAGAGGGAGGCCGCGTCTTTGCACATAGACATTTCCGAACTCGCCGAGACTTTCCCCGATTTCCGTGTCGCAGTGGTCCTTTTCGAGGATCTAGACATCCGGGACGTGCGGTCAGATGCCCTCGCAGCCGAGATGGCGACGCGCGAAGCGGAGGTTCGGGCACGCTTCGGCGGTATCGAGCTCTCCGAGATCCCCGGCATCGCCGCGTGGCGGCGGGCCTACCGTGCCTTTGGCATCAAGAAGACCAGCTATCGCTCCTCGGTGGAGCGGCTGGTGAAAAATGTGCTCGCCGATCGGCCGCTCCCGGCGATCAACGGCTTCGTCGACGCCTATAATGCCGTGTCGCTCGCTCATGTGTTGCCGATCGGCGCTGACGACCTGGACAAGCTCGTCGGCGATATCGCTTTTCGATATTCGCGCCCCGGCGACAGCTTCCTCGACATGGCGGGCGGCGAGGAAGGCGAGGGCGGCGCGCCGGCCGACGATCCGCCGAAGCAAGGCGAAATCGTCTATGCCGATGGCGAGAAGGTGCTCTGCCGGCGCTGGAACTGGCGTCAGGATGCTCGCTCGCTGGTCGGTCCGGCGACGCGGCAGGCGGTCGTGACCATCCAATCCAACGGGGTGGGCGATGTCGAGGCTGCGGCCCGCGATCTGGTCGCCTGGATCACGCGCGAATGCGGGGGAAGCGGCCGTATCGTCCTTGCCGAACGGGGCCGGCCGATCGCCGATCTCGATCCATAGGCCAGTTGGTCCTTTACACATATAAAGATATCTTTATATCTATTCCGTGACGCATCGGCATTGGGTCGACGTCCCGCGGAAGCACCATGCCGATCAGCCGGTCCCAGCCCTCCCTCGCAACCGAAGCGGTCATCGCCGCGCTCAAGGCGGCGGGTGAGACGACGCGCTATCGTATCCTCGTGCTGCTCGCCCAGAGCGAACTCACGGTGAAAGACCTGACCGCGATTCTGGGCCAGTCGCAGCCGCGCATCTCGCGTCATCTGAAATTGCTGGCCGACGCCAATCTGATCGCCCGCTATCCCGAAGGCGCCTGGGTCTATTATCGGATCGCCGAGGCGGGGGCCGAGCGGCGGCTGGTGCTGGACCTCGCCGCGCTTGCCGATCCCGCCGATCCGACGCTGATCCGCGATCGCGAGTGGCTGGCGGCGGTGAAGCGCGAGCATGCCGCGCAGGCCTCGCGTTATTTCGCCGAGAACGCGGCTGACTGGGACACCATCCGCTCGTTGCATGTTCCGGACGCGGCGGTCGAGGCGGCGATGATGAGCATTCTTGGCGTTCGCCCGGTCGATTCGCTGCTCGATATCGGCACGGGCACCGGCCGGCTGCTGGAACTATTCGCGCCCATCTACCGCAAGGCCGTCGGCATCGATGCCTCGACCGCGATGCTGGCCGTCGCGCGCGCCAATCTCGACGAGGCTGGCATTCATAACGCGCAAATACGCCACGGCGACATCATGAAGCTGCCGATGCCGCGCGATTCGTTCGATGTGGTGACGATCCATCAGGTGCTGCATTTTCTTGATGATCCGGCCGAGGCCCTATCCGAAGCGGCACGTGTACTGCGGCCGGGCGGGCGACTGCTCGTCGTCGACTTCGCGCCTCATGCGCTTGAATTTCTGCGCGAGCGCCACGCGCATCGACGCCTCGGTTTCGCGCGCGAGGCGATGGCCGGCTGGATCGAGAAAGCCGGGCTCTCGCTGGCCGAGACGGTCGATCTCGGCGGCAGCAACAAAGAACAATTGACGGTGACGATCTGGCTGGCGCGCGACCCGCGCATCCTCGTCGCCGACAGGATCTCGGGGATGGAGACGGCTTGATGAGCGGATCGGCGATACGGGCGAGCCGGAACGGTGGCGGCGCGGAGGGCCTTCGCGTTTCCTTCGAGTTCTTCCCGCCCAAGACCGAGGCGATGGAGGCGACGCTGTGGCATTCGATCGAAAGGCTGGCGCCGTTGTCGCCTTCTTTCGTTTCGGTGACGTATGGCGCCGGCGGTTCGACGCGTGAGCGGACGCACGCGACGCTGTCGCGCATTCTCGCCGAGACGCCGCTGAAGCCGGCGGCGCATCTGACCTGCGTCGGGGCGACATGCGCCGAGGTCGATGCCGTCGTCGATTCCTATGCCGAGGCCGGTGTGCGCCACATCGTGGCCCTGCGCGGCGATCCGGTCGAGGGCATCGGCGCGACCTATCGGCCGCATCCCGGCGGGTACGCCTATTCCGCCGATCTCGTCGCCGCGATCCGCAAGCAGCATCCCGAAATCGAGGTCTCGGTTTCGGCCTATGTCGAGCGCCATCCGGAGAGTCCCGACTGGCAGACCGAACTCGACAATCTGAAGCGTAAGGTCGATGCCGGCGCCAGCCGCGCGATCACGCAGTTCTTCTTCGACAATGACCTCTATTCCGCCTTCCTCGACCGTGTCGCGGCAGCAGGCATTTCGATCCCGATTGTGCCGGGGATCGTACCGGTGCTGAACTTCACCCAGACGTCGAAATTCGCGCAGAAGGCCGGCGCGACCGTGCCGCCCTGGTTCGCCGCGCGCTTCGAGGGGCTCGAGGAAGACCCGTCGACGCGCCAGCTGGTCGCGGCGGCCGTCTGCGCCGAGCAGGTGCTCGATCTCGTCGATCGCGGCGTGACGGATTTTCATTTCTACACGATGAACCGCGCCGATCTGGTCTATGCGGTGTGCCATCTGTTGGGAATGCGGGCGGCAAAGCCAGCGGGGGATGAGCCGCTCGAAGCCCTCTCCCTCAGGGAGAGGGTGGGGTGAGGGCCTTCCGGCTCAAGACCAGCTTGGCAAAGACACTTCGCCGCAATCAGACGGATGTTGAACGACGATTGTGGTCTCACCTTCGCGACAGGCGTTTGGAGGGACTGAAATTCCGGCGACAGGTGCCGATCGGGCCGTATGTCGTGGATTTCGCGTGCGTGGAGGCGCTACTGGTCATTGAGTTGGACGGTAGCCAGCACGTGGAAGAGCAGGCGGCTTACGACGGGCGAAGGACAACCTATCTGAAGGGTCTTGGCTATCAGGTTCTGCGTTTCTGGAATTCGGACATACTGACGAATATAGAAGGCGTGGCGATCGAGATCGTTCGGATGGCAAGGCAAGGCCCTCACCCCGTCCCTCTCCCAGAGGGAGAGGGGGCGCTAATCCCATCGGCCGGTTTGGAGTTTGGATCATGAGCAATTCGACGCGAGCTACCGAACTCTCCCAACTCGCATCCTCGCGCATTCTCGTGCTCGACGGCGCCATGGGCACGATGATCCAGCGGCTGAAGCTCACCGAGGCGGATTTCCGCGGCGAGCGGTTCAAGGATTGGCCTCGGGATCTGAAGGGCAACAACGATCTGCTGATCCTGACGATGCCGGATGCCGTCGAGGCGATCCATCGGCAATATTTCGAGGCCGGCGCCGACATCGTCGAGACCAACACCTTTTCCTCGACCACGATCGCCCAGGCCGACTACGGCATGGAGGCGCTCGCCTATGAGCTGAATTTCGAAGGCGCGCGGATCGCCCGGCGTGCAGCCGATGCTGTCGCGAAGGAGTCCGGCCGACCGCGTTTCGTCGCCGGCGCCATCGGCCCCACCAACCGCACCGCCTCGATCTCACCGGACGTCAACAATCCGGGCTTTCGCGCTGTGACTTTCGAGGAGCTTCGCACCGCCTATGCCGAGGCCGCACGCGGTCTCGTCGATGGTGGCGCCGATCTGATCCTGATCGAGACAATCTTCGACACGCTGAACGCCAAGGCCGCGGTCGCCGCCGTCGAGGACGTGTTCGAGGAGAAGGGCGTCGAACTGCCGATCATGATCTCGGGCACCATCACCGATCTTTCGGGCCGCACCCTCTCCGGCCAGACGCCGACGGCGTTCTGGTATTCGCTGCGCCATGCGAAGCCGTTCTCGATCGGGCTCAACTGCGCGCTCGGCGCGAAGGAGATGCGTGGCCATATCGACGAGATCGGCCGCGTCGCCGACACATTGGTTTGCGCCTATCCCAATGCCGGCCTGCCGAACGAGTTTGGCGAATATGACGAGAGCCCGGCGGCGATGGCGAGCCTCGTTGGAGAATTTGCCCGCTCCCATCTCGTCAACATCGTCGGCGGCTGCTGTGGTACGACGCCGGATCATATCCATGCCATTGCCGAAGCCGTAAAGGGCATCGAGCCGAGGCCCATTCCGGAAGTCGAGCCACGGCTGCGGCTGTCCGGGCTGGAACCCTTTGTGGGTGCGGCGTAGAAACCAAGCCTGCCATGATGCTCCTGCACCACCAGTCCCGATCGGATCGTTGATGACGACCCCCACCGCCTCCTTCGTCAATATCGGCGAGCGCACCAACGTCACCGGCTCGGCGAAGTTCCGCAAGCTGATCACGGCGGGCGATTATTCGGCCGCGCTGGATGTGGCGCGCGAGCAGGTTGCGAACGGGGCGCAGATCCTTGACGTCAACATGGACGAGGGCCTGCTCGATTCCGAAGCCGCGATGGTCACCTTCCTGAACCTCGTCGCTGCCGAGCCGGACATCGCCCGCGTCCCGATCATGATCGACTCGTCGAAATGGTCGGTGATCGAGGCGGGGCTGCAATGCGTGCAGGGTAAGCCGATCGTCAATTCGATTTCGATGAAGGAAGGCGAGGGGCCGTTCCGCGAGCAGGCGAAAAAGCTGCGCCGCTACGGTGCCGCTGTGGTCGTTATGGCCTTCGATGAGCAGGGCCAGGCTGATACGTTCCAGCGCAAGACCGAGATCTGCGCCCGGGCCTATCGCATTCTCGTCGACGAGATCGGCTATCCGCCGGAAGACATCATCTTCGATCCGAACGTCTTCGCGATTGCGACCGGCATCGAGGAGCACAATAATTACGGCGTCGATTTCATCGAGGCGACGCGCTGGATCCGCTCGCACCTGCCGCATGCGCATGTCTCGGGCGGCGTTTCCAACCTTTCCTTCTCGTTCCGCGGCAATGAGAGCGTCCGCGCGGCGATGCACTCTGTCTTTCTCTATCACGCCATCGCCGCCGGCATGGACATGGGCATCGTCAATGCCGGCGCGCTGCCGGTCTATGACGAGATAGACCCGGAGCTGCGCGAGCTTTGCGAAGACGTCGTCCTCAACCGCCGGGCCGATGGCACGGAGCGGCTGCTGGAGATCGCCGACCGCTTCAAGGGGGGCGCGAGCAGCAAGAAGGAGGCCGACCTTACCTGGCGCGAATGGCCTGTGGAGAAGCGGCTGGAACATGCGCTCGTCGCTGGCATCACCGATTTCATCGAGACCGATACGGAAGAGGCACGGCAGCGCTCGACACGTCCGCTCGACGTGATCGAGGGGCCGCTGATGGCCGGCATGAACGTCGTCGGCGACCTCTTCGGCGCTGGCAAGATGTTCCTGCCGCAGGTGGTGAAATCAGCCCGCGTCATGAAGCAGGCCGTCGCCTATCTGATGCCGTTCATGGAGGAGGAGAAAGCCCGGCTCGGCACGACGGGTTCGTCGTCGGCCGGCAAGATCCTGCTCGCCACGGTCAAGGGCGATGTCCACGACATCGGCAAGAACATCGTCGGCGTTGTCCTCCAGTGCAATAATTTCGAGGTGATCGACCTCGGCGTCATGGTGCCGGCGACGAAGATCCTTGCCGTGGCCCGCGAACAGAACGTCGACGCCATCGGCCTGTCGGGGCTGATCACGCCTTCGCTCGACGAGATGTGCTACGTCGCGGCCGAGATGGAGCGCGAGGGCTTCGACGTGCCGCTTTTGATCGGCGGCGCGACGACCTCGAAAGTGCATACCGCCGTCAAGATCCATCCGAATTATGCGCGTGGACAGGCCGTCTACGTGCTCGACGCCAGCCGCGCGGTCGGCGTCGCTTCCAGCCTGCTCGGCCGCGACAAGGCGAGCTATGCTGCCGATGTGCAGGCCGACTATGTGCGGATCGCCGATGCCCATGCCCGCGGTCAGGAGGCGAAGCGGCGGCTGTCGCTGGCGGATGCCCGCGCCGACGCCTTGAAGCTTGACTGGAGCGGCTTCCGGCCAACCCGCCCGAGCTTCCTCGGCACCCGCGTCTTCACTGACTATCCGATCGCCGAGCTTGTTCCCTATATCGACTGGACGCCGTTCTTCGCGACCTGGGAGATCAAGGGCACCTATCCCGTCCTGTTCGAGGACGAGAAGGTCGGCGCCGCCGCTCGCTCGCTTTTCGACGATGCTCAGGCGATGCTGGCGAAAATGGTCGAGGAGAAGTGGATTTCGGCCAATGCCGTGATCGGCTTCTGGCCGGCCAATGCCGTTGGCGATGACATCTCGCTCTATGATGATGATGAACGGAAGGGCGAGGTGGGGCGCCTTCATACACTGCGCCAGCAGATCGCCCGCTCGACCGAGAAGCGCCGCCATGTCGCGCTGTCGGATTTCATCGCCCCGGCGGGGACCGGCGTTGCCGACTATGTCGGCGGGTTTGCCGTCACGGCCGGCATCGGCGAAGCGGCCGTCGCCGAGCGCTTCGCCCGCGCCAATGACGATTATTCCAAGATCCTCTCCCAGGCGCTCGCGGACCGTCTTGCCGAGGCACTGGCCGAGCGGATGCATGAGCGGGTAAGGCGTGAGTTCTGGGGCTATGAGACCGGCCCGGCCGCCGCGCCGCATGAACTGATCCGCGAGACCTATGCCGGCATCCGTCCGGCGCCCGGCTATCCGGCACAGCCCGACCATACCGAGAAGCGGACCTTGTTCGACTTGCTCGACGCGGAGAAGCAGGCCGGCATCGAACTGACCGAGAGCTACGCCATGCTGCCGGGCTCCTCGGTGTCGGGGCTCTATCTCGCGCATCCGGAGAGCTTTTATTTCGGTGTCGGCAAGGTCGAGGCCGATCAGGTGGAGGATTATGCGGCGCGCAAGGGCTGGACGATCCGCGAGGCGGAGCGCTGGCTGGCGCCGGTGCTCAATTATGATCCGGTTCGCGCCGTGGCGGCGGAATAGTCCAGAGATCATGTCGAGACGCTTCACGCGAGATGGCTTCAGCCGCGGTTTCATGGAGGGCATGGCGCTGCTGCCGGGCATGGTCGGCTTTGGCGTCGTGTTCGGCGTACTCGCCGGCAGCGTCGGTCTGA
This sequence comes from Kaistia algarum, assembly GCF_026343945.1. Classification (NCBI taxonomy): domain Bacteria; kingdom Pseudomonadati; phylum Pseudomonadota; class Alphaproteobacteria; order Hyphomicrobiales; family Kaistiaceae; genus Kaistia; species Kaistia algarum. The sequence goes on from NZ_JAPKNJ010000003.1 coordinate 461,309, forward strand.
CCGTCGCCGGGGCGAGCGCGATGAGCGTCTTCGTCTTTGCCGGGACGGCTCAATTGCTGGCGCTGCATTCCTGGGGCGGCAGTGACACTCTGATCGCCGCGGTCGTTGCCGTCGTCGCGATGAACTCGCGCTATGTGCTCTTCGGCGCCGCCATGCAGCCCTGGATGCGCGGCGCGCCGCCGTTGCTCTCCTATGCCTCGCTCTTTCTGCTGGTCGATCCCAATTGGGCGACGGCGATGCGCGAGCGCGACATGGGCCGGCACGATATCGCCGTCTTCGCCGGCATGGGGCTCGCCTGCATGCTGGGCTGGGTAGCCGGAACCATTGCCGGCTCCGCCTTCGGCCAGTTGCTCGGCGATACGCGCCGGCTCGGGCTCGATTTCTTCCTGCCGGCGTTCTTCCTGTCGCTTGCCTGCGGCTTCTGGAAGGGCAGGGGGGACCTGTTGCCCTTTGTCGTCGGCGGAGCGGTGGCGATCTTCTTTGATCGCTTCGTCGGTGGGTCCTGGCATGTGCTTGGCGGCGGACTCGCCGGCAGCCTTACGGCGGCCTTCTGGCCGAAGGGGAGGGCGGCATGAGCGTCGATCCCGGCACGACGGCGGGATTTGCGGTCATCGTCGCGGCGATGGCGCTTGCCGCTTATCTGACGCGGATCGCCGGCTTCTTCCTGATGAGCTTCGTTGCGGTGACGCCGCGCGTCGAGGCCTGGCTGAAGGCGCTGCCGCTCGCCATCATGGGGTCGATCCTGGCGCCCATCGCGCTCCATGGTGGGCCGGCAGAATATGCTGGATTTGCGGCGACGATCGCCGTCTTCCTGTGGCGGCGGAACGACATCCTGGCGGCCGTCGCCGGCATGGCAGCAGTCGCGTTGATGCGCGCGCTGCTCGGCAGCTGACGCCTCTATAGAAGCCCGACAACGATCGCGGCGACGAAGAGGAAGGCGGCGCCGACGACGAGCATCTGGAACGGTCTGGCGAGGCTCATGGACATCTCCCGGGTCTCTCTTTCCGCGTCGCGATTCTGACACAATCATGAACGCGATCGCCTCTTCCGGCAAGGATGTAAATCGAGGCGGATCGGCATTCGGTAGTTATTTGTTCCTCAGATCGACGGTGACCAGGAACGGCATCCTCCGGGGGTCACGTTGCGGTGCACCCTGACGCCCGATTCGTTCCACCGCCATGGTGTCGCAATTCCTAATGCGCATGCGTGTAAGTCGAGCATCGCTCAATCGTTTTTTATCGGTTGGCTGCCATTCTCCCCCTCGTCGCAACGGCGTGTAACGAGGTGCCATGTTTGATCAACTGACCCGGCTGGCCCAGGACCGTTCGCCGCTTGGACGCGCGGAACTCCTGTCGACGATCACCGACCTCTTCGTGAGCGCCGGCTGCCGCGTGGATGAAGGTATCTGCCGGCTCTACAGCGATATCGTCGGGCATTTGCTGCCGACGATCCCCTATCACGAGCAATCGGAATTCGCCGCCCGCATCGCCGATCTGCCGACTGCGCCGCATGACGTCGTCATGGGCCTGGCGCGGAACGAAATAGCCTTGGCGGAGCCGGTGCTGCGCTATTCGCCGGTTCTTTCGGAGGCGGATCTTTCCGAGCTCGCCTCCGAACTGGCGCGCGAGCATCTTTTCTGCCTCGCCTCACGCCAGCCGCTCGGCGAGGCAGTCACCGATATCCTCGTCGCGCGCGGAGATTCGCTGCTGTCCCGCGTCGTCACCAGCAATACCATGGCCCGCCTTTCGACCGCCGGGCTCGCCCGTCTGGTTCGAGATGCGTCCGGCGATGCTGCGCTTGGCGAGACGCTGGCCCGGCGTTGCCGCGATGGCGGCGGCTCAGACAATGTTGTGCCGTTCCAGTTGCGTCCCGAAGGCGAGACGCGGCGTGAGCCGGCGCCCGATGGCGGCGCGGTGGTTTTGTCTTTCGCCGAGCGCTGGCCGTCCACGCCGGCGCCGGTGCCCGCGGTCGCGAGCGTCATCGATGCGGTCGTCTCGGACGAGCGCATGCTGGAAGTCGCGATGCTGCTCGCCGATCATGCGAGCTTGCCGGTTGACCTCGTCTCCCGCCTTATCGCCCGCGCCGATCCGACCTTGCTCGCGGTTCTGTGCAAGTCGGCCGGCGTCTCGCGGGAGACATTCGCCCGCCTTGTGACGATCCGAACTGAACGGTGCGGCCGACCTCCGGCACAGAATGCGGAACTGGCGCGGCTCTATGAGCGCCTGTCGGCCGCCGAGGCGCTGCGGGCGCTCGACCTTGTGCGCGACCGCCATGTCCAGGGCGCGAGGCCGGCCTGACCGGCTGAAGCCATCCCATCGCGGAATGAAATGTCTCCGCGCTGTACAGCGCGGAGACAGGTCTCTGTGTTTGAGCGCCTGATTTCGGAGCGCCGCGTTCAGGTGATGGAGCCGACGATGCCTTCCACCAGGTAATCGGTGCTCCAGATGCTGGGATCATAGAGCGAAACCGTCGTCTCGCTGATCACCCGGCCATCATTGGTCTTCACCGGCCCAATCAGATACGGCTTGCCGGCTTTCAGATCTTCGATCGCTGCCAAAGCCGCCACCTTGGCCTGATCGCTGGCGCCGGCGCCGAAGGGCGTGCTCTGCACCATTCCCTTGTCATAGCCGCCATAATTCTCGTTGGGCAGCTTTTCGCCCTTGGTCAGCAGGTCGGCATAGGCGGTATAGACCGTGCCCCAGTTCAACTCGGCGCCCGTGATGAAACCGTTGGGCGCCAGGTTCGCCTGGTTGGCGTTGTGGCCGCAGGACTTGATGCCGCGCTTTTCCGCCGTCTCGATGATCACCTTCGGGCTGTCGACATTGCAGGCGATGACGTCGCAACCTGCATCGGCCAGCGCATTCGCCGCCTCCGCTTCGCGCACGGGCAGCGACCATTCGCCGGTAACGATCAGGCGCACTTCCGCCTTGGGATTGACCTTGCGAACGCCGGTCGCGAAGGCGTTCAGATTGCGCAGAACGACCGCGATCGGCTTGGCGGCGATGAAGCCGATCTTGTTCGTCTGGGTTGAAAGGCCCGCAGCGATGCCGTTCACATAATGGGCCTGGTCGAGATAGCCATAATAGCCGCCAAGATTGGCCGGGTGCTTGTCGGCGCTCCAGAGCGATGTGGGATGGCGGAACTGGACATCGGGGTGCTGCTTCGCCGCTTCGATCATGAAGGGATCGAAATAGCCGAAGGAGGTGCCGAAGATCAGCTTGGCGTTGTCGAGCTCGATCATGGAATCGATCGTCTTAGAGACGGCTGCGGTCTCGGGGACGTTTTCTTCCTCGACCAGCGTGACGCCCGGTATCGTCTTGAGCGCCTGCGCGCCGACCGCGTGCGCCTGGTTCCAGCCGAAATCGTCGCGCGAGCCAACATAGATGAGGCCGATGGTTAGTCCTTCGGCTGCCCTCGCCGCAAGCGGCAATCCGGTTGCGGCGGCGACGGCACCGAAGGCGGCGCCTTTCATCAGCGTTCGTCTTGAAATTCCATTCATGCTCATTCCCCTCTGGTTCTTGTCGAAAATGCGCAAACCGCTCCGCCGGGCGACGAGCGGGGAGGCGCTCATCGCCGATGGGGATCGCGCGCGAACGGACGGTCCGTTGTGGCCGTCAGGTCGTCTGGAGGTCGTCTTGCCGTGCCCGCCATTCGGCGTGGGTCATCGTCGGCAAGTCGAAAAGGTCGCGTGTAAACGCATAGCCATGGCCGCCCATGCGGCCGATGGCGTCGATGCGGTCGGGGTCGACATGGTTACGCTCGTCCACGGCGTCGGCTCGCACATGGATGCCGACGATGCGGCCCAGGATGATCTGCCGGGCGCGGCCGATCTCGAGCGTCGTGTGGCGCTCGCATTCGAAGGCGGCCGGCGCCTCCGCGATGCGCGGAACGGGGATGTGAACGCCGGGCAGCGGCGTCAACCCGGCCTCAGCGAGTTCATCGATTTCCGGCGAAAACGGTACGGCGCAGACATTCATCGCGGCGATAATCTCGGCCGAGACGATGTTCACCGTGAACACTTCCGTCATACGGATATTGTGCGCGGTGTCCTTGAGCGACATGTCGGCGTGATTCTCGACGCCCAGCGCCAGGATGGGCGGATCGTCGGAGAGGACGTTGAAGAACGAGAACGGCGCCGCGTTGACCTGTCCTGTTTCGTTCACCGTGGTGACGAGCGCGATCGGACGCGGAATGACTGTGCCGATCAGGAGCTTGTAGCAATCACGCCGCGACAGGGCGGCTACGTCGAAGAAGCGATGCTCGGTGGTCATGACGCCGCCCTGCCGGTCCGCCGGCGGGAGGGCAGGGGAACCACGTCGGGCGAGGCGGCCGATGGCAGGTAACGGCCAATGATCGCGCCGAGATCGGGCGTCTCGCCGTCCTCGGCGATCAGGGCACGGGATTCGACCAGCGCGACGTGATGATCCATCACCTCGACGGCCCGCCCGATATCGCCCGAGCGCAGCGCCGCGATCACGTCGCGATGTTCGTTGATGCCGCATTCGGAGGAGTGCGGCCGTCCGAAGACGGCGAGGATCAGCGAACAGCGCGACACGACCTCGGAGACGTAGCGCAGCAGCAATTCATTGCCGGTCATCTGTGCGAGGCGGATATGGAATTCGCCGGCAAGGCGGATCGAGAGCGCCTTGTCCTGGCGCTTGGCCGCCTCCTCCTCGTCGCGGACATGCCCCTCCAAATCGGCGCCGAACTCGGGGCGCCAGCGCTCGGCCAGCAGGCGGATGGCCTCGCGCTCCAGGCAGCGGCGAACCTCGAAGATCGCCCGCGCCTCCTCCAGACTTGGCCGTGCCACCGTCGCGGTGCGCTTGGCCTTCATTTCGACCAATCCGTCGCTGGCGAGCTTCTGCAAGGCGGCGCGCACGACAGTGCGGCTTACGCCAAAATGCGCGCCGATCTCGTCTTCGAGCAGTTTGGCACCCGGACTAAGGGCCTGCTCGATCACGGCGCGGCGAAGCACCGTGTAGACGACGTCGCTGCGAGTGGAGGGACTGCGCATGTCGGTCCTTGGACTGGATATGCCGATGACCCATTTTTAGTATACGAGATTATCGCCAACAAGTATGCGATATGCACAAAATCGGCGCAGGGATGCTCACAGTTTGAGCGGGACGGCTTCCGATAATCTGCCATATTTCGCGCAATGCCAACGATGCGCGGACTTCGTCGTAAAGTCCGGCGACGTATCGCGGCTTCAATCATGTATACGAGACGGAGATCCGATGGCCGACACCAGCGTGACTATCCACCTCAACCAGCAGCAAAAGGACTTGCTCGACAGGACAGTCGCGGCAGGCCTCGCCCCCGATCGGGCCGCTCTGATCCGCCTGGCGCTGCGCCAATATTCCGAACTTCATGCCGAGAAGAGCTGAGCCATGCGCCGTTTGATCGACGAATTCATCCTGGAGCCCGGCACCGGCAAGGCGCTTGAGGTCCGGAAAGGCTGGATCGTCCGGATGGAGCAGATCGAGGGCGGCCAGTGCCTCGACTTCAACTGCTTCAACCTCGACGACTACAAGGAATATTTCCATTGCGGACGGACGCGGACGCTGCATGGCATCCATCCTACCAAGGGCAGTTTCCTCTGGTCCGCGCCACCGCGCGAGCGGGCGATGATGTATATTCTGGACGACACGGCCGGCTGCAACGACGTGATGTTTCCGCGCTGCAGCGCCAATGTCTATGAATCGGTCTATGGCTTTGACGCCCACACCAATTGCCAGGACATCCAGGCCGAAGCGCAGCGCGAATACGGGCTGACGCCGGACGATGTGCATGACTCGTTCAACCTGTTCATGTGCACCGGCGTCGACGAAAATGGCCGCACCTTCATCACGCGGCAGGCGTCGAAGCCGGGCGACTATGTCGAACTGCTTGCGCTGATGGACGTGCTCGCCGTGCCGAACATCTGCGGCGCCGACGTCATGCGGACCTCGAATTTCTCCATCAAGCCGGCGAAGATCCAGATCTTCGAGGCGAGTGCGGAGGATCTGGCCGCCGTCCCGCCGCTACGTTCGTGGCGGACCCAGCGAACCGTCGCCGATTTCAAAGTCCAGGCGATCCGCACGGAGCGCAAGCTGTCGCGCGATCCGCAGTACCAGCCTGAATTCGTCAATACGCCCATCGAATATGAGGCCATCGACATTTCGCTCGATGCCGAAGAGCTTGCCATGCTCGGGCGGTTGGCCCGGCGTGAGCAATATGGTCCGCGCGACGGTGAGGCGCTGCGCGACATCGTCTTCTCCTGGTGGGAAGAGACGCGGCCGCTCGGCTGAGGCGGGGAGCGAACTGCCGGCAGGCTTGACGTTTCCTTAAACCGTTCGGTCGCATTCTAGCGATCATGTTGCGTTGCGTTGCGTTGCGTATCCTGTCGGTGTTCGCGCTCCTCGCTCTCTCCGGGTGCGGCCTGAGCTTCTTTGAAGAACGGGAGACCTGGCGGGACGCGAGCGAGCGCGCATGCTTTCAGGAAAAGCTCGTGGTACCGAGCTATTTCCAGAAGCCGGCCAAGGAAATCGACGGGCGCGGCGCCTGCGGCATCGAAATTCCCCTTAAGGTGAACGCCTTCGAAGGTGGCGTCGTCGCGGTTACCGGCGGCGATGTCGTGCTCGGCTGCATGATGACCTGGTCGATGGAGAACTGGGTCAAGAAATCGGTCCAGCCGGCGGCGATGCGCCGCTTCGGCATGCCCGTGACCGAGATCCTGACCATGGGCACCTATTCCTGCCGGTCCCGCAACAATATCCATGGCGAGAAGCTGTCGGAGCACGCCTTCGCCAACGCCTTCGACGTCGCCGGTTTCCGCCTCGCCAACGGTACCACGATCCGCGTGAAGGGCGACTGGTGGGGCGGCGACCCGGCGGAGCAGGCCTTCCTGCGCGAGACGCTGATCTCGGCCTGCCAGTATTTCACCACCGTCCTCGGCCCCGGCTCGAACCGGTTGCACGAGGACCACATCCATATCGACCTCGCCCATCACAACGCGGCGGGGACATCCCGCTATTGCCGGCCGAAGCTAGATTTGCCGCCAGCGACGCTCGATCCCAATGTGCCGATGGTGAGCCTGCCGCCGGGCGGGGCGACGCCGGTGACCATGGAGCAGCGCGCCTTCACCTATCGCTGGGACGACAATCTTGGGACGCCCGACGCCACGGTGCCAAGCCCGGAACAGCAGGTTCTGAGCGCCCAGCCGGCTGCCCCCACCTTTCCGCAGCCGGTCTATCCGCAGGCGAACGCCCCGTCGGCGCAAGGACGCTATACGCCGCCGGCCTCGATCCCGCTTTCTTACGCGGAGTAACGCGGGCCGGCGCGGGGCGCCGATCTTGCACGCGTCATGCAATCTTGACTTGCACGGGCACGAATTTCCGGTCGAGATCAGTCGATCGGAGCCAGAACATGCGATTCCCCCAGCCCAAACTGAAGATCGAGGCCGGCTTCCCCCTGACGCTGTTCCTGCTTTCGATGCCGTTCTGGATCGCTGGCACCACGACGACGCTGATCATGGGCGCGGTGGTTGCCGCGACACTCGGCCTGTCCATCCTCCTGCATGAATATGGCCATGCGTTCGCGGCGTTCCGCTGCGGGATTATGCCCAAGACGATCGTGCTGCAATGGCTGGGTGGCATCACGACGCTAAATCGGGAGCCCTATACCCGGCGTGATCGCATTCTGGTCACCATTGCCGGGCCGGCCGTCAATCTGGGCCTCGCGCTTCTCGGATATGCGCTTGCGCCCCTGGCGTCGTCTTGGCTGCTAGGCTGGTCACTGAATACGCTGGCGTTCATCAATTTGGCCCTTGGCCTCTTCAACCTGCTGCCCGCGATTCCGCTCGATGGCGGGCGCGTGCTCTATCAGTTGGTCGGCTGGCGCTGGGGCGAGGCCGCGGCCATGAAGGTGGTCGGCCTGCTGGGCACCGTCGTCGGCGCGCTGGCACTCGTCGTCACCGTAGTTGGCCTGTGGCGCGGCTTCTTCATCTTCCTGCCGATCGATCCACGGCGGAATTGGCGGCTCTATCGCGCGAGCCGCAGCGCGCCACCGCCGCAACCTTCTGCTGCGACCGCGGATTGAGGACCCGGCCGGGCCTCAAAGCGCTTTGAACGTCCAGTGACCCGCTTCACAGACGGCATTTGCGCATTTCACTAGATCGACGGTCCTCAACGTAAGGAGGACGCCATGACGATCCACAACACGATCTACGTCGATGAGACGCGCTACAATCTCTACACCATGCCGCACAAGGCGCTGCGCCGGGCGCAGATGCTGCTGCTTGGACGGCTGGGGTCCGTCGATCCGGAAGATGCGGTCGCCGTGGCTTCGATCGCCGCCGACATGCGCAAGCTGATCGCGGTCGGTCGCGGTCATCTGGAACACGAGAACATCCACATCCATGAAGTCATCGAGGCGCACCGTTCCGGCGCGACGGAACGCCTCGCCGACGATCACGAGGAACATGAGCGCGATTTCGACGAACTCAGCGCCATGCTCGACGACATCGAAATGGCGACGGCGGCGCATCTGCCCGCGCTGCTTCGGGCGCTCTATCTGCGCTACTCGCTGTTCATCGCGGCGGATTTCGAGCACATGGTTGAGGAGGAGACGGAGACGCTGTCGCTGCTCCACCAGCTCTTCAGCGATGACGAACTACGTCTGATCGAGCAGCGCATCGTCGCCTCCATCGATCCGCAGATGATGATGGATCATCTCACCATGATGATGCCTGCGATGAACCATGGCGAACGCATCGAGATGCTGGGCGGCATGAAGTCGGCGATGCCGGCGACGATCTTCGAAGTCGTATGCGCGACGAGCGTGCGGCCGTTCCTGGAGCCGGCCGAATGGCAGAAGCTCAAGGGCGCGCTGGCAATCGCTGCTTGATGCGAGCCGCGGCGGGTCAGCCGCGCCCATATCCCCCGCCGGTCGGCGTCGTGACGATCACGGCTTCGCCCGGCTTCAGCACGGTCTGGTCGCAGCCGTCGAGCGTTTCGGTTCGGCCATCCTGGCGGCGGACCTCCGTCTTGCCAAGCGCGCCTTCTGCGCCCCCGAGTAGACCGTGCGGATGGATCGTGCGATGCGAGGCGAGGATGGCGAGGTCCATCTCCTCCAGGAAGCGGAGCGTGCGCGTCGTGCCGCCGCCGGCCGACCATTTTCCCTTGCCGCCGGAACCCTCGCGGATACGGAAATCCTCGAGCAGCACCGGGAAGCGGAATTCCAGAACTTCCGGGTCGGTGAGGCGGGAATTGGTCATGTGCGTGTGGACGCCGTCCGTGCCGTCGAAGCCGGTGCCGTCGTTGAACACGCCCGCCGACGAGCCGGAGCAGATCGTCTCGTAATACTGGTACTTCGCATTGCCGAAGGTGAGGTTGTTCATCGAGCCCTGCGCCGAGGAGAGCGCCCCCAGAGCGCCGAACAGGGCGTTGGTGACGTGCTGGCTGGTCTCGACATTGCCGGCGACGACGGCGGCCGGATAGCGCGGTGCCAGCATCGAGCCTTCCGGGATGATGATGTGGATCGGCCGGAGGCAGCCGGCATTCATCGGTATGTCGCCCTCGACCATGACGCGGAAGGCATAGAGCACGGCGGCGCGCGTCACCGGCTCGGGCGCGTTGAAATTGGTCTCCTGCTGCGGGCTGGTGCCGGTGAAATCGACCGTCGCCTCGCGCTTCTCCTTGTCGACCGTGATCTTGACGCGGATCGTGGCGCCCTGGTCGGTCTCTACCGCGAATTCCGAATCCTTCAGCGCCTCCAGCACGCGGCGGACGCTCTCGGCCGCGTTGTCCTGCACATGGCCCATATAGGCGGTGACGGTCGGAAGCCCGAAATGGGCGACCATCTTGGCGAGTTCCTGCACGCCCTTTTCGTTGGCGGCGATCTGCGCCTTCAGATCGGCGACGTTCTGGACGACGTTGCGCACGGGCCAGGCATGGTGGGTCAGGACCTCGACCAGTTCCGCCTCGCGAAAATGGCCGCGATCGACGAGCTTCAGATTGTCGATCAGCACGCCTTCCTCATCGACCGTCGTAGCGCGCGGTGTCATCGAGCCGGGGGCCGAGCCGCCGACATCGGCATGATGGCCACGGCTGGCGACGAAGAAGAGGATCTTGTCGCCCGCCTCGTCGAAGACCGGCGAGACCACGGTGATGTCAGGCAGATGCGTGCCGCCATTATAGGGCGCGTTCAGCGCATAGACGTCGCCAGGGCACATCGTGCCGCGGTTCAGTTCGATAATCGTCTCGACCGATCGGTCCATCGAGCCGAGATGCACCGGCATATGCGGGGCGTTGGCGACAAGGTGGCCCTTTGCATCGAAGACCGCGCAGGAGAAATCGAGCCGCTCCTTGATGTTGACCGAATAGGCGGTGTTCTGCAGCGTCACGCCCATCTGCTCGGCGATCGACATGAAGAGGTTGTTGAACACTTCCAGCATGACCGGATCGGCGTCGGTGCCGACTGCGCGGTGGCGCTCCAACACACTGACGCGCGTCAGCAGCACATGGTCGCGGGCCGTGATCTCGGCCCGCCAGCCGGGTTCGATGACGATGGTCTGGTGCGGCTCGACGATGAGGGCCGGCCCGGCGATGACCGCACCACGATCGAGCCGGCCACGGCGGAATATCCCGGCCTGATGATGCGCGCCGCCGGAGAAGATCATCGCCTCGGCTTCCGGCCGCGCCCGGCTTGGCGCCGTCGCCTCGGTCGGCTCGACGATCGCCGCGCCGCCGCCGACGGCTTCGACCTCCAGGCTCTCGGCGACGATCGCCTTGCCCTCGAAGACGAAGCCGAACTGCTTGCGGTGCGCCGCCTCGAACGCCTCGATCATGGCGGGGAGGGGGAGCCACTTGCCGTCCGTCAGGATCTCGATCGGGATCGGCGTATCGGTGCCGTCATAGCGCAGATGGGCACGGGCAAAGATCGAGATGTCGGAATCGCTTACGCCCTGTTGCTGAAGTTCGCCGGCAAGGTCGACTTCAAGTTTTGATTCAAGCCGCTGGAGTTCCTCCACCACTGGCTCTTCCAGGCGCTTGACCACGGCGACCGTGCGATGGGCGCGGATATCGGCGAGGCCCATACCATAGGCGGAGAGGATGCCCGAATAGGGATGGATCAGCACCTTGGTCATGCCGAGGCTGTCGGCGACATCGCATGCATGCTGCCCGCCCGCGCCGCCGAAGCAGTTCAGCACATATTCGGTGACGTCGTAGCCACGCTGGACGGAGATCTTCTTGATCGCGTTCGCCATGTTCTGGGTGGCGATCTTGAGGAAGCCATCGGCGATGGCCTCCGCCGGGCGGCCGTCGCCGATCGCGCGCGCCAGCGCCTCGAAGCGTTCACGAACGACCTCGCCGTCGAGCTTCTGGTCGCGGCGGGGTCCGAAGATCGCGGGGAAATAGTCCGGCCGGAGCTTACCGGTCATGACATTGGCGTCGGTGACGGTCAGCGGTCCGCCGCGGCGATAGGCAGCGGGGCCGGGATCGGCGCCAGCCGAATCCGGGCCGACGCGGAAGCGGGCGCCGTCATAATGCAGGATCGAGCCGCCGCCGGCCGCGACCGTGTGGATGCGCATCATCGGTGCGCGCATGCGAACGCCAGCCACTTCCGTCTCGAAGGAGCGCTCATAGGCGCCGTCATAGTGCGAGACATCGGTCGACGTGCCGCCCATGTCGAAGCCGATGACTTCGCCGAATCCCGCCTGCCGCGCCGTCTCCGCCGCCGCCACCACGCCGCCGGCCGGACCGGAGAGGATCGCGTCCTTGCCCTGGAACAGATCCGCCGCCGTCAGCCCGCCGGAGGACATCATGAACATGAGTTTGGGCGCGTCTTCGGATGTTGTCCCGGCGACGCCGAGATCGCTCGCCACCTCGCCGACATAGCGGCGCAGGATCGGCGAGAGATAGGCATCGACGACCGTCGTGTCGCCGCGGCCGACCAGCTTCATCAGCGGCGAGACCTCGTGCGAGACCGAGACCTGCGGGAAGCCCATCCGGCGGACGATTTCTGCGGCAATCTGCTCATGTGCCGGGTATTTCCAGGCATGCATGAACACGATGGCAACCGAGCGGATGCCGTCGGCGAGTGCCTCCGTGAGCGCGGCCTCGATCTCGGCGGGATCGGGCGAGGCCTCGACCGTGCCGTCGACGCGCACGCGCTCGCCGATTTCGGCGACGCGCTCATAGAGCAGCTCGGGCTTGACGATCTTCTTGGCGAAGATGTCGGGCCGCGCCTGATAGCCGATCTTGAGCGCATCGCGGAAGCCACGCGTGATGAGCAGCAGCGTGCGGTCTCCCTTGCGCTCCAGCAGGGCGTTGGTCGCGACGGTGGTGCCCATCTTGACGGTGCGGATCGTGCCAGGCGGGATCGGCGCGCCGGGGGCCAGGCCCAGGATTTCGCGGATGCCCTGCACAGCGGCATCGCGATAGGCGCCCGGATTGACCGACAGCAGCTTATGGGCGCGAAGCCCGCCGGCGGGATCGCGCGCGACGATGTCTGTAAACGTGCCGCCGCGATCGATCCAGAAATCCCAGGCGCTGCTCATTTTGGAAGCCGATCCCTGCTTGTTCCATTGATGATCACCAACCACAGGCGTCCCATAGATCGCAAGGAGTAGAAAATACACTAATAAGATGTATAAACGAGCTCATCGTCTTATGGTGGTGGGGCGCGATGAGCATGCAACAGGACGAAGACCCGGCGAACGAAGATAGCAAATTGACGGGTGACGACAGCGCGGCAGCGACCCGTTCGCTCGGCAAGTCGGCGTCGGTCGAAGAGCAGCGCAACTTGCTGACGGCCATGTGGATATCGTTGTCCCCGGTCGGTCCAGACGTGGCGTCGGTCCTGCCTGCAGCTGTCGATGCCGAGATCAAGAGGCGGCTTGCGCCAGGATCGGGACTGGCCGACCTCAACGTCGCCGAGCAGTTGCTTATCAACGGCGTGTCGGGACCGGCCCTCGACGAGGCGATCGCCCGAAAATTGGTCGAGGCCAAGCGGCGCGGCATACCGGATGCGGCTGAGAGCGCCGCTCGCTACACGAACCTTATGGCGCAAGCCGGGCTCGACGATACGCGGAAGCGGGCATTCCTGCTCGGCATCGTCACCGACCTGCAGCATTTCGGGCTTCGCAGTGCCCAGGTGCGTTTCCGCCGGTCACAGGCGATCGCCTTCGTCAGCCGGCTGACACGTTGGGCCGTGGGCTTCGCGATGTTACCGTTTTTGATCTTCCTGCTGCATCGCGCCAGCCTCGTCTATCCGGTCGCGCCGCTGAAGCAGGTCGGCGGCGGGATCGCGTGGATCGTGACGACCTTTCCCAATTACGGGCTCTATACGGCGGTGACGTTCGGGGCGGTGGGTGCCTTGTTCAGCCGCTACACCCGGTTCCAGGAGGCGACGATCACGGCGGTACCCCTGGACGATGCCGACGCCTATTACAGCAGCGCAAACGTGTTGCTGCATCTTCTGATTGGCACGGTCGGCGCTATGTTCATCTACTTCTTTGCCGCCTCCGGATTGCTGACCGGGCCGCTCGTCCCGGATCTCAGGGCGTTGACCTATGTCGCCGCGAAATCGCCGGATGCCACGGGGCCGTTCTGCAACCTGCTGGCCGACCCCGTCGACTGCCGGGTCGAAGCCGAAAAACAGCCCGCGCCCTGCGACAAGGCGGACAATCCCTGCCCGGATGCCGTGGGAACAGCGACGTCCGGGTCCGGCGATGGCACTGCTGGTGGGGGCGGCACTGAGAACACGGAAGCCTCCAAGGAGGGGAGGGGGATCACCACGGTTCTCGGGATATTGACGCCGAACGCTCTCGTCCCATCGCGCGATCTCGCCCTTCTGATCATATGGGCGATTCTGGCCGGCTTCTCCGAGCGCCTGGTCCCGAACCTTTTGACGTCGACAACCCGCCAGATCGAGGCTCGGGCCGCCGAGACCGAGGCGAAAACGGTTGTCGTCCAGACCTCGCCAGTTTCTCCAAATCCGGTTCAGAATGATCCGGATGCAGAAGAGAGAGACATCCCAAGGGCGGCCAATAGGCCTGGAGACGCAGTCGTCCAAGATCCCGCAGTGCCGGATCCGCAGCCGAAGCCGGGAGGCGACGCTAGTCAGGGGTAATCGAGCGACCGAGGAACTACCCCTGGAAGAACCGGTGGGCTGCGGCGCTCTGCAGTCTCGCCGCCGCCGCGATCGTTCCTTATGATGCGGCGTCATGAGCTTCTGGAACCGACTCGGGGACATGATTTGCCGCATCCCCGGCGGCTGCGCTGTGGTCGACCATGTGGTCGAGGCCATACGCTCGACCTTCGGCACGGCGGCCGAACGGCGCCATGCGGCGTTTTCGATCGCCATGATCGCGCTTTCGGCCAAGATGGCGAAGGCGGACGGTGTCGTTACCAGCGACGAGATCGCCGCGTTCAAGGAACTCTTCGAGATCCCGGAGGCCGAACGCGGCAATGTCGCGCGACTGTTCAATTTAGCCAAGCAGGACGTCGCCGGCTTCGAATCCTATGCGAAGCGGATGGCGGGACTGTTCGACGAGGGCTCGGAGGTGTTCGAGGACATCGTCGACGGACTGTTCCACATCGCGACGGCCGATGGCGCGCTGCATGAGGACGAACTCGCCTTCATCTCGCGGGTCGCGTCGATCTTCGGCATCAGCGAGACGGCCTATCTCAGGATCGAGAGCCGGCATCTCGTGCCGGCCGATGGCGACCCATACCGTATCCTCGGCATCGAGCGCTCGGCGTCGAATGATGATGTGAAGCGCCATTATCGCCGCATCGTCTCCGAGACCCATCCCGACAAGCTGATCGCGCGCGGCGTGCCGGCCGAATTCATCGCGATCGCGACCGCCAAGGTTGCGGCGCTCAATGTAGCCTACGACCGCATCCGCCGGGAGCGCGCCTTCGCATGATCGGCGACAGCCCGCTTGTGAACGCCCTGCGGCCGTCTGCGAATTTCGGAGGCCGCGCCGAGGGCATCGCAACCGACATCCTGCTCCTGCACTATACCGACATGCCGACGGCGGACGCCGCCATCGCCTGGCTCGCCGATCCGCGTTCGCAGGTCTCGTGCCATTATGTCGTCGCCGAGGACGGCACGATCACGCAGCTCGTCAGCGAGCGCGACCGGGCCTGGCATGCCGGCGTCTCGACATGGAAAGGGCAGGGCGACATCAATTCGCGCTCGATCGGGATCGAGATCGCCAATTGCGGCCATGATCACGGCTATCCGGATTTTCCGGACGTGCAGATCGAAGCGGTGATCGCGCTCGGCTGCGACATTTGCGCCCGGAACCCTATTCCTGCGGCGCGCGTTCTGGCGCATTCGGATGTCGCTCCGGGGCGCAAGCGCGATCCCGGCGAGAAGTTTCCCTGGGCGCGGCTCGCGGGCGCTGGATTGGGCCATTTCGTCGAGCCGGAGCCGATCCGTGGCGGACGGTTTTTCCAGATCGGCGATCACGGAGCCCCGGTCGAGGCGCTGCAGGGGCTGCTGGCCTGGTATGGCTACGGCCTTGATATCGATGGCGACTTCGGAACCGACACCCAGCAGGTCGTCGCCGCCTTCCAGCGTCACTTCCGGCCCGAACGGGTCGATGGCGTCGCCGACGCCTCGACGATCGCAACGCTGCACCGTCTGGCCCGCGCGCTGACCCCGCCAGCCGGGCAGGGGGCCGCCGAGATGGCGCGCGACTGACATCTCGTTGTTCACGAAGTATTTCAGAAATACATTTGATTTGAGTTTTCCTGCCCCATTTCGGGACGGTTGACCGGCGAAAGGGTGCGCCGTCGTCAACAATGCGAGTGCGTCCACGGAATGAAGAAGTTCTGCGTAACGGGTCTGTCCGCCTCTCTGGCCGCTATGGTTCTCCTGAGCGGATTTTCGATCTCTTTTGCCGAAGCTGGTTCGGCCCGCCTTTTGAAGAACAATACGAGCCGCATCGCCGCCGCCAGCCGGACGGATGATTTTGACGGCCTGATCGCGAGCTATGCGAGCGCCAACAACGTTCCGATCTCGCTGGCTCATGCGGTTGTCCGTGTCGAGAGCAACTATAATCCGAAGATGCGCGGCTCCGCCGGCGAGATCGGCCTTATGCAGGTCAAGCTGCAGACGGCTCGCGGCATGGGTTATCGCGGCAGTGCCAAGGGGCTCTATGAGCCGGCGACGAACATCCGGTACGGCATGATGTATCTGGGCCAGGCGCGGCAGATTGCCGGCGGCGATCTCTGCGGCACGATCCTTCGCTACAATGCTGGTCATGGCGCCAAGCGCATGTCCAGCGGCCCGCTGCGTTACTGCGGCAAGGTCAAGCAGTTGATCGCCTCGAACTGAGGTGCATCGGCGGTGCGGCGCGCGCTGGTTTTACGTCCGCGCCGCACCGGTTTTTCCTGTTTCGCCGGAACCGGTTTGCCGCGCGGGCTTGACCCGCTCCCGCCCGCCCCATAAGTCGGGCGGGCCAGTCGGCCGGACGACCGCTGCTGCAGAACCGAAAGGTTGCAGGGGAGGAAAGTCCGGGCTCCATGGAAACACGGTGCCGGGTAACGCCCGGCGAGGGCGACCTCAGGGAAAGTGCCACAGAGAGCAAACCGCCCGGCGTTCGCGCCGGGTAAGGGTGAAAGGGTGGGGTAAGAGCCCACCGCGCTTCCAGCAATGGCGGCGGCACGGCAAACCCCACCGGGAGCAAGACCGAATAGGGGCGGCACGGACCTTCGGGTCCAGGCAGTTTCCAAGCCCGCCGCCCGGGTAGGTCGCGCGAGGCGTCCGGCAACGGACGTCCAAGATGAATGGTCGTCACGCGGCGGGAAACCGCCGCCCTACAGAACCCGGCTTATAGGCCGGCTGGCAAATTAATCGTCGTCGATGGTCTCAGAGCCATCCGATGCCGTAGAGCAGCACGCGGCCGCTGATGAAGATCAGGATCAGCGAGCCGGGCGTCCAGATCAGCGAGCGCACATCGTGGGTCTGCGCCGTCGCATAGGCGACGAAATGGAGCAGCCGCGTCACGACGAAGCCGTAGAGCAGCCATTGCGCCAGCACGAGCGACGGGCTCGTCAGGACGAAGAGCAATCCGGCGACGAGGAAATAGGGCAGGCTTTCCAGATCGTTGAGCTGGATGCGGCGGAAGCGCTCGACGCGCGGGTTCAGATCGAGCTGATGCGGGTTCGGCTTCGGGTTGAATGGTGTCTTCTTCGCATCCTCGGGATTTCGAAAGCCGCCATTCTCGCGGATCATGGCGATGACCGTCAGCCATGACAGGCTCACGGCCTTCAGGATCATGATCGAAGCAGCTACCGCATAGGTCGCGAAGACCGGGTCGGCGAAGTTCAGCCTGTCCATTTCCGTCTCCCATGCACCGGCCGTCGCCCAAGGCAACGCATCCATCCGACTGCATTCGGATTTTTAGACCATTGGTCGAATTTGTCAATCTATAGACATGTTACCAATCGTTCGGTATAAGATTGGATGCATCGATGGCAGGGATACCGATGAACGAAGACCGTACCGACACCACCGACCGCAGTTTGAGTTCCGCCCGGCAGGCGCGGCAGGAACGGCGGCGCGATCGTTCCCGCGAGGAGATCCTCGGCGCGGCGCGCGCGGTGCTGCTTCGGAGTGGGGCGGCCGCGATGACGCTGGACGCGGTCGCCAAGGAAGCCGGCATGTCGAAGACGGGGCTCTATTATTATTTCCCCTCCAAGGATGCGCTGGTCTTCGAGCTCGTCTTCGGCGCGCTCGAGGGGCATGCCCAGGCCGTCGACGTCGCGGTGGAAGGGGCGGACACCGGCGGCCAGATGCTGGGTGCAATCATCCGCGAGACGGTCCACGCCTTCGCGCCGAAGCTGGACGATTTCCGGCTGGCTTTCCTGTTCGGCCAGGTGGCCGGTGCCGGTGCCATCCATTGGACCGACGAGCAACTGGCGCGGATGCGCCCTCTGAACGAGCAATTGCTGGCCCGAACGACGGCAAAGCTTGCGGGGGAGGGCGGCGAAACGCGGTCCCGTGCCGCCGTCGAGCCGCGGCTTCTGGCCTTCCTGGCCTATCTCGCCGCCATCGGCCTGCTGACCATGAAAGGCATGGTCGAGCATGTCGAGGATCCGCTTGTCTATTCCGACGAGGAACTCGTCGAGGGGTTCGCGCGGGTCTTCGCGGCGGCGGCATCGCCGTGAGGGGAAAAATAGACAGATTTTCAGTGCGCCAAGGCGGCGCCAATCGGGAGGAAGCAGATGGCAATCCACACACCGATGTCGATAGAGGGCGAATCCATTCCGGTCTGCGAGCGGCGGTTTCTCGGCTTGCCGACCTGGATCCGGGCGGGACGCGAGGAAACCGGCGGCGCCCTCAGCCTCGTCGAGCAGGTCATTCCGCCGGGCTTCGAATCGCCCTGGCACATGCATCGCGATGAAGACGAGTCGTTCTATGTCATCGAGGGCGCGATCCAGGTGGTCGTCGAGGATCGCAGCGTCACGCTCGGCGTCGGCGATTATGCCTTCGGGCCCAGGGGCGTCGCCCATGGTTTCCGCGTGGTCGGCGATGCGCCGGTGCGGCTTCTGCTGATGACGACGGGCGGGGCTTTCGCCGACTTCATGCGCGAGGCGAGCGATCCGGCCGATGGCGGCGCGCAAGGTGCAGGCGAACCCGATATGGCGCGTCTGATGGCTGCCGCCGAACGGAACGGCCTCGCTATCCTTGGGCCGATGCCGAGCTGAAGGCGAACGCGACGATCCGGCCCGCGTCAGAGGGTTTTCCCAGCAAAGCTGCGGATAATCCGGGCATGTAATTTCATGCTAGAGCATAGGTGCGGCGTCTCGGCTGTGGCGGGCTGTTTCTTGTGGGGAAGACAATGGCAGGCGGCGAGAAATCTTCGATCCTGGTGGTCGGCGCGGGCCCGGTCGGGCTGACGCTGGCGCTCGCATTGGCGCGCCACGGCGTACCGGTGCGCATCATCGAAAAACTGGCTCAGATCCTGCCTTACTGCCGGGCCATCGGCGTTACGCCGCGGACGCTGGAAGTCTGGAGCGATCTGGGTGTCGCGCGCGATATCATCGATGCCGGCCTGTGGCTCACCGGTGCCCGGATCTATAATCCGGACGGCTCGTTCCGCGATCTGACGCGCGACTATCCCGATCTGCCATTTTCGCCGCTCGGTATCCCCCAATACAGTACGGAGTCGGTCCTGCAGCAGCATTTGGCGCGCCTCGGCGTGCGGGTGGAGCGCGAAGCCTCGCTCGGATCGCTGGCGCAGCAGGGCGACGAGGTCGCCGTCGAGATCGACACAGCCCAGGGCCGCGAGAGTGCGACCTTCCGCTACGTCATCGGTTGCGACGGCGCCCACAGCATGGTGCGCAAGGCGCTCGACATAGCTTTCGAGGGCGATGCGATGCCCGCGGAATTCATGCTGGGCGACGTCCATATCGACTGGGACGTTCCGCGCGGTTTCGCCGTGCGCGCCGTCCGACCGATCGAGAATTCAGTGCCGGACCTGCTGGTCGCCGTGCCGTTGCCAGAGCCGGGCCGCTACCGCGTGTCGACCGTGCTGCCGGAGCGGCTGCGCGCGCCCAGGACGGGAACCGACCATGGGATTCAGGCCGACAGGCCCGGCGCCACGCTCGAGGATATCCAGCAAATCGCGGCGCGGCTGTTGCCCGGAACGCCCACGCTGTCGGACCTGCGCTGGTCGTCGATCTTCCGCATCAGCATGCGCCTCGCGGCACGCTATGGTTCCGGCAATGTCTTCATTGCCGGCGATGCCTGCCATATCCACCCGCCGACCGGCGGCCAAGGCATGAATACAGGCGTCCAGGATGCCTACAACCTCGCCTGGAAACTCGCGCTGGTCGTGAAGGGATCGGCGTCGCCGGCCCTGCTCGACAGCTATGAGGCGGAGCGCCGTCCGGTCGCCGCCGATGTGGTGGCGCGTACCACCGAGCAGAGCTTCAATTTTGGACGCGACGGCCGGGTGCCGGACCGATTGGAGGACACCCAGGTTCTGGTGTCCTATCGCTCTGGTCCGCTGGCTCGCGGCGAGGGACCGGGCAATGTCGCGGCGGGGGATCGCGTTCCCGATGCGAGCGGATTTCAGCGCGCCGGTATCGGTTTCCCCTTGCGCCTCCATGAACTGCTGGGCGACGCCCGGTTCGTCCTGCTGGCCGCCATCGGGGCGTCGGATCTGCCACGCATTGAGGCCTGTTCAGCAGACCTCGCCCGGCGCTGGCCGGGCCTGGTGCGGGTCATCGCCATTCTCGCCGGTAACGAAACAGCGCCGGAGCCGGCCGGCGTGGAACTGATCCGCGATCCCGATGGCGCCTTCGGAAAAGCCTTCGGAACGCAAGAGCCGGGTGCGTGGCTGGTTCGACCCGATCTCCATATCGGGCTCGCGGCAAATGGCGTGAGCTTGAGTGGGATCGAGGCCTATATCGAAACCAATGTGCGGATCGCCTAGGCGGCGTGGACAAATTTGAGCCAGTATCTCGTGGTGGCCAGAAGCAGGATGTCGAGGAAGCTATTGGCTAGTTGATCGTGGCGGGTAGCGATGCCGCGATTGACCTTCAGATACCCGAACATACGCTTGACCCGGTTGCGCTGCTTGCAGAGCAGGTGGTTGTGTTTGATTTTCACGCGACGGTTCGACCTGGGTATGACGGCTTCGATCTTCCGTTTGGCGAGGTCGGCGCGGATGGCGTCTCTGTCGTAGCCATTGTCAGCAAGCAGCGCGACCGGTACGCGTTCGGGCAGGCCGACCAGGGCTTTATATGCTTTGCAGTTTGCAGCCTCATCGCCTGTCAGGTGGAACGCGATGGGTCGTCCGAGGGCATCAGCCAAGCAGTGAAGCTTGCTTGTGAACCCGCCCCGCGAGCGGCCAAGAGCGCGTCGATGAGTCCCCCTTTTCCGCCCGCTGCTGAAACATGGTGCGGACTGTGGTGCTGTCGATGCTGTAGTGGCCGCTGTCCGCCATGACCTCGGTGAGCGTCACCGCCACGGTCTATCAAATCCCAGCTTCACTCCAGCGCCTGAACCGCCGATGGATGGTGTGCCAACTGCCATATTGGGTGGCACGTCGCGCCATGGAGCGCCGCAGCGGAGGCGCCAGAGAATGCCGTTGATGATCGAACGGTTCTACTCGGGACGTCTGCCTCTGCCACGGTTCTCTGGCTTGATCGGCAACAAGCCCTTGAGAACACGCCATTCTGCTTCGGTGAGATCGCCTCTGCTCAAACCTGCCTTCAAAAAGCAGCCTTCAATCAATCCTTGGGGGCTACGTCAATCGCATCGACGTCCAAATGGCAGAACGCTCATATGCTATTCCGCCAAGGTGACCGACAGTTCGAGAGGGCTGTCGCTATCCGCAAAAAATCGGCTGCCGTCCTTAAACTCGATCACGACCTCTCCATCGCGGTGGCGCAAGATACGCCGAACAACCTTGCCGCGCAGCATCGACGTCGTTCGTTCGCTCTCTTCTTCTAGTGTCATTCCCAATGCTAACAACCCGATCGCAGGAAAGCGATCCCTGCGCTAACGATGTATTTGTCCACGCCGCCTAGCTTCTGATGATCCGGGCCGGCTCGGGTCCTGCCTCTTCCAGCTGCCGCCGACGTTCCCGGGGCCAGTCGTTGCGGGAGCGAACCGGATCGCGTCGCGTCGAGACCCGAGACGACGCGGGTGGCTACGGGTGATTTTCGGCCCCCTTCCGGCTACCGGTCGAGCACCGGCCAGACCGGGCTCCTTGAGCCGATCAACGGCTTTCCGCAGCGACATAAACGCAATCCCACTGCGCCGCACCGGGCATCCGTCGATCCTTGCTCGCCATGTGGAAACCGGCCGCCGGCATGGTGCGACGGCTGTAGCGCCCCATCCCAGCCGTGACTGCCGCCTTTGCCACCAGCCCATGTCGCAGAGGGCGGAAACCCAGCAAAATGCTGGCGGCGAAGGGTCGATAGCCTCGCCTCTTCAACGCAAAATTAAGCCTAACCAATTCATGCTTGTCTATCGGCAACTGGTCAAAGGTGGGGCCCGATTCCATTGACGCCCATATGCTCCCATGCTATCCCAAATTTACTCCGGAGCGTTGGAGCTGGGTCCGAACTTTTCGTGTCGTTCCAGCGTGTGCATCCCGGAGCTGTGTTCCCTGTCCGCGTCTGTGAGTTCTTGTCTGTGCTCGCTTGTCGCGCCCGGAACGAGAGGTCGTTTGCGTCACGAGGCTGGGCCGAGAGGCGATGGAAGAGTTCGTATCCACCTTCACCAATCGGCTCGATTCCAAGGGGCGCGTCTCCGTGCCCGCTTCATTTCGCCAGGTGCTGATGCGCGACGGTTTCGAGGGGCTCTATTGTTGTCCGACGCTGGATCAAAATGCGGTCGATGCCGGGGGGAACCGCCTCCTGCAGCAGATCCGCGCCAGCCTCGGACGCTTCGAGCCGTTCTCCGAGGATCACGAATTCCTCTCGACGACGCTGATCGGCGAAAGCGAAATCCTGAGGCTGGACGGGGAGGGGCGCGTCGGCCTGACGGAGACCCTCAAATCCTATGCCGGCATCGCCGATCAGGTAACCTTTGTCGGCCAGGGCTACAAGTTCCAGATCTGGGAGCCCGAGCGCTTCGCCGCTTACCGTTCCGAAGCCAGGAACCGGCTTCGCGATCTGCGCCAGCGTCTCGTTCCCGGAAGTCGTGGACCCGCGTCGGCGGATCCGGGAGGCTTGGAATGACCGCGGCAGGCGATGCCCGGGCGGGCGACGTCGGCGGACCGCCGCGGCATGTTTCCGTTCTTCTGCGCGAGGTACTGGAGCATCTCGCTCCTGCCCTGGACGGCGTCTATATCGACGGCACCTTCGGTCTTGGCGGCTATACACGCGCAATCCTCGCGAGCGGCGCCCGCGTCGTCGCGATCGACCGCGATCCGACCGCGATTGCCGGCGGGGCCGGGCTGGTCGCCGACGCGGCAGGGCGCCTCACCCTCAGCGAGGGTCGCTTCGGCGAACTGGACGAAATCGCCGAGATGGTCGGCTTCGATGCCGTCGATGGCGTCGTGCTCGATATCGGCGTCTCCTCCATGCAGCTCGACGAAGCGGAGCGAGGCTTCTCCTTCCGCTTCGACGGGCCGCTCGACATGCGCATGGGCGGCGATGGGCCGAGCGCCGCCGATATCGTCAACGCCATGGAGCCGCGCGACCTCGCCCGCATCTTCTCCGTATTGGGCGAAGAGAAGCGGGCGGCGGCGCTCGCCCGTGCCATTGCCGAGGACCGCAAGAAGACGCCATTCCTGCGGACGCTCGAGTTCGCCGGCCTGTGCGAACGCGTGGTCGGCAAGCGCCAGAGCGATCCGATCCATCCGGCGACGCGCGCCTTCCAGGCGCTGCGCATCTATGTCAACCGCGAACTCGACGAGCTCGGCGATGCGCTCGCCGCCGCGGAGCGGATCCTGAAGCCGGGCGGCCGGCTCGTCGTCGTCTCCTTCCATTCGCTGGAGGACCGCATCGTCAAGCGCTTCCTCGCCGAACGCAGCGAGGCGCGCGCCGGCGGCTCGCGCCATCTGCCGGAACAGTCGATTGCGCCGCCGACTTTCAGCCTCGTCGGCAAGGGCCCCGTGCTGCCCGGCGTCGACGAGATTCGCACCAATCCGCGTGCCCGCTCGGCCAAGCTTCGCGCCGCCATTCGCACAGAGGCGCCGGCGCGGCCGTTCGATCCAGCGGCTGCCGGCGTGCCCAGCCTGCCGAATTTCGACCAGGAGAGATCGCGATGAACCGTGGCGTCAGCGTGATGTGGGTCGGACTGATGGTCATGGGCGCCGTCGTCACCTATGCGATGAAGGACAGCGCCGGCCGGGCCGCCGACCGCGTGCACAAGCTCCGCGCCGACATTGCCGCCGAGAAGGATACGATCAACGTCCTGAAGGCCGAGTGGAGCGTGCTCGACCAGCCGGCTCGGCTGCAGGATCTCGTTGCGCGCTACGGCAACTATCTGAAACTGCAGCCGCTCGATGTGCGCCAGCTCGCCAGCATCGCCGACGTTCCCGACAAGCCACCCGTGCCGCTGACCAGCGCCGTCGATCCGCTGCGGACCAGCTCGATCAAGCCGGTTGCGGCGCCGGCCGGCGCCGCGGTGCGCGCCGATGCGCCGGGCTCCATGGGAGCGCAGCCCCTACCTGCGACGGGAGAGAAGCCATGACGCTGACCTTGACCGATCATCCCGACATGTTTGCCAAGGCTGGACGCTCCAAGCAGAAGATCGCTCCGAGGGCGCGCCAGGACCAGACGCGCGGCCGCATCCTGCTGACCATCTCTGCGTTCCTTCTTGTCTACGGCGTTATCGCCGGACGCCTCGTCATGCTCGGTACGAGCGACCCGGCGGCAGCTGCAGCCCGTGGCAGCGCCGCTTCCGCCATCGCGACCGCACGCCCGGATATCGTCGACCGCAATGGCGAAATTCTCGCCACCGACATCAAGACCGCATCGCTTTTCGCGGAGCCGAACAAGATCGTCGATCCGGACGAGGCGACCGAGCTCATCACCTCGGTGCTGCCGGATCTGGACGCCGGCCAGTTGCGCAAGAAGCTCTCGACCCAGGCAGGATTTGTCTGGATCAAGCGCGAGATCACGCCGACCCAGCAGGCGCAGATCCACGACCTCGGCATTCCGGGCGTCGGCTTCCTGACCGAGAACAAGCGCTTCTATCCGGGCGGGCCGGCCGCCGCGCATATTGTCGGCCTCGTCAATGTCGACAATCAGGGCATCGCCGGCATCGAGCGCGCCATCGACGAGCGCGGCCTCGGCGATCTGCACCAGGCCGGCTTCGCCATGAAGGCCAGCGGCCAGGAGCCGGTCCGGCTGTCGATCGACCTCCGCGTCCAGCATATCCTGCGCGACGAACTGGTCGGCGCGATGCAGAAATACCAGGCGCTCGCGGCGATGGGCGTCATCGTCAACGCCAAGACCGGCGAAGTCGTCGCCCTGGCGTCGCTGCCCGATTTCAATCCGAACGATCCGGTCGATGCCAATAAGCCTGACCGGCTGAACCGCCTGACCGCCGGCTCCTACGAGCTCGGATCGGTGTTCAAGAGCTTCACTTTCGCCATGGCGCTCGAATCCGGCAAGGTGAAGATGACCGACAGCTTCGACGCCCGCGCGCCGCTGCATATCGGGCGCTTCACCATCCATGATTCCCACAGCCTCGGCCGCGTCCTCAGCGTGCCGGAGATCTTCCAGTATTCGTCGAACATCGGCACGGCGCGCATGGCGCTGACGCTGGGCGCGACGCTGCAGCAGCAATATCTCAAGCAGTTCGGGCTCGCGACCAAGCTGAAGACCGACCTGCCGGAAGTCGCCATGCCGCAATTGCCGAAGCGCTGGAGCGACGTCACCACGATGACCGTCGCCTTCGGCCACGGCATCGCCATCACGCCGATGCAGGCGGCGATGGGCGACGTTGCGCTGGTGAATGGCGGGCATTTGCTGTCGCCGACCTTCTTCCCGCGCACGCAGGAACAGGCCTTCGCCGACTCCACCATCATGGTGTCGAAGAAGACCAGCGACGAGATGCGCTGGCTGTTCCGCTTCAACGCGGTCAACGGATCCGGCCGTCACGCCGACGTTCCGGGCTATGTGATCGGCGGCAAGACCGGCACGGCCGAGAAGATCGTCAACGGGCGCTATGTGAACGGCCATTATCTCAATTCCTTCCTGGCGAGCTTCCCGATGGACGACCCGCAATATGTCCTGCTGGTTTCGGTCGACGATCCGAAGCCGGAAAAGCCGAACCTGCCGGCGCTCGCCGCCTGGAATGCTGCCTTCGTCGCCGGCAACGTGATCCGCCGTTCGGCCGCGCTGCTCGGCGTGCAGCCGCGCAGCGAGAACGAAAGCCACCCCGATGCCATGCTTGTGTCGTATTGAGCGTCGATGGAGCGCCCGCGCGCGCTACGTCAACCGATAGGATATGATCTGCCCATGCGACTCGGCGATCTTGCCTCGAATGATTTCAAGCTACCCGACGGGGCGGCGGAGATCGGGATCGAAGGCCTAACATCCGACAGCCGGTCCGTCCGGCCCGGATTTCTTTTCGCCGCGTTGAAGGGCGTTGCCGCCGACGGTTCGCGTTTCGTCGAGGATGCCGTGAAGCGCGGCGCCGCGGCTGTCCTGGCCGCACCGGGAACGCAGGCCGGCGTTCCCGTGCTGACCGCCGGCGATCCGCGCCATGCGTTGGCCATCCTGGCGTCGCGCTTCTATCCGCTGCAGCCGGCGACGCTGGTTGCGGTGACGGGCACAAGCGGCAAGACATCGGTTGCAGTGTTCCTGCGACAGATCTTCGCCGCCGCGGGCCATGCCAGCGCCTCGATCGGCACGATCGGCGTGGTTTCGCCCAAGGGATCGCACTATGGCAGCCTGACGACGCCCGATCCGGTCGAGTTGCACCGCATCCTCGACGGTCTCGCCCGCGACGGCGTCACCTATGCCGCGCTGGAGGCGTCCAGCCACGGCCTCGACCAGCATCGGCTCGACGGTGTCCGTCTCAAAGCCGCCGGGTTCACCAATCTCGGCCGCGACCACATGGATTATCATCCGACGGTCGAGGACTACTTCGCAGCCAAGCTACGATTGTTCACGGAAATTCTGCCGGCAGACGGCGTCGTCGTCACCGATGTCGACAGTTCCTATGGCGCGCGCGTTTCCGAGGTGGCGAGGCTTCACGGGCAGCGTCTCCTCGATGTCGGACGTTCCGGTCAGGCGATCCGCCTCCTGGCGAATGCGCCCCATGCGGGCGGGCAAAAGCTCGGCCTTGAGGTGCTCGGGACGCCGATGACGGTGGATTTGCCGCTGCTCGGCGCCTTCCAGGTCCAGAACGCGCTCGTCGCTGCCGGCCTTGCCATAGGAGCAGGCATGCCGGCGGGCCAGGCCATCGCCGCGCTCGCCACGCTGACCGGCGCGCCCGGACGCCTGGAGCGGGTTGGTACCTCGCCGACCGGCGCGCCGATCTTCATCGACTATGCCCACAAGCCCGATGCGCTGGACCAGGCGCTTGCGGCGCTCCGCGATGTCGCCACACGCCGGGTCATCGTCGTCTTCGGCGCCGGCGGCGACCGTGACGCTGGCAAGCGCCCGCTGATGGGCGAGGCGGCGACGCGGCGCGCCGATGTTGTCATCGTCACCGACGACAATCCACGCTCCGAGGCACCCGCCACGATCCGTGCCGCGATTCTGGCGGCCGCACCGGGAGCGATCGAGATTGGCGACCGCGAGCGCGCCATTCGCGAGGCCATCGCCATGCTCCAGGCGGGCGATGTGCTCTGCATCGCCGGCAAGGGCCACGAGACCGGGCAGATCGTCGCCGGCGTGGTCCATCCTTTCTCCGACCATGAGGTGGTCGCTGCAGCGCTCGCCGAGGAGCGCGCCGCATGAAAACACTCTGGACCTTCGAAGAACTCGTCAGCGCGATGCGCGGGCGTCCGACCTCGCAGGGGCCGGCCGCGATCACCGGCATCTCGATCGACAGCCGGACGGTGGTTCCCGGCGATGCCTTCTTCGCCATCCGGGGCGATCGCTTCGACGGACATGACTATGTCGGCAGCGCCGCCGGGCATGGTGCCGCGGTCGCGGTCGTCGCCGAGGAGCGGCTCGCCGGCCTCGGACGCATGACGGTCCCGCTCGTCGTCGTCTCCGACGTGCTGAAGGCGCTAGAGGGGCTCGGCCGGGCGGCGCGGGCTCGCTCATCGGCCAGGATCGCGGCCGTCACGGGCAGCGTCGGTAAGACGACGACCAAGGAAATGCTGGCGCTGGCGCTGGCCGAGAGCGGCCGCACGCATTTCTCGCCGGCTTCCTTCAACAATCACTGGGGCGTGCCGCTGACGCTGGCTCGGATGCCGGCCGATGCGCGCTACGCCGTCTTCGAGATCGGCATGAACCATGCCGGCGAGATCACGCCGCTTACGGCGCAGGTTCGTCCCCATGTGGCGATCGTGACCACGGTCGAGCCGGTGCATCTGGAATATTTCCCCGACGGGATAGCCGGGATTGCGGCCGCAAAGGCCGAGATCTTCACCGGCGTCGAGCCGGGCGGCGTCGCGATCCTCAACCGCGACAACCCGCTTTATGAGACGCTGGCCCTGAAGGCGATCGAGGCCGGCATCGACCGGATCCTCGGCTTCGGCGAAGCGGCGGATGCGGAAGGACGGCTGATCTCGGCCGACCTCCAGGCCGACCAGTCGCTGGTCGTGGCATCGCTGCTTGGCCGCGAGGTCGCTTTCACGATCGGTGCGCCGGGCCGCCACATCGTCCAGGACGCACTGGCCGTGCTGCTGGCGGTCGCCGAACTCGGCGGCGATGTCGACAAGGCCGCCGCCTCGTTCGCCGGCCTCGCCGCGCCGAAGGGCAGGGGATCGCGCCACCGTCTCCATATCGGCGATGGCGAGGGTTTGCTGATCGACGAGAGCTACAACGCCAATCCGACCTCGATGCGCGCGGCCATATCCGTGCTGGGCAATGTCGAGCGGGCGGATGGCGGCCGACGCATCGCCGTTCTCGGCGACATGCTGGAACTGGGGCCCGAGTCGCCGCAACTCCATGCCGGTCTGGCCGAACCGCTCGTTGCCGCCGGCATCGAAAGGGTCTTCCTGGCAGGGCCGAATATGGCGGCGCTCTGGCAGGTCTTGCCGCCGGCCATGCAAGGCTATTATGCGGAGAAGGCGAGTGATCTCGATCCGATTCTCGGTGCAGAGATCACAGCCGGCGATGTCGTGATGGTCAAGGGCTCCAATGGCAGCCGTATGGCCGGTGTCGTCGATGCGCTCAAATTGCGTTTCGCGCCGCCGGAACCCGCGGCTCACTCCGACGCTGAAGGACCCGCCTGATGCTTTACTTCCTCGGGGATCTTTCCGGGCAAGTCTCCGCGCTCAACGTCTTCCGCTACATTACCTTCCGCGTCGGAGGCGCGACGATCACGGCATTGATCTTCGTCTTCCTGTTCGGCCCCACCATCATCCGGGCGCTGCGGGTCAAGCAGGGAAAAGGCCAGCCGATCCGCACCGACGGCCCGCAGAGCCACCTGATGAAGAAGGGCACGCCGACCATGGGCGGGCTGATGATCCTGTCCGGGCTCATCGTCTCGACCCTGTTATGGGCGAACCTTTCCAGTCTCTATGTCTGGACGGTGCTCGGGGTCACCGTCGGCTTCGGGGCGATCGGATTTTACGACGACTATCTCAAGGTCACCAAGCAGAGCCATAAGGGCTTCTCCGGGCGGGCCCGCCTCCTTGCCGAGTTCGCCATCGCGGCGATTGCGTGCCTTGTGATTTCGCGCACCTCCGGCGGCCCGCTGGCTGATGCGCTGACCTTTCCGTTCATCAAGTCCTGGGTTCTGGATCTCGGCTGGTTCTTTATTCCCTTCGGCGCCTTCGTGATCGTCGGTGCCGGTAATGCGGTCAATCTCACCGATGGTCTCGACGGGCTGGCGATCGTGCCGGTTATGGTCGCGGCGACGAGCTTCGGCATCATGGCCTATCTCTCGGGTAACGCCGTCTTCGCCGAGTATCTGCAGATCCATTTCGTGCCGGGGACCGGCGAGCTCGCGGTGCTTTGCGGTGCCATGTTCGGCGCCGGCCTTGGGTTTCTCTGGTTCAATGCACCGCCGGCTGCGATCTTCATGGGCGACACCGGTTCGCTGGCGCTGGGCGGCATGCTCGGCGCCATTGCGGTGGCGACCAAGCATGAGATCGTCCTCGCCATCGTCGGCGGCCTCTTCGTCCTGGAGGCGGTCTCGGTGATCATCCAGGTCGCTTCGTTCAAGCTTACCGGCAAGCGCGTCTTCAAGATGGCGCCGATCCACCATCATTTCGAGCAGCTCGGCTGGACAGAGCCCCAGGTCGTGATCCGCTTCTGGATCATCGCCGTGGTGCTGGCCATGATCGGGCTTTCCAGCCTGAAGCTCAGATGAGGGCCGGATGACGAAGCGGGGCGCTCTTTCTCCACCTCTTCCTGAGCGAAAGGACGGCCCGTGGGGACGGGAGAGGGTTTACGCCCTCTCCAGAAACGCCGTAAACCCTCTCCCGCCGCGCGCCGCGCGGCGACCTCTCCCTCTGGGCGGGGTGAAAGGAAGGGTCTGGACATGATTCCCGTCACCACATTCGCCGGCAAGAAGGTCGCCGTGTTCGGCCTCGGCGGCAGCGGCATCGCGACGGCCAAGGCGCTTGCCGCGGGCGGAGCGCTCGTCTCCGCCTTCGACGACAATGCGGCGTCGGTGGTCAATGCGGCGGCTTCCGGCGTGCCGACGAGCGATCTTCATACGGCCGATTTCAGCGAGTTCGCCGCTCTGGTGCTGGCGCCGGGCGTGCCGCTTACCCATCCGGTGCCCCATTGGACCGTCGAGAAGGCGAAGGCTGCCGGCGTTGCGATCATCGGCGACGTTGAGCTCTTCTGCCGAGAGCGCCGCGCGCTGGCACCCAAGACCCCGTTCGTCGCCATCACGGGCACCAATGGCAAGTCGACCACCACGGCTCTGATCGCGCATATGCTGCGCGTCGCCGGCCGCCAGGTCGAGATCGGCGGCAATTTCGGTCCGGCTATCCTGTCGCTGGCGCCTCTCGACGACAACATCACCTATGTCATCGAGTGCTCGTCGTTCCAGATCGATCTCGCGCCGACGATCGACCCGACGGTCGGCATCTTGCTCAACGTCACCGAGGACCATCTCGACCGGCACGGCACGATGGAGCGCTATGCTGCGATCAAGGCACGAGTGGTCCGCCGCTCCGAGACGGCCATCGTCGGAATTGACGACAGCTGGTCGGCGGCGATCGCGGCTGAGCTCGATCGCGCCGGAAAGACCCTCGAGCGGATTTCCGTGCGTCGGCCGGTAGCCGACGGATATTACGCCGACCGCGGCACGATCTTCGAGGCGGATGACGCTTCGTCGCGACGCATTGCGGATATCCGCAGCATCGGTTCGCTCCGCGGCGCGCATAATGCGCAGAACGCCGCCGCCGCCATCGCCGCTGCGCGGGCGCTCGGCGTCGCAGAGGCGACGATCGCCAAGGGGCTGAAGAGCTTTCCGGGCCTCGCGCACCGGATGGAAGAAGTCGCGACGTTCGGCAAAGTGCTGTTTGTCAACGATTCCAAGGCAACCAATGCCGACGCGGCCGGCAAGGCGCTGGCCAGCTTCGATCGGATCTACTGGATTGCCGGCGGCAAGCCGAAGACCGGCGGCATTGCCAGCCTCTCGCCCTATTTCCCCAGGATCGCCAAGGCCTATCTGATCGGGGTCGCGGCGGAGGAGTTTTCCGAGACCCTCGCCGGCGAGGTGCCGTTCGAGATCGTCGGCACCATGGAGGCTGCCGTCCTTGCGGCAGCCCGCGACGCGGCCGAGGACGCGGCGCCCATGCCCGTGGTGCTGCTCTCGCCAGCCTGCGCCTCGTTCGACCAGTATCGCAATTTCGAGAAGCGCGGCGACCATTTCCGCTCGCTGGTGCGTGCGTTGCATCCGAACCCATCGATTGAGGAGGTCAGGTGATGGTCAGCAGGGCCGATCGCGGTGTCTTCGCCGAATGGTGGTGGACGGTCGACAAATATCTCCTGTCGGGGGTCATCGCGTTGATGTTGATCGGCGTGGTGCTGTCGCTGGCCGGCAGTCCGCCGGTCGCGGAGCGTATCGGCCTCGACAGCTTCCATTTCGTCGAACGCCATGTCGCCTTCCTGATTCCGGCCCTCGCGATCCTGATCTCCACGTCGCTGCTGTCGCCGCGCGATGTGCGGCGCGTGGCCCTCATTGTCTTCGTGGTCGCGATCGCCCTCATGTTTGCGACGCTCTTCATCGGGCAGGAGGTGAAGGGCGCACGGCGTTGGATCAACGTCATCGGCTTCTCGCTGCAGCCTTCGGAATTCATGAAGCCGGCCTTCGTGGTGCTGTGCGCCTGGCTTTTCACCGAGAACACGCGGCGCAGCGACATTCCGGGCAATATTTTCGGCGTTCTCCTGCTTGGCATCGTCGTGGCCTTGCTGGTCGCCCAGCCCGATCTCGGCCAGACCATGCTCGTCGTGGCGTCCTGGTCGGTCGTGTTCTTTATGGCTGGCCTTTCCTGGATCTGGATCGTGGCGCTCGCCATTCTCGCCGCCGGTGGCGCGGTCGCAGCCTATACCGTGTTTCCGCACGTCGCGGGCCGCGTGAACCGCTTCCTCGATCCCGGCACGGGCGATACGTTCCAGGTGGACACCGCTCTCGAGTCGATCCGCAATGGCGGCCTGTTCGGCCGCGGGCCGGGCGAAGGGCTGGTGAAGCGCATTCTCCCGGACAGCCATACGGACTTCATCTTCGCCGTCGGTGCGGAAGAGTTCGGCGTGATTTTCTGCATCCTGCTGGTGATGGTCTTCGCGTTCGTCGTTATTCGCGGCCTGTCGCACAGCCTGAAGAACGAGGATGCCTTTGTCCGCATCGCCTCGGCCGGGCTCATCGTGCTGTTTGGCATCCAATCCTGCATCAACATGGCCGTTAATCTGAACCTGATGCCGGCCAAGGGCATGACGCTGCCCTTCGTCTCGTACGGTGGCTCGTCCATGCTCGCGCTCGCCTTCCAGATGGGGCTGGTGCTGGCGTTGACGCGCCGCCGGTTCGAGCCGATCCGCCTGACGGCCGGCTTCCAGGCGCTCCAGGCGCCGGCGTTCCCGCAGCCAAAGGCAGGGGCTGCCTGAGTTGAACCGGGGCACGATCCTTCTTTGCGCGGGCGGCACGGGTGGGCATCTCTTCCCGGCCGAGGCGCTCGCCCATGTCCTGATCGCTAGAGGCTGGCGGATCGATCTGGCCACCGACCACCGCGTCGAAGCCTATGGCCAGAGCTTTCCGGCGGAGAAGACCCACATCCTCCGCTCGGCGACGCCTTCGGTGAAATCGCCGCTGGTGATGGCCAGGGCCGGATGGAGCCTCTGGCAGGGCTACTGGCAGGCGAGGGCGCTGATGACGACGCTGCGGCCGAAGGTCGTCGTCGGCTTCGGCGGCTACCCGACGGTGCCGCCGATGCTGGCCGCAGCCCATCTCGGCGTGCCGACCATCGTCCATGATGCCAACGCCGTCCTTGGGCGCGCCAATCGCATGCTGGCCAAGAGGGCTCTCGTGCTTGCGACGTCGTTCCCTGGTGTCGCCCACGGAGGCGGCATGGCGAAGATCGTGCAGACAGGCAATCCGGTGCGCCATGCCGTGGTCGAGGCGAGTCGTGTGCCGTTCGATCCGATCGCTCCGGGCGGTCCGCTTCGCCTCGTCGTCTTCGGCGGCAGTCAGGGTGCGCGCTTCTTCTCCGATCTGCTACCGGAAGCGCTGAAGCGCCTTGATCCACCGCTCCGGCGACGGCTGCAACTCGTTCAGCAATGTCGGCCCGAGGACATGGCCCGCGTCACGCAGGTCTATGCCGAACTCCAGATCTCCGCCGAGCTGGCGCCGTTCTTCCGGGATTTGCCGGCCCGGATCGCGCAGAGCCATCTGGTGATCTCGCGCTCCGGCGCCTCGACGGTTTGCGAACTCGCCGTGATCGGCCGTCCGGCCATCATGGTGCCGCTGCCACATGCGATTGACCAGGATCAGAGCGCCAATGCCCGCATCCTGGCTTCCGCCGGCGGTGGCTGGATCGTGCCGCAGGCCGAACTGACTGCCGAGCGCCTCGTGGCGGAACTCACGAATTTCCTCGCCGATCCCTCCCGCCTCGAAATGGCGGCGACGGCGGCAAAATCGGTTGGCCGTCCGGATGCGGACGAGCGCCTCGCCGATCTGGTCGAGCGCGTCGCCGCCGGATCGTCGCTCGATCTTTCTGGAGAATCCTCATGAAGATGCCCACGGACATCGGGCCCGTTCATTTCGTCGGCATTGGCGGTATCGGCATGAGCGGCATTGCCGAGGTGCTGGTCAATCTCGGCTATCGCGTGCAGGGTTCCGATGCGGCGGAAAACGCCAATGTCCAGCGCCTCCGCGCCAAGGGCGTCCGGATCGCCATCGGCCATGACGCTGCCAATCTCGGCGAGGCGCGGCTGGTCGTCGTTTCCTCTGCGATCAAGCCGGGCAACCCCGAGCTGAAAGCCGCGCGCGCCCGCCTGCTGCCCGTCGTTCGCCGCGCCGAGATGCTGGCCGAATTGATGCGCCTGAAGAGCGCCATCGCCATTGCCGGCACCCATGGCAAGACGACGACGACCTCGATGGTCGCGGCGCTGCTCGACGCTGGCGGCTTCGACCCGACCGTGATCAATGGCGGCATCATCAACGCCTATGGCACCAATGCCCGCATGGGCGCCTCTGACTGGATGGTGGTCGAGGCCGACGAGAGCGACGGTACCTTCGTCAAGCTGCCGGCCGATGTCGCGCTCGTCACCAATATCGACCCCGAGCATCTCGACCATTACGGCTCGTTCGAGAAGGTGCGCGAGGCCTACAAGCAGTTCATCGAGAACATCCCCTTCTACGGCTTCGCCGTGATGTGCCTCGATCATCCGGAGGTGCAGTCGCTGATCGGCCGGATCGAGGATCGTCGCATTGTCACCTATGGCGCCAACCCACAGGCCGATGTGCGCTACACGGATCTTCGGACCGAGGGCCCCAACTCGCGCTTCACCGTCCATATTCGCGACCGGATCACCGGTGTGACGACCGAAATCGCCGGCCTCAACTTGCCGATGCCGGGCGAGCACAATGTCCAGAACGCGACCGGAGCGGTCGCCATCGCCCATCAGCTCGGGATATCCGACGAGGCGATCCGCAAGGGGCTGGCGTCGTTTGGCGGTGTGAAGCGGCGTTTCACCCATACGGGAAGCTGGAATGGCGTCGAGATCTTTGACGATTACGGCCACCACCCGGTCGAGATCGCGGCGGTGTTGCGGGCCGCGCGGTCCGCGTCGCGTGGCAGCGTCGTCGCGGTGGTCCAGCCGCACCGCTATTCGCGCCTGCATGATCTCTTCGATGGCTTCTGCTCGTGCTTCAATGATGCCGAAACGGTGATCGTCGCCCCGGTCTATGCCGCCGGCGAGGCGCCGATCGAGGGCATCGACCGCGACCATCTTGTCGACGGACTCAAGGCGCGCGGCCATCGCGACGTCTGGGCGCTGGAAGCGCCCGCCAAGCTTGCCGGCATGATCGCCGACCTGGCGAAGCCGGGCGACTATGTCGTCTGCCTTGGCGCCGGCTCGATCACGAACTGGGCCTATGCGCTGCCCGGCGAACTCGAAAAGATCGGCCCCGCGCCGTGAGCTTCCCACCGCTCGACCTTGATCTCGACGGCATACGCGGCCGCGTGACTCCAAATTTCGGTCTCGACGCCGTGACCTGGTTCCGCGTCGGCGGTCCGGCGCAGGCGCTGTTCCAGCCGGCAGATGCCGAGGATCTGGGGCTCTTCCTGTCGCGCCTGTCCGAGAGCGTCTCCGTGCTCGTCATCGGCGTCGGGTCCAATCTTCTGGTGCGCGACGGCGGTATCGAGGGCGTGGTCATCCGTCTCTCCGCTAAGGGGTTCGGTTCGGCGACCCGGCTGGACGGCAACCGCATCCGCGTCGGCGCAGCACTGCCCGACAAGCGCGTCGCCGCTTTCGCGCTGGAGGAGGGGCTCTCCGGCTTTGCCTTCTATCACGGCATCCCAGGCGGCATTGGCGGGGCGCTACGCATGAACGCCGGTGCCAATGGGGGCGAGACGCGCCAGCGGCTGGTCGAGGTCACGGCGCTCGACCGCAAGGGACGGCGTCTCACGCTGACGAACGATGAGATGGGCTTCACCTATCGCCATACCGCCGCGTCGGAAGATCTCATCTTCATCGATGCCGTCTATCAGGGCGAACCGGCCGATCGGGCGGCGATCCGGGCGGCGATGGACGAGGTGGAGGCGCATCGGGAACGTGCCCAGCCGATCCGCGAGAAGACGGGCGGCTCGACCTTCAAGAATCCGCCGGAAAATTCGGCCTGGAAGCTTATCGACGCCGCCGGTTGCCGCGGCCTGCAAATCGGTGGGGCTCAGGTGTCGCCGATGCACTGCAACTTCCTGATCAACACGGGCGACGCGACGGCCCACGACCTCGAGCTTCTGGGCGAGACCGTTCGGGCGCGCGTGTTGGAATCGAGCGGGATCCGGCTCGATTGGGAGATCAAGCGGCTCGGAAATCCATTGCCTGGCGGCGAGGTCCGGCCGTTTCTGGGTCACTAAGCAGCACGTGTGATGGTTGAGCAACGGCCGCGTGTCATCGTTGGCTTGGGTCCATTGAAACGGTATGCATGCGCGAGGTGCGGGTGTTCTGGAAGTTGTTTTAATTCAATGAGTTGATCGGCGGATGGCGGCTTTCGCTACCGTTGAGGCCTGCGTTTGAGCCGTGTCGTCCGGCTGTCACAACCTGTGCTTAAGCCTTGAGGGAGTTTCGAGGACTGGGGCACGAGCATGTACGCAATTTCCGATCGGGCGCGCCGTCGTGCGCTGCTCGCGGCGACCGCCATCGCCATTTCGCCGGTGGCATTCGCGGCCGACACGACGATTCCGAACGGAACCACGCGCACGACGCAGTTGACGATTTCCGGGATCGACAAGCTGACAGTCGATGCGGGCGGTGCGATCACGACGACGTCGAACCCGTCCGTGGTCCTCTCCGGCTCTGGCTCCAACCTCACGGTCGACAATTCCGGGACGATTTCGTCGACTGTTGGCCGGGCCATCCGCACGAGCGGCTCCTCGGGTTCGTTCTCGCTGACGCTGACCAATCAGTCGGGCGCGCTGATCGAGGGTGTCGATGACGCGATCGGCATCAACCGCGCGCTCGCCGGCGGCACGGTCACAATCACCAATGACGGCACGATTCGCTCGACGACAAGCGGTCAGGCGCTGGACCTCAACCCCGCGACGGGCGGAACCGTCATCCTCAACAATAACGGCCTGATCGAGGCCAATGGCACATCGGACGTGGTTCGTCCCGGCGGCAATGCGACGATCACCAATTACGGCACGATCCAGTCGATGAATGACGGCGTCTGGAACGGCACCGAGTGGGACCGCGGCGACGGCATCGACTTCCAGAGCAATGGCAGTGGCATTGTCAACAATTACGGTACGATCGAAGCGGCGAAGCACGGCATCACCGGCGATACCGGAACGACGGCGTTCCAGATCACCAATTACGCCGACGGCCTTATCCTCGGTCGCAATGGCTCCGGTATCAATTTCGATATCCCGGACGGCGCGACGCCCGACCAGATTGCGGCGCTTTCGACGGCCAAGATCGTCAACTATGGCATCATCGCCGGCGCAGCGATCCACGACTCGGAGCACGCGAATGCGGATGGCGACGGCGTCGATATCGACTATCTCGCCAATATCGAGAACCACGGTGCAATCCTGGCGCTGGGCGCTGTCGGCGACAAGGATGGCAATCCCGACGACCCGAACATAGCCGACGCCATCTCGATCGGCGGCGGAACCATCACCAACACCGCCGGCGCGCTGATCTACAGCGTCGGCCGCGGCATTCTCGTCGACGACAGCGAGGGCGGTGCCGCCTATGCCGGCGTGACCATCAACAATGCCGGCTGGATCGTCAGCGAGACCGGCGAGGCAATTACGGTTCGCGGCAATAATCTCAACCAGATCGGAAACTCTGGGGTTATCTTCGGCGATATCAAGACGGGTGGCGGTGTCGACTGGTTGACGAATTCGGGACTCGTTTTTGGTTCGATCGACCTTGGAAACGGCCTCAGTCAGGTCAACAATTCGGGCGCGATCACAGGCTCCCTTTCGATGGGGTCCGGAGCGAGCTTTATTCTCAATTCCGGGCTGGTGGGCGGCAGCGTGTCGCTGGGCCTCGGTAGCGATCAAATGACCAATGAGGGGCTTATCCTTGGCGGTGTCGATCTCGGCGCTGACGGCGGCGATTCGCTGAACAATCGTGGTGTTATCGTTGGTTCGGTCATCGGCGACGGCTGGGGGACGTCGGTCGGCAATTCTGGCGGTATTGGCGGCGACGTGGCGATCGGCTCGGGAACGCTCGCCAACACAGGGTGGATCGGCGGCAGCGTTGGATTGACTGGCATTCTGACCAACAGCGGCTGGATAGGCGGAAATGCCAATGTCGTTGCAGGAACGATCGACAATTCGGGCAGCATCGGTGGCGACGTCGGGATCCAATCCGGTGATGGCGATCTGACCAATTCAGGTTGGATCGGCGGCAATGTTGGTTTCGGCTCGGGCAACAACGATATCGACAACAGCGGATCGATCGTCGGGAATATCATCGCTGGCAGCGGCAATGATTGGTTCTCCAATTCTGGCTTTATCGGCGGCAGCGTCGATCTCGGCAGCGGCAGCGACTATGTCGACAATGACGGCTCGATTGGTGGCGGCGTCGCGATGGGCTTTGGCGCGCTGGACAATGCCGGTTCGATCGGCGGCAGCGTCTCCGGCAGCAGCTATTTGACGAACTACGGCTTGATCGGCGGCGGCGTTGCGATGCTCGCCGATACCTACACGCGTATGGACAATTTCGGGACGATCGGCGGAAGTGTCGATCTCGGCAATAGCGGGGCCTGGCTCAATAATTTCGGTTCGATCGGTGGCGATCTCTCCGTGTCTGGCTCTGACGCGATCCTCTACAATATCGGCTGGATCGGCGGGAGCGTGGCTACGGGCGTCGGCAACGATTTCCTGTTCAGCCTGGGGATCGGCGGCAATGTGACGATGGGCGACGGCGCCGATGCTCTCCTCGCTGCCGGGACCATCGGCGGCAACGTCTCAATGGGCGACGGCGATGATATTGTCGACCTACCCGACGGCCCCTCGGTCGCCGGGACTCTGGATGGCGGAACGGGCTTTGACAGCCTATCCATCTGGTCCTCGCTTTCGGGTGTCTCGACCCTGAAGGGCGTGACGAATTTCGAGACGCTCGGTGTCTATTCGGGCGATTGGACCTTTGGCGACAACGAGGCCTATTCGGCCGGCGTCACCGTCTATTCCAGTGCCTCGCTGGCCGTGAATACGGCCCTCTCCGCCGTGACGACGGTAGAGGGCGGCGCGACGCTTTCCGGCGGCGGCAGCGTTTCCGGGCTGGTGACGGCAGGCGTCGGTGCGGTGATCGTGCCCGGCACCGGGACCAGCGGCCAACTCACCGTTAATGGCAGTGCCAGCCTCACCGATGCCACGTTGAAGGTCGGCATGGCTGGCAATGGCGCGTCGAACCGCCTCGCCGTGACGGGCTCGGCCGCCATCAATGGCGGCACGGTGGTGCTCAACCTCGCCCCCGGACCCTATGTCGTCGGCGCCAAGGCGACGGTCGTGTCAGCGGCTGGCGGTATCACGGGAGCCGGCTTCTCGTCGCTTCAGGCGCCGAGCCTTCTGTTCATCACGCCGACGCTGGACATGGACGCCAACACTGTGACGATCTCGCTGGACCGCAACGGCATCCCCTTTGCGAGTTTCGCGCAGACGGCCAATGAGAGAGCCGTCGCCAACGCGCTCGACCAGAGCCATGGCGGCAGCCAGCTCTACAACTACGTCGCCAGCAGCCAGACGAGCGTTGGGCTCGCGGAAGGCTATGACTCGCTGTCGGGCGAGATTCATGCCGACCTCGCCGGCACGCTGTTCGATCAGTCGATGCAGACCGAACTGACGCTGCTCGAGCGGCTGCGCCAGATCGGTGTTCCCCACAAGACCGCCCAGCCGAGCCAGAAGCTCGGCTATGGCGAGGAGGCCAAGCCGAACAGCGCGGCCTTCGACGCACTGGAGGCGTCCGGGCCGCGCTATTCGGGCTGGACCCAGGCCTTCGGCTCCTGGCTCAACCGTGATGGCAGCGACAACGGCAATACGGCGGCGACGGATTCTTCCGTCGGCGGCGCGCTGGTCGGTGCGGACTTCTCAAACGACAACTATACTTTCGGCCTCGCCGGTGGTTACAGCTGGGGCTCGGCGGATACGTCGAAATGGTCGAGTTCTGCCGATATCGACACGGCGCTCATCGCGCTCTATGGCGGCGTTGCCTTCGATGCCGTGAAGCTGCGCGGGGGCGCATCGATGGGCTGGAGTTCGATCGACACGATGCGGGTCGCCAGCATTGCCGGCATCCTCGAACGGCCGCAGGCGAACTACAATGCGACAACGGGTAATGTCTTCGGCGAGGTCGCCTATGACGCCAAGGTCGGCAGCGCGACCCTCTCGCCCTATGTCGGCCTTGGCTGGGTCAGCGTGAACGCCGACGACTTCACGGAAACGAACGCCCCCCTGACCGGTCTCAGCTCGTCGGGCGCCTCCTATGAGACGACCTATTCGACGCTCGGTGCCCGCTTCTCGAGCGATATCTTCCTGAATGGGGTGCGGGTGACGCCGCGCGGGATGCTCGGCTGGCGCCACGCCTTCGACGATGTCTCGCCGGAGGCGGCGATGCTGTTCGTCAATACCGGCACTGGCTTCACGGTCGCCGGCACGCCGATCGCGCAGGACTCCGCGCTTGTCGAGGCTGGCGCCGACCTCGCCTTCAACGAGCGGGTGAGCCTCGGCTTCACCTATTCGGGGTCTTTCGCCGACAATGCGAATTCCAATACGGTGAAGCTTACTGGCGAAGTGCGCTTCTGATCCATTTCGCTTCCGCGATCGATACGGCCCGCTTTGGCGGGCCGTATTCATTTCCGCCTCTGTTTCGCGCGCCCGCCCATGCACGACAAGGCCGAAGGCGAGCTCGCCCATCGTTAACGGCGGTCCGGACGTCATGGCCCCGAAACCGGCGGAACGCCTGAGTCGATTTGTCCCGCCTCCCGGCCGATCTGGTTAACGCTTCCTTACGTCTTCCCTGACATATTTCGCGAAGTCCGATTCGGCCCGCGCGGAACACTTGGTGGAGACAGCATTTTGGCGAAGCACGTCGCCGTCCTGATGGGCGGCTGGTCGAGCGAGCGACCCGTTTCGCTCAATTCCGGCAAGGGGTGTGCCGACGCGCTGGAAACGGCCGGCTATCGCGTCACGCGGGTCGACGTCCAGCGCGATATCGCGGAAGTGTTGGCGAAGCTGAAGCCGGACGTCGCCTTCAATGCCCTGCATGGGCCCTATGGCGAGGATGGCAGCATCCAGGGCGTTCTGGAAATCCTGGGCATTCCTTATACCCATTCCGGCGTACTCGCTTCAGCGCTGGCGATGAACAAAGCGCGCGCCAAGGACGTCATGAAGGCGGCGGGAATTCCCGTCGCGGAATCGATCCTGATGCACCGGCTCGACGTCGCCAAGGCCCATCCGATGGAGCCGCCCTATGTCGTGAAGCCCGTCGCGGAGGGGTCGAGCTTCGGCGTCCTGATCGTCCGCGAGGGCGCGCTGCATCCGCCCCAGCAACTCTTTGCCGAGGACTGGCGCTATGGCGACACGGTAATGGTCGAGCGTTATATCGCCGGCCGCGAGCTGACTTGCGGCGTCAAAGGCGACGAAGCCTTTGATATCATTGAGCTCGTGACGGAAGATGGCGGCTGGTACGACTACGACGCCAAATATTCCGACAACGGTGCAAGACACGTAATTCCTGCTCCGCTTTTACCAGATATTTACCAAAGTATACGGAATCTGTCTGTGCGGGCTCATCGGGCTCTCGGGTGTCGCGGCATCAGCCGGGCGGACTTCCGATTTGACGACAGGCCGGGTGGCACGGGGGAACTCGTCTGCCTCGAAGTGAATACCCAGCCGGGCATGACGGCAACGTCACTGGTCCCGGACATGGCGAGATATGCCGGGATGGATTTCCCGGCGCTGGTGAGCTGGATGGTGGAGGACGCGTCGTGCGGCAGATAAGCCGGCGTAAAACGGGACAGACGGTTGAGGGCCTCGCGGCTTCGGCCGGCGCGGTGCCGACCAAGTTTGCCTCGTGGTTCCGCCGCCGCATGAAGGTCGTGGAGCGCATGGATTGGCGTCTTCCCGCCCATGTCGGCGTGAAGGGCCTGGCCGTGCTCTTCGCCGCCACCGCGATCGCTGGAATTGTCTCCGCGGGTCGGGTCGACGAGGTCGTCGGCGAGGTCAGCCATGCCGCCGG
This sequence comes from Kaistia algarum, assembly GCF_026343945.1. Taxonomy (NCBI): domain Bacteria; kingdom Pseudomonadati; phylum Pseudomonadota; class Alphaproteobacteria; order Hyphomicrobiales; family Kaistiaceae; genus Kaistia; species Kaistia algarum. The sequence goes on from NZ_JAPKNJ010000003.1 coordinate 503,272, forward strand.
TCTCGTTGTCGATAATGTGCGCATCTCGGGCCAGATGGAGACATCCGAGGTTGCGGTGCTCGACAAGCTCGAACTCAACCCCGACGCCTCGCTCCCCTTCATCAATGTCGAGGCGGCCAAGGCCCGCATCGAGACTCTCCCCTGGGTGCAGCAAGCGACGCTGCGCAAGATCTATCCCTCGACGCTCAAGATCACGATCGACGAGCGCGTTCCGTTCGCGCTGTGGCAGCATGACCAGTCGGTATCCGTCATCGACCAGACGGGCCGCGTCATCGGCGATGCCGGCGAAGTGCATAACGGCCTGCTTCGTCTGATCGGCAAGGGCGCGGAGACGCGCGTCGACGAGGCGCTCTCGCTGGTGGACCCGTTCCCGGCGCTCCGCGATCGCCTCAAGGCCGCGGTTCTGGTTGGTGAGCGGCGCTGGGATCTCGTGCTCGACAATGGCGTGACCCTGATGCTGCCGGAGGAGCAGCCGGCGACGGCGCTCGCTCAGGTCGCCGCCTTCGATGCAAGCAACGGCCTGCTCTCCAAGGATATCGTCAGCCTCGACCTCCGGCTCGGCGACCGCATGTTTGTGCGCCTGTCGCCGGATGCTGCGGCCAAGCGCCTCGCCGCGATCAAGGAGCAGGAAAAGCTCGCCAAGCGCAGGGGAGCCAGCACCTGATGCCGCTCTTCGTCGCCTCCGATAGCCGCGTACGTCCCTTGCCGACGCGCAAGTCGAGCATCGTCTCGATCCTCGATGTCGGATCCTCCAAGGTCTGCTGCCTGATCGCCCGTCTCAAGCCGCGCGAACTCGGTGACGTTCTGCCGGGCCGCACCCATGCCGTCGAGGTGATTGGCATCGGTCATCAGCGCTCGCGCGGCATCAAGTCCGGCGTCGTCGTCGATCTCGATCAGGCCGAGCAGGCGATCCGCCTTGCCGTCGATGCGGCCGAACGGATGGCCGGCGTCACGGTCGAATCGATCATCGTCAATATTTCCTGCGGCCGTCTGGCAAGCGAGGCCTTTTCAGCGAGCGTGGCGCTGGCCGGCCACGAGATCGTCGAGGCCGATATCCGCCGGGTCCTCTCGGCCGGCCGCGAGCATTCGGTGACGCCGGAGCGCTCCGTGTTGCACTCGCTGCCGATCGGCTATTCGATCGACGGCAATGGCGGCATTCGCGATCCGCGTGGCATGCTCGGCGAGCGCCTCGGCGTCGACATGCACATGGTGACCGGCGAATCCGCGCCGCTGCGCAATCTCGAGCTTTGCATTGCCCGCTGCCATCTCTCGGTCGAGGCGATGGTCGCGACGCCCTATGCAGCGGGGCTTGCCGCCCTGGTCGAGGACGAAACGGAACTGGGTGTTGCCTGCGTCGACATGGGCGGCGGCACCACGACGATCTCCGTGTTCATGGATGGCCAGTTTGTCCATGCCGACGCCCTCGCCATCGGCGGCCAGCATGTCACCACCGACATTGCACGCGGCCTTTCGACCCGGATCGAGGATGCGGAACGGCTGAAGACGATGCATGGCAGCGCGCTGCCCAGCGTGTCCGACGAGCGCGACATCCTTTCTGTCCTGCCGATCGGCGACGACGATCGCGATATTCCCAACCAGCTCCCCCGCTCGGCGCTGACGCGGATCATCCGTGCGCGTACGGAGGAGATGCTGGAACTGGTGCGCGACCGGCTGAACGCTTCTGGCTTCCAGACCATGGTCGGGCGCCGCATCGTTCTCACGGGTGGCGCAAGCCAGCTAACCGGGCTCACCGAGGCGGCGCGCCGCATCCTGGCGCGCAGCGTTCGTCTCGGCCGGCCGCTCGGCGTGACGGGATTGCCGGAGGCGGCCAAGGGGCCGGCTTTCTCGGCGGCCGTCGGCCTTCTGATCTATCCGCAGGTTGCCCAGATCGAACAGGTCTCGGCGGTCCGCGGCCATCGTCTCGCAATGACCGGCACCGGGGGGGTCTTCTCCCGATTCGGGCACTGGTTCCGAGAGAGTTTCTAAGTCGCCGAAAGGCGGGGCGCCGACGGCGAAGCGCCCCAATGCAAATGAAGCGATGCCGGTTAAGCGCCACCGGCAGTAGGGGTCTAGACGACGAGGACACCATGACCATCAACCTGAAGATGCCGGACATTACTGAGCTGAAGCCCAAGATCACGGTCTTCGGGGTTGGCGGCGCTGGTGGCAACGCCGTCAACAATATGATCAGATCGGGCCTTGAAGGCGTCGAGTTCGTTTGCGCGAACACCGACAGCCAGGCCCTTATGTCGTCTCGAGCCGAGCGACTGATCCAGATGGGCGTTGCCGTTACCGAGGGTCTCGGTGCCGGTTCCATGCCTGAAATCGGCCGCGCCGCCGCCGAGGAAGTCATTGACGAGATCAATGATCACCTTGCCGGCTCGCACATGGTGTTCGTGACCGCCGGCATGGGCGGCGGCACCGGCACGGGCGCAGCCCCGGTCATCGCCCGCACGGCCCGTTCGCACGGGATCCTGACCGTCGGCGTGGTGACGAAGCCGTTCCAGTTCGAGGGCGCGCGCCGCATGCGCGTTGCCGAGGCTGGTATCAAGGAACTGCAGGAGAGCGTCGATACGCTCATCGTCATTCCGAACCAGAATCTGTTCCGCATTGCCAACGACAAGACGACCTTCGCGGACGCCTTCTCGATGGCCGACCAGGTTCTCTATTCGGGCGTCGCCTGCATCACCGATCTGATGGTCAAGGAAGGCCTGATCAATCTCGACTTCGCCGACGTTCGCTCGGTGATGCGCGAGATGGGCAAGGCGATGATGGGCACCGGCGAAGCCTCCGGCGACCGTCGCGCGATCATGGCGGCTGAAGCTGCGATCGCCAATCCGCTGCTCGACGAGACGTCGATGCACGGCGCCCGCGGCTTGCTGATCTCGATCACGGGCGGCCGCGATCTGACGCTGTTCGAGGTCGACGAGGCGGCAACCCGCATCCGCGAGGAAGTGGATCCGGACGCCAACATCATCCTCGGCGCCACGTTCGAGGAGAGCCTCGAGGGCGTGATCCGCGTCTCGGTCGTCGCGACCGGCATCGATAGCGATGTCATCGAGGAGCACAATCCGAACGACCAGCGTATCGCCGAGCTGAACCAGCGTATGAAGGCCGCCGCGCAGGCAGCGGTCCAGCAGCCGGCGCCCCGCGCGCCGTCGATCAACACCGAAGTCCGCGCCGCGGCCCCGGCCCAGCAGCTCCGCCAGGCCGTCCAGAGCCAGCCGTCGGCTCGTGATCCTGGCGTCACCATCGCCCCGATGGCGCCGCAGGCCCCGGTCTCCTATGCCGAGGCCGAGCTGGATCACGAGTTCGACATGGTGCCGCATCAGGCTCCGGTCGACGATCACGCTCCGGCACAGCACTTCATCCCGCCGGCAGCCGAGGCGCCTGCATCCACCCGGATGCCGCGCGTCGAGGACTTCCCCGCCGTCGCTCAGCGCGAGATCCATGCCGCTCGCGCCGAGGAGACGCATGAGGAAGATCGCGGTCCGATGAGCCTCCTGCGCCGTCTCGCCCATGTTGGCCTCGGCCGTCGCGAGGAGGAGGCGACCCAGCCGGCCCAGCCGCCGCTCGTTCGCGGCAATCCGCAGCCGCAGGGCGGCGCGCCGCGGACCCAGGTCCGTCCGCCGCAGGCCCCGGCCCAGGCCCCGCGTCAGCAGGGACAGGTTCGGCCGCAGGCTCCGATTCCGCAGCAGGAAGCGGCCTATCGCTCCCGGCAGCAGGAACTCGACCAGCATGGCCGCGTGATGCCGCGCGATGCGCGTCACGAGGATGATCAGCTCGAAATCCCGGCGTTTCTCCGCCGGCAGGCCAACTGAGCTGTCTTAGAAACTGCGAAGACCCGGTGCCGCTTGCGGCGCCGGGTCTCGTGCTATTTGGAGATATGCCGTTCGGGGATCCGGTTACACACGGTTAGAAAGCGTGATTTGTTGACCGTGCTGCACCGCCGTATTCTCCAACTCAAGATGCTGTTGAATATGACGATTCGAGCGGTTGAGGGGGCACTCAGCTGGTCGTGTGTAAAGTCGGGGCATCGGTTCGGAGGCAATCAGGCCTTCGAGTTCTGTGTCTCAGGCGGGGCGAATTGATGGCAAAGCAGCAGGGCACGGCTCAGACGACGTTGCGCGATGCTCTCGTCGTTTCGGGTATCGGCGTGCATAGCGGCAAGCCGGCCACGATGACCCTTAACCCCGCCGACGCCGATACGGGCATCGTGTTTCAGCGCGTCGACGCTTCGGGCGTCTCCACCGTTTCCATCCGCGCCACGATCGAACATCTTCACGCAACGGAATCCTGCACCACCATCGGGAAGATGGGATTGTCGGTAGCGACGATCGAGCATCTTCTGGCGACCTTCAGCGGTCTCGGCGTGGATAATGTGATCGTCGAGATCGACGGTTCGGAAGTGCCGATGATGGATGGTAGCGCCGCCGCATTCGTGTCGCTGCTGGATGGCACCGAAATCGTTTCGGTCGGTGCGCCGCGTCGTTTCATCAAGGTGCTGAAGCCGGTTCGCGTCGATCAGGGCTCTTCCTTCGCCGAGTTGCTGCCTTTTGACGGTCGCCGCTTCGAGATCGACATCGAGTTCGATTCGACGCTCATCGGCCGGCAGGGGTTCGTCGTCGACCTGACACCGCATAATTTCCGCCGTGACCTCGCCCGTGCCCGTACCTTCGGCTTCCTCAAGGATGTCGAATTCTACATGTCGCGCGGATTGGCGCTGGGCTCGTCGCTGGAGAACACCGTCGTTCTGGGCGATGATCGCGTGCTCAATCCCGAGGGCCTGCGCTTCACGGACGAGTTCGTTCGCCACAAGACGCTCGATGCCGTCGGCGATCTCGCTTTGGCCGGCGCGCCTATCCTGGGCGCCTATCGTTCCTATCGCGGCGGTCACCGGCTCAATGCTCGGATGGTCGAGGCGCTGCTTGCCGATTCGGATGCTTGGACCTTCGTTGGTGACTTTGCCGAGTCGCGGCGTCAGCCGGTTCGTGCCGAGATTCCGGTTCGCCTGTCGGCTGCCGCCTTCGGTCCCGACAAGTCCTGACCCGCATCATCGGGCGCTGTCCGCTTGATCGTCAGCCGTTTTTCAACAGCTTTCCTTACTTTCGCCCGATCCCTGCGGCCTGCGCTGTTGGGATCGTACTGTCGCCATGAAAATGCGCCAATGCGCTGCCACGGCTGGTGACAGGATGATGCCGTTTGGTTACAGAGACGGCATTGCTTTGACCCGTCGAGAGAGGCGAGGCCGGCTCTGCTGGCTCGAAGCTGCTGATGATTGATGCCCGTGTCCTCCTGTCCGCGAAGCGCACTTCCCTCGGGCGGGCAGGTTCGGTCGCGCTTCGTGCGGCAATGATCGCGTCGTTCATTGCGCTGGCCGGCTGCAGCCTGTTTGGGAAAAAAGAGGTCGCCGACGAGCCGGATGTTCCGGCCGGCGAGCTCTATAATCAGGCGCTCTTCCTGATGGAGGAGGGCAAGATGAGGCAGGCCGTCACCCGCTTCGACGAGGTCGACAAGCAGCATCCCTATACGGAATGGGCGCGCAAGGCGCTCATCATGAGCGCGTTCACGAATTACCGTCTCGGCCGCTATGACGACAGCGTCGAGTCGGCGAAACGTTATTTGTCGCTCTACCCCTCCAGCCCGGACGCCGGCTATGCGCAGTACATGATCGGGCAGGCCTACTTCAAGCAGATCCCGGACGTGACGCGCGACCAGGAATCGACCCAGCGCGCGCTCGACGCGATGCAGCAGGTGATCGATCGCTATCCGAATTCCGAATATGTCGACGACGCGCAGAAGGCGATCCTCGTCGCCCGCGACCAGCTCGCCGGCAAGGAAATGCAGATCGGGCGCTATTATCTCGAGCGCAAGGAATATCCGGCGGCGATCAATCGCTTCAAGGTCGTGGTCCAGGAATATGCCAATACGCGCCAGGTCGAGGAAGCGCTCTATCGGTTGACCACCGCCTATTACGCGATGGGCATCACGCAGGAAGCGCAGACCGCCGCCGCTGTGCTCGGGCATAATTTCCCGGATTCGCAGTGGTACAAGGACGCCTACAAGCTGCTCCAGTCCGGTGGCCTCGAGCCGCAGGAGAACAAGAGCTCCTGGATCAGCAAGGCGTTCAGCTTCGTTACCGGCTGACGGATCGGAGCGCGATGCTCGCCGCGCTTTCCATACGCGATATCGTCCTCATCGACCGGCTGGAGATCGAGTTCTCCGGCGGGATGACGGCGCTCACCGGTGAGACTGGAGCGGGCAAGTCGATCCTGCTCGATGCGCTTTCGCTGGCGCTGGGCGGGCGAGGGGACGGGTCGCTGGTTCGTCATGGCGCCAGCCAGGGCCAGGTGACGGCGGTCTTTGATGTCGCCGCCGATCATGTCGTGCGCGGCATTCTCGAAGCGAATTCCATCGATAGCGACAACGAACTGATCCTGCGCCGCGTTCAGACAGGCGACGGACGGACGCGTGCCTTCGTCAACGATCAGCCTGTCGGCGTGGCGCTGCTGCGCGACATCGGCGCCACGCTGGTCGAGATCCACGGCCAGCATGATGACCGAGCCCTGATCGATCCCACCGTGCACCGGCGCCTGCTCGATGCGTTCGGCCGTCTCGACGTCGAGACAACCGCGGTTGCCGCTGCCCATGCTGCCTGGCGTGCCGCGGAGAGCGAGGTCGCAAAGCTTCGGCGGCGGATCGCATCGGCGCGAACCGAGGGTGACTATCTGCGCGCCTCGGTCGAGGAATTGTCGCGACTGTCGCCCCAGACCGGGGAAGAGACCGAGCTGGCGGAGCGGCGGCATCATCTGATGCAGGTCGAGAAGATTGCCGGCGATCTCTCCGATGCGCATGAGACGATCGCCGGATCCACGTCGCCGGTGCCGTCGCTCGCCTCGCTGGCGCGCCGGCTGGAGCGCAAGCGCGACCAGGCCGGCGGGCTGCTCGACGGCGTGGTGGAGGCGATCGACCGCGCGCTGGACGGGCTGGAGGAAGCCGAAACGCTGCTGGAGAGGAGCCTGCGCGAAAGCGCCTTCGATCCCAAGGAGTTGGAGCGTACCGAGGAACGGCTTTTCGCACTACGCGGCGCAGGCCGGAAGTTCGATGTTCCGGTCGAGAACCTCGCCGCGCTGCGCGAGAAGATGGAGGCCGATCTCGCAGCGCTTGAATCCGGCGAGGAACGGCTCGCGGCCCTCGAAAGCGCGGCCGAAGCCGCAAGGCGCGCCTTCGACGCCGTCGCGGCCGCGCTGTCCGCTCGCCGCCGACATGCCGCCGAGGAACTGGAAGCCCGCGTCGCCGAGGAACTGCCAGCCCTGAAGCTTGAGCGTGCCGCCTTCATCGTCCTGGTCGAGAGCGATCCGGAGGAGCGATTGGAAAGCGGGATCGACGCCGTCTCCTTCGTCGTGCGCACCAATCCGGGCACGCGGCCGGGCCCATTGATGAAGGTCGCTTCCGGCGGCGAGCTCTCGCGTTTCCTCCTCGCGATCAAGGTGGCGCTGGCCGATCGCGGTTCGGCGCCCACGCTCGTCTTCGACGAGATCGACACGGGCGTCGGCGGCGCCGTCGCTGAGGCGATCGGCAAGCGGCTCGCCCGCCTCGCCGAGCGCGTACAGGTCCTGTCGGTGACGCATGCCCCGCAGGTCGCCGCCCGTGCCGGCCATCATTTCCTGATCGCCAAGTCGAGCCTGCCCGGCGAGGAGCGGGTCGCAACCGGCGTCAGCGTGCTCGGCGGCTCGGCCCGGCAGGAGGAGGTCGCGCGCATGCTCGCCGGTAGCGTCGTCACCGAAGAAGCGCGCGCGGCTGCTGCGCGGCTGATCGGCGGCGCATAGGCTGCCCGAAGCTACCCTCGCCGCAGAATCTCAGCGCGGACCTTCAGAGTCTCCTGGCGACTGCCTTCGGGAAAGAAGGGCACGAGTGCTGTGAGAAGCTCGGCGCGGCACGCGTCGATACGGCTGCCGAGGATAGCGGGCGACGTCGTGGAGCGCGTGAGCGCTCGCTCGCACAGGGCTTGTGGTGTGATCGGCTGCGTGAATGTCGTCTCGATTTCACCCGCCGGCAGAAACGACGATCCGACGAACCAGTTTCCATAGATACGGTTCCAGTTTGTCGCGCCCTCGGCTGCCCAGGAATGGACGATCCTTTCGAGGATATCGAGCCAGGGATTGCTGCCATCCTTCGCCGGCGAGCAGCCGCAGACCAGGATCGCGCCGTCGGGGAGCAGCAGTCGGTCGAGGACGGGCAGGCTCGTGGCCTTGTCCATCCAGTGCAGCGCGCGTCCGATGGTCACGAGATCGAAGCGACCGATATCTGCCGGAAGGTCTTCCGTCCGGCCGGCGAACAGTGGAAATTCCACATGCGCAGCCGTCGCGGCCTCGCGCGCGGCCGCCAGCATGGCCGGTTCCGGATCGACGCCGAGGATCGAGGCGACAAAAGGCCGGAAGCCCAGGGCGAGCATTCCCGGTCCCGTACCGAGGTCGATGAGCGCCTCGGAGCCCTGGAAGCCCAGTTGTCTGGCCACCGCGACAAAGAAGTTCGGCGGATAGGGTTCGCGATAAAGCGCGTAGGTCTCCGCCGTCGTTTCGAACCGTCCCATTGTCGCGTCCTTATCTCCATCTGGGACAGTCCTGGCTCAGGCCCGCGACCAAAGCGTGACGGCGCGGCGGATCTCGAGGATTTCATGATTCATCACGAAATATACGTCGCCAAAGATAACGTCGGTTGATCATAAGGCGGCCGTGTAATATCAACTGGTCTGATTGACATCGCTTTCTTCCTCGTTGTGATAGCCGTCACGGAACCGTCCGGTTTTTCGGCGTAGGAAGGACTTGGTACCGTGGGAGGCGGCGCCGTTGCGCCCGGTCGGTCCAGGACGAAGGGCCATTCTGCCATTCGTGAGAAAATTGAGAGCGTTGATGTCCATCCTCACCGCGGGCTCCACCGAGCGCGAAGCCCCGTCGCCGTCCTTCTTCGAATTTGTGCTGATGATCGCCTTCATGATGGCGCTCGGCTCGATGTCGATCGACAATCTGCTGCCGGCCTTCGACCCGATCGCTGCCGACTATGGCCTCTCGTCCGTGAATGAGGTGCAGCTCATTCTGACGGTCTACATGGTCGGCTTCGGTGTGATGCAGCTGTTCTACGGGCCGATTTCGGACGTCATCGGCCGGCGCCCGACGCTGATGATCGGGCTGGTCATCTTCGCCATCGGCAGTTTCATCGCGCTGTTCGCGCCCACCTTCGAGGTCCTGCTGTTCGCCCGGGCTATCCAGGGGATGGGAGCGGCGGCGACGCGCATCCTTTCCGTTGCCATCGTGCGAGACCGCTTCCATGGCCGTGAGATGGCGCGGGTCATGTCGATCGTCATGATGATCTTCCTGATCGTGCCGGTGTTCGCTCCCTCGATCGGCAGCTTCTTCCTGCTGTTCGGAAGCTGGCATGTCATCTTCGTCTCGATGCTCGTCATGGCGCTGGCGCTCGCCATCTGGTTCGGCCGCCGCATGCCGGAGACGCTGCATCCCGAATATCGCATGCCATTTTCTTTGAAGCGCATTGGCGCTGGCGCTATGCGCTGTGTCACGCTCAGGGCAACGTTCGGCTATGCCACCGCCATGGCGCTCATGTATGGCGCGCTCATGGGATATATCGCCTCCTCGCAGCAGATCTTCGAGACGGATGTCTATGGTCTCGGGCTGCTCTTTCCGGCCGTCTTCGGATCGATCGCGGCCGTGATGGGCGTGGCCGCCTATATGAATTCTAAGCTTGTCCGCCGGCTGGGCATGCGGCGTCTGTCGCATGCCGGTGTCTGCGGCTATCTCGTCTTTGCGTTCGCGCTGGTGGCGATGGCTGTTGTCTATGACGGCAAGCCGCCGCTGTTCCTCTTCATCCTTGGATTGGCTGGCTGCCAGTTCCTGTTCAGCCTTGCGATGCCGAATTTCAACACGATGGCGATGGAACCGCTCGGTGACGTCGCCGGCACGGCCTCGTCCGTCATCGGCGCTTATACGACGCTCGGCGGTTCCCTGATCGGCATGGTGATCAGCCAGAGCTTCAACGGTACGGTATTGCCCTTGTCGATCGGCTTCCTCGTCATGGGACTATTGGCATTCGCCCTTGTGCTCTGGACCGAGAAGGGGCGTCTTTTCCGCCCGCACAATCCCGACCCGCTGCCCGTCAAGTAGCGGAATTCAGGCCTCGGCCTCGCGCCGGCGCCTGGGGTCGAAACGGAACGGGACATTGCCGCGGATCCATTCGTCGATAAGGATCGGCCGCGCCGCCGGAGGCTCTGCCCGCTGCACGCAATCGGTGCGCTCGCAGAGCCGGCAGTTCGTCCCGATTGGAATCGGCTCGTCGGCGTGACCGTCCGCATAGGCAAGGCGCGCGGCATATTTCATCTCGCAAACGAGTCCTATGGCGAAGCGCGCCTCCCTCCTCGGCAGGGGTTGCGGCGTGCCGGCAACCGCCGAGGCGACCGAAAAGAAGCGGCTCCCATCCGGCATTTCCAGTTGCTGCGTCAGGATCGTGCTCGGCGTGCGGAACGTCTCGTGCAGATTCCAGAGCGGACAGGTGCCGCCATAGCGCGAGAGATGGAAGCGTCCGGAAGCGTGGCGCTTCGAGACATTGCCGGCGTCGTCGACCCGGATCATGAAGAAGGGCACGCCCTTGGCGCTCGGCCGTTGCAGCGTCGTCAGCCGGTGGCAGACCTGTTCGAAGCTGGCGCCAAATCGGCGCCCGAGCATGGCGATGTCGTAGCGCGACGATTCGGCCGCCGCGAAGAAACGGCCATAGGGCATCAGCACGGCCCCGGCGAAATAATTCGCGAGGAAGACGCGGAACATGCGCCGCGCGGTCGGGTCGATAAGCGCGCTTGCCTCCACGGCCGCGTCCAGCGCCGCCGCCTGTTCCAACGTGGCGAGTTGGAACGCCGCGCCGAAGGTGCGGCCCGAGGCTCCCAGCATTTCGGAAAGCAGCAGATGGCGGCGGTGGCGGTCGAAGCGGCGTAGCGCCCCGGTCATCACTTCGGACGGAACCACGCGGACGCGCACGCCATGCCGCGCCTGGAGGCGGGCGGCAAGGGCGGCGAAGAGGTCGGCGCCGGGCTCGCCCAATTCGGCGGCGAGCGTCTCGGCGGCCTCGTCGAGTTCGGGGAAATAGTTGCGGGCCGTCTCGATGGCGCTTCGGACCGCTTCCACCGGTTCGAAGGCCGGCACGGCCACGATGCCGTCCTCCGGGCCGCGCTGCGTCTGCTGATAGGCCTGGTAGAGCCGCTGCATGGCTAGCGCCAGGGAAGGACAGGTCTCGACGAGGTCGCGCATTTCCTGCGCTGGCACGGCGAGATCCTGGAAGATCGGATCGCGCATCAACTCGCTGACCTCGGCCAGGCTGCGGTCGTCCTCGCCGGTGGCCAGCATCTTGACGTCGAGGTCGTAGACATCGGCGAGGCGGATGAGGATCTGCGCCGAGACGGGGCGCTGGTTGCGTTCCATCAGATTGACGTAGCTCGGCGAGATGCCGAGGTCCTCGGCCATCTTGGTCTGGTTAAGGCCAAGATCGCGACGGAGCCGCCGTAGCTTCGGGCCTATGAACAGCTTCTTCTCGATGTCGTTTGTCATGATTTTACAATTCAACTGGTCTGACGGTCACAGCCTGACATCGCATCCCGAATTGCCGAGAAACTCATTGTTTCAGCGTCGTCTATTCGGCTAATTGATCCTGTCAACGGCATTACAGAGGCATTGCGAGGCAATGTCAAACGTTGACACGGAGAGGACCCATGTCACGGAATTTCGCAGAACTCGTCCCCAACCAGGCGCCTGGCCGCTTCGACGGCATCCGCCGCCCCTATGCCGCCGCCGATGTGGCGAAGCTGCGGGGTTCCGTCGTGGTCGCCCACACGCTGGCCGAGCGCGGCGCCGATCGCCTGTGGCGGCAGCTGCACGAGACGCCCTACGTCCATGCGCTAGGCGCCGTCACGGGCAACCAGGCCATGCAGATGGTCCGCGCCGGCCTGCAGGCGATCTATCTCTCGGGCTGGCAGGTCGCGGCCGACGCCAATACGGCTGGCGCGATGTATCCGGACCAGAGCCTCTATCCGGCCAATGCCGGTCCGGAACTCTGCCGGCGCATCAACAGGACGCTGCAGCGCGCCGACCAGATCGAACAGGCCGAGGGCAAGGTCTCGCGTGACTGGTTCGCGCCGATCGTCGCCGATGCCGAGGCCGGCTTTGGCGGGCCGCTCAACGCCTTCGAAATTATGAAGGCCTATATCGAGGCTGGCGCGGCGGCGGTTCATTTCGAGGACCAACTCGCCTCGGAGAAGAAGTGCGGCCATCTCGGCGGCAAGGTGCTGATCCCGACGGCGGCGCATGAGCGCAACCTCGTCGCCGCCCGGCTCGCGGCCGATGTCATGGGGGTTTCGACGCTGGTCGTCGCCCGCACGGACGCCGAATCGGCGCGGCTGATCACCTCGGATATCGACGAGCGCGACCGGCCCTTCATCGTGCCCGGTGAGCGGACGGCGGAGGGCTTCTTCCGCCTGAAGGAGGGAACCGGGCTCGATCACTGCATCGCGCGCGGGCTCGCCTTCGCGCCGCACGCCGATCTGCTGTGGTGGGAGACGTCGCATCCCGATCTCGGCGATGCGCGCGCCTTCGCCGAGGCGATCCATGCGAAATATCCGGGCAAGCTGCTCGCCTATAATTGCTCGCCCTCGTTCAACTGGCGGGCGAAGCTGGATCCGGCGACGATCGAGACGTTCCAGCGCGAGCTGGGCGCCATGGGCTACAAATTCCAGTTCGTGACGCTGGCGGGCTTCCATGCGCTCAACCACTCCATGTTCGAGCTCGCGAGCGGCTATCGCGACCGCGGCATGGGCGCCTATAGCGAGCTGCAGCAAGCCGAATTCGCCGCCGAGGCGACCGGCTACACCGCGACGCGACATCAGCGCGAAGTCGGCACTGGCTATTTCGACCAGGTGTCACTGGCGATCACCGGCGGCCTCTCCTCGACGACGGCCATGGCCGAGTCGACCGAGGCCGAGCAGTTCCTGACCGCAGCCGAATGAGAGGAGGCTTTGAAATGAACACGTCCCGTTTCTGGATCGTCGGCGGCGAATATGCCTCGATGACGTTCGACCGGCTGATCGAGGGCACGCAGCGCGTGCTCGGACCCTTCGGTGAACGCCGCGCCGCGGAGGATGCCTGGCGCCGGCTCTCCGAGGAGAATCGCAGCCAATGCCTGATGCGGTTCACCATCGCATCGGAACGTACCTGAACTCTGCACGAGCCGGGGATCCCCCGCACAATTCCACCGGCTCTTGCGAGGCGCCCGGTGGCACGGCATAGCTTTTCGACAGAGGAGCTATCGCCATGCTGCCGGATACGCCTATGGATCCAGACGTCGCCGCCTTGAGCGAAGCGGAGGCCGCTGCCGAGCATGCCGCGCTTTCGGCGCAGATCGCCGACGCCGATATCCGCTATCATCAGGAAGATGCGCCGACGATCTCGGACGCTGCCTATGACGCGCTCCGCCGTCGACTCAATGCGATCGAAGCGCGCTTCCCGGCGTTGAAATCCGCTGTCAGCACTTCGGTCGGCGCGGCACCGGCGGCGAAATTCGCCAAGGTTCAGCACGTCGTCCCGATGCTCTCGCTCGACAATGCCTTTGCCGACAAGGACGTCACCGATTTCATCGAGCGTGCCCGCCGCTTCCTGGGCTTTGACGCCGAACGGTCCTTGCCATTCACCGCTGAGCCGAAGATCGACGGCCTGTCGCTGTCGCTGCGCTATGAGGGCGGTAAGCTTGTCGTCGCGGCTACTCGTGGCGATGGCTATGAGGGCGAGAATGTAACCGCCAACGCGAGGACGATCGCTGACATTCCGAATGAACTGCCGGCCGGCGTGCCGGAGATCGTCGAGATCCGGGGCGAATGCTACATGGCGCATTCCGATTTCCAGGCGATGAACGAGCGCATGCTGGAGGAGGGCGGCAAGGTCTTCGCCAATCCGCGCAATGCCGCCGCCGGCTCGCTGCGCCAACTCGACTCGAAGATTACTGCCTCGCGCCCGCTGCGCTTTTTTGCCTATGCCTGGGGCGAGACGAGCGACATGCCGGCGGAGACGCAGATGGGCATGGTCGAAGCCTTCGCAGCCTGGGGCCTGCCGACCAATCCGCGCATGGTAATCTGCGCCGGGGCCGAGGACGCGCTCGCCTTCTATCACGCCCTCGAAGAGGATCGCGCCGGGCTTGGCTATGACATTGACGGCGTCGTCTACAAGGTCAACGATCTGGAACTGCAGCGGCGCCTCGGCTTCGTCTCGCGCTCGCCGCGCTGGGCGATCGCGCATAAATTCCCGGCTGAGCAGGCCTTCACGGTGCTGGAAGGCATCGATATCCAGGTCGGCCGTACAGGCGCGCTGACGCCGGTCGCCCGGCTGACGCCCGTCACGGTCGGCGGCGTTGTCGTATCCAACGCGACGCTGCACAATGAGGACTACATCAAGGGCATTGGCGCCGACGGGCTGCCGATCCGTGACGGCGTCGACATCCGTGTCGGCGATACCGTGATCATCCAGCGCGCTGGCGACGTCATTCCGCAGGTCGTATCGGTTGATCTCGCCAAGCGCCCGGCGAGCGCGGTTCCCTATGCGTTCCCGACCCGCTGCCCGGCCTGCGGGAGCCATGCGGTGCGCGAGGAGGGGGGAGCCGTTCGCCGCTGTACCGGCGGGCTGATCTGCCCGGCGCAGGCGGTGGAGCGCATCCGGCATTTCGTCTCGCGCCTCGCCTTCGACATTGAGGGGCTGGGCGACGAGAATGTTCAGCTGTTCTTCGAAGCCGGGCTGTTGAAGAACCCGGTCGACATCTTTCATCTGCACGAGAGGCGCGACGCGGCGCAGGCGGCGCTTGCCGAATATCGCGCCCGCCAGTCGGAGGAACGGCGCCAGCAGAAGGGCGCCGACGCCAAGGCGAGCAAGATCACCGAGAAGCGCTCCTTCGATGGCCTCGAGAAGCTCTTCGTCGCGATCGACGAGCGGCGCGCCGTTGCCCTCGACCGCTTCCTCTACGCCCTCGGCATCCGCAATGTCGGCGAATCGACGGCAAAGGCGCTCGCCAAGCGCTTTGTCGGTATCGGAGCCTTCCGCGAGGCCGTGGCCAATGCCATAGCCGGGTTGCCCAGCGATGCATGGCAGCGGCTGACCGAAATCCCGCGCGTTGGCGGGCTGACGCGGGACAGGCTCATCCAGGTGGCTGTCGAACTGCCCGAAGGGGAGCCGTCGCCGCTCGATGCCGAGGCCGCGCTCACCCGTGCCCGGCTCAACAAACCGGCGCGCGACAATCTCATCGCCCATTTTGGCGATGCGGTCGCAGTGATGCGCGCGGCATCCGAAGCGGCGGCGGGCCAGCCAGGCGAGGCCTTCCGCGATCTCGCCGCATTGGGCGATGTCGGCGAGGTTGCAGCCACCTCGATCGTCGAATTCTTCGCCGAGCCTCATAATGAGGCCGTCGTTTCCGGACTGCTCGAGCAGATCACCGTCACGGATGTCGCCCCGGCTGCGACCGGCGGCACGTTCGCCGGCAAGATCATGGTCTTCACCGGCAATCTGGAGAAGATGACGCGCAATGAGGCCAAGGCGACGGCCGAACGGCTCGGCGCCAAGGTTTCCGGCTCGGTATCGAAAAAGACGGATCTGGTCGTGGCCGGGCCGGGCGCCGGTTCGAAGCTGGACGAGGCGACCAAGCTCGGCGTTCGTGTCCTGACGGAAGATGAATGGCTGGCGATGCTCGCCGAGGCAGGCCCATAGCCGCCCGCCACGCTGGGCAATGTCCGCCCGTCACGAAAAGAGCCCCGCCAGGGCGGGGCTCTCCTTCGGGATGGTGACCTGGATTTACTGCGCCGGGGTTGCCGGGGTCGGCGCCGGGTCCATCGGTGCCGGTGTCGTCGAGCCGGTCGTCGAGACGTCGGCCGCGTCGAGCGGCTTGAATTCCGGTGCCGCGGTCAGCTCTTCCTTGGTCGTCGCGAGGCGGTACTTGACCGTGTTGCCGTCGGCGACCCGTTCCAGCGCCGTCGGGTTGATCGCGACGTTCTTCTCGCCGATGCCGAGGAAGCCGCCGACGCCGATCACAACTGCCTTCACCGTGCCATTGCTGGCGACGACGAGGTCGTTGATGTCGCCGAGATTGTCATCGGCGGGGCTGTAGACGGTCGAACCGATCAACCTGGCAGCCAACCAGTCGTCCGGCGCCTGAAGGGTGATGAAGCGCTCTGTCATCGCTGTGGTGGCGCTCATATCGGTGGTTGCAGCCGGCGCGGGTGCCGGGGTGGTCGCATCCTGGGCGAACGCGGGACCGGCCGCGAGGAAGCCGGCCAACGCAGTGGCCGCGAGTATCTTCTTCATGGTCGTAACTCCGTGTTTTGTCGTCACTATCGAGCGATTGCTCAGACAGGAAACGGAGTCGGATAAGCTCCGTTCCATCACGGAATATTTCTACATTTCTCCAAGCGTGATGGAACGGCAGTCGCCCTCATGCAACGACGGATTGCGTCGAGGCGAGCAAAAACTGGAGCGCCCGCCCGGTCAGCCGGGGCGCCAGAGCCTCCCGCACGCGCGCATGATAGGCGTCGAGCCACGCGATTTCGGCCGCGTTCAACAGCGCGGGCTCGACCAGCTTGCGGTCGATGGGAGCAAGCGTCAGCGTCTCGAACCCGAGCATCGGCCGCTCGCCGCCCTCGATCGGCTCCGGCGGATGGACGAGGATCAGGTTCTCGATGCGGATGCCATAGGCGCCGGTCTTGTAATAGCCTGGCTCGTTGGAAAGGATCATGCCCGGCTCCAGCGCGAAGGTGCCCGTCTTGGAGATCCGGGCCGGCCCCTCATGGACGGAAAGGAAAGCGCCGACGCCATGGCCCGTGCCATGGTCGTAGTCGAGACCCTTCTGCCAAAGCGCGATCCGCGCCAGCGTATCGAGCTGCGCGCCGTTGGTGCCGGCGGGAAAGCGCGCGGTGGCCAGCGCGATATGGCCTTTCAGCACCAGCGTGAAGCGCTGGCGCATCTCGGCGGTCGGCTCGCCGATAGCGATGGTGCGGGTGATATCGGTTGTGCCGTCGCGGAACTGCGCGCCGGAATCGACGAGATAGAGCGAGCCCGGCTCGATCTTGCGATTGGTCGCCTCGTTGACGCGGTAGTGAACAATGGCGCCGTCCGAACCGGCGCCGGAGATGGTATCGAACGAGATGTCGGCGAGCGGCATGCCGTCCTCTTCGCCGATCTCGGCACGGAAGGCTTCCAGCCGGCGCGCGGCGGCGATCTCGTCGAGTTCACCCGTCGGCGCTTCTTCGTCGAGCCAGGCGAGAAAGCGGGTCATCGCGACGCCGTCGCGATGATGGGCCCGGCGGCTGCCATCGAGTTCGATAGCGTTCTTGCGCGCCTTTGGCAGCGTCACCGGATCGCTGCCTTCGATCAGCGTGCCTTCGGCGGCGATGAGCGCGCGCAGCAACGCTGCCGGGGTCGTGTTCGGATCGGCGAGCACGCGGGCACCGGAGCCGCCGAGCCGCTCCAGATCGCCCAGGATAGCAGTTTCCTCGCGGATGTCGGCGAGATCGGCGAGCGCGTCGCGCACGGCGTTGGAGAGCTTGCGGCTGTCAATATAGAGCGTCGGCGGGCCGTCACGGGAGAGAATGGCGTAGGAGAGGGCGACCGGATTGTGCGGCACGTCGGTGCCGCGGATGTTGAAGGTCCAGGCGATCGAATCCGACTGCGCGATTACGGCCGCGTCGGCGCCCTTTTCGGCGAGGACAGCCTGCAATCGCTCGATCTTGGCGCGGGCGCTTTCGCCCGCCAGATCGTCGCCCTGTAGTGAAACGGCGCCGACCGGCGGGGCAGGGCGGTCGGCCCAGATCCGGTCGATCGGGTTTTCGTCGACGGGGACCAGTCCCGCGCCCGTGCCTGCGGCGGCATGCTCGAAACGGCGGAGCTCGGCAAGCGTCAGCAGCCTCGGATCATAGCCGATGCGGTCGCCCTGCTTCAGGCGGGGACGAATCCAGGCATGGGGCGGCGTTTCGATCAGGTGTTCCGGCGTGAAATCCGCGATTTCGATCTGCTCGCGCACTTGGAGCGTATAGCGACCATCGACAAAGATAGCCGCCTCGCCGGCCAGCACGATCGCCATGCCGGCCGAGCCGGTGAAGCCCGTGAGCCAGGCAAGCCGCTCGGCCGAGGCCGGCGTGTATTCGCCTTGATATTCATCGGAATGCGGGACGAGAAAGCCGGAAAGGCCGTGTTTCCCAAGCTCTGCACGCAGCGATACGAGGCGTCCGCCGATCGGCTGGGAGCGGGCCGGGGCGTCGAAGTTCTGGAACATGAGCTGGTCTTTCGGTCGCGAATCTTAACGAAACCTATCGGCACGCCTCTCCAGCGGCAATCGCGTCAACATCCTTGTTTGCAACGCGGCATGAATGTGGCCGTATCTTGTGCGATGCAAAAACCGCATGCCAGTCATTCCATTTGAGGCGGTGCTGGTAAGCGATTGGAGAGGCTATGTTGGTTCTCGGAAGGGGAGGGCGACAGCGCTCCGGCAAAAGGAATTCGAAATGATGGCTCGAGCATATGGCGAAATCGGCGTTGCAGCGGCGGGAAGCCGTGGCCACGGCGTCGTCCGGCGCGCCGTCGCTCGGATGAACCACGTTCGCGAGCGCTCCATGCCGCGCTATGTGAACGGGTACCAGCTCTCGCTCGACGATGCGAGCCTCGCGACCTTCGGCTTCGATCGCGAGACCCACGAGCGCGCGGCGTTCAGCAGCCCGCTCTGAGACAAATGCGGTTCTGGCCTCGGCGCGACAGCCCGTCGCGCCCGGCATCACGCTTCTGGCGTGCTTATCACCCTGGCTTGGTACTATGGTCCGGCAGTCTTATCGTCTGGCTGGACCGTCATGCTTCAGGATCGTATCCGCCTCGCCTCGCTGCGCGACAAGGTCATGTCGGCGGCCGAGGCCTCCCGCTTCATAAAGGACGGGATGACCGTCGGCATGAGTGGCTTCACCCGTGCGGGTGATGCCAAGGCCGTGCCGCTGGCACTGGCCGAGAGGGCGAAGACCGAGCCGCTCGGCATTACGCTGATGACCGGCGCCTCGCTCGGCAGCGGCGTCGACAAGGTGCTGACCGAAGCCCATGTGCTGAAGCGCCGCCTGCCGTTCCAGTCCGACCCCGTGCTGCGCGCCGCGATCAATCGCGGCGAAGTGATGTTCATCGACCAGCATTTGTCCGAGACGGTCGAACTCGTCCGCTCGCACCAGATGGGTCCGATCGACGTCGCCGTGGTCGAGGCGGCGGCGATCACCCGCGAGGGCGCGATCGTGCCGACGACCTCCGTCGGCAACACGGCGACCTTCGCGATTCTCGCCAAACAAGTGATCGTCGAGATCAATCTCGGCCAGCACACCGATTTCGAGGGCATACACGACATCTATATCCCGACGCGGCGCCCCTATCGCGAGCCTATCCCCGTCGTCGCGCCAGAGAGCCGCATCGGCCTGCCCTTCATTCCGATCGATCCGGCCAAAATCGTCGCCATCGTTGTCACCGACCAGCAGGACAGCTCCGCCGAGACAACGCCGCCAGATGACGACACACGGGCGATTGCCGGGCATCTGACCGAGTTTCTCTCCTCCGAGGTCAGGAAGGGACGGCTCACCAACCGGCTCGGGCCGCTGCAGGCGGGCATCGGCTCGATCGCCAATGCCGTTCTGACTGGGCTGATCGATAGTCCGTTCCATGACCTGACCATGTATAGCGAGGTTCTGCAGGACAGCACCTTCGACCTCTTTGATTCCGGCAAGCTCGTCTTTGCCTCCGGCTCGTCGATCACGCTGTCATCAGCCTGCCAGGCGCGGGTCTTCCCGAATATCGGCCAATACAAGAGCCGGCTGATCCTGCGGCCGCAGGAGATCTCGAACCATCCCGAGGTCATCCGCCGCCTCGGCATCATCGGTATCAACACCGCGCTCGAATGCGACATCTATGGCAATGTCAATTCGACCCATGTCGGCGGTACGCACATGATGAACGGCATCGGCGGCTCGGGCGATTTCGCCCGCAACGCCTATCTCGCCGTCTTCGTCACCAAGTCGCTGGCCAAGGGCGGCACGATCTCGCGCGTCGTTCCGATGGTGCCGCATGTCGACCACAATGAGCACGATGTCGACGTGGTCGTGACGGAGAACGGCCTTGCGGATCTGCGCGGTCTCGCCCCGCGCGAGCGCGCGGAGCTGATCATCGCCAATTGCATGCACGCTGATTTCCGCAACCAGGCGCGCGACTACTTCACCCGCGCGCTGAAGCGCGGCGGCCAGACGCCGCACCTGCTCAACGAGGCGTTCGAGTGGTACGACCGGCTCGAGAAGACGGGATCGATGAAGGGGTAGGGGCGTCGATCTTCCTTGAGCCCTCCCTTGGGGGAGGGATTGCTTCGCCTGTTCGGGAAGGTGCACATCCGCTGGGACGCCTCCCTCAAGGGGAGGGTCGGAGAGAAGCGCTCACCGCTCCAGAGTCAGCGTCAGCCAGCCTTCCATCTCGCCGGAGCGGGTGAGGCGCAATCCTTCCGCCTCATAGGCAGCGGTGACGGCCGGACCCTGCGCGACCAGCAGGCCGGAGAGCACGACGGTGCCGTCGGGGGTCAGGTGGCGCGCGATTTCGGGCGCGAGCGCGATCAGCGGGCCGGCCAGGATATTGGCGATGACGAGGTCGAACGGCGCGTTCGCCGCGAAGACGGGATTGCCGAAACCCTCGGCCGTCGCCGCCTCGATCAACGCGCCGACGCCGTTCAGTGCCGCGTTCTCTTCCGTCACGCGGGTCGCGATAGGATCGATGTCGGTGGCGAGCACGGTTTTGCCCCAGGCCTTGGCGAGCGCGATGGCGAGTACCCCCGTGCCCGTGCCAAGGTCGAGGATGCTCTTGAAGTCGCGCGCCGAGCAGAGGCGGTCGATCTCGGCCAGGCAGCCGGCCGTCGTGCCGTGATGGCCCGTGCCGAACGCCTCGCCCGCCTCGATTTCGATCGAGATGTCGCCGGGCTGGATCTTGTCGCGGTCATGGCTGCCATGAACGAGGAAGCGTCCGGCGCGCACCGGCTTCAGACCTTCCAGCGATTTCGCCACCCAATCCTCGTCGGGCAGCGGCGCGATCTTGAAGGCGGGCGCATTGGAGCCGAGCACGCTGGCGGCCAGCGCGTTCAGCGCGGCTGCGTCGGGCTTATCCTCGAAATAGACGTCGACGACCCAACTCTGATCGGCCTGCTCCGTCGTGGCCGCGGTCGGAAAGTCCAGTTCCTCGGAGGCGCCGAGCGCCTCGACCAGCGCCTGCGCGGCGGCTTCTGTGGCGACGGTGAGGGAGGCGATGAGGGTCATGGGATCTAATCCGAATAAGCAAACCGCTACATACCCCCGGCTCCATGAGGAGGGAAAGCAGATGAACTTGTTTCTCCCCCGTTCTAACCGGCGATCCGATCGATCGGCTGCAAGGTGACCCGCTCAGAACGCTCCGGCTTTGCGATAGGCGCCGACCGCCCGTGCTCGCATATCGCTGCACGACTTCGATTCGGTGTCTGAAAAGGGGCTTTCACTGACCGCTGTTTCATAGCTGGAGGCGCCTTTGAAGAAATCCTCTCCGCAGGCCGCGAACAGCGCAAGATTGGCCGGCAGATAGAGATCGTCTGCATCACCGGCCACGAAGGCGCTGAGGAGAGTCGGCATGAGCGAGAGTGGTAACGGTGTGGGTATGTCGAGAACGTTCGGGAGGCTGGAGTCGATTTTGAAAACCGTATGCTGGACCGATTCTTTCGTCCGATACGGCGTGAAATCAAATTTAGCCGTGTCGGTCCCCGTAAAGGTATGTGGCTGGTGGTCGCCATAGAGCGCGATGACAAAGGGGCGGCCCGTTTCCCGCTGCAGATCGGCGAGAAAGTCTCGAGCCCTGTCGAACGCAACCGCGGTATCTCGCATGCGCAGCATATATTCGTTGAGCTGGCAGTTGATTCCGAATGAGTCAGTACCGGCCAGCGTCGCAATCATCGTGTCGCCGGGCTTGAAGTGGAGGCACTCGTGCGGCGCGTGGTTCTCGGACGTCGGGATGAACGCAAAGAAAGGATTGGCGCGATCCGTTTTCATGCGCGCAACGAAGTCGTCGACCATTTGCAAGTCGGTCTCCCCGCCACCATCGCCTCTGCCAAGGTCGTGGCTATCGAGGAATGTGTTGAAACCATAATGGCCATAAGCACTGCGCGCATTAAAGAATTCGCCTGGCCATGAATAGAAGACGTACGTTTGATAGCCCTTGCTGCGAAGATATCTTGCAAACCCGCCTTTCACATAGGGCGACACCGATGCGTGGGTGTAGTATCCGAAATAACCGAATAATCGTGAATCAAGTCCGGTAACTGCTTCGAATTCGGAAACCCATGACCCGCCGCCGATCGGGATTATCTTCAACGGTCCCATCGCAACGGTCATAGAATCATGAACCAGAATTGTATTTGCGTATGGCTCAGCTAGATGAAAGGCGGTGTTCGGGTCAAAGGTCGATTCCGCCTGGATCAGGACGATGTTTGGAAGCTTGTCTTTATCGATTGTCGTTGGGCGGATGAATTGCCGGGCAAGCGCCATGTCCGCTTTGTTGATGCCGTCCGACGATGAATCGACGAACGCGGCGCGTGCCTCGGAATCGAGCCAGCGTGTCGCCAATAGGAACGGCACCAATCCGATGCGTCTTGAGAATTGAGTAACCCCATCTGGATTCCAGAAATTGGGGTCTGCGTTGGCAGCCCTGCCAAATTCATGGCTAGCTTCTACTGTGAATAGCGTCGCCGAGATCGACAAAACCCCAAATAGCGCGACCAGAGTGACCAAGGGCAGTTGTGGCTTCTCGGCAGCCTGGCGGCGACGCCAGCCTCGCAGCATTAGGCCGACTAGCGCGATCGCAATCAGGATCAACGCCCCCTTGATCAGCGCGACGGCCACGTGAGGAAGTCCCATGGCTTCCGCCAACCCCGCAGGATTGTCGAAAGAAATTCTAAGATCTGTGAAAGTTAACGGAAGATGCGTCCGGTCGATTTTGATGTCGTTCGTAAATACAAGAAAAGCAACAAGGGCACCTCCGATACATAGAAGCCCTAATGAAAGTCCGACAGGAGCTAGAAGTAGGATGACGGATGCGTATCCTGCGCACAAAAGCCATCCATAAGACAGAATGTCTAAAAACGGAACTGCCCAAGCGCTGGTAATAAAAAGCAATAATAGTGCAGCACTCAGTGCCCGCATTCCATCCCCCCGAGGAAGCCGAAGCACAGAGCTATTCACAGATTGACCGTCTATTCAACTGCAGGACGTCAAGTTGACGAGTCTCTAGCGATCAGGCTGCGCCCTTCGAAGACAGACATTTGGTAGCCTAGGTCTCCTGGGCCACAACCAGGAACGGATCATAAAGCCAAGTCGACAGTGCGGGTCCAGCACGACCACGCCTCACCCCCGCGTAACAAAACTATCCACCACCTTCTTCGTCCCTGCCTTTTCGAAATCTACCGTCAGCTTGTTGCCTTCGATCTCGGTGATCGCGCCATAGCCGAATTTCTGGTGGAAGACGCGCTCGCCGACCGAATAGTCGGATTGCGGTGTGGTCGATTTGGCGATGAGTTCGCCTTCGATCATCCGGGAGGCTGAATAGGACTGGCTTTTGGTGCCGGCCGTGCGGTTCTTCTGGGCGCGCTGCCAGCCGGGGGTCGAATAGGTGTTGGCGAAGGGGTCGGCGCGGTCGAACCGGCTGGCGCCGTAGTTGCCGACGCCGCCGACATTGTAGCCGCCATAGCTCGATGTCTGCTCGACGACCGCGACGTGCTTCTCTGGCAATTCGTCGAGGAAGCGCGAGGGGACATTGGATTGCCAGAGGCCGTGGATACGGCGGTTCGAGGCGAACCAGATCAGCGCGCGCTTCTTCGCCCTTGTGATGCCGACATAGGCGAGGCGGCGCTCTTCCTCGAGGCCGGCTCGGCCGCTCTCATCGAGGGCGCGCTGGTGGGGGAAGAGTCCTTCCTCCCAGCCGGGCAGGAAGACCGTCTCGAATTCGAGACCCTTGGCCGAATGCAGCGTCATGATCGAGACGGAATCGTTGTTCTCGGCCGAATCCCGGTCCATCACGAGCGCGATGTGCTCCAGGAAGGCTTCGAGCGACTCGAATTCGTCCATCGAGCGGATCAGCTCTTTCAGGTTCTCCAGCCGCCCCGGCGCATCGGCGGAGCGGTCCTGCTGCCACATCTCCGTGTATCCGCTCTCGTCCAGGATCGTCTCGGCGAGCTGCGTGTGCTTGATCGCACCAAGGTTGGAGCGCCAGCGCGCGATCGAGGCGATGAGGTCGCGCAGCGCCGTGCGCGTTCTAGCAGCGATTTCGGAAGTCTGCGTCAGTTCCTCGGCTGCCTGCACGATCGGAATCTGGCGCGAGCGGGCGTGGTCATAGAGCAGGCGTACCGTCGTCTCGCCGATGCCGCGGCGCGGCGTGTTGACGATGCGCTCGAAGGCGAGGTCGTCGGCCGGCTGCACGACGATGCGGAAATAGGCCAGCGCGTCGCGGATCTCGGCGCGCTCATAGAAGCGCGGGCCGCCGATGACGCGGTAGGGGAGACCGAGAGTGATGAAGCGGTCTTCGAATGAGCGCATCTGGAACGAGGCGCGCACCAGGATCGCCATCTCGTTCAGCGCATGACCGTTCTTCTGCAGCGCCTCGATCTCCTCGCCGATGGCGCGCGCCTCCTCTTCCGAATCCCAGGATGAGGCGACCTGCACCTTGGCGGCGTCGGGATCATTCGCGTCCGTGAACAGCGTCTTGCCGAGCCGGCCCTCATTGTGGGCGATCAGATGCGAGGCCGCGCCGAGGATATGGCCGGTCGAGCGGTAATTGCGTTCGAGGCGGATGACGACGGCGCCCGGAAAATCCTTCTCGAAGCGCAGGATGTTGTCGACCTCGGCGCCGCGCCAGCCATAGATCGACTGGTCGTCGTCGCCGACGCAACAAATGTTGCGCCGCCCCTGCGCCAGCAGCCGCAGCCAGAGATATTGGGCGACGTTGGTGTCCTGGTATTCGTCGACCAGCATGTAGCGGAAGCGCTCGTGATATTCCTTGAGTACGTCAGGATGCTCGCGAAACAGGCGCAGATTCTCGAGCAGCAGATCGCCGAAATCGCAGGCGTTGAGGACCTTGAGCCGCTCCTGATAGGCGGCATAAAGCCGGACGCCCTTGCCGGCAGCAAAGCCACCGCCTTCGCCGGGCGGAACATCCTTCGGTATCAGACCGCGGTTTTTCCACGAATCAATAAGACCGGCCAACTGCTTGGCAGGCCAGCGCTTTTCGTCGATGCCCTCGGCCTGGATCACCTGCTTCATCAGCCGGACCTGGTCGTCGGTGTCGAGGATGGTGAAGTTCGACTTGAGGCCGACGAGTTCGGCGTGGCGGCGCAGGATCTTGACGCCGATAGAGTGGAACGTGCCCAGCCAGTTCATGCCCTCGACCGAGGGTCCGATCAAATCGCCGATGCGATGGCGCATCTCGCGCGCCGCCTTGTTGGTGAAGGTGACGGCGAGGATCTGGCTCGGCCACGCCTTCTGGCTGGCGAGGATATGGGCGATCCGCGTCGTCAGCACGCGCGTCTTGCCCGTGCCCGCGCCGGCGAGCACCAGGACGGGACCCTCCGTCGTCTCGACGGCGAGGCGCTGTTCGGGGTTGAGCCGCACGACATAGTCAGGCGCAGCGGCCGGCGCGCGCGCGCCGAGCGCCCGGGCTGCTATGCCGCCGGGGCGGATGCCGGGCGCGGAGGGATCGGAGGAGGATGCCATCAGCGCTGCAGTCGATTCGAAGAAAGATTCATGAGAACAAATATGGACCGAGCGCCGCTTCGGTTCCAGCTTTGCGGCGATTTCGTCCCCGTCGTGGCGGGACGCCCCTTCGCCGGCAAGCCGATTGCCTTGACGATTTGTCGCAGCAGGCGAACTCTTTCATGGCGTTTCGCCCGCTTGGAGAGCGATTCGTTACAAGGAGGACTGCGCATGGACCTCACGGGGCTCGTCATTGCAATCATCATCGGCGCGATCGCGGGCTGGCTCGCCGGCCAGATCGTCAAGGGCGCCGGCTTCGGCCTCATCGGCAACATCATCGTTGGAATCATTGGCGCGCTTGTCGCCAGCTGGCTGTTTCCGACCCTTGGAATCAGTCTCGGCGGCGGCATCATAGGCTCGATCATCGCGGCGGCGATCGGTGCGATCATCGTGCTTGTCCTGTTGCGTTTCGTCCGCCGAGCCGCCTGAGGCTCCGCTTTTATGGTTCGCTCCGCCCGCGCCCGGGGGCGGAGCGCGTCAGGACCCTTCGACGCAAGCGGAAAAGTCGAGGAAGTCTTTGGCGCAGCAGGATGGTTTTGCTACCTTGCCCTTCGCGTGGCCGGCGGCCGCGAATTTCAGCGGAGGCATAGGCAATGGTTGTTTCGGCGCTGCGCAAGGATAGCGGGCGTGGCGAGGATGGGCTGCCCGGCGTTCTGGGTCAGCTGAAGGCCCGGTTCGGGGATCGCCTGTCGCAAGGGGCGGAGATCCGCCGTCAGCACGCGAACACGACGAACTGGCTGCCGAACGAGCCGGCCGATGCCGTCGTCTTCGCCCAGTCGACAGAGGAAGTAGCGGAAATCGTGCGCATCTGCGCCGAGGCGCGCGTTCCCGTCATCCCGTTCGGCACCGGCACTGGCCTTGAAGGCCATGTCAACGCCCCGAAGGGGGGTATCTCGATCGACCTCTTGGGCATGAACCGCATTCTCGCCGTTCGGGCAGAAGACCTCGATTGCACGATCGAGGCGGGCGTGACGCGACACCAGATCAACGACCATCTGCGCGACCAGGGCTTGTTCTTCCCGATCGATCCCGGTGCCAATGCCAGCCTTGGCGGCATGGCGGCGACGCGCGCCTCCGGCACCAACGCCGTGCGATACGGCACGATGCGCGACAATGTCATTAATCTGACCGCCGTGATGGCCGATGGCGCGATCGTCAAGACGACGGGAAGGGCCAAGAAGAGTTCGGCCGGCTACGATCTTACTCGGCTTCTTATCGGTTCTGAGGGAACGCTTGGAATCATCACCGAGCTGACCTTGCGCCTGCATGGCATTCCGGAAGCGATCGCAGGCGGCGTCTGCTCGTTCCCGACCGTCGAGGACGCCTGCAACGCGACCATCCTGACCATCCAGAGCGGCATCCCGGTAGCACGCATCGAACTGCTCGACGCGCTGATGGTCCGCGCCACCAATGATCTCTCCAAGCTCGGCCTCAAGGAGACGCCGCATCTGTTCGTCGAGTTCCATGGCTCCAGCGCCTCGGTCAAGGAGCAGTCCGAGCTGTTCGGCGAGATCGCGGCCTCGCTTGGTGGCGGCGAATTCGCTTGGGCCACCCGGCCGGAGGACCGCTCCAAGCTCTGGCATGCGCGCCATGAGGCCTATTTCGCGGCCAAGGGGTTGCGCGTCGGCGCTTCCGTGGTTGCGACGGATGTCTGCGTGCCGATTTCGCGGCTGGCGGAATGCGTCGCCGAGACGACGGCCGACATCGAGGAGAGCGGACTGATCGCGCCGATCGTCGGCCATGTCGGCGACGGCAATTTTCACGTCCAGCTGCTTATCGACATCGAGAATGCGGCCGAAGTCGCCGCGGCCGAGCATTTTGTCGGCCGGCTCAACGAGCGCGCCATCGCCATGGAGGGCACCTGCACTGGCGAGCACGGCATCGGCCAGGGCAAGCGCAAATATATGGAGCTTGAGCACCCGAGTGGATTGCCGATCATGCGGGCGATCAAGAATGCGCTCGATCCGCTCGGAATTCTCAATCCCTGCAAGATCTTTCCCGATCCATGATAGTTCCCGGTCCATGACGCGGCCGAGAGCGACGGAGAGGCTACCCTGAACAAGCTGTACCTGATCCTCGGCGGGTTCATCATTGCCGTCCTCGTGGCGGCGCTCGTCGTGCCCTGGTTCATCGACTGGAACGCCTATCGCTCGACCTTCGAGCGAGAGGCGGAGAAGATTCTCGGCCAGCCGGTCCAGGTTCTCGGATCGGCGGATGCCTCGCTGATTCCGACCCCGTGGCTGACCTTCACCGACGTCAAGATCGGCGGCACCGCGGACGAGCCGATGATGCGCGTCGCCCGCTTCTCCGTTCATGTCGATCTGATTCCGCTTCTGACCGGAACGTTCAGGGTCGTCGACATGACGATCGAGCGGCCGCAGCTTGACGTCACCATCAATGATGACGGCTCGATCGACTGGTTGAAGCGCTCCGAAGCCTCGAAGGCGCTCGATCCCGACGCCGTCAGCCTGCAGCGCGTCGAGATCACGGATGGTTCGCTTTCCTATCTCGACAGCCGCTCGGGCCGGGTCGTCGCTGTTTCCAACGTCAACGCCACGCTGGATGCGCGCTCGCTGCTCGGCCCCTGGAAGGTCGAGGGCGGGGCCGAGGTCGAGGGGAGGCAGACCGCTTTCCGCGTCGCGACGGGACGCCTCGCCGAAAACGGCACGCTGCGGGTCAAGGTCGAGGCCAATCCAGCCTCGGTCCCGATCGCTTTCGGCGCGGAGGGCGATGTCAGCCTCGATGACAAGGGCATCCTCTGGAACGGCGGCTTCTCGCTGGCGCGGATTGCCGCCGATGGCGACACCGCCAAGGGGCAGCCGCCCGGATGGCGGGCAAGCGGCAAGTTCGATCTCCGGCCCTCTATGTTGCTCGTGCCGGAACTGGCCCTGGTCGCCGGGCGGGAGGATCGCCCCTATGGCCTTGCCGGCTCGGCATCGATCGATCTCGGCACCGCGATGCGCTTCGATGCGGTACTGAAGTCGCGGCAGCTCGACCTCGACCGGGCCATCGGCAAGGGCCCGAACCAGCCGGCCAATATCGACCAGGCCATCGCCTCGCTGGTGGGAGCGCTTTCCGGCCTGCCGACGCCATCCATCCCTGGCAGGATCGGCTTCGATATACCCGGCGTCATCGTCGGCGGCTCGGTGATCCAGAACCTGCGCTTTGACGCCTCGACGGTGAACGGCGGCTGGAAGATCGAGGAGTTCGGCGCCGATCTTCCCGGCCGCACGCGGCTCACCGGCGACGGCGTATTGCGTAGCGCCCCGGTGCCGAGCTTCGCCGGCGGTGTGCGACTCGCTTCCGACCAACCGTCAATCTTCGCGTCCTGGTGGCGCGGCGGCGACGAGGCGAACAGCAGGCCGCTCCAGCCTTTCGATATGTCGGGACAGCTTTCCGTTTCGCCGCGCGCCTTCGATATCTCCAACGTGTCGGCCAAGCTGGGCGGATCGAGCCTGCGCGGCAGTCTTCGCTGGGAGACCGGGACCAATGGCGGTCGTCGCGATCTTGCCATCGACGTCAAGGCAGATCGCTTCGACTATGACCAGATCGCCGCGTTGACCGGGATCTTCGCCGGCCGCAACCCATCCGATCCGGGCGGGATTGCTGATGCGATCTCTATCAAGATCGCGGCCGGCACGCTGGTCGCCGACGACACGATATTCTCGAAGGTCTTCGCCGATGGCAGCTACGCAAACGGTATATTGAACGTTCGCAAGCTGACGATCGAGGATGTCGCCGGCGCTTCGGTCGCCGCGGACGGCCGGATCGAAGACCTTGCCACCGCCCCGAGCGGGCAGGTCTCGGTGACGCTCAAGGCCGCAGCGCTTGGCGGCGTCGCCGATCTTGCCCTGCGGCTCTTGCCAAACACGCAGCTGTCCCGCTGGCTCACCGTCGCCTCGGCAGATCTCGGTCCGGCGGATCTGCAGGCGAATGTGACGGCTCAGGCGGTGGACGGCGGCACCAATGCCAATCTCAGGCTGAATGGCAGCCTCGCGGGAACGACGTTAGATGTGGCGCTGGGCTGGAACGGCCGGCCAGCCGATTGGCAGAGCGGCGTCGTCAAGGTTTCCGCGCTGGTGAAGAATGATGATTCCAGCCAGGTGCTGCGGCAGGTCGGTTATGCCAGTCCGCCTCTGGGCGTTGCTGGGCCCTTCATTCTCAAGATGGAGCCCGGGGGTGGCGGCGCGTTGGCCGATGGCGTTCCGGTCGCCTTTGGCGGCACCTTCGCCGGGCTCGACTACAGTTTTGACGGGCGGCTCGGTGTCGACGTGAATGCGAAGCTGGCCGCTCATGGCAAGCTCGACCTTTCTGGCAATGATCTCAACCCGGCGCTCGGCCTGGCTATCGGCGGCCTGCCGAGTGCCGAGCCGGCGCGGCCCTTGGCGCTCACCGCAGCGGTCGACGTCGCCGGTACCGGCGTCCAGGCGACTTTCCGCGATGCGAAGATCGCGGGTTCGCTTGCGAGCGGCAGCGTCGAACTTGCGCCTGTGGCCGGGCGCTGGCAGCTTTCGGGAACCGTCGACCTCGACAGCGCCGATCTCGCCTTTCCGACACGCCTTGCGCTCGGCCTCCCCGCCGATGGGGACGATCTCTCAGGTCCGTGGTCGAAGACTTCGTTCGGGACGCCGACGATCGACGGCTTCGACGTCGCGCTGACGTTCAACGCTGACCGCCTTGCCGTCGCCGATGGCTTGACGCTCGCCAACGCGGCGCTCGGCGTCAAGATTTCGGGCGGTCGCGCGGAACTCCAGCTGACGAAGTCCGACCTCGCCGGTGGGACGGCGAATGGCTCACTCTCGATCCAGAATCCGGGCGGCGATGCCAGTGTTGCGGCGCAATTCTCGGTGCAGGGCGCCGATCTTGCCGAACTCGCCTGGCAGCGCGACGGCCGCTCGGTCGCGGATGGCAAGATGGACCTGTCGGGACAGGTCCAGGGCTCCGGCCGATCCATGGCAGGGGTCGTATCCAGCCTCTCCGGCAGCGGTTCGCTGAAGATCGGCGCCGGCACCGCGCGTTTCGTCAATCCGGCTGCCTTCGGGTCGATCCTCCGGGCCGCCGATGCGGGGCGTGATCTCGGCGAAGCCGAATTGAAGAAGCTGTTCGCCGGCTATCTCGATGCCGGTACGCTGCCGTTCCAGCGGATCGAGGGCGCCTTCACGGTCGGCGCCGGCACGATCCGGGCCCAGAACCTCGAAGTGGCCACTGGCGGCGCGACCATCGTCGGCGGTGCCACGATAGATTTGAACGCGGCGACCCTGAACAGCCAGTGGACACTTACCGTCGATCCCGGCGACGATAAGGTTGCGGGCGTCGTCCCACAGGTCGGCCTCGTGTTTCGCGGCCCGTTCGAGGCGCCGGAGCGGATCGTCGATGTGTCGCCGCTCACTGGCTATCTGCAGATCCGCGCGTCCGAGCGCGAGAACGAGCGCATCGAAAAGCTCGAGGCCGAGATCCGCGAGAAGGAGAAGCTCGACCGGCTGATGCGCTTTTTCCGCGAGGACGCGGGCCGCCGGGCCGCCGCCGCCAAGGCGGAGCAGGACCGGCAAGCGGCGGAGGCGGCCAAGGCCGAGGCGGACCGGGTTGCGGCGGAAGCCGTCGCGAAGGCGAAGGCAGAAGCGGATCGCAAGGCCGCCGCCGCGGCCGAGGCCGTGAAGAAGGCTGCTGCGGCCAAAGCGGAAGCCGACCGCGCAGCGGCAGCTAAGGCTGCAGAGGCGGCAAAGGGGCCGAGCCAATCGCCTGGATTCGACGTGCCGGCGGGCGCGCTCGCTCCGTCTCTGCCTCCTAACTGAGAGTAAGCGAGATGGGGGCTACATCAACTCAGTTCATAGCTCGCGCGCAGCGAGAGGCGGTCGCCCCTCGGATTCTCTCATGAGCGCCGATCCGACCCTTCGATCGGCCAGTGGATTCGCTGCCGACCCGGGACGGCGTCTTTTCGGCCTCGACCTACTCCGCGCCGTCGCGATCCTGATGGTGGTCTATATTCACGGCGGATATCTGATCGAGACGATTGTCCCGTATTCGCTCTACATCTGGCCAACCGTCGATGGTGTTTCGCTATTCTTCGTTCTGAGCGGCTATCTCATCGGCAGGATCTTGATCCGGTCTTTTGTCGAAGTCCCTGCAGATATGCGCTCTCTGACCCATTTCTGGATTCGGCGCTGGTTCAGGACCCTGCCGAACTACTATCTGGTCTTGACGATACTGGTCGTCCAGGTGCTGGTATCCGGCAGCGTTCTGCCTCGCGACTGGCCGCTATATTATGTCTTTGGTCAGAATCTCTTCAGTGTCCATCCAGATTTTTTCCCAGAGGCGTGGTCCCTGGCGATCGAAGAGTGGTTTTATCTTCTGGTCCCGATGCTGTTGCTCGTCATACTCAAGGCCGTGCCGAGTGCGGAGCAGCGCGCCCGGCGCTTTCTGCTCGCCATTTTCGCTATCATCATCGCGGTGACCGTGGCGCGCACCATCGTGGTCTTCAGCGGCGATGTCGCTGACTATGGCAGCTGGGATTCGCTTGTCCGCAAGCGCGTCTTCACCCGGCTCGACGCCATCGCGATTGGGGTGCTCGGAGCCTACGCAAGCCTTTACTGTAAGGATTTCTGGTTTCGTTCGAGAATTCCCGGCGCAGTGACGGGACTGATCCTGGTCGTCGTGGATCGCTATTTTTTCATGACGAACGATTTTTACGGTGCTTTCGTCTCTTTGACGGTGCTGCCTGTTGCTACACTATTATTGTTGCCTATGCTTACCTCGATGCGGGCGAGCAGAGGGGCTGGTCCATGGCTCATCGGTTGGATTAGCCGGCTGTCCTACTCGATGTATCTGGTGAACCTGACGCTCGTGCAGGGCGT
The DNA here is from genome assembly GCF_026343945.1 of Kaistia algarum. NCBI lineage: Bacteria > Pseudomonadati > Pseudomonadota > Alphaproteobacteria > Hyphomicrobiales > Kaistiaceae > Kaistia > Kaistia algarum. Next base: position 536,023 of record NZ_JAPKNJ010000003.1, read on the forward strand.
CCTCATGCCCATGTTGTTCGGACCGACGGCCGAGGCCAGCCCGCCGCTTCTCCGGTATTTCGTCTACTGGGCGATGACCATCGGTATTTCCTGGGCGCTCTATCGGTTCTGGGAGTTCCCGATGATGAACCTGCGCGATCGCTTCCCCGAGCCTGTCGTGCATGATACGCCGGGCTCGGCTCAGCCCGGTGCGCGGGAACGATAGTTCGCAAGGGTCGCAACCCGCAGCGCCGAAGATAAATTGACGCCGTCCTCCCGCCGGCTGTCGACCTCTGCTACCAGTGCCGCGAGGCTGATCGCCTTGGCGGCGGCGATTTCCTTCAGAGCATCCCAGAAGGGTTCCTCGATCGAGATCGACGTCCGGTGTCCGGCGATGGAGAGCGATCTTTTCTTCACGGCGCCCCATCAATTTTGTGGCCGTCAATATGGCGCGCGGCCTTCTCAGCCTCCGCTTTGGCCTTGAGCTTCTCGGCCTTGGTACGGCCGAACTTCACCCGGTTCGCTTCGGCCTCGGTCGTTTGATCGCGTTTCGCCTTGGCTTTGCGGGCGCGGTTCAGGTTGATGAGTTCGGCGGACATGTCAAAACCCCAGGAAAAGCAGATCGAGCCCGGCCCTGATTCGGTCCTGATCGTGTTCGAGGCGACCGGCATATTGCCCGATCTCGGATCGCGATATGGCAGAAAGGCGGTCGATCTGGAGCCAATATTCTCCACTGCCGAAATCAACCTTCAGGCGCAGCCGGTCGAGGACCAAGGCGATGCGGAATGTCGGTCAGCGGCGCCACCACGCGTGTGTCAAGCTGGTCGGACAGATCATGCTGTAGAAGCACGACGAGGCCCTCATGCGGCGCCTTCAGCCAATGGACGTCGAGTTGACGCATCAGAACAGCCGGAGACGGGCGGACCAGAGGCCATTCCGGGCCAGTTCGGCATTCGCCTCGTCGATGGCTTCCCGGTCTTCTTCGCGCCAGCGATCCGCGCGCTGCTGCCGGTGCTCCGCCTCAAGGGCGCGTTCCAATACCGCCGAGATGTTCGTGCCGAGAGCCTTCGCCTCATCGACGAGATCGGCGCGCACCGAAACGTTGACCGCTCGCTTCGCCTTCGGAAGCTTGCGATTCTCGGAACGAGCCGCTGCATTCGCCATGATCGACCTCATGCGTAGGATCCATGCGCATGATGTGCCTTGGAATGAGAGGATTCAATCCCTCACTTCGGCCCGATCATGTCCTCCGGCCGCACGATCGCGTCGAATTCCTCCTCGGTGACATAGCCGCCGCCGACGGCTTCCTCGCGCAGCGTCGTGCCGTTCTTGTGCGCGGTCTTGGCGATCTTGGCGGCGTTGTCGTAGCCGATCTTCGGCGCCAGCGCTGTCACGAGCATCAGCGAGCGCTCGACGCCGTGGCGGATATTGTCGAGGCGCGGCTCGATGCCGACGACGCAATTGTCGGTGAAGGAGATGGCCGCGTCCGCGATAAGGCGCACCGACTGCAGGAAGTTGTAGGCCATCACCGGATTATAGACGTTGAGCTCGAAATGACCCTGACTGTCCGCGAAGGTCAGCGCGGCATTGTTGCCGAACACCTGGACGCAGACCTGCGTCAGCGCCTCGCACTGTGTCGGGTTGACCTTGCCCGGCATGATCGACGAGCCGGGCTCGTTCTCGGGCAGGGAGAGCTCGCCGAGGCCGGCGCGCGGGCCGGAGCCCAGCAGGCGGATGTCGTTGGCAATCTTGAACAGCGAGGCGGCGACGGTGTTGATCGCGCCATGGCTGAACACCATCGCGTCATGAGCCGCCAGCGCCTCGAACTTGTTCGGGGCCGTGACGAAGGGAAGGCCGGTGATGTCGGCGATCTTCTCGGCCACCTTCTCGGCAAAGCCGATCGGCGCATTGAGGCCCGTGCCGACGGCAGTGCCGCCCTGGGCCAGCTCCATCAGCGCCGGCAGCGTCAGTTCGATGCGGTGGATGCCGTTCTCGACCTGCTTGGCGTAGCCGGAGAACTCCTGGCCGAGGGTGAGCGGAGTCGCGTCCTGCGTATGGGTGCGGCCGATCTTGACGATGGCGGACCAGGCCTTCGCCTTCGCGTCGAGCGCGGCATGCAGATGCTTCAGGGCCGGGACGAGCAGGCGGACGACCTCCTCAGCGCCGGCGATGTGCATCGCCGTCGGATAGGTGTCGTTCGACGACTGGCTCATATTGACATGGTCGTTCGGATGGACGGGCTTCTTCGAGCCCATCACGCCGCCAAGCGCCTCGATTGCCCGGTTCGAGATCACCTCATTGGCATTCATGTTCGACTGCGTGCCCGAGCCCGTCTGCCATACGGCGAGGGGGAAATGCTCGTCGAGCTTGCCGTCGATCACTTCCTGGGCCGCCGAGACGATGGAAGCACCGATCGCGGGGTCAAGCCGACCGAGTTCCATATTGGCTTCGGCGGCCGCGCGCTTGACGATGCCGAGTGCGCGAATGATCGCGGTCGGCTGCTTTTCGATGCCGATCTTGAAGTTGCCGAGCGAGCGTTGCGCCTGGGCCCCCCAATAGCGGTCGGATTGAACTTCGATCGGGCCGAACGTGTCGGTTTCGATGCGGGTCGTCATGGCGCCTGTCAGCTTTCGATGGAATTCCGCGAGGTGCCGGCTCCGGCAGTGGCGGCTGGCCGACGGGCGTCTCTACCATGCGGCTCCGATCGCTGCCAAGTTCTGGCATCGTCGCAACGGCCCATGTTGCCCTCCAGATCGCGAAACGCTACGAAGCGTCAATGATCGTGAGCGAAGCTCGCGATTCAATTTCGATCGTGCGGAAGGCTCGATGCGGGTCAGTGGTTTCAGCTTTATCCGGAATGGCTCCCGCCTCAACTATCCCTTCATAGAGAGCATTCGCTCGGCCCTGCCGATCTGCGATGAATTTGTGATCGCTGTCGGAGCCGGTGACGACGATACGCGCGAGCGCATTGTGGCGATCGGCGATCCGAAGATCCGCATTATCGACACGGTCTGGAACCCGATCCTCAAGGAAAAGGGTTTCGTGCTGGCGCAGCAGAAGCTGACCGCGCTCTATAATTGCACCGGCGACTGGGCCTTCTACATCGAGGGCGACGAGGTCCTGCATGAGGAAGACCAAGCCGCGGTTCTGGCTGCCATGGAACGGCATGTCGATGATCCTCGGGTTGAGGCGCTGTGGTTCGACTACGTCCATTTCTATGGCGATCCGAACTGGGTCGCGCGGGGGCACAGCTATTATCCGCGCGAGGCACGGATCATCCGCAACACGATCCGCATCACCACGACCGATTCGCTCTACTTCGTCGTCCTCGACCACAAGAAGAGCGGCCGCTACCCGCGCGCAGCCAGCGCCGGGGCGCGCCTCTTTCACTATGGCAATTGCCGCTCGCCAATCGCCATGTGGGAGAAGCGGCGCGCCATGCAGAAGCTCTATGCCACCGGCCATGAGGGTGAGGTGGCGCCAGCCGAGAATTTCGGACGCCAGCAGGCCTATACGATGGATGCCCGGCTGGTCGGTCGCTTCGAGGACACGCATCCGGCCGTTATGGCCGACTGGATCGCGGCGCAGGAGGGCGATCCCTATGTGCCGTTCCAGCGCGGCCATCTGACGGGCCGCGAACGGCGGAATCTGCTGGGACTGCAGATCGGGAACTTCCTGCCGATCGATTTCGGCAAGAAGCACTACAAGCCGATCTGAACCGGCCGAGTCCGGCGATCTGGCGGCGTCGACGTTTCAGCATGGCGTCGATCCTGGCCACGCTGGCGCGGGTTCAATCCAGCGCATTGACCGTTTGCGGGGCCGCATCCAGCCGGCTCGAACCCGTCGCGCTTTCGTTTGCTGCCGCCTCTGAGGAAGCCTGATCCCCATCAACGGACGGTCGCAGCGCGATGGCCAGGCGGTGGACCAGCCATATGGCGCGTTCGAACTGGCTCGTGGCCAGCACGAGGCGCTGCGTGTCGGCCTCGGCTCCGTGCGCCGAGGCCGCAAGCTGACGGCGGATCCGGTTGAGATGTTCGCTTCGATCCCCGGTCAGGCCGATCAGCCAATCGAAATCCTCGGCCTCGCTTCCCGCCGTGTCGGCGAGATGGATGACTATGGCGCGCAGTGATTCCGAGAGGTTGAAGGCGAGCGCCGGGGCCGGCCGAAGGGTGGATATCAGGGCCGAGAATTCGGCGAGCGTGTCCTGCAGCGCTCGCAGCATCTCCAGGTGTGATTGCTGGGCGAGCGCCGTATCGAGATCGCGGCTTGAGAGACCACGGCGGATCAGGTCGATCACAAATGCGTCCGTCGTTTCGGCGACGGCCTTGCTGCCGCGCCAGAGCACCTGCAGTCCCGCCGCGCCGACAGGCGTGGCCGTGTCCAGATCTGGCAGGAGATTGGGGAGGCGATGGATCAGGCCTTCGATCTCCGCTGCCGAAAGTTCGAGGGCGCCGGACGGATCTGCGGCGGCGTCCGGATCGACGAATCGCGGTCGCGACACGTCGTCCTCGAGCGTCGGCGGGCTGAAGCGCATTGCGAGGCGTGCCACGGGCGAGCGCAGAATGGAGACGGGGAGGGCGCCGCAAAGCTGGAGCAGCAGAAAGAGCATCGACACGGCGCGTGCCGCATCGCTATGGCCCAACTGGAGGAAGAAGGCCGTCGGGTCGAGGCCGAACATCGGCGCCGCCAGATAGGCCACAAGCAGGAGCCCGGAGCCGAGGCCCTTCACCATGATATGGACGAGGCAGAGTTGCCGGCCGACGCCCATCAGGCCGCCCGACGCGACCAGGGTCGCAAGTCCCGATCCGAAATTGGCGCCGACGACGGCGAAGTAGCAACTGTCTATGCCGATGACGCCTGCCTTCAACGCGGCGAGCACAAGGATCGTCGCGGTCGAGGAGGATTGGGTGACGAGCGCAGCAACAAGGCCAAGTGCGAGTGCGCTCATGGGTGTCAGGCCGGCCATCCAGTCGGCGAAGGTTGCGCCATCCAGCGCGTGCGGCGCCGCCTTGATGAAATCGATGCCGAGGAACAGCAGCGCCAGTCCGAGGGCGATGCTCATCCAACCACGCGACGCCGCTCGCCGGTCGAAGCCGAGTTGGAAGCCGATGCCGACGAGGCCGACCAGGAAGAGCACGGCGAGATGGAAATTGACCGCTGCCAGAAGAACGAGCGCCGAGGTCCCGACATTGCCGCCGGCGACGACAGGAATGGCCTCACGCGTCGATAGGGCTCGGGCGCGGACGAGATTGCCGGCGATCACAGCCACGGCATTGCTCGACTGCGTCACGGCGCCGGCCAGCACTCCTGCTGAGAAGCCCGCGGCTATGGTACGAGTCGCTGCCTTGAGAAGAACGCGGATGCGCCGGCCCATGGCCCGCTGCAACTGCGACGACATCAGCCGGAGGCCGATGAAAAGAAGGCCGAGGCCGGCCAGGCATTCACCAAGGCTGAGCACGAAAAGGCTCTCGCAACGAGCAGGAAAGGCACGCCGGCTTCGATCCGCACCGCACCGCCCATGGGCGGTCAGACTTGGATCGAATCGCTCCGGCGAACCCATAAGGGCCACCTGGGTGATGACAGTCTTATGACAGGGAGCTCGTTTGCCGGACGCGTTCAGTTCTTCTTGCGGAAGGCGTCGAGGCGGACGATCTGGGCTTCGCCGGGGCGTTCCTCGCTCACCGCCGGTTCGGGCTCGGCTGCTTCCGGCGCGGCGTCAAGCACCAGAGATGAATTTTCCAGCGCCTCGATCTCGCGGTCAGCCTCGTCAGCCTCTTCGCCGGCCTGTGCCGATTCGAATTGCAGGCCGAACTGGACGGAGGGGTCGAGGAAGCTCTTCACGGCGGCGAATGGAACGAGCAGGCGCTCGGGCACGCCGTTGAAGGAAAGGCCGACCTCGAAGGAATGTTCGCTGACCGAGAGGTCCCAATATTGATGCTGGAGGACGATCGTCATGTCCTCGGGATATTGGGCCAGCATTCGTGTCGAGATGCGCACGCCGGGGGCGCGGGTCTCGAAGGTGATGTAGAAATGGTGCTCGCCGGGAAGACCCGTCTTCGCCACTTCGGCCAGGACCTTGCGAACAACGCCGCGGAGCGCGTCCTGGGCCAGAATGTCGTAGCGGATCAGATCTTCGGGCATTTTTCTATCCGTCTTGCGGGCGGCGTTCCGGCCGCCAGTCGCGAAAGTGGAGGCTTCTGTTGCCAGGTGCCTCCGAACCCCGCCTTACAGTGCTACCCGCAAGGACTTCAATTTCGGTACTGGAACCGCTTACGCGGCAACAGCCACCGGAGCATAGTTGTCATTCGCAACTATAGGTTTGGTCCGATATCGGCGGTACCATGCCGAGCAAAAGAACACCCTTTACGCCCTCGTCGATCCTATTTCGCCCCCGCCGGAGACCACCCGCTTGTTCGCGGTGGCCGATGGGCTCGGGTGGAGGCGCCGGGTACCGCCCCCGGGTCCGATAGGTTTATTTCGGTGACCGTTTATCGCCATAGCCGGCTTGCGCCGGCAGAGGAGATATAGGGGATCGGGAGCGGAGTGAAAAGGGATGCGGCTGACCAATCGCCGTGTTGGTAGGCCTTTGTCTTTGCCGACCGAAGGGCTCGGCCAAATGCCGGGCTCGCCCAATGTCTCGTCAGGCGGTAGCGCGGCGCCGGTGAGCCTATTTCGGCGTCGCACGGCCCGACTTGACCCGGCCCCTGCGGCCGGCCCGATAAGGATGGCGGTCCGTAGCCGAAGAGGTGATTCGTGCGCTCTCCCGCCCCATTCCTGAGCCCTTCCCAAGCTGCCAGGCAGCTTGGCGTTTCCCCCAAGGCCCTGCGGCTCTACGAGCAGCGCGGTCTGGTAACGCCGGCCCGCACAGCGGCCGGATATCGCGCCTACGCGCCCGCCGAGATCAATCGAGCCGCCGAGATTGTCGCCTTGCGCAGGCTGGGGCTTAGCCTCGCACAAGTGGCGAGGGTGTTGGGTGGCGACGCCGAAGATCTGGGGCCGGCACTCGCCAACCATCAGAAGACGCTGGAGGACCGTGGCCGCGAACTGGCCGTCACGGTGGAGAAAGTGAAGCGGCTGCGGGCCGATCTTGCCCAGGGAAAAGCGCCGGCGGCAGGCGAACTTTCCCGCCTGCTGGGGACCCCGGCGAAGGCCGGTGTAGCCCTCGAGCTTCCATGGCCCTGGGGCGGCGAGCGCTTCGAGTTGCATGACATCCGGGCGCTGAACTTCATCGTCGGCCCGCTCGGCAGTGGCAAGACCCGTTTCGCCGAGCGGTTGGCACAGGCGTTGCCCGGGGCGACCTTGCTCGGTCTCGACCGGGCGGCGGATGGCGGTGCGGCGGCGAGGGCGCGGATGGAGGCCGATCCGAGCCTTCGATCGCGAATCGACGCCAGCCTGACCTGGCTCGTCGGGGAGGGCGCCATGCGATCCGAAGCCCTCGTCGCTCTCCTCGCCGGGCTGGAGGCCGCAGAGCCGACAGCCGTGGTCGTCGATATGGTGGAGCAGGGGCTGGACCATGCCACCCAGGAAGCGCTGGTGGCTCACCTGCGCCGGCGAGAAAGTCCGGCCCGTCCGCTGTTCCTGATGACGCGCTCCAGCGCGATCCTCGATCTGGCGGCGGTCGGCGCCGATGAGATCATCCTGTTCTGTCCGGCCAATCACAGCCCGCCTACCGTGGTCGCTCCCTATCCCGGCTCGCCCGGTTACGAGGCCGTCGCCACTTGCCTTGCCTCGCCCGACGTGCGGGCTCGGACCGAGGGCGTCATCGCCTGGCGGCCTCGGACGGCGTAGCGAGCGGCCGTGGTTATTGCGCCAGCATGGCGGACTGGACGGACGCCGAGTCATCGCGGCGCGGTCCTGCGGCGGTGCCGAAGGCTGCCAGAAAGGTGCGCACGCCGGTTCGCGCCGCAGCATGCATTTCCGCTTCGGTGGGCGCGCCGCCGAAGAGAGTGATCATCTGGATGTCGGCATAGATGAGCGCCATGAACTGGCGGGCGGCGCGTTCCGGATCGTCGATCCGGAGCAGGCCGGCATGATCAAGGCCGGCGAGGCGAGCGCCGATCAGCGCCCAGGCCTTGCCGGGCCCGTCCTGGCGCCAGGTAGCGAAGAGCTCCGGATAGCGCTCGCCCTCCGCCTCGATCAGGCGGCGCAGCGCCTTGCCGTCGCGGTTGCACAGGCAATTGCGGATGAGACGCAGCGCGAAGTCCGCGAGTTCGGCCTCCAGATCGATGGGTCGATCGGGAAAGCTGGCTATCAGCTGATAGAGGCCGGCATTGGAGCGCTCCGTGAGGTCACGCACCACGGCGAGGAAGAGCTGCTCCTTGTCGCCATAGTGATTATAGATGGTCTGCCGCGAGACACAGGCGCGCGCCGCGATGCCGTCGATGCTGGTCGCGGCATATCCTTCCCGCGCGAACGACTCCTCCGCCGCTTCCGTGATCGACAAGCGCTTGGCGCATTGCCCATAGGCGGAGACCCGTGAAGAATTTGCGTCGCGTGAAATTTTCATGACCGAACGATAGGGGGGCTTGACGTTTTAGACAAGAGTGTCCAAAAATCTGGACAACAAAACCTATTGGGTGAGCGACGCGTTGCGTCCCGCTGCCTCCGCCCATGGATCCTGCACCACCTCAATCGGTCTGCGACAGCCATCGGCGCTGCGCGGCCGATTTTTCGCTTCGAAGGAATTTCTCCATGGACCGCTCTGTCTTGCGATTCGCCGTCGTCCTCGGCCTGCTGAGTGCCATCGGGCCCTTCGCCATCGACATGTATCTGCCAGCCCTGCCTTCGATCGGCGCAGATCTCAAGGCCGATAATACCGCGGTCCAGATGAGCCTGATGGCCTTTTTCCTGTCGCTCGGTTTCGGCCAGTTGGTCTATGGCCCGGTCTCCGACATGGTCGGGCGCAAGCCGCCGCTCTATTTCGGCCTCGCCCTCTTCATGGTCGGCAGCATCGGCTGCGCGCTGTCGCCGTCGATCGACGTGCTGATCGCCTTCCGCTTCGTGCAGGGGCTCGGCGCCTGCGCCGGCATGGTCGTGCCGCGCGCCGTGGTGCGCGATCTGCACACCGGCGCCGAGGCGGCGCGGCTCATGTCGCTTCTGATGCTGGTATTTTCCGTCTCGCCGATCCTCGCCCCGCTCTCGGGCAGCGCCGTGATCGCGCTCGCCGGCTGGCGCGGCGTGTTCTGGGTCGTGCTCGGCGCGGCGGTTCTCGGCGTCGTGCTGCTCGCTCTGGCGCTGCCGGAAACGCGGCCGGTCGCCGAGCGGCGCGAGAGCAGCATGACAGGAGCGATCCAGGCCTATGGCTACCTGCTGCGCGACCGGCATTTTCTCGGTCTCGTCTTCATCGGCGCGTTCGGTATAGCGAGCTTCTTCGCCTTCCTGGCCAATTCCTCCTTCGTGATGATCGAGCACTATGGCCTGACGCCGACGCAGTACAGCTTCGCTTTCTCGGTGAACGCGGTGTCCTTCATCGGCGTCTCGCAATTCGCCGGCCCGATCGGGGCGCGCTTCGGAATGGTGCCGATGATGCGCTGGGCCGTCCTTGGTTATGCGGCCACGATGGTGCTGCTGCTCGCCCTGTTCCTGCTCGGCATCAGCGCGCTGCCGGTCCTGCTGGTGCTGCTGTTCGTCGGCTTCGGCTTTCTCGGCCTCGTCATCCCGAGCTCGGCCGTGCTCGCCCTCGATGCGCATGGCCCGATCGCCGGTACGGCCTCGGCGCTGATGGGCACGTTGCAGTTCGGTGCCGGCGCCGTCGTCATGGCGATCGTCGGGCTGTTCTTGAATGGAACCGCCCTGCCGATGGTGGTGGGCATCGCTGGCGCCGCGCTGGTCTCGCTGACGCTGACGCAGCTGACGCTCGGCGGCGCGGCCGGTCGGCGCCTCAGAGCCCAGGAAGCCCCGGCAGAATAGGCGCGCCGCGCCTTATCGGCCGGCCCCGGCTGGGGGTAACGAATGGCGGAGGGCGCTCCGGCGCCCTTTTCCTTGTATGATGCGACGACGATTCCGCGAGCGGACCGCAAGCCATGCGCCAATATCTCAACCTCATGGATCTCGTGCTGAAGACGGGCGCGGTCAAAACCGACCGAACCGGCACCGGCACGCTGTCGATCTTCGGCCATCAGATGCGCTTCGATCTCGCCGACGGGTTTCCTGTCGTGACGACCAAGAAGCTGCATCTGAAGTCGATCATCCACGAACTGCTCTGGTTCATCCGGGGCGACACGAACGTCCGATATCTTCGCGATAATGGCGTGACGATCTGGGACGAATGGGCCGACGAGAACGGTGATCTCGGCCCGGTGTATGGCGCGCAATGGCGCTCCTGGCCGGCGCCGGACGGCCGCAAGATCGACCAGCTTGGCGAGGTCATCGAGGCGATCCGCAAACGCCCGGATTCGCGCCGCCTGATCGTCTCGGCCTGGAACCCGGCCGAAGTCGACCAGATGGCGCTGCCGCCCTGCCATATGATGTTCCAGTTCTACGTCGCCGATGGCCGGCTCTCCTGCCAGCTCTACCAGCGCTCGGCCGACATCTTCCTGGGCGTGCCGTTCAACATCGCCTCCTATGCGCTGCTGACGCTGATGGTGGCGCAGGTCTCCGGGCTTGAGCCGGGCGACTTCGTGCACACGCTCGGCGACGCGCATCTCTATTCCAACCATCTCGACCAGGCGCGCGAGCAGCTCTCGCGAGAGCCCCGCGCCTTGCCGGTCATGAAGCTCAATCCGGCGGTGAAGCGGATCGAGGATTTCCGGTTCGAGGATTTCGAATTGGTCGGCTACGAGCCGCATCCGGCGATCCGGGCGAAGGTCGCGGTGTAGGATCGATCTGTGGCGACCGTCACATCGGCGGGGTGGACTGCGTTATAGATCGAGGCGTGGATTCCCCGCGACCCGAGGATCGTCATGCGCGCCGCGCCTTTTGCTCTTGCCGCCTGCCTTCTCGCCGCCCCGGCTTTCGCCAATGATTCGACGGCGGAACTGGGCGCTGGCGGTCTCGCTTATGTGACGACCGAGGCGGTGCAGATGAAGTCGGAGGACCTGTTCATCTCGATGGACGAGGTGAGGGTCCGCTATGCGTTCGAGAATGTTTCGGACCAGGACGTGACCTCTCTCGTCGCCTTCCCGATGCCGGACATCAAGGGCGACGTCGATTTCATGGAATCGGTACCGGTCGATGATCCGCTCAATTTCCTCGGCTTCCGGACAACGGTCGACGGCCAGCCGGTCGAGGCAAGCGTGCAGCAGCGCGTGACCTCGCTCGGCATCGATCAGACGGCCTATCTGACGTCGCTCGGCATTCCGCTCGCCCCGCAGAACCCAGCGACGCGGGCGGCGCTCGACAAGCTTCCGCCCGAAAAATGGGAGGAGTTGATCCATCTTGGTCTGGTCGCCGTCGACGAGTTCGACCAGGGGCAGGGCTGGGAGAAGCATCTGGCACCGATGTGGCTGCTCCAGACCGCCTATTACTGGCAGCAGACCTTCCCGGCGAAGAAGACCCTCATCGTGGAGCATATCTACAAGCCGAGCGTCGGCATGACTTCGGGCGTGACCTTCGCCTCGCCAGAGAGCCGCAAGGAGGCCTTCTTCCAGGACTATGAGCGCAAATATTGCATCGACAAGGCGTTCCTTGCCGCGACCGACAAGGTCATGGGGCAGGGTTCGGGAAGCGACTATATGATGGAACACCGTCTCGACTATATCCTGACGACGGCGGCGAACTGGGCCGGCTCGATCTCGAAGTTTCACCTGACCGTCGACAAGGGCGCGGCGGCGAACCTCGTATCGTTCTGCGGCGACGGCGTGAAGAAGACAGGACCGACGACGTTTGAGCTGAGCGCCGACGACTACTATCCCGAGAAAGACCTGCACATCCTGATCCTGGCCCGGCCGGAGACGACGCCGTGAGCCGCGCCGGGGTGACAATTCGTCCGGCCCGGCCGGGAGAGGCGGGACTGGTGCTCGATTTCGTCCGCGCGCTCGCCGACTACGAGAAGCTGGCGCATGAGGTCGAAGCTGACGAGGCGGCGATCGATGCGGCGCTGTTCGGCGCGGCGCCGCGCGTCTTTTGCGACATCGCCGAATGGGCTGGCAAACCGGCCGGCTTTGCGCTCTGGTTCTATTCCTACTCCACGTTTCGCGGGGCGCACGGGATCTATCTGGAGGACCTCTTCGTCCACCCCGAATTTCGCGGAAAAGGCATCGGCAAGGCGTTGCTGCAGCATCTGGCGCGCCGCTGCGTCACCGAGGGATTGGCGCGCTTCGAATGGCAGGTGCTCGACTGGAACACGCCGTCGATCGCCTTCTACGAGGCGCAGGGGGCGAGGCGCCATCCCGAGTGGCAGCGCTGCCGGCTCGACGGCGAGGCGCTTTTTGCCTTTGCCGGCACGGAGCCTCTGGCGGTCTGACGCGAAAGCCGCCATATGCTGGCCGCTACGACAGACCCCATATCCGGAGCCTTGCCGTGAAGAAAGTCGAAACTTGGATCGAGAGCGTGCTGCTCGCCAGCCGCTGGATCCTTGTCGTGTTCAATTTCGGCCTTGCGGCGGCGCTTGCCGTCTATGCCGTCTCCTTCATCTTCAAATTCATCAAGGTCGTGCAGGGCGTGTTCGTTCTCGATGAGAGCGAAATGATCCTGTCGATGCTGAGCCTGATCGACGCCACGCTCGTCGCCAGCCTCATCCTGATGGTTATGATTTCGAGCTACGAGAACTATGTCAGCCGCCTCGACAATGCCGAGGTGCAGCTTTCCTGGCTCGGCAAGCTCGATGCCGGCAGCCTCAAGATCAAGGTCGCCTCCTCGATCGTCGCGATTTCGTCGATCCACCTGCTGCAGGTGTTCCTGAATGCCGACCACTATGACAACAACAAGATCATGTGGTTCGTCATCCTGCACATGACCTTCGTGATATCGGCACTGCTGCTCGGCGTGCTCGACCGCATTACCTCCAAGGGCGATTCGCATGGAAAACCGTGACCCGCTGCGCATATCGCTGATCGCGGCGGTCGCCGACAACGGCGTCATCGGGCGGGACGGCGCCATGCCGTGGAAGCTCTCGACCGATCTTCGCCGGTTCAAGTCGATCACCATGGGCAAGCCGGTGATCATGGGGCGCAAGACGTTTGAATCGATAGGCCGTGCGCTGCCGGGCCGGATCAACATCGTAATCAGCCGGCGCGGATTTCAGGGGGCAGGCGACATCGTCGTAGTGCCGACGCTGGATTCGGCCGTCTCGGCCGCCATCGCCGCCGGGGCGGCTTCCGACATGGTCGAGGGGGTCGTGATCGGCGGCGGCGAAATCTACCGCGAATTCATGCCTCAGGCGCGGCGGCTCTACATCACCCATGTCGCGCTCTCGCCGGATGGCGACGCACATTTTCCGGCAATCGATCCGTCGACATGGCAGGTCGTTTCATCCGAAGATGTCCCGGCCGGACCAGGCGATACGGCGGCCAGCCGTTTCGTCGTCTATGAGAAGGCCGCCTGAGCGCGGTTATCGTTGACAGTCGAGCGGGCGCACCCCACTTCTGGCGTCGCTGCCCGCACTGCGGTATGGCCGGACGGTGGTGCTTCCGTGAGAAGCGCCGCCCGACCGATAGAACGCGATCGAAGGAGAAGAGATGCCCTGGAGCAACCAGACGGGCGGCGGTGGCGGTTGGAAGGGGGGCGGCAATAATGGCGGCCCCTGGGGACAGGGCCCTCGCAGCAGCGGACCCAATCCGCCGGACCTCGAGGAGCTTCTTCGCCGCAGCCAGGACAAGCTGAAGCGTGTGCTTCCCGGTGGTGGTGGCGGTTCGAGGGGGGCCTTCAACCCCGTCGTGGCGCTCATCGTGCTTGTCGCCGTCGTCGCCTTCCTCGGCTACAATTTCTTCACCTTCCGCGTCGACGCCAACCAGGTCGGCCTCGTGCTGCGCTTCGGCCAGTTCGACCGCCAGGTCGGCCCGGGCCTCTCCTTCCGCCTGCCTTATCCGATCGAGACCGTCTATACGCCGTCGGTCACCGAAGTGCGCCAGACGACGGTCGGCTCCATTCCCGGCGCTTCGGGCGGCCGCGATGCCTCCGCCGAGAGCCTTATGCTCACCGGCGACGAGAATATCGTCGACATTGATTTCTCTGTGCAGTGGGTGATCAACAACGCCCGCGACTACCAGTTCAACGTCCAGAACGTGGAAGGTACAGTCAAGGCGACGGCGGAGAGCGCCATGCGCGAGGTCATCGGACGTTCCGATGTCGAGCGCGTGCTCACCGAAGAGCGCCTCGGCATCCAGACCCAGGTCCAGGACCTGATCCAGCAGCGGCTCAACCAGTATGGAGCCGGTGTGCAGATCACGCAGGTCCAGTTGCTCAACGCCAGCCCACCGCCGGAAGTCATCGATGCGTTCCGCGATGTGCAGGCGGCCGAGCAGGATCAGGACCGTCTGCGCAACGAAGCGCAGACTTACGCCAATCGCGTTCTTCCGGGCGCCCGCGGCCAGGCTTCGCAGATCGTCGAAGCCGCCAATGCCTATCGTGACCAGATCATCGCGATCGCCAAGGGTCAGGCCGATCGTTTCGTCAAGGTCTACGAATCCTACAAGGTCGCCCCCGACCTGACGCGTCAGCGCATGTATCTGGAGACCATGGCCAACATCCTCGCCAATTCCGACAAGGTGGTCATCGACGAGAAATCCGGCAACGGTGTCGTTCCCTATCTGCCGCTTCCCGCGCTCACAGGCGCTCCGGCCCCATCGGGCGCTAATGCGGGAGTGAAGCCATGAAGGGCGGAATTTTCGGCGGCCTCGGCGTCGTCATCCTGATCGTCCTCGCCGTCCTCGGTTATACGAGCCTCTTCGTCGTCGACCAGACGCAGCAGGGTCTCGTGCTGCGCTTCGGCCGTCCGGTGCGCGTCGTCGAAGAGCCGGGGCTCTACTTCAAGGTCCCGCTGGTCGACAATGTGGTGTTGATCGACAATCGTCTGCTCGACATCGACTCGCAGCCGATCGAGGTCATTGCGCGCGACCGCAAGCGTCTCGTCGTCGACGCCTTCGGTCGCTATAAGATCGTCGACCCGCTGCTGTTCTACCAGGCGGCCGGCTCGATCGATGCGGCAGAGCAGCGCCTCGCCGTGATCCTGAACTCGGCCATACGCGGCGCGGTTGGCCAGATGGACTTCTCCAACATCGTTCGCGATGGTCGTGCGGGGCTGATGGACAGCATCACGCGGCAGGTCAATGCCGAGGGTCAGCGTCTGGGCATCGACGTCGTCGACGTGCGCATTCGCCGTGCCGATCTGCCGGCGGCGAACAGCGCCGCGGTGTTCCAGCGCATGCAGACCGAGCGCCAGCGCGAGGCGACCGACATTCGCTCGCGCGGCGAGCAGGAGGCGAAGACGATCCGCGCCCAGGCCGACCGCCAGGCGACCGTCATCGTCGCCGAGGCGAACCAGCAGGCCGAAGAACTGCGCGGCGACGGCGATGCCCAGGTGAACCGCACCTTCGCGGCCGCCTACGGGCAGGACCCGGATTTCTTCGCCTTCTTCCGCTCGATGCAGGCCTATACGGATGCGTTCAAGGGGGACACGACCCGGCTGGTCATCTCACCGGATTCGGCCTTCTTCCGCTTCTTCAAGGACCCATCGGCGGCTGGAGTCAATCGTCCGGCACCTCCGGTCGCGGCGCCTGCCGCCCCGGCGGCCGCCGCTCCATGATCGATCTGGTCGCGGCTATCGGTCTTGTCCTCGTGATCGAGGGCGCCTTTTATGCAGGGCTGCCCTCGGTCGCGAAGGCCATGATGCGTCAGGGGGTCGAGGCCCCCGACCAGACGTTGCGGCTTTGCGGCCTCGCGGCACTCGCCCTCGGGGTGGGTGTCGTCTGGCTGGCGCGCGTCTCGGCCTGACGCTTTCGCGCTCGATTGAAACGCGCCTTTCTCCGACCTAGTTTTCCTTTCATCTTTTCGGGCAAGATGCGCCGTGCCGCCTGAGGAGGCGTCCAGCCGTCCCGCATGGCGCGGGGCGAACAGGGAGAGACCGATGCAAGCGTTTGCGAGCCGCCCTGTCGACGACGGTGCGACGAGGCGGCGGGGCGGGGGCATGGCGTTGCTGCGCCGCGCGGCGCTGGCGGTCTTCATCGCCACCGGCTTTCCGGCAGCTGCCTTCGCGCATGGACCCGACTCGGTCGCCGATCTTGCCGCCGGGCTGCTCGATTCGGTCGTCAATATCTCGACCTCGCAAACGGTCGAGGGAACGCGCGGCGGACCGGTGCCCCCCTCGCCGGAGGGGCTGCCGTTCCAGGAATTCTTCAACGAGTTCTTCAAGAAGCCCAAAGGCAAAGACGGCGCCGCAGAGCCGCCGCCGCGCCGCGTCCAGTCGCTCGGCTCGGGCTTCGTCGTCGATGCGTCCGGCATCATTATCACCAATAATCACGTCATCGAGGATGCCGACGAGATCGTCGCCAATTTCTCCGATGGCTCGAAGCTAACGGCGACGCTGATCGGCAAGGACGAGAAGAGCGATCTCGCCGTCCTTCAGGTCAAGCCGAAGCCAGGCAAGCCGCTCAAGGCGCTGAAATTCGGCGATTCCGACAAGATGCGCGTCGGCGACTGGGTGATGGCGATCGGCAATCCGTTCGGCCTCGGCGGCACGGTGACGCTCGGCATCGTCTCGGCGCGTAACCGCGACATCAATTCCGGCCCCTATGACAATTTCATCCAGACCGACGCCGCCATCAATCGCGGCAATTCGGGCGGGCCGCTGTTCAACATGGAAGGCGAGGTCATCGGCATCAATACGGCGATCATCTCGCCGTCGGGCGGCTCGATCGGCATCGGCTTCGCCATCCCCTCCGATGCTGCCATCCATGTCGTCGACCAGTTGCGCCAATTTGGCGAGACGCGGCGCGGCTGGATCGGCGTGCGCATCCAGCAGGTCACCGACGAGATCGCCGACAGCCTCTCCATGGGCTCGCCGCGCGGCGCGCTTGTCGCCGGCATCACCGACAAGGGCCCAGCCGACGAGGCGAAGCTGGAGCCGGGCGACGTCATCATTTCGTTCGACGGCAAGCCCGTGACCGAGATGCGCGATCTGCCACGCCTCGTCGCCGATGCGATGATCGACCAGACCGTCGATCTGGTGGTGGTGCGCAAGGGCGCGGAGCTGACGCTGCAGATCAAGGTCGGCCGCCTCGCCGAGGCCGAGCCGGCAGCCGACGACGCGGCGCCCGCGCCGGACAAGGAAACCCCGCCCGCGCCGGAGCCGCCCAAGTCGGAGCAACCGGCTGAGGCCCCCGTGCTGGGGCTGACGCTGGCCGAGCTGACGGCGGACCTGCGCGAGCGCTATTCGGTCCGCCCCGAGGTCGAGGGCGTCGTGGTAACCGACATCGCCGCCGGCAGCAGCGCCGAGGAAAAGGGCATCACGGTGGGCGAAGTCATCGTCGAAGTGGCCCAGGAACCCGTTGCCAAACCGCAGGACGTGACGGCCCGCATCGACCAGCTCAAGAAAGACGGCCGCAAGCTGGCGCAACTCCTCATCGCCAGCTCGACGGGCGAATTGCGGTTCGTGTCGCTGGCACTGGATCCGTAGGGGCGCTCCAACCCGCCCCTTGAGGGAGGGTCAAAACCGCGAGAGCGGATTTGGGGAGGGGCTCGCTTCGGCGAAAGACTGATTTTCGACTCCAGCCACCGCCGGGAGCGGGGGACGTTGCCTCCCGGCGATGGCATTGATCTCTGCGATCAGTTGGCGCCGGCAGCGGCCTCGATGACCGCGGCGACCTCGGCGGCATGAGAGGCCAGCGAGGCGTGGCTGCCGTCGACTTTCGTCACCTTGGCATTGATGCGCCCGGCGAAGAATTCCTGCGCATGCGGGTCGAGAACGAGGTCCTTCGTGCTGAGGACGTACCAGCTCGGCTTGTCGTGCCACGCCGCGACGGTGGCCGGTGCATCGAACGCGGTGTGGTTGATCGGCATCTGGTGAGCCGCCAGATGCTCGCCGACCGCCTTGGGAAGGTCGCCAGCGACGGCGCCCGGGAACACCGCCGGGTCGATCGTCAGATAGCCCTTGCTGTCGGGACGGATCGCCGCGGTGCCCGGCGTGGCCGGCCCGCTCGCCGCCAGGGCCGAAACGCTTTCGCCCTTTTCGGGTGCGAAGGCCGAGACGTAGACGAGCGCCTTGACCTTGGCGTTGTCGCCGGCCTCTCCGATTACAACGCCGCCCCAGGAATGGCCCACGAGAACCACCGGCCCGTTCTGTGCGTCGAGCACGGCTTCGGTGGCGGCCACATCGTCGGCCAGCGAAGTCAGGGGGTTCTTGACGGCCGTCACGGTGTAGCCCTTGGCGGCGAGGATGGCGGCGACGCCGTCCCAGCTCGACTCGTCCACGAAGGCGCCATGCACGAGAACGATGTTCTTGATGGTGTCCGCCGGCAGGGTCGCCGCGGCGAAGGCCGGGGCGGCGCCCAGCATGGCAGTCGAGAGCATCAGGGCGGACATGAGAAGGGTCTTCATTGTCAATCTCCAGGTCAGGCGCTTCGGCGCCGGTTCATGTCGGGTCGGACTGTCTGCAATATCCTGAGGAGTGCCTTCCGTTGTTCCGCAACTCCGGCTATCCTCACTATTACTCTGATTTGTTTGACTTAATCCGTTTCCGAAGACGCCCCTAACCTAGGATGTCGTGCCATGAGTGACCATGACCGGGACCCCGCAATGCATGCTCGATCGTCCAGAGTTGCGAGCATGCTGGCCGCCCGGATCGACCTGCTCTCGCAAATGCTCGACCTGGTAAGGCTGCGCGGCGAACTGGTTTTCTCGATCGATCTCGCCCACCCTTGGGCGCTGCGCTTCCAGCCGGGATCTGCCTATTTCTTCGTTGTTCTCGAAGGAGGGCTCACCGTCGAGGTGGCCGGGGAACCGCCCGTCGAGGCGATAGCGGGAGACCTGGTGATGCTGCCTCGCGGCGTCGGCCACGTCCTGACCGATGGCGGCGGCGCGGATCCGGCGAACGCCGACCACATGATGGATGCGCAGTTCACGAACGAGCGCTTCGGTCTCCGCCATGGCGGCAACGGGCGGCCGACCCGGCTCATCGGCGGCGCGTTCCATTTCGAGAGCACGGCCGTGCCTTGGGTCGTCTCGGCGCTGCCCGCCGTCATCCATATCGAGAAGTCGGGTGGACAGACCGGGGGATGGCTCGAGGGACTGGCCCATTTCATGATGATGGAAGCCCAGACCGTCTATCCGGGCTCTTCGGTCATGATCTCCCGACTCATCGATGTGCTGATCATCCGCGTGATCCGGACATGGGCGCAGACGAGAAATCCTAATGACGCTGGATGGCTGGGCGCATTGGCCGACCCGCGCATCAGCCGGGCTCTCAAATGCATCCACGACGAGCCGTTTCGGACGTGGAACGTCGCCGACCTCGCGAGCGCCGTCGGAATGTCCCGCTCCAGCTTTGCCGACCGCTTCTCGCAACTGGTCAAGGAGGGGCCGCTGTCCTACCAGACCCGTTGGCGCCTGACGCTGGCGCACGGGTTGCTACGACAGGCCAACGCACGCGTCGGCGATGTGGCGCGGCAGGTCGGATACAATTCCGAAGCAGCTTTCAGCCGCGCCTTCAAGTCCCAGTTCGGTGTACCACCCGTCGATCTCAGGGCAACCGGTCAAGGTGCCAGGTTACCGTTCACCGGAACGCAATAGCCAGGATCTCTTTCCGGGGTGAATGTCGCACCGGATGACCGCTCTTGGCATAGAGAGACAAATCTTGCTCGCACCACAGATGGCCAGAAGACGGTCGTTTTCAGAGCGGCCCACCAGGCCATCCACCCCCAACTTGCCCTGGCGCCCAAAACCCGCTCACATATCTCTTAAGCCCCCACTAGGACCCCACCCACCATGCCCCACCCCTACGACGTCATCGTCATCGGTCTCGGCGGCATGGGTTCCGCCGCCTGCTGGCAGCTGGCGCGGCGGGGGCTTCGGGTGCTGGGGATCGAGCGGTTCGACATCGGGCATGCGATGGGATCGTCGCATGGGCTGAACCGCATCATCCGTCTCGCCTATTTCGAGCATCCGGCCTATGTGCCGCTGCTGAAGCGCGCTTATGAACTCTGGCGCGAGGCCGAGACGCTGACGGCCGAGCAGCTTCTGTTCATCACCGGCTCGATCGATGCCGGGCCGGCGGGGAGCCGGGTTGTCGAGGGGTCGCTTGCCACCTGTCGCGAACATGGGCTGGCGCATGAGCTGCTGGACGCGGCCGAGACGCATCGGCGCTTTCCCGGCTATTGCCTGCCGGCGGGCAATCTCGCCGTGTTCCAGCCCGATGGCGGCTTCGTCGCGTCGGAGCGGGCGATCCTGGCGCATCTGTCGCTCGCGGTTCAGGCCGGCGCGGTGATCCATGGCCGCGAGAAGGTGCTCGCCGTCGAGCCGGGGAATGGCCGCGTCATGGTCGTGACCGAGGCCGGGCGCTATGAGGCGGGGCGGGTGGTCGTCGCGGCCGGCGGCTGGATTTCCGATCTGGTGCCGGCGCTTAAGGGCAAGGCGGTGGCCGAGCGGCAGGTGCTGGGCTGGTTCCTGCCGAAAAAGCCGGAACTCTTTGCGATGGAGCGCTTCCCCGTCTCCAATGCGGTGTCGGATGCCGGGCATTTCTATCAGTTCCCGATCTGGGGCATTCCGGGCTTCAAGATCGGGCTCTATCACCATTTGAACCAGACCGGCGACGCGGAAACGCTGTCGCGCGTCCCGACGCCCGAGGACGAGGCGGTGCTGCGCGCCGGCATGGCGGCGATGTTCCCGGAGGCGAACGGGCCGGCGCTTCGGCTGTCGGCCTGCCTGTTCACCAATACGGAAGACGAGCATTTCGTGCTCGATACCGCGCCGGGCGCGCCGGAGATCATCGTCGCCTCGCCCTGCTCGGGGCACGGGTTCAAGTTCGCCTCGGTGATCGGCGAAATCCTCGCCGATTTCGCGACCGGCAAGCCAAGCCCGTTCGATCTGTCGCTGTTTAAGATGGGCCGGCTCTAGCGGACGAACGCGGCCGCCTTAAGCCGGTAGAGCACATGCGGACGCAGGGGATGGCCTTCCGGGATGGAGGGGTGGTCGAAATCGTCGGCCGGGTCGCGGCGCATGCCGAGGCGCTCCATCACGCGGCGCGAGGGTTCATTGCCGGTGAAGGTGAAGGCGACGATCTCCGGGAGGCCGAGCTTGCCGAAGCCATGCGCCAGCCAGGCGTGCGCCGCCTCGCTCGCATAGCCCTTGCCCCAATGGCGCTCGGCGAGGCGCCAGCCGATCTCGACCGCCGGAGCGGAGGGCATGTCCGCCTTGACGGGCGCGATACCGACGACGCCGACCAGATCGCCGCTGCCTTTCTCCTCGACAGCGAGGAAGCCGTAATCCTCGCCGCCGAGGGCGGTGATGCGCTCCATATAGGCCGCCGTCTCGTCGCGGCCGAGCATCGCCGGGAAGAAGCGCATCACATGCGGATCGGTGTTGATCGCCGTGAAGGGGTCGAGGTCCCGGTCTTCCCAGGGCCGCAGGATCAGCCTTGCAGTTTCCGCTCTCATCGCACGAACTCCGCCCGCCGATAGCCCTGAGCGAAGAGGAGGGCGGTCAGGTCGTTGTGGTCGATGCGCGCATCGGCCTCGGCCGCGACCTTGGGCTTGGCGTGATAGGCGACGCCGAGGCCGGCAGCGCCGATCATGGCAAGGTCGTTGGCGCCGTCGCCGATCGCCAGGGTCTCGTGCCGCGACAGCACGAAGCGGCGGGAGAGTTCCATCAGTGCGGTCAGCTTCGCCTCCTTGCCAAGGATCGGCTCGGTCACCGTGCCGGCGAGGTGATCGCCCTCGACGTCAAGAATGTTGGCGCGGTTCTCGTCGAAGCCGATCTGTGCCGCCACCGGGCCGGTGAACAGCGTGAAGCCGCCCGAGACCAGCGCCGCATAGCCGCCATGGGCCTTCATGGTGCGGACCAGTTCCGGCCCGCCGGGGGTCAGGCGGATGCGCTCCGCCAGTACCTGGCCGACGACACCGACCGGCAAGCCCTTCAACAGGGCGACGCGCTCGCGCAAGGCCGGCTCGAACTCGATCTCGCCGCGCATCGCCCGTTCGGTGATCGCGGCGACATGGGCCTTCAGCCCGGCCATATCGGCGAGCTCGTCGATGCATTCCTGGCCGATCATGGTCGAGTCCATGTCGGCGACGATCAGGCGCTTGCGGCGCTGGTCGAGCCGCTGCACCACGACATCGACGGGTCTTTCGCCAATGGCGGCTTCCGGGCGAAAGCCGGCGAGCCCCGTTTGCGGCAACAGCACGTCGCAGGCCTCGCCCTCGGCCAGCCAGTCGGCGGTCGCCCCCGGCAGGGCGGAAAGCGCCGCCTCGACGGTCGCGGCCAGCGCTGCCGCCTGCTCGGGGCGTGCTATGAACGTGGCGACCAGCGGGGCGGAAGCAGCGGAAGCGTTCATGGAAGACCTTGAGATCGGGAGACGCCTGGAAAACGGGAGAAACCCGCGCGCCGTCCTGATAGCCGGGCCGACCGCGAGCGGCAAGTCGGCCTTCGCGCTTCGCCTCGCCGAACGCGAGAACGGCGTGATCGTCAATGCCGATTCGATGCAGGTCTATGCCGAGCTCGCCATCCTCTCGGCCCGGCCGACACCGGAAGAGGAGGCCCGCGTTCCGCACAGGCTCTATGGCCAGGTCCCTGCTTCGACACGGTTTTCCGTCGCGGCGTGGCGGGAGGAAGTTGCGCGGATCCTGGCGGAGATCTGGAACGAAGGCCGCCTGCCGATCCTCGTCGGCGGTACCGGGCTCTATTTCAAGGCGCTGACGGAAGGGCTTTCCGCCGTGCCGCCGATCCCGGAAGCGCTGCGGCTGGAACTCGACCGGGCCGCGAACGAGGAAGGCGTCCCGGCGCTACATGCCCGCCTCGCCGGCCTCGACCCCGACGCGGCGCTCCGTCTCGCGCCGAACGACCGCACGCGCGTGCTGCGCGCGCTGGAAGTCGTCCTCGCCACCGGCCGGACGCTCGCGGCGTTCCAGGCCGAGCCAGCCCTGCCGCCGCTCATCGCTCCGGAAGACGCGGCCCGCATCGTCCTCGAACCGGACAGGGCGGTGCTTTATGACCGTATCAACAAGCGCCTGGACGCGATGGTAGAAGCCGGCGCGCTCGAAGAGGCAAGGGCGCTGCTGGCCCTCGGCCTCGACCCCAACCTGCCGGCCATGAAGGCGATCGGCGTCACCGAATTCGGCGGATACCTAGCCGGCAAGGTCTCACTGGACGCCGCCATCGTCGAGGCCAAGATGCAGACAAGGCGCTACGCCAAACGGCAGGGGACTTGGTTCAGGAACCAGATGGGGGATTGGGGAAGGGTGGGGTAACGGGGAGGCGCGCTGGTCGCATCCGGCGCATCGGCTAATTTCCGCAAATCCAAGCGACCCATCCGCGCAACTTTCTTACGTCGCGCCCCTTGACCCCTCGCTAACTTCCGCGTATTTGTCCCGCAGAGTTCAAATGGAGACGTCCGGACATGATCCGCGTCGGCACGATCGTAGTACTTAGGGAGCGCACTGCCTGATGGCCTGACAGCCGTCACGTTTGGTAGTGCGCGTATCGGGCCCCCAGAAGGGGCCTTTTTTATTGCCCTGGTGACAATGACGAACAGACGGATGCGGCGGAGCCGGTCCGGATACGGAGCGTAAGCGATGACACGGCAGATGACGGGCGCGGAAATGGTCGTCCAGGCGTTGATCGACCAGGGAGTCGAGCACCTCTTCGGTTATCCCGGTGGCGCCGTTCTCCCGATTTATGACGAGCTTTTTCAACAGGATAAGGTCCAGCACATCCTGGTTCGCCAGGAGGGCGGGGCGGGTCATGCGGCCGAGGGCTATGCGCGCTCGACGGGCAAGGTCGGCGTCGCGCTGGTCACGTCGGGTCCCGGCGCAACCAATATGGTGACGCCGCTCACCGACGCGCTGATGGATTCGATCCCCATGGTCTGCATCACGGGCCAGGTCGCGACGCATCTGATCGGTTCGGATGCCTTCCAGGAGGCCGATACGGTCGGCATCACCCGGCCCTGCACCAAGCACAATTGGCTGGTCAAGGACGTCAACGATCTCGCCCGCGTCCTGCATGAGGCGTTCTATGTCGCGCGGTCCGGCCGTCCGGGTCCGGTCGTCGTCGATGTTCCGAAGGACGTGCAGTTCGCGACCGGCACCTATCAGGGGCCGGCCCGCGTCGAGCACAAGACCTATCATCCGCAGGTCCGCGGCGACGAACGCGCGATCCGCGCGGCTGTCGAGCTGATCGCCAAGGCAAAGAAGCCGATCTTCTATACGGGCGGCGGCGTCATCAATTCCGGCCCCCAGGCTTCGGCATTGCTGCGCGAACTCGTCCGCGCCACCGGCTTCCCGGTCACGTCGACGCTGATGGGGCTCGGCGCCTATCCGGCGTCGGACCGGCAGTGGCTGGGCATGCTCGGCATGCACGGCACCTTCGAGGCCAACAATGCGATGCATGATTGCGATGTCATGATCGCGATCGGCGCGCGCTTCGACGACCGCATCACCGGCCGTCTCGATGCGTTCTCGCCGGGCTCGAAGAAGATCCAGATCGATATCGACCCGTCCTCGATCAACAAGAATGTCCGCGTCGATATCGGCATCGTCGGCGATGTCGGCCATGTGCTGGAGGACATGCTCCGCATCTGGCGTGAGGGCAAATATACGGCCGATGCGGCGGCGGCGAAGAGCTGGTGGTCGGAGATCGAGCGCTGGCGGGCGCGGAAGAGCCTCGCCTATCGCCAGGTCAGCGAGACGATCATGCCGCAATATGCGATCGAGACGCTGTTCAACAAGACGCGCGGTCACGACACCTACATCACGACCGAAGTCGGCCAGCACCAGATGTGGGCGGCGCAGTATTTCGGCTTCGACCAGCCCAATCGCTGGATGACGTCGGGCGGCCTCGGCACGATGGGCTATGGCCTACCGGCGGCGATCGGCGTGCAGGCGGCGCATCGGGATGCGCTCGTCATCGATATCGCCGGCGACGCGTCCATCCTGATGAACATCCAGGAGATGTCGACGGCGATCCAGCACGAGCTGCCGGTCAAGGTCTTCATCCTGAACAACCAATATATGGGCATGGTCCGGCAATGGCAGCAGTTGCTGCATGGCAACCGGCTGTCGCATTCCTATACCGACGCGCTGCCGGACTTCGTGAAGCTGGCCGAGGCCTATGGCGGCATCGGCATGCGCGTCGAGAAGGCATCGGATCTGGAAGCCGGCATTGACGAGATGATCGCGGCGAAGCGGCCGGTCCTGTTCGATTGCCGCGTGGCGAACCTCGCCAATTGTTTCCCGATGATCCCTTCCGGCAAGGCGCATAACGAGATGTTGCTGCCGGAAGACGCGACGGACGAGGCGATTGCGAACGCGATCGACGAAGAAGGCAAGGCGCTGGTCTGAGCCGGCAGGAAAGCGGAGAAAATACCATGCAGCCCGGATCCGTCTACGCGATCAAGGAAGGCAAGGACGCCGTCGAGACCCACACGCTCTCGGTGCTTGTCGACAACGAGCCGGGCGTTCTAGCCCGCGTCATCGGCCTGTTCTCGGGGCGCGGCTATAATATCGACAGCCTGACTGTCTCGGAGACCGAGCACGAGCGCCATCGCTCGCGCATCACGGTCGTCACCAGCGGTTCGCCCCAGGTGATCGAGCAGATCAAGGCGCAGCTTGAGCGCATGGTGCCCGTCCACCGCGTCATCGACCTGACCGTCAGCGGCAAGGCGATCGAGCGCGAATTGTTGCTGATCAAGGTTCGCGGCGTCGGTGATCACCGCAGCGAGGCGCTTCGCCTTGCCGAAGCCTTCCGCGCTCGCGTCATCGACGCGACGACGGAGAGCTTCGTGTTCGAACTGACCGGCAAGACCGACAAGCTCGACCAGTTCATCGTGCTGATGCAGCCGCTCGGCCTCGTCGAAGTCTCGCGCACCGGCGTCGCGGCGATCGTGCGTGGGCCGGAAGCGATGTGAGGGCGGTTTGCTTGCTTTCCAATCGCTTTCATGTGCGGGCCGATCGATTGGGAGATCTTGAGTGTCCTGCGCCCGTTGTGAGCAACTATCGATACCGCAGCTCATACGCACGCCCGGTGAACTGACCCGGGTAGCAACGAGGGTGCAGGGCGCACTGAGCGATGGCATCTTGACCCAGAATCCGGGCGCTGTGTCAGCAAGTCTGACACCGTTCCAGGCCGTCGACCCTCATGGTCCCTGGGTCGATTTGCTCGACTATCGTTTCGGTTGCTCAACGTGTGGGCAGTCTTTCCGTCTTCATGTGGAGACTTATCACGGTAGCGGCGGGGAATGGGCGCCGGACGGCGACTAACGGCCGCCCGAACACGCGTTCATCAGCTTGACGCCTCCCTGACGGGGCGCTATCAAGCTCCGAACCGTACGGTACGGTACGCTGCAATGCAGCTTGACACGGTCAAGCCTCGGGCGGATATGAACAGCGCCGTTACAGCGACCCGGATGGATCCGGCCGAGCCCACTGGGGCCGAGGCGGGTGCCTACTCCCCCCGCCAGAACGCCGTGCTCGAAAGCGCGCTCTCCCTGCTCGTCGAGGGTGGTGAGAAGGCGCTGACCACCGCCGGTGTCGCGCGGGCGGCGAATTGTTCCAAGGAGAGCCTCTATAAGTGGTTTGGCGATCGCGACGGGTTGCTTGCCGCGATGATCACCTTCCAGGCGGGCAAGGTTCGCGCCGAGCCCCGGCCATCGGGTGCGAGCGGGCAGGCGGCGCTTCGCGGCCAGCTCATTGGCATCGCCGCCAATCTGCTGCGGGTCCTGGCCGGCGACGTCTCGCTGGCGCTGAACCGGCTCGCGATCGGGCAGGCGCGGCGGGACGAGGCGCAGCTTGGCAGGCTGGTGCTGGACCATGGCAGGCGGCCGATCGAAGCGCGGCTTTCCTCGCTGCTGGAGGAGGGCCGCCGCGCCCGGCTGCTCGAATACGACGATACGCGCGAGGCCTACCGCACGCTTTACGGCCTCATCGTGCGCGACATGCATGTGCGCCTGCTGCTCGGTGACGGCGAAGGCGCGGAAGACCCGGCTGCGCAGGCGCAGCGGGCGATCGATCAGTTTCTGCGCCTCTTCGGCGCTGAACGAACGACCGGACCGGTCCCGGAGAGGACCGGCGCGGGAAACGAACGGACGGGATGAAAGGACAAAGCTATGCGCGTTTATTACGATCGTGATGCCGATTTGAACCTGGTCAAGGCGAAGAATGTCGCCATCATCGGCTATGGCAGCCAGGGCCGGGCCCATGCGCTCAATCTGAAGGATTCGGGCGCGAAAAACGTCGCCGTGGCACTCCGCCCCGGTTCGACGACCGCGCTCAAGGCCCAGGCCGATGGCTTCAAGGTCATGTCGGTGCCGGAAGCGGCGAAGTGGGCCGATCTGATGATGATGGCGACGCCGGACGAGCTCCAGGCCGACATCTACAAGAACGAAATCGCGCCGAATATCCGCGACGGCGCGGCGATCGCCTTCGCCCATGGCCTTAACGTTCACTTCGCGCTGATCGAGCCGAAGAAGACCGTCGACGTCGTCATGATCGCGCCGAAGGGCCCGGGCCACACCGTGCGCGGCGAATATCAGAAGGGTGGCGGCGTGCCGTGCCTCGTCGCGGTGGCGCAGGACGCTTCCGGCAACGCGCTCGAGCTCGCGCTCTCCTATGCCTGCGGCGTCGGCGGCGGACGCTCGGGCATCATCGAGACGACGTTCCAGGAAGAATGCGAGACCGATCTGTTCGGCGAGCAGGTCGTGCTCTGCGGCGGCCTGGTCGAGCTGATCCGTGCCGGCTTCGAGACGCTGGTCGAGGCGGGCTATGCCCCCGAGATGGCCTATTTCGAGTGCCTGCACGAGGTGAAGCTGATCGTCGACCTCATCTATGAGGGCGGCATCGCCAACATGAACTACTCGATCTCGAACACGGCCGAGTGGGGCGAATATGTCTCGGGCCCGCGCATCATCACCTCGGAGACCAAGGCCGAGATGAAGCGCGTCCTGAACGACATCCAGACCGGCAAGTTCACCTCGGACTGGATGCAGGAATATCGCGCCGGCGCCGCCCGCTTCAAGGCGATCCGTCGCAACAATGATCGCCACCAGATCGAAGAAGTCGGCGAGAAGCTGCGCGGCATGATGCCGTGGATCGGCAAGAACAAGCTGGTCGACAAGGCGCGCAACTAAGCCGGACCGTCACATGAAACGAAGCCCCGCGGGAGCGATCCCGCGGGGCTTCTTTATATTGCCGTCATGCCGAACGACTACGGGCCGACGCAGCGATAGGCGCGGCCGTCATAGCCGGTGAAGGTATCGGTTGACGGGTTGTAGCTGCGGTAGCGGCCTTCGCAGAAGGCAACGTGCTCGCGCCAGCCGGTCGCGCCATAGGGCGGTGCGACTTCATACCCGCCATTATTGTTGTTGGCGATCGCCGCGCCGACACCGAGGCCGATGATCGCGCCAGCTGCCGCCGCAGCGCCGGGATTGCCGTACCAGCCGCCATAATAGCGCGGGCCACCGCCCCAATAGCCGCCACGCCATCCGGGTCCCCAGCCGGGGCGCGCGCCCCAACCCGGGCCACCCCAGCCGCCGCGAGGCGGGCCGCCGCGCCAGCCCGGGCCACCACGCCAACCGGGACCGCCTTGCCAGCCTGGCCCGCCGCCCCAACCGGGGCCGCCGCGCCATTGCGCCGATGCGTCAACGGTCGTCGCGGCGACGGCTGAGAATCCCAGTATCGCTGCGAGAGCAAGAGAAGCGATACGCTTCATGGCCAGTCTCCTTTGCTTTGATCCTGCCGGAACCGAGCAATCCAAGTTTGCATCAAGTCCAAGGCGGCGGAGTGAAGAAACCATCGTCTTCATGGGTGTCATAAGACTGCCTTCTGACCTTCGTCCCGTTCACCTCGAACCAGGTGATCGCGACCGGATGGTCGTCGTTTCGAAGGTTCATCGGACGATCCTTGGTTCCGTTCTAGCTCGGTTCACCTGAACGGCTGCTGAACGTTCAGTTAGGTTCGAAACGTTTGCATTGCTATGGCGACGGTCACAGAGGCGCTGTGCTATCAGGGGCGGCGATCGGTCCTTGACGAGGTTCTTGATGTCCCGACCCTATGCCATCCTCGACGTGTTTTCGGACGCGCCGCTTGCGGGCAACCAGTTGGCCGTTGTGCTGGATGCCGGCGGACTGGACGACGCGCAGATGCAGGCGATCGCCGCGGAGTTCAATCTGGCCGAGACCGTGTTCGTCC
Organism: Kaistia algarum; assembly: GCF_026343945.1. Lineage (NCBI taxonomy): Bacteria > Pseudomonadati > Pseudomonadota > Alphaproteobacteria > Hyphomicrobiales > Kaistiaceae > Kaistia > Kaistia algarum. The sequence goes on from NZ_JAPKNJ010000003.1 coordinate 565,269, forward strand.
TTCCCGCCGAACGGCCGGGTCATCGCGCCAGGCTGCGCATCTTCTCGCCGGCCAGCGAATTGCCCTTCGCCGGTCACCCGACGGTGGGAACCGCTGTGCTTCTGGCGATCGAGGATCGCGGCGCCACACCCGGAGTGTCGGACGTGATGCTGCTGCTTGAGGAGAATGTCGGCCCGATCCGCTGCGTGGTCGCTTTCGACGGCGAGCGTTCGGGCCATGCAATCTTCGACGCGCCCGAACTGGCCCGGCCCTTGGACGTTCGCCTGGACCGGGAACGCGCCGCAGCGGCGCTCGGGCTTGCCGCTTCGGAGATCGGCTTCGAGAACCACGAGATTTCCGCCTTCACGGCCGGCGTGCCCTATTGCTTCGTTCCGGTGCGAAATCTCGCGGCGATCGCGAGCGTCGTGCCGTTGCCGCAATATTGGGCCGATGCCTTCCCCGCCAAGACGTCGGTCTATCTATACACGCGTGAAACCGAAGGACTGCTCCGCGCCTTTCACGGCCGCATGTTCTGGCGCGCGCCGGCTTTCGTCGAGGATCCGGCGACCGGGTCTGCCGCGGCTGCCTTCGCCGGTGTCGTCCAGAAGTTCGACCAGCCGACATCCGGCTCGCATCGCCTGACGATCGAGCAGGGCTTCGAAATGGGTCGCCCGAGCCTGATCGACCTTGAGATCGACATCGCCGAAGGTCACCTCCGCGCCGTGCGCATCGGTGGCGACGCGGTCATCATCGCGCGTGGGACGCTCTACGTCTGACGGTGACCTCGTGCTAAGCTGGAACAGTTCCAGCATGGGGGGATCGCATGAACGTCGTGTTGCTGTTTCTGCATTTCGTCGGCCTCGTCATGGGTTTCGCCGGCGGTATCGGTTCCGCGGTGACCATGCGCTTCGCATCGGGCGCCAGCGCGGAAGGGGCGGCGGCCTTGAAGCGCCTGCCGCCGGCCTTCGCCAAGATATCCGCCTACGGCCTCGTCATTCTCTGGATCACTGGTCTCATCCTGATCTGGAGTGTCTATGGCGGGCCGCAGAACCTGCCGGGCCTATTCTGGCTGAAGATCGTCTTCGTGCTGATCCTGACGGGGCTCAATGGCTGGCACCATGCCATCTATGCGCAGATCCGGCGAACCGGCGATCCGTCACGCGGCGAGCGGCTGAAGATCATCGGACCGGCGAGCGGGCTCAGCGCCTTGCTGGCCATGGCTGTTGCGGTGATCGTCTTCAACTGAGCCACCCGCGGGGACCTCTGTGATCGCAGGCCCGCGTATGGGCTTGCCTTTTGGCGGTCAGGATTGTTAAGAGTGCTCACGTCCTTCGTGGACAGAGGGTCGTGGCCTGGTGCCCGGTCTTTCGGAGTCGATATGAGCGTTTGGGTTTCATCGATCATGCCTTTGGCGGGACCTCTGTCCTGCGGGCGCGGTCGTGCGCCCGCGCCTGCCTCCCGCGACGGCCTCCTTCTTCTTAGCTGCCCCTGAGCGCCGACTGGTCGCACGCGACCGGGCCTTCAGGGGATGAGCCGACCAGCAGACCGACCAAGGCTCGCAGTCCGAAGCTCCATGAGCCGACTGCTCGAAGAAAGACCCACCCGATGACCACTACTGGTTCCACCACCGCTGACACCTCGTCCAAGGACAAGATCGTCATTTTCGACACGACGCTGCGCGACGGTGAACAATGCCCAGGCGCCTCGATGACCTATGAGGAAAAGCTGGAAGTCGCCGAGCTGCTCGAAGCCATGGGCGTCGACGTGATCGAGGCCGGCTTCCCGATCGCCAGCCAGGGCGATTTCGAGGCTGTGCAGGAGATCGCCCGGAGAGCCGGGCCGGACGTGACCATCGCCGGTCTGGCCCGTGCCATTTCCGGCGATATCATCCGCGCCGGCGAGGCCGTGCGCGTCGCCAAGCGCCCGCGCATCCATACCTTCGTCTCGACCTCGCCGATCCATCTGGCGCACCAGATGAAGAAGAGCGAGGAGCAGGTCCTCGACATCATCTCGGCAACGGTGGCGCAGGCGCGCAACCTCGTCGATGACGTCGAGTGGTCGGCGATGGACGCGACCCGCACGCCGATCGAATATCTGATCCGCTGCGTCGACGCGGCGATTAAGGCCGGCGCGACCACGATCAACCTGCCGGACACGGTCGGCTATGCCGTTCCCGACGAATATGCGTCGATGTTCCGCACGGTCATCGAGCGTGTGGCCAATTCCGACAAGGCGATCTTCTCGACCCATTGCCATGATGATCTGGGCTTGGCGGTTGCCAATTCGCTGGCGGGTGTCGCTGGCGGTGCGCGGCAGATCGAGTGCACGATCAACGGCCTCGGCGAACGCGCCGGCAATGCGGCGCTGGAAGAGGTGGTGATGGCGATCCGCACGCGCGGTGACTATTACGCCTATCGCACAGATGTCGAGACGACGATGCTGACCCGCGCCTCCAAGCTGGTTTCGGCCGTCTCAGCCTTCCCGGTGCAGTACAACAAGGCCATCGTCGGACGGAATGCCTTCAGCCATGAGAGCGGCATTCACCAGGACGGTATGCTGAAGAATGCCGAGACCTACGAGATCATGACGCCGGAGAGCGTCGGCGTGAAAGCCACCTCGCTGGTCATGGGCAAGCATTCAGGCCGCCATGCCTTCCGCGAGAAGCTGCGCGAGCTCGGCTATGAGTTGGGCGAGAACGCGCTGGAAGACGCGTTCAAGCGCTTCAAGGACCTCGCCGACCGCAAGAAGCATGTCTATGACGAGGATATCGAGGCGTTGGTTGGCGACGGCGTCGCCGTGGCCGGCGAGACGATCCGCGTCCTGGCGCTGACGGTCATCGCCGGCACGGGCGGCCCCGCCAAGGCGATCATCACGCTGGATGTCGAGGGCACGCACGTCACCAAGGAGATGACCGGCAATGGCCCGGTCGATGCGACGTTCAACGCGATCCAGGCGATCGTGCCGCATGAAGCCAAGATGTCGCTCTACCAGGTGCACGCCGTCACGGAAGGAACCGACGCGCAGGCCGAGGTTTCGGTGCGGCTCGAGGAGGACGGCAAGTCCGTCACTGGCCGCGGCGCCGATCCGGACACGATGGTCGCCTCGGCGAAGGCCTACATCTCCGCCGTCAACAAGATCGCCGTGAAGCGCCAGCGCCAGCACGCACAGGCCGCCAGCGCCTGATAAGGCAACTTCGATTACGCATATGAAAAAGGGCCGCGTCGACGACGCGGCCCTTTCTCGTTTCAGTCGGGTATCCGGCGATCACATCGGCAGGGCGATCTTGCCGAGGCGGATGAACTGCGTCTCGCCGGAATGGTCGTCGACGCCGTCATTGTCGGTGATCACGAAGGCATTGCCGTCCGCGTCGATCGCGAAGCTCTCGACCTTGTCGAGCACATAGCCCTTCGGCGCCGCCAGAGCCGGCAGCAGGTCCGCGAGATCCTTCTTCTCGACCTTCGGCAGTTCGCCGCCGAGCGGGGCGGGGGTGACGCCGGCCATCGGCACGAAGACGAGCTTCTTGATTGCCGCATCGCGCCCTACCTGGTTGTCGCGCTCGATAACGACGAAGCCGCCCGGCACGGAAGTCAGCTCGGAGAGGCCAACCCAGCCCTTCTGTGCCTTGTCGAGCGGGTAGTGGACCGCAGCCCATTCCTTGGTCGCCGGCTTGTAGGCAAGCAGCTTGGTAAAGCCCTTCGGATCGCCCTTCCATTCCCGCTGAACGGCGAGCCAGACGGTCTCGTCGGCGCCCGAGCCGGTCACCGTGACGCCCTCGAAGCCGAAGCGCGTGGCGTTGGCGGCGAGAGCCTCGGGCAGGGCAATCTCCTCGACCACCTCGCCCTTCGCATCGACATGGTAGAGCGTCGACTGCGTCTTGTTCTTCTCGCGCTCCGGGTTGCCCTCGGATGCGAGCCAGAAGCCGCCGTCGGAGGCAAGCGCGATGCCCTCGAGGTCGAGATTGGCTGCCGGCTTGCCGTCCTTGGTCACAACGAGCTCTTCCGTGATCAGGGCTGGCGTCTGCGTAGCGTCGATTGTCAGGATGCGGCCGATCGACTGCGCGCTGTCGATGACGGCGTAGAGCTTGCCCGGCGTCTTGGCGTCGCCGACCGTGCCCGAAAGCGCGGCCCAGCCGATCGGCTTGCCGTCCTTGTCGGCGGAGACGATCGACGGATAGGCCGCCGGGGCGTCGGAGCGCTCATAGATCGTCACGACCGAGCCGATCAGGCCGTCCTCGCGCAGATCGTTCTCCGCCGCGGTCACGAACAGATTGCGGTCCGGGATCGCTAGCAGGCCTTCCGGGCCGATGCCGCCGGGCAGGGCCTGCAGGAAGGTCGGCGCCTTCCCGGCGCCCTCGTCCTTGTAGACGCCGACCAGCGAGGCGCGCTCCGAGCCGATGAAGATCAGGCGATCATTGCCGAAGGTCGCGACCTCGGCGCCTTCCGGCTCGTTGCCCTTCTTGTTGCGCTTCTCGGGATAATGGCCGAGGCGCACCGTCTCGTATTCGAAGGCGGTGCCGCTGTCATAATCGACGCTGCCGTCAGCCTTGAAGATCGTGAAGCCGCGGCTGCCGCCCTTCCAGTCGCCTTCATTCGCCGTGACGAAGCGGTCCGCATCGATCCACTGCACGCCGTCCGGCTCGCGCGCGACGCCTTCCATCTTGCCGGAAAGGTCGATGACGCCGTCCTTCTTCACGTCGATGCCGTCGAGATCGACGGTGCCGGCGGAAAAGTCCTTCACGATCTTGCCGCTCGCCGCATCGACGATGGCGATCGCGTTGTTCTCCTGCAGGGTCAGCACGACCTGACCCGCATCGTTGAAATCGACGAATTCGGGCTCCGGATCCTCCGGCGTAACACCGGAAAGGCCGGTGACGTCGACGACCTTTCTCGTCGTGCAGTCGACCGAGCCGTCGGCGCCGAGCGAGAACAGCGTCAGATTGCCGGCAGGAAGCTGGGGCAGGGCGCCGTCGTTGAGTTCCTCGTCGCGCTCGTTCTCGATCGCGATGGCGAGGAACTTGCCGTCCGGGCTCTTCGCCAGCGAATCGGGCTGGCCGCCGAGATCGCAGGTTGCGGTCACGGCCTTGGTCGCGAGATCGACCACGGCCAGATGGCCCGACGGCTCGGCCTTGGATTTCGACGTCACGACGCCGACGAGCGCGAGGCCTCCCGCGACGACGGTCGAGGTCGGCTCGCCGCCCAGCGCGACCGCACCGGCCGGCTTCGGGGCCTTCGGGTCGGTGATGTGGATAATACCGAGGCGGTTGCCGGGGCTATCGGTGTAGACGAGCGTATTGCCGTCGGCGGTCGCGGTGATGATTTCGGCAACCGTAGCCTTGGCGGCGTCGGCCCCGGCCGGCAGATTGTCGACGACATGAAATGTCGCGATACGATTGAAGTTTTCCGCCGCCTCGGAGGCGAGGGCGGTTCCGGCGAGCAGCGTCGCGGCGAGAACGCCGCGCAGCATTGGGTTCAGCATGGGTTTTCCAATCTGCTTCTGTCTGTCGGAGATTCGGTAGGTGCCAGAGGGCATTAGCCCGTTCGAATGACGTCGAAATGACAGGAAGCGAGGAGCGAGGCGCGTCGCGGCGAGATTTGCACAGGCGATCGTCAATCGAGGCTGGACAGGCCCGGTTCGCTTTGCTAAACACCGCCTCGTTCCGCACGGCCTAGCGCCGCTGCGCGGCGGGTGCATAGCTCAGTTGGTAGAGCAGCTGACTCTTAATCAGCTTGTCCTAGGTTCGATCCCTAGTGCACCCACCAAATTTCCTCCATGAAATCAGTCTGATATGGATCGGCGCAGAAGAACGTTGCGGGAACGTGAGACGGCGTGAGACGCGCTGTTTCCGCCTAAAACGGGCTCTTGGTGCTTCGGGGGGCAGGTGATGCTACTGATCCCGTGCATTCCGGATATCCACGTCGACACGGCCGGAGGATCCTGTGCGGATGGCCGGCACCATCTTCCGGGTGATGCAGTTTCAGCGGCTGGTTTTCGCGCCCGTCGCCTATGCGATGGGGCTGTGGGCCGTCCGCTAGCGCCGGACAGGGAGCTGGCGGCGCTTGGCATATCCCCTGTTTAGTGGGGTCGCAGCCGGTGATCGGTATGACTAAGCTTGTTTCATGCGACTCTGCCGCCTCGTTGCGAGTCCGCGCCGATATGTTCTGAGACTTTCATGATAGCCTTCCCACGCTGGCGATCGGTCCTGTTCGCAATACTGGCGCTTGTCCCGGTCCTTGCGGTGTCGAGCACTGCTGCCGCTTCGGGGATCGAGCGCATTCGCCAGAAGGGAGTACTGACTGTGGCGATGTTCGCCGAGGACGTGCCTCCGTTTTTCTATGCCAACGCGGAAGGCGCGCTTGTCGGCATCGACCCGATGCTGGCGGGGGGTATCGCTGCCAAGCTCGGCGTCCGGGTCGTCTTCGACAGATCCGCGACCACGTTCGACGGCGTCATCGACGAGGTTGTGACGGGCCGCGCCGATATAGCCGTCAGCTTGCTCAGCAACACGCTGGAGCGAGCCATGCGCGTGAGCTTTAGCCGCAGCTATGTGAGCGTTAGGCAATTTCTGCTGATCAACCGCCTTGAGCTTGGTCAGCTTGTCGCCGGAGCTCGCGGCGCGAAGGCGGGCGCGCCTGTTCCCAGACTGCTCGATGACCCAGTCTCCCACATCGGGGTGATCGGGGGCACATCCTATGTCGGCTTCCTCAAGGAGGACTTCCCGACGGCCCAGGCTGTCGAATTCGACAGCTGGGACCCGATGCTGGCGGCGGTGAAAAGCGGCAGGCTGGTCGCGCTCCTTTATGACGAGATCGAAATCGGAAACTGGCGGCTCGCCGACCCGGCGGGCTCGCTGGAGCTTCGGCCATACCATCTTGTCGGCCATCCCGATCCGATTGCCATCGCCGTGCAACAGGGCGATGTGGACCTCAAGGCCTGGGTCGATCTCTATCTCGACAAGATGGAGGCGAATGGCCAGCTAGCGACCCTTCTCAAGACCTACCTCTATTCCGGCGATCGGCTTCTCACCAATGACTGAAGCGGCGAGCCGCGCCTTGCGCGCCATCCTCCGGCATCCGCTCAGTGTCTTTGCCGGCATGGCGTTGGGCGGCTTCTATGGGTGGGTGGACAAGGGCGGCACGCCGCTCATCGAGCCCATTGGCCATGTCTATCTGCGCCTCCTGCAGATGTGCGTCATCCCGCTCCTGTTCACGGCGGTAGTCACCAGCCTCGGAAAGCTGTTTTCCGATGGATCGGCGCGACGCTATGTGGCGCGCCTGTTGGTCTTGATGGCGCTCGGAATGGCGCTGGCCGGGGGCATGGGTCTGGTCCTTGGCGAATGGGGCCAGCCCGGCGCCGAACTGCAGCAGCAGGCCCGGCAGGTGATCGGCGAGGTGATCGCGCGCGCGGAGGCGACGGGACAAACGCTGCAGTCGGGCGGTTCTGCGAGCATCGTGGACATGGCCGTCGGAATCGTCCCCGACAACATCTTCGTCGCGCTCAGCAGTGGCAACATGCTGGCGATCCTCTTCTTCGCAGTCTTGTTCGGCGTGGCCCTCGGCTCGATCGACAAGGAAAAATCGGAACGCGCGATTGGGCTCTTCGAGAGCCTCTACGATGCGTTCATCAAGATCATCGGCTGGCTGATGTATGCCCTGCCTTTTGGTTTGTTTTGCCTCGCCTACAGCCAGATCTCCGCTATCGGCGTGCCTATCCTCATCGCGATGACCCGGCTCGTGTTGCTCATTTATGCCGGATGTCTGGCATTGATCGTGATTGCCTACCTGGTCATCTGGTGGCGCACAGGGGGCAGCATCTGGAGGTCGGTCTCGGCGCTGAGGGAGGCGGTATTCGTGGCCTTCGGCACGTCGAGCAGTTTTGCGGCGGTGCCGGCGGCATTACGCGGCCTGAAGCGAGACCTCGGCATCGATCGCAACGTCGTCGATCTCGTCATGCCCCTCGGGATCACGTTGAATCCGCCGGGCTCCGTGTTTCATTTCGCGATCGCCACGATGTTCCTCGCCAATCTCTACGGGGTCCATCTCGACGCGGGCCAGATCGCCTTCGTTCTCGTCGCCTCGATCCTCGCCGGGGCCGCGGCCTCGGGAGCTCCCGGCGCGGCCGCACTGTCGATGATCTCGTTGATCCTCATTCCGCTCGGGCTTCCAGTGGAGGTCGCGATCATCCTGTTGGTGGCAATCGACCCGATCGTCGATCCTGCGTTGACGATCGTGAACGTCCTGACGAATGCGGCGACGACCGCCATGCTCGGTGCGTCGAGGAAGCTCATGAGCTCGCACGCCATGCCGCCTGCCGAAGCCTGACCGGAATCCATCGCCGCGCCCTGCGGCCATCCAGCGTGGCGGATAGGCGACCGAGCTTTCATTGACGTCAAACTGGCGCTTCTTGTCACGCGCATCCTCTCCCTCGATCCTGCCAAAGCTGATGCGCGGTCTTTAGCCATCCGGTGGGTGATTTCGCGTTTCTTGCATTTGTATTGAACTGTCCAAGCGGACGTTAAGCCGTTCCGGCTAAGGTGGCGTATCCTTGTTGGGGCTTGGAGTTCGAGCATGCAGACCAAGATCATCGGCACCGTTCTTCCTGTTCTGGAGATCGAGCTTGCTTCCGGGGAAGCCGTTGTCGGCGTCCCCGAGCAGCTCTCCTGGATCACGGGAGGGGTGACCCTCCATACATCCGTAGCGGCTGCCGGAGGCGGGGGCCTTTTCGGGCTCGTCAGCCGCGCCGTTTCCGGCGCCGGCATCGTGATGACCGAAATGCGCGCCGAAAACGGACCTGGCATGGTCGGCTTCGCCGCGCATCTGCCCGGCGAGATCATCGAAATCGATGTCGGCCACGGTGCCTATATGGTGCACCGGCATGGCTTCCTGTGTGGCACGTCGGGGATCGTCGTCTCGAGCGCGTTGCAGCAAAATCTCGGGGCTGGCGTCTTCGGCGGCGATGGGTTCGTGCTGCAGAAGATTGCGGGGGAGGGCAAGGCCTTCGTCGAACTGGGCGGCGAGATCGTGAAATACGACCTCCAAGCTGGCCAGTCGATTCACGTCCATCCCGGCCATGTCGGTCTGTTCGACGAGCAGGTCTCGTTCGAGATCACGGCCATGCGCGGCGTCCGCAGCACCTTCTTCGCCACCGGCGACTTCTTCATGGCCAAGCTGACGGGGCCGGGGCGCGTCTGGCTGCAGACGCTGACGGCGCCGGGCCTCGCCCACACGATCAGCCATTATCTACCGAAGCAGGGCTGAGCCCGATGAATGCTGTTCGGCAAGTCACCCTGGCGGCGTCGCTGATTCTTGCCGGTTCGGCGTTGGCGCAGGAGGTAACGAGGCCGGATTATTCGGCTTTCAGCCAGTCCACGTTTCTGCGCTTTCTGAACGCGCGGGACGGCGAGATCACGCGCAGTCCGCATATCGGGCTTTCGTTTGGCGGCCGGACGATTTCGGCGACGCTCGATACGGGTTCGACGGGCGTCGTGGTAGCGGCGGCTCTGATACCGAATTTCGACCAATTGCCCGTGCTTGGCGATGGCAAGCTGACCTATACGAGTTCGGGCCGCATCATGCTCGGCAAATGGGTCACGACGCCGATTACCCTCATCGGTGGAAACGGCAATTCGGTGACGACCGCGCCGATGCCCGTGCTGGCCATCACGAAGATCGCCTGCACGGAAACGGCGCGGCGCTGCGAGCCGAGCGATGATCCTCGCCATACTGCGATGATCGGCATTGGCTTCGGCCGTGAGCGGGACGCGCAGGCGCAGAGCACGCGCGACAAGAATCCGCTGATGCAACTCCCACCGGATGCCAAACAGCGCCAAGGCTATGTCATCACGACAGAGGGCATTCAGATTGGTCTCACCCCCGAGAATACGGACGGCGCCTTCCGCTTCGTGAAACTCATCAAGATGGACGAAGTCGATGACTGGGCCGGCATTCCGGCCTGCATCTCGCTCGCCGGCACTACGCCGCCAGCCTGCGGCTCCATGCTGATGGATACCGGCGTCGGTGACATGTACATGAGCGCCCCGCCGTCCCAAATCCCAGCCAAGCCCTTGCCGGACGGCACTTCCGTTGCGATCAGCCTGGGCAGTGCCGAGGCCAGCCAGCCGCTCTACAGCTTCACGGTCGGCGATCCCGCGTCCCGGCTGGCTCCCTCCCGTATTTTCCTGAGCGCTTCCGACAAGCGCTCCTTCGTCAATACGGGCTTCCACCTGCTCTACGGGTTCGACTATCTCTACGACGCCGATGGCGGTTACGCGGCATTCCGTCCACGCTAAGGTTGCGGGCTTGATCGATATCAAGGCGCCCTGATCATCGGTCCGGCACTGTCTTCCCGACGCTTTTCGGAGCCCTCGCTCCGTTCATGCCATGGAGGAAAACGTGCCATGCCCAAGATGAAAGCCGCCATCTTTGTCGAGCCCGGACGCATCGTGCTCGACGAAAAGCCGATCCCCGAGGTCGGTCCGCTCGATGCGCTGATCCGGGTCACGACGACGACGATCTGCGGGACGGACGTTCACATCCTCAAGGGCGAATATCCGGTCGCACGGGGGCTGACGATCGGCCATGAGCCGGTCGGCGTCATCGAGAAACTCGGTTCGGCCGTTACCGGCTATCGCGAGGGCCAGCGGGTGATCGCGGGTGCCATCACGCCCAGCGGTTATTCCTATGCGTGCCTTTGCGGCTGTGGTTCGCAGGATGGGCCGGGCACCAAGCACGGCTTCAAGGCGATGGGCGGCTGGAAGTTCGGCAACACGATCGACGGCGCACAGGCCGAGTATGTGCTGGTTCCGGATGCCCTCGCCAATCTCGCACCGGTGCCGGACGAACTGACCGACGAAGAAGTGCTGATGTGCCCGGACATCATGTCGACGGGTTTTTCCGGCGCCGAGAGCGGCGCGGTGAAGATCGGCGATCATGTCGTGGTGTTCGCGCTGGGCCCGATCGGGCTTTGCGCGGTGGCGGGGGCCAAGCTCAAGGGCGCGACGCGGATCATCGGCGTCGACACCGTGCCGGAGCGGCTCGCGATCGCCAAGAAACTCGGTGCCAGCGACGTGGTGGACTTCAAGCAGGGCGATCCGGTCGAGCAGATCATGGCGCTGACCGATGGCCGCGGCGTCGATGTGGCGATCGAGGCGCTCGGCACGCAGAATACGTTCGAATCGGCGCTGAAGGTCCTGCGGCCCGGCGGCACGCTATCCAGCCTCGGCGTCTATTCGACCGATCTCAAGATCCCGCTCGGCGCCTTCTCGGCCGGCCTCGGCGACAACAAGATCGTCACCACGCTCTGCCCCGGCGGCAAGGAGCGGATGCGCCGGCTGATCGACGTGATCGCGTCCGGACGGGTCGATCTGAAGCCGCTGGTCACGCACCGCTTCAAGCTCGACGATATCGAGGCGGCCTATGACCTATTCTCGCACCAGCGTGACGGCGTGCTGAAGGTTGCGATCACGCCCTGAGGCGCCCGGTTCGGCGGGGCCGTCCTTCCTGTTGCAACCGGGAGGCGGCCTCGGGACGGCGATGTTCCGGCGCGGACAGAATTGCGTCGGGCTTCGGCATAAATCGATTGAATCCCGATTGCATGAGCGCGCCGCCTGCGCCATCCTCCCCCCAGCCCGCGAAGAAGGGCATTTGGGAGGAATTTGAATGTCTAAAGTCGCAAGGTCCGTCCTTGCCGCGAGCGCTATTGCGTTCGCGGCCATGTCCGCAGTTCCGGCGCCGGCCGCCGCTGCTGACGAGAAGATCACGATCCTCGCCTCGGTGCCGGGTCTGACCTTTCCGTTCTTCGTCCACATGATGAATGCCTTCAAGGCCGAGGCCGAGAAGCAGGGCGTCGCCGTGATCGAGAGCGACGGCCAGGTTTCTTCGCCGAAGCAGACCGCCGACGTCGAGGCGGCGATCACGCAGGGCGTCAAGGGCATCGTGATCAGCCCGAACGAAGTCGACGCCATGGCGCCGGCGCTGCAGCAGGCCGTCGAGGCCGGCATTCCCGTCGTGACCGTCGATCGCCGCGTCGCGCAGGTCGAGGGTATCCTTGCTCATATCGGCGCCGACAATGTGAAGGGCGGCGAGGCCCAGGGCGAACTCATCCTGAAGCTTTATCCCGATGGCGCGACCATCGTGAACCTGCAGGGCCAGTCGGGCGCCTCGCCGGCGATCGATCGCAACAAGGGCCTGCACAACGTCCTCGACAAGGCCGGCGACAAGTACAAGGTCGTCTTCGAGCAGACTGCCGGTTTCGACCGCGCCAAGGGTCTTTCGGTGACGGAAGCCGCGCTGGCCGGCCTCGCAGAGCCGCCGAAGGTCATCGTCGCAGCCAATGACGACATGGCGCTCGGCGCGATGGAAGCGGTCAAGGGCCGCAACCTCTCGGGCATCGCCATCATCGGCTTCGATGCACTTCCTGAAGCGCTTGCTCAGGTGCGTGATGGTGGTCTCACCGCAACCATCGAGCAGTTCCCGGGCAAGCAGTCGGCCATGGGCGTCGATACGCTCGTCGCCTTCATCAAGGACGGCAAGAAGCCGGAACAGGCGCTGACGCTGCTGACCCCGGTCGCGGTCACCAAGGAAAACCTCAACATCGCCGAGCGTCTCGGCGAAGTGAAGTAATCCATCTTTCGGGAGCCGGCCGCATCGGCGGTCGGTTCCCATCTTCCTTTCCCATCCGATTTGATTGACGAGGCTTGTTTCGCATGGCCGTCGAAGCGCATTCCCTGCTCCAGATGACGGGCATCGCGAAGAGCTTTCCGGGCGTCAAGGCGCTGGACGGCGTCGATCTCGAGGTGAAAGCCGGCGAAATCCACGCGCTGCTCGGTGAGAACGGGGCAGGCAAGTCCACACTTCTCAAGATCCTCGCCGGTGCGCAGGGCCCCGATCGTGGCTCGATCGTGTTTGACGGCAAGGCGGTGAACTTCGCCCATCCGCACGCGGCCCAGCAGGCCGGCATTGTCACGATCTATCAGGAATTCACGCTCGCCCCGGACATGAGCATCGCCGAGAACGTGTTCATCGGCCGCGAGCCCGGACCGGGCCCCTTCGTCAACTGGTCGGAGCTTGCCTCACGGACGCAGGTGATCACCCGCGGCATCGGCCTTGACCGCAATCCGATGACGCTGGTTCGCGATCTTTCCGTCGCGGAACAGCAGATGGTCGAGATCGCCCGCGCTCTATCGATGAATTCCCGGCTCATCGTCATGGACGAGCCGACCTCCGCACTCAGCCTTTCCGAGGTCGACAAGCTCTTTGCGATCGTCCGCAAGCTGAAGGCCGATGGTATCTCGGTCATCTTCGTGACGCACCGCCTCGAAGAGGTGATCGAGATCTGCGATCGCTACACGGTGCTGCGCGACGGGCGCAATGTCGGCGCTGGCCATGTCCGCGACGTGACGGTCGAGGACATCATCCGCCTGATGGTCGGGCGTGAGCTTACGGCGCTCTTTGCTCATCGCGAGGCGACCGAGGCAGGCGAGGTCGCCCTGGCTGTCGAGGGGCTGACCCGCAGCCGCACGGCGCAGGACCCGCATGCAACCGAACTCAAGGACGTGTCGCTCTTCGTGCGTCGCGGTGAAATTCTCGGCATTGCCGGCCTCGTCGGCGCAGGCCGGACGGAGACGGCGCGAGCGATTTTCGGAGCCGACCCGTTCGACAAGGGCCGCGTCCTCATAGACGGGCAGCCGGTCGACATCCGCTCGCCGCGCGACGCGATCCGCCACGGGGTTGGGCTGGTGCCGGAAGACCGCAAGCTGCAGGCGCTGTTTCTATCGCAGGCGATCCGCACCAATATGTCGGTCGCGGCGCTGGATCGCCTCTCTCTCTTCGGCATTTTCGTCGACGAGCGGAAGGAGCGCGGCATGGTCGAGGAATTCCGTAATCTGCTCAACATCCGCATGGCCGGGCCCGACCAGCCGGTGGGAAATCTATCCGGCGGCAATCAGCAGAAGGTTGTGCTCGCGCGCTGGCTGGCGCTCCGGCCGAAGGTGCTGATCGTCGACGAGCCGACGCGCGGCATCGATGTCGGCGCCAAGGTCGAGGTTCACAATCTGCTGTTCGAGATGGCGCGGAACGGCATCGCCGTCATTGCCATCTCGTCTGAATTGCCTGAGGTGCTGGCCGTATCCGACCGCATCGTGACCATGCGCGAAGGTCGGGTGACCGGCGAGGTGATGCGGGCGGATGCGACGCAGGAAAAGCTCATGGCGATGATGACGCTCGGCGTAACGACACGCGCGGCCTGACCGGGCACGCCAACCCATCAAGACAATATCTGGAGGAAGAGACGGCATGAGCGACGCGGGCAAAGCGACGGGACCCAATTCGGGCGGGGTCGATCTCTTCGGCCTGCTCGCGCGATTTGCGCCGCTCCTGTTCCTGGTCGTGCTGATGGCGGTGTTCACGATCCTCGAGCCACGGTTCCTATCGTCGATCAACATTTTCAACGTCATGCGGCAGGTGTCGATCACCGGTCTCCTCGCTATCGGAATGACCTTCGTGATCCTGACAGCGGGTATCGATCTCTCGATCGGCTCGCTGCTGGCTTTCGCCGGCCTCGTTGCCGCCGCGGTGGCCAAGGGCGGCCTGCAGGATCGATTCACGGTCGGGGAGGGCGGTATCGGTTATGGCTGGCCGCTCGCCGCGCTTGCCGCGATCGCGATCGGCCTTGCCGGTGGCTATATCCAGGGCCTCGCCATCACCCGGCTCAAGGTACCGCCCTTCGTCGTAACACTGGGCGGCATGTCGGTGTTTCGCGGCGCGGCGCTTCTATTCGCCGCCGGCGGCCCGATCTCGGGCTTCGATCGCGCCTTTACCTGGTGGGGGCAGGGCAAGATCGGGCCGGTACCGGTACCGGTGATCCTCTTCCTCGTCATCGCGCTGATTGCCCATATCGTGCTGCGCTACACGCGCTACGGCCGCCAGGTTTATGCGGTCGGCGGCAATCCGGAAGCGGCGCGGCTCTCGGGCCTGAACGTCAACCGCGTCATCTGCAGCGTCTATGTCATCATGGGCTTCTTCGCGGGGCTCGGCGCCTTCGTGCTGGCCGCGCGTCTCAATTCGGCCGAGGCCGTGGCCGGCACGGGATATGAACTGACCGTCATCGCTTCCGTGGTCATTGGCGGCACGTCGCTGTTCGGCGGTGTCGGCTCGATCTTTGGCACGGTCGTGGGATCGCTGCTGATCGGCGTCCTGCTGAACGGCCTCGTCTTGATGAATGTGTCGTCCTACATCCAGCAGATCATCATCGGCGTCATCATCGTGCTCGCCGTGGCCTTCGACACCTTCGCCAAGTCCCGCCGCCGCAAGGTCTGAGGCGGAGCTGTCCATCGCGGAGCGCGCCTATTCGCGGCCGCGTTGGCGCGCGCTCCGGACGGCTGTGCCGAACACATAGTCCCAGAACAGCGACGTCACGCCGAAATTGCCATCCTCATGCCGGAAATGATGGAGCGCGTGCTTGTGCTTCAGCCGGTAAAGGTACGTGCCCGGCGTCATCTTCCAGTGATGCAGGATGTGGTGGGCGAAGGTGTAGGCGAGATAGCCGGTGATCATGCCGGCGCTGAAGCCGCTGCCGATATCGAAGCCGAAGAACCACCAGGACGGCAGGACGACGCCGACGAGCAGCAGCGCGAAGCTCATCCATACGGGCGTTCCGATCAGCGCCGTGGGCGACTGATGATGCAGGCCGTGCAGATCGCGGAAATAGACGAGATGGTGCAGGACGAAGCGGTGAACGAGATATTCGACGAGCGTCCACACGAAGATGCCGCTCAGGAAGGCGGCAATCCAGTGAAGCGGGTTCACATATTGGGACGAGACGGCCGGCGCGACGGCCAAGCCTGCGATCACCAACGGATAGACCACGAAGTCGGCATAGTAGCCGAAGGCTTTCAGCTCGAACGTCGACATTTGACCTGCACTCGTCCCCCGACAATCTTGTATCAGATGAGCCGGCTCATATCCGGCAGGCAAGGCAAATCCATGCCGCGCTATACAATTCTCCGCCAAAACGTTTCGCGTTCGGCACTTCCTGCCGTTCGTGGCAGCGACAGGATGCCGGGTGACGTAAGCCCGGCGACGTGGCATCGTCTAGCCATGCGCACAGCCCTCATCCTATCGCTAGTCACCCTCGCCACAGCCGTCGGCGCCGAGCCCGTCATTCCGCAGAAGCCGCGGATCGAATCGACCCGCCACTTGGTTCCTATCAATATCATCAATGGCAAGGATGATCGCGATTCGCTGCTTTTGCTAGGCCCGGCCCTCGGCCTCTCGTCACCCGAGATCGATCGCGTCCGCATGGTCTCAGGCTATGTCGGCTGCTTGTCGCCTTCGCCGTCGGTTGGCTCGGCGGCGCTGTTCCTGAACAATTCCCAGATCCTGACGGCGGCGCATGTCTTCTTCGAGCCGTCAGGGCGCCGGCGCTGGAAGTGCTTCTTCAAGAATCAGGCGAGCGAGCCTCGTATGATCGACCTCCTGGTTGATGACGCCAATGCGCGCTTCGGCTCGAAGCGTCCCAAGCCCGGCTCCAACAATGATTATGCAATTGTTCGTCTGGCTGAGCCGCTCATGGGCGCCGCGCCCTTTCCGGTGGCGCCCGATGCGCCGGTTCGGGCCGGGGACGACCTCATTGTCGTGACGGCGCATCCAGCCGCGATGGAGAAGACCGTCGATCGCTCGATCCCGGTCGTTCAGGGCTGCCAGGTAATGCGGGTCCCGCGCTCCAGCGAGAAGACCTCGTTCTATCGCTCCGACTGCGATGCCACCGGCGCATCGTCGGGCGGCATGAACCTGTCGCGGGTCGGCGGAGAACTGGTCTATCGCGGCATCAACATCACGACCGGGCCGTGGCAGGATCTCAAGTTCAAGGGTGCGCCCTTCAACGAGAAGGGTGGCAGCGTGACGACGGCGCTCGGCACAGACGCGGCGATCCTGGCTGCCGGACGCGATCTGCAGGCGGCGCCGCCGCCCGTCCCGCAGACCGCCAAGGCGTCGCCTTGATCAAGCGGCCTGAAGCTGCACGTCCCGCCCGCGGACGATGCGGTCGATGAAGGCGAGCTTTTCGAGCACACCGGGTCCGGGCTCGAACGGATAGAGATCCGGCTGGCCCATGCTGCGGTTGAGGGAGTTGACCGCGACGGTCAGTGGTTTCCACGCCTCGAGGATCGACTCGATCGGCACGTCGCCATACGGGTTGAAGTCGATCGTGGCAGCGAGTTCCTGCTGGGCCGCCCGCTTCGGCCGGATGCGAAGACCGAAGGCGTAGGCGGTCTCCAGCGTGTCGACGATGTGCAGGAAATGGGCGAAGGTCTCGGCGAAATCCTCCCATGGATGCGCCGAGGCATATTGGCTGACGAAGCGCTCCCGCCAATCCTGCGGATAGTTTCCGGCATAATACTGCTGCAGGGCTGCCTGATAGTCGAAGCTCTCGTCGCCGAACAGGCTCCGGAACTCGTCAAGGTGGCCGCCATCGCGCACGAGGCGGTCCCAATAATAATGGCCGATCTCGTGCCGGAAATGGCCGAGCAGCGTTCGATAAGGCTCGTGCATGGAGCTCCGGGCCCGCTCCCGCTCGACTGAGTCGGCTTCGGCGATGTTGATCGTGATGATGCCGTCCTCATGGCCGGTCATGACGCGCATGTCGTTCATGTCAGCGAGGAACTGGAAGGACAGGCCGCCGATGGAATCGTCAGCCTTGTTGGGAATGGCCAGCCCGAGGCGCAGCAGGCTATACATCAGCCGATGCTTGGCGATCTCGATATGCTGCCAGCGCTCGGCAAAGAGTTGGCTCGAAAGGTCGGGGATGGTGAGGTTCGTGCGACAGGAGAGACAGAGTTCTTCCGCGCTTTCTGACGGCACCAGCCAATTGCAGGCGTTATAGGCCCGGTTGGCGCAGAAACGGAAGGCTGGCTCCGATCCTGGATGCGCGGCATAGAGCGGACGCCCGTCGACATCCTGGCCGACAGCGTCGAGCGAGCGAAGATGCGCCTCATCGGTCACATAGCCGAGCTCACGCTGGCAGCCGGCACATTGCATTTCCTCGAACGACAGCCAATGGCTGCACGCGTGGCATTCGAATAGTCGCATGGGCTCGCTCCGTGACCCGGGCGATCGGGTCCCGGAGCTGCAAGAACGCGCGACTGGCGGATTGGTTCAACGCGTCAGGCGTGATTCTGCGGCTCGTCGCTATCGAAACGGATGGTGACGCGGGTCCCGCGATGCTGGACGTCGTGCTCGATCTCGGCCGCGAGCTTCGTCGCCAGCGCCTGGATGATCCGCCGTCCAAGGCCCGTTCCGACCGCCTTGCCGCTTTCGCCCGGCCCGATGCCGTCATCCTCGACCGTGAGCGCGAAGCGCCGCCCCGCCGACCGGCCGATGACCCGAACGGTGCCGTCTCGATCCGGATAGGCATATTTGAGGGCGTTCAACACCAGCTCGGTCATGATGACGCCGACGGCCACAGCTCGATCGGTGAGGATCTCGGCGGGATCGATCTGAAACGATATCTGTCCGCTTTTGTCTTCTCCGTCGACCGTGCGCGAGAGGTCCTCTATCAACCCGCCGAGATAGAGGTCGAGCGACACAGTGTGCACGTCGTCGGACGTGTAAAGCCGCCGATGCACCTGCGAGACCGCCAGGACGCGGCCAACCGCGGTGGCGAGAACGCTCTTCACCTCCGGATCCGGATTGGCGGACGCCTGCATGTTCAGAAGCGAGGCGACCAGCTGCAAACTGTTGCCGACGCGGTGATTCATCTCGCGGATCAGGACGGCCCGCTCTTCGGCGAGGGCCTGGAAGCGGTCGCGCGCCGCGCGCACCTCGGCTTCGGCCTCACGGCGGCCGCGCTCCAGCTTGCGGGCGTGGAGGGACGAGGCCAGTGCTGCGCGCAGCAGCGGAAAGAACTCGCCATTCAGTTCCTTGATGACATAGTCGTCTGCGCCGGCCTTCAGCGCGGCCACGGCGATCTTGCTCTGCGATTCTCCCGTCACATAGACGATGGAGGGCGGTTCCGGCAGGGCGCGAATCGTCGGAATGAGTTCAAGGCCCGTCTTGCCCGGCATGTGATGGTCGAGCGCGACGATATCGATGCCGCCTTGTTCGATCCGGGCAAGACCGGTGAGCCCGTCGGTCGCTGTCTCGACGACATAGCCATGCCGCGCCAAGTCCTTCTCGGCGAGTCGGCAAAGGCCAGGATCGTCGTCGACATACAGGACGACCGGGGATGATTCCATCAATGGGCCTCGGGGATCTTTATGACGGAGAAGAAGAGGCCTAGCTGACGGATCGCGTGGGCGAAATTGTCGTAGTTCACCGGTTTGACAATATAGACGCTCGCGCCGAGCTCATAGCAGCGTTCGATCTCGCGCTGGTCATCCGTGGTCGTCAACACGACGATCGGCGTCGCCTTGAGATGCGGGTTGAGCTTGACCGCCTTCAATATGTCGATGCCCGTCATGTCAGGAAGATTGAGATCGAGAAGGATGAGGATCGCCTCGCCCTTCCTCACCGTGCCGGACCGGTCCGGTCCGAGCAGAAAGTCGAGGGCGGTGGTGCCATCGGCGAACGCCTTGATCTCGTTGCTCACACCGGCGCGGCGGATGTTCTTCTCGATCAGCCGTGCATGGCCCTCGTCGTCCTCGATCATGACGATCGTCACGGAACTGGCATCAGTCATTGAACATCGCTTTCTTCGCTAAGCCGGCCGGTGCCGACGCTCTTATCTTGCAGTGCATATCCGGATCAAACTTTCCATCGCTTCGGCAGGATCACCGTAAAGGTGCTGCCCTTGCCGGGCTCGCTGTCGAGCTTGATGCTGCCGCCCAATCGCCGCACCAGAGCGCGGACATGGGCAAGACCGATGCCCTCGCCAGGGCGGTCCTGCATGCCTGCCCGTCGGAACAGTTCGAACACGCGGTCGCGGTCCGCGGGGTCGATGCCGCGGCCATTATCCGCGACGCGGATCACGGCGAAACCGATCTTCTCCTCGGCGCTGACGACGATGCGGCCGGGCTCGTCCCGGCGCAGATATTTGACGGCATTGTCGAGAAGGTTCGAGAAGATCTGCTCGATCGCGACGCGGTCGCTCTCGATGCCGGGCAGTGGCTCAATCCGGATTTCGGCCCCAACCTCCTGCGTCTGGTGGCTGAGGGCATCGCGAAGCGTGCCGAGAATTGCATCGAGATCGAGCGGCTGCGGGGAGAAATCGCGACGACCGGCGCGCGATAGATCGAGAATCGCCTTTATGAGTCGATCCATCTTGCCGATGGACGATTTGATGAAGCCGAGCGCTTCCTCAAAGTCCGAAAGCAGCTCGGCTCGCCTCGGATCCGGCTCTGCCTTCTTCGCCTGCTCGTCAATCAGATCCAGCCGGATGGCATCCAACTCGCCGGTGAAGCCCATGATGTTGACGAGCGGCGAGCGTAGGTCATGGCTGACGATATAGGCGAAGCGCTGAAGCTCGTCATTGGCCTCTGTAAGATCGACGGTCCGTTCAGCGACCTTCTCCTCGAGATGCGTATTGACCTCCGCCAGCTCCGTCTGGGCTGCGATGAGACGAGACGTGAACCGCCGCAGGAGAACCAGCGTCGCGCCTGTCAGGACGATCAAGAACACGATGCCTGTCAGCGAGACGCCCAGAAGCAGGAAACTCGTGGTGCGCGAGACCGCGTTGCGCTGGTCGAGCAGCTTGCTCTCGGCATCGCGGAACGTTGTTGCTGCCTCGACAAAGCGATCCATGATGGCTTGCCCGGCCGGGTCACGCACAATGTCGAGCGCGCTCGATGTCTGGCCGGAAATCTGCAGATCGTTGATGCGGCGAAGCTCGGTCCGCTTTTCCTCGACGATCGCTCCGATGCTCTGGGCTCGCGCTACCTGCTCAGGGTTGTCCGTTACCAGTTCCAGGAGATTGCCGAGATACTTCGGGATGGCATCAGCGCTGGATTGGTAGATCTTCAGATAGTCGGTGTCCGAGGTCAGCATGTAACCGCGCTGGCCGCTCTCCGCTCGGCGGATCGCCAGCTGCAGTTGCAACAATGCCGACTGGACCTGCTGCGAATGCGTGGCCCACCGCGAATCCTCATAGGACTGGCGGACAAGCCACACCGTCGCGCCGGAAATGATGACCAGCGCGGTGAAACCGATGGAGAGGATGAGAATCTGAGCAGCGATCCGCTGCGAGGCAGCTCGTTTCAATTTTCACCTTGGTATTGCGGCGAAGATCGGTGAGCCGCCGGGACCATGCTCAAAGTCTGCCCATCAGCAGCAGCACCAGCAGGATGACGACAATGAGCCCGAGGCCACCGCTCGGATAATAGCCCCAGCCAGAGCTATAGGGCCAACTCGGCAAAGCGCCGATCAGCAAGATGACCAGAACGATGAGAAGAATGGTGATCATGCGACGCCTCCCGGTTCTGCCTGTCGGCAAGTGAAGGCTTAATACGCCATAGGGGCAAAGGTTGCGTCCGGGATCGTAGAAAAGCGATTCCCATCAAGGACGCCCGTCGAGATGCCTCGCATGCCGGAGGGCCGGAAACGCCTTGGCCCAGATCGCCGCGATCGCCACTGTACCGATGCCCCCCACCACGACGGCCGCAACGGCGCCGAAGGCGGCGGCCGAGACGCCAGCCCGGAATTCACCAAGTTCGTTCGAGGCACCGATGAACACCATGTTGACCGCGTTGACGCGGCCGCGGACGGCATCGGGCGTCCAGACCTGGATCAGCGTCTCGCGAACATAGACGCTGACCATGTCGCTGCCACCCATGACGATGAGCGCGATGACCGACAGCCAGGGCAGGGTTGAAATGCCGAACAGGATCGTGAAAAGACCAAAGAGGGCGACGAAGCCGAACAGGATCAGGCCGGCATGGTCGCGAACCGGGCGGAAGGCGAGCCAGGTGGCGACGGAAATGGCGCCAATCGCTGGCGCGGCTCGCAGCATGCCGAGGCCCCAGGGGCCGACCTCCAGGATATCGCGCGCATAGATCGGGAGCAGGGCAGTGGCGCCGCCAAGCAGCACGGCGAATAGGTCGAGCGATATCGCGCCGAGGACGATCTTCTCTTTCCAGACATAGCGGAAACCGGCGATCACCGTTTCCCAGTTCGCGCCGCCCGCGAGGATCTTCTGCGGGGGCGTGCGGACCATAAGGAGGGCGATCGTGCCGAGGACGACGAGGCCGACCGCGAGGCCATAGGGAGCCTCCGGCGCCACGCCATAAAGCAGGCCGCCGACGACGGGTCCGACGATGGTGGCGATCTGCCAGGCGCTCGAATTCCAGGCGATCGCGTTGGCGAGGTCTTCGGCCGGCACGAGGTTCGGCGCGAGCGACGCTGAGGCTGGGCCGATAAAGGCGCGGGCGATTCCAAATCCCAGCAGGATCAGGAAGACGATGCGGACATCCGTGCTGCCCGAGAGCGTGAAGAGCAGAAGGCCAACCATGCACACGGCCTCGCCGACCATGCACAGTGACATGATGAGCTTGCGGCTATAGCGATCCGCGACAGCGCCGGTGACGAGAACCAGCGCTAGCGCCGGCACGAACTGCACTAGGCCGATCATGGCAAGGTCGAGCGGATTCTTGGTCAGGTCATAGACCTGCCAGCCGACTGCCACGCTGACGATATTGACGGAGAAATTGGCCGCGAGGCGGGCGAGCCAATAGAGCGCGAAGGCGCGATGCCGGAAGGCACCCCATTTATGGCGGTGCGCGGGTGGCTCTGGGTCGGTCATGGGGCGGTCCGGCACGTTCCGGAGGAGGGTGGGCGACGCGCGAGCAGATTAGGAGACCTCGCAGGACCCCCGGCAGGCTCTATCCATCCCGGGTGATCACCGCAACCACGAAGGGGCCGCAAGACGACGGGCCGGCGATTCTGCGGACCGAGTGATGCTTGGCGACAACAAAAGGGGCGCGGCATAGCCGCGCCCCTTTTTAGGAATTTCCGGTGCTAGCGCCTCAGTCGAAGCGACCGCTCGCATGGGCCAGCATGGTGTAGACCTTACCGGTGTCGGAAACGAGATAGGCGTTGCTGGAGGCCGGATCCTGCCGCGTCGCTTCGGCGAGGAGCCGCTCGAAATCGCCGAGGTAGCGATCGACGGCGGAGTGGAACTCCTGCTCCTGCTGATATTTGCGGCGGATCTCGTCGAAAGTCTGCTGGCCCTGCAGCGTGTAGAGCCGGCGCGTGAAGACATTCTTCTCGCCGCGACGATGACGCTCCCAAAGCTCGGCAGCGGCTCGCGGATCGATCGCCCGGGCAATGTCCGAGGAGAGATTGCCGAGCGATTCGGCCGAGCCATTGGCACGGCCATTGGCAGGCTGGGCTTCCTTCACCGCCGTGCCGGCACCCTCGTCGCGAGAGGCGCGGCGCAGCAGATCCGAAACCCAGCCACGCTGTTCGCCTTCCGGGGATGCGGATGCGGCCTCGACGACCGGTTCGGCAGCGGCCTTGGCAGCGCGCGTTTCGCGCTGCGGGGCGCTGCGAGGCGCTTCGGCAGCCGCGCGAGCGGCTGCGGGCTGCGGGGCCGGCGCTTCGGCCTTCACCGCTTCCTGACGCACGGCCGCGGCAGCATTGCGGGACGGCTTGGCAGCGGACGGGGCGGGCGTCGCCGGCGCGGGTTGCGCAAAGACAGAGGTCGCCGCGGGGGCAGACTGCGGGGCGGCGGGAGCCGGAGCAGGGGCCTTTGGCGCCGGAGCCGCCGCCTGGCGGATCGGAGCGGCCGGCGCCTCGAACATGCGGCTGCGACCGCCATTCGTCGCAGCGCCGGGAATGGTCACGTCAAGCGACTTGCCGTGCTTGGCGATGATCTCCGACAGCTCCGACAGAGCCTTGAGCTGATCGGTCACCACACGGCGCATCGACTCGGCGCTTTCCCGCGTCTCGCTCGGCAGTTCGAGAATGCCGCGCTTCAGCTCGGTCCGCGTCTCCTCGAGATCCTTCTGCATGTCCTTGGCGGCCGTGCGCATGCCTTCGGTCGCGGAGGAGAACTGCTTAGTCGCCTGATCGACGACCGCCGACATCTCCTCGACAAGAGCGCGGTTCGCGGCCCGAACCGCTTCGATGGCGCGCGAGCCGGCAGCTCCCGCGGTCTCGCTGAGGCCTTCCAGATTGGCAACGACGCTCTTGGCGGCGTCGGCGCTCGACTGGGCGAGCGAGCGGGCGACCTCGGAAGCGCGTTCCTCGGCCTCGCGCAGCGACGCGCCGACCGTTTCGGTGAACGACTTCATCCGCGCATCGAGTTCCTGCGAGCGGGTCGAAAGGCTGGCGGCCAGATGCTCCAGAGCAAGGCGGCGCTCGTCGAGGCCGCCTTCCATCTCGACATTGGCCTTGGACAGGTTGCGGGCTGCGTCCTGCAGCGAACGCCCCTGGTCCTCGAACCGACTGGCAACCACGCCGACATTGTCGAGCACTTCCTTCGACACGTCGCGAAGCATCCCGACATGCGAGGCCAGCATCGACGAGGAACTCTGCGTGCTGCCGATCGCCTGTTCGATCGACTGGGCGAACTCGCTGGTGCGCGAAGCGAGGCCCGTCTCGATCTGGTTCAGATTGTCGGTGGTCTTGTCGAGGAGCGAACTCAGCATGTCGTTCGACTGCGCCAGCTGCTCGACAATGCCGGCAACGTCCGTGCGCAGCCGCTCATTGGCGAGGCCGAAGCTCTTCGACACGTTCTCGCCGCTGTCGATGAGCGTGCGCGCCGCCTGGTCCGAACTGGACAGGACCATCGACACCATCTCGCTGCCCTTGGTGGACAGGAGGTCGACGACGGCATCGCCGACGCTCGCGACCCGGCGCGTCAGTTCCTCGCCGCGCAGATCGATCGTCGATACGAGGCGGTTGCCTTCACCATCGAGGAGGCGTGCCAGCTCGGCACTGCGATGACCCAGCACATCGTTCAGGGTCTGGGTGCGCTGCTCAAGCGCCGTGGCAACGGCGAGCGCGCGGCCACTAAGGCTCTGCTCCACCTCGCCGGCAAGACCCGAAAGCCTGCCCGCGACATCGTCGGAGAGCTGGGCAAAGCGGTCGCCGGTCGCATTGGTAACCTGGGCGATCTGGTCCGTCACATTGGCGGTGAGACCGGACAGGCGTCCCGCGACATCCTCCGAAAGCTGAGCGAAACGATCGCCGGTGGCGGTCGTGACCTGCGCCATCTGTTCGGTAACGTTGCCCGACAGGCCGGAGAGCCTGCCCGCGACATCGTCGGAAAGCTGGGCGAAACGATCGCCGGTCACGGTCGTGACCTGTGCCATCTGCTCGGTAACGTTGTGCGACAGGCTGGTGAGCCTGCGCTCGACGCCGTCGGAAAGCTGCGCGAAACGATCGCCGGTCACGGTCGTGACCTGAGTCATCTGGTCCGTGACGTTGCTCGACAGGCCGGCGAGCCTGCGCTCGAGGTCCTCGGAGAGCTGGGCGAAGCGATCGCCCGTCGCCGTCGTGACCTGGGTCATCTGGTCGGTGGCCGTGCTCGCGACGTCCGACAGCCGGGCGGCCGTATCGTTGGAGAGCCGGGCAAACTGGCCGCCGGTCTCCATGGTCACCCGCGTGACCTGCTCGGAGACATCGCCAGACAGGCGGGTCAGCCGCTCGCTGGCATCGTCGGCCGAGCGGGTGAGGCTCGTCGTCGCTTCGGCTGTGGATGCGGCCAGCAGATCGATCGTCGTTGTCGCGACTTGGCCGAGCGCCTGCGAAGCTTCTCCGGCCGAACGCGAGATCGACTGCGACGCTTCATCAGTCGATCGGGTCAGGAACTGGATCGATTCCTCGGTCGCTTCCCGCAGCGAGCCGGTGGTGGTCGCGGAGGCAGAGACCAGGCGCTCGGTCGCTTCTGAAAGCGAATTGACGATCTGCTCGGCGGCCCGCACCGATTCGCGGCCAAGCGTCGAGGTGATATCCCCGAGCCGGGTCGAGAGAATGTTGTCCATCTGTGCCGCGCGGGCATCGAAGCTGTCCGCAGCTTCGATGGCGCGTTCGCCGAGCGTCTCGTTGATGGCGACCGTGCGCTCGGAGAGCATCTCGGAAAGCGCCTGGGTGCGGTCCGCGAGGCGGTCGGTGATGTCGCTGAGGCGCACATCAATGATCGAATTGATCTCGGAATGGCCGGTGGCGAAGGCATCGGCGATCTGGCGCGTGCGCTCGACCAGAGTCTGGCTGATCTGGCGCGAGCGGACATCGAGCGCGTCGTCGATACGCCGCGTATTGCCCTCGAGCAGTTCCGAGGCCGAGTTGAGCTTCTGCTCCATCGTGTCGCCGAAGACGGTGACACGCTCGGAAAGGCTGGTATCGAGCAAATTGGCGCGTTCGGAGAAGCGGGTGATCAGCTCGGGGCCGCGCACTTCGATGATGTCGCGCAGCGCCGAGAAGCGCTCGTCGAGCCCGGTGGCGATCGCCTGGCCGCGGTCGGCGATCAGCTCGCCGAAGCGCGTCGACGTATCGACGATACGATCATGGACGATGATGGCCCGGTTTTCGATCTCATTGGCGACATCGGTGCCCGAAGCGATGATCCGGTCATGCGAGGCATTGGCCTGGCTGAGGATTTCGTCGGCAAGCGACGTGCCCGAGGCGACGATGCGCTGATGGGCGGCATCGGCCCGGCTCTCGATCGTGTTTGCGAGATCCGTGCCTGAGGCAACGATACGCTGATGGGCGGCATCGGCCTGGTTTTCGATCGTGCTGGCCAGATCCGTGCCGGAGGCGATGATGCGCTGGTTGGCGGCATCGGCGCGGCTCGTGATCTCGTCGGCAAGCGAGGTGCCCGCCATGACGATGCGCTCGTGAACCACGCCGGCGCGGTTCTCGATTTCGTTCGCGATCGACGTGCCCGAGCCTACGATCCGCTGGTGGACGGCGTCGGCACGGTTCTCGATCTCGTCGACCAGCGACGAGCCGGAGGCAATGATCCTTCCATGGATCGCCGAGGCGCGCTGTTCGATCTCATTAGCCAGTTCGCTACCGGATGTCGCGATCTGATCGAAGGCGGTGCTGGCCTGTCCGGCGATCTCAGAGGAGAGCGTGTTGCCGGTGGCGAGGATGCGCTGGTGAACCGCGTTGGCCCGTTCCTCGATCTCCCTGGCGAGGGTCGAGCCGGACCGGGTCAACTGCTCATGCGCCGCGTTGGAACGCTCCGCAATCTCATTGACGAGCTCCGAACCCGACGCGACGATCCTCTGGTGGACCGTGGTCGCGCGGCTCTCGATTTCCTCGGCAAGATTATAGCCGGAGGAGACGATCTGTTCGTGCGCCGCGCCCGCATGGCTGGCGATCTCGGCGATCAGGTCGGAACCCGAAGAGAGAATGCGCTGGTGGACCGTGTTGGTGCGGTTCTCGATCTCGTCGGCCAGTGAGGTGCCGGCAGTGATGAGCTGGCTGTGCACGGCGCTCGCCTGGCTGGCAATCTCGCCGACAATGCCCGCGCCCGAGGTGACGATCCGCTCATGCACGGCACCGGCGCGATTCTCGATCTCGTTGACGAGGTTTGTGCCCGAGATGACGATCCGCTCGTGCGCGACATCGGCGCGACGTTCGATCTGGCTCGCGAGGTCCGATCCCGAATCGACGATCCGCCGATGGGCCGCGTCGGCCCGCTCGACGATCTCGTCGGAAAGGCGGGAACCCGATTCCACGATCCGGCTATGGACTTCTTCGCTCTGCGTCTCGATCGTCGAGGCGAGCTGGTTACCGGAGGCGAGGATTCGCTGGTGGATCGCCGAGCCGCGCGTCTCGATCGCATCGGAAAGCTGCTGGCTCGTCTCGATGATCAGGTCGTAGACGGCCGTGCCGCGGCTCTCCATCGCATCGATCGTGTCGCGGCTGGAGTTGATGAAGCGATCGTGCAGCATGTTCGCACGCGCCGTCATCGTCTCCGCGATCTCGTTGCCCGAGGCGATGATCGTCTCGTTGACCTTGAGGCCGCGCACCGCGATCGCCTTGGCGACTTCGCCGCCGACGCTCGCAAGCCGCTCCGTCAGCTCCGCCGAGCGGGCATCGAAGGTTTCGTTGACCGCGTTCGAGGCGGAATCGATCGTGTCGCGCAGGGCTGCGGTACGCGCCTCGACCAGATTGGCCATGAGATCGCCAGCCGCCGTCAGGCGCTCGGCGAGGCTGCCGCCGTCGATCGAGATCGCATCGTGGATCCGGTCGCCGGTAATCGCCAGGCGTTCCGACAGTTCATCGCCGCGCGCGGAGATCGTGTCTGCGATGCGGGTGCCGGTATCGTCCAGCCGGTCGCTGACTTCCTGACCGCGCAGCGCCAGATCGACGACGAGGCTGTCGGCATTGGCCTTCAGCGCCGCGTTCACCTCGCGGGTATGGTGCGAAATCGTCTCGGCGACCTGGTTGCCGGTCATCGAGATGGACCGCGTCATTTCGATCGTGCGCCGGTCGAGCCCGTCATTCAGCTCGTCGGCGATCCTCGAAAGCGTGTCGTTCACCTCGCGGCCGCGCTCGGCCACGGTGTCGGCCATCGCGCGGCCGGTAGCTTCCAACGTGTCATTGATCTCGGCGCTGCGCGAAACCAGAACGTCGGTCACGTCGAGACCGGTGCGCGACAGCGATTCCGTGACGTCGCTGACCGCGACGGTCAGGCGGCTGACGAGGTCCTCGCCGCGGCCAGAAAGCTTGTCGATCATCGAATCGCCAGCGGCGCCGAGCGCCACGGTGATCTGTTCGCCACGATCGGACAGGGCGAGCGTGATCCGGCTGCCGGAATCGATGACGTTTTCGGCGATCTGCTCACTCGCCTCGCGCAGGTCCTTGGAGAGGGACTCCTGCGCCGACACAATCGACGTGCGCACGCGCTCCGAATTGATGACGATCGCCTCGCGCTGATTGGCGAGGTCATCGATGAGGCCGCGCATGCGGACCTCGTTGTCGGAATAGGAACGCTCCAGCGCCGCCACTTCGTTGTGGACCAGCATTTCCAGCTCGCTGGCACGGGCGAGTGCCCGCTCGATGCCGTCGCCCATCGCCGCGACCTCGCGGCGAATGGCCTGGCTGACGGTGACGACGGCCTCGGTCGCTGCCTGTTCGGGCTCGCTGAGTCGCGAGGCGACCTCAGAGATCGAGCGGGCGGCAATGCGCATTTCCTGCGCGCGTGCCACCATCATGGCAATGCCCCAGACGATGCCAACCGGCAGCGCCAGAGCAAGGGCGATGTTCGTGAATTGGGCGCTGCCGAGCTCGCCCTGGCCGGCAAACGGATTGATGCCGACAGAGGAGGCGTAATAGAGGACCGCGCCAACCCAGGCGGCGGTCAAAACGAAGGCGGCCGGATAGATGAGGCGCGAGGGCCGGCGCGCCGGCATGCTGGCGCCGGAGACGCGGCGATCGTCATTGGCGGCGACGCGAGCGCGGCGTTCCGCACGGCGCTGGCGCGGCGAGGCTTCTTCGGCGGCGCGGGGCGTTTCGGCGCGCGGCGGCTGAGGTCGGGGCGCAGCGGGTGCCGGGCCAGCTTCGGCCTTGCGGGGCGCTTCATTACGGGGAGCGTCATTGCGCCGAGGGCCGGCATTGCCACGCGGCGAATCGTTCAGCCGCGGCGGTTCGAGGCGGCGGTCGCGGGGACCTGCCGGCTGCACATTCCGATCCGACGGATGGTCGGCATTCGGAGAGCTGAAATCATTCCGGAGAGCCTGCTCCACGGCGGAGAGCGCTGCATCCGCCGGGTCCTTGGACTTCGGAGTGTTAGCCATTCTTTAAGCCTCGCGTCCGTACTCGATACTTCACCGGCCGCTTCGACGAATTTACGATTCGCCGAAAGCACGAGGATGCCTCGGAACATGACAGAGCCGATAAACAATCGGCCGATACTGCCTGCCCCGTAGATCCGCCGTTACCCGACGCGTCCCCGACGCTCCGAATTGGCCTCTACACCCTTGCCCACAGCCCCACGTTTTGGCACATTCATGGCGAGGGCACAAGGAAGTCCGGCACGACAGCGTTCCCTGTCAACAGCTTGGACGAGACGAGAAAATCGTCGCCCGTCCGGCAGGAACCGAGGCGGCTTGGGCATCCAGCGATCCTCCTTCACGGACTGTGCAGACGGATTCCCCGGCCAGATTTCCCATATGCCGTCCAGTGCGCAGCGGCGCTGTGCCCGCTCCGGTCCGCGCAGAGGGCCGGATGGGCGCTGAACCGCCCATCGACGAGTCGGCGCTTGACTGGCGCACGGGCGGGGATGAGGCGCGCGCCCGCGGAGTGCTGGGGCTTTTCCGCGACGAGATCCTGGATGATGCGTTCCGGCTGGCGGATGAGATGGATCTGGCGTCACGCCTGCGTCTCGCGCACAAAGTGAAGGGTGCCGCCCTCGCCATCGGCGCCGACCGGGTGGCTGGACTTGCGGAATTCAGCGAGGAGCGGGGCGAGGCGTTCCGCGCGGCCCTGACCGATCTCCAGGAGGCGATCGACGCCAGGCTCGCTTCAGCCTGACGGGGAGCCGTGGAAATCGGTCGCACCGTGACGAGCCTCGCGCCCCTTGTGAGGGCTGCGGCAAATCGCCTATGAGGTTCGGCCGAACCTTTCTTTCAACAAGCGCCTGCAGGGGCTCATGGCCAAGATCACCTATATCGCCATCGATGGAACCGAATTTGTCGTCGAGGCGAAGGATGGGTCGACCGTGATGGAGAATGCCGTCCGCAACGCCGTCCCCGGTATCGAGGCCGAGTGCGGCGGCGCCTGTGCCTGCGCGACCTGCCATGTCTATGTCGACCCGGCCTGGGTCGAGGCAACCGGCGAGCCCGAGCCGATGGAGGAGGACATGCTGGATTTCGCCCATGACGTTCAGCCGACCTCCCGCCTGTCGTGCCAGATCCGCGTCTCCTCGGCGCTGGACGGGCTGGTCGTGCGCGTTCCCGAGAGCCAGGGCTGACGCGGCTGGGGCATATTTTGCCGGCAGACCGTCATCTGGCGGAACAAAGATGCTTTGCAGGCGGGGATTGAGCGGCTAAAGCTCCCCCGGCTGTTCAGGATTGACGGAATTTCCCATGAGCGAAACGATTGAAACCGACGTCGTAATCGTCGGCGCCGGGCCAGTGGGCCTGTTCGCCGTGTTCGAACTCGGCCTTCTCGACGTGCGCTGTCATCTCATCGACATTCTCGACAAACCGGGCGGCCAGTGCGCCGAGCTTTATCCCGAGAAGCCGATCTACGACATTCCGGCTTTCCCGATCATTACGGGGCAGGGACTGACGGATAATCTCCTGGCGCAGATCAAGCCTTTCGACCCGACCTTCCATCTTGGCGAGATGGTGGTCTCGATCGAGCGGCAGGAAGATGGGCGTTTCAAGGTCGCGACCGACAATGACAAGGTTTTCCATACCAAGGTCATCGTCATCGCCGCCGGCGGCGGTTCGTTCCAGCCGAAGCGCCCGCCCGTTCCTGCCATCGAGGATTTCGAAGGTCGCTCGGTCTTCTACTCGGTCCGCAAGATGGAAGCCTTCCGCGACCACGACATCCTAATCGTCGGTGGCGGCGATTCGGCGCTCGACTGGACGCTCAATCTGCAACCGATCGCGCGCTCGGTGACGCTGATGCACCGGCGCGACGCCTTCCGCGCGGCGCCCGACAGCGTCAACAAGATGCGCGCGCTGCACGATGCTGGAAAGCTCAAGTTGATCTTCGGTCAGGTGACGGGGCTCGAGGGCGCCGACGGCCAGATTGAGACGGTCCTGATCATGGACAATGAGGACGAGACGCACCGGGTCAAGGCGACGCGGCTGCTGCCCTTCTTCGGCCTGACCATGAAGCTCGGCCCGATCGCGGATTGGGGCCTCAACCTGCATGAGAACCTGATCAAGGTCGACACCGAGAAGTTCGCGACCTCGGAGCCCGGCATCTTCTCGATCGGTGACATCAATTGGTATCCGGGCAAGCTGAAGCTGATCCTGTCCGGATTCCATGAGGCGGCGCTGATGGCGCAGGCCGCGAGCCGGATCGTCTTCCCGGACAAGAAGGTGTTGTTCCAGTACACCACCTCCTCGACCAGCCTGCAGAAGAAGCTCGGCGTCGCCTGACGCCGGGCTCAGCCGGCCCTGAACGAGACGACGTTGCCGGCCGCGTTCGCGGTGCAGGTCGCGCGGTCGCCGCGCACGGCGATCAGCGCCATGGTCTGAGATCCATCCGCATTGAGCTGCGAATTGCCGACCGTGACATCCTCGGGCTTGATGCCGAGTGCCTGCGCCATGCGTGCGGTGCAGGCTGCGGCCTCGCCCGTCTGGTCTCCGCCAGCCGTCGCCTGCGAGGCCGGCACCATGTTGCTGGACTGGCAGGCCGAAAGGCCGAGGACCAAAAAGAGGCCGGCTCCGGCCCAAAAGCGGTTCGTCATCATCGTCTCCCCGTGAATGCTGGTCCTCTGATCCACGGATTCTCGGCGCTTGTCGAGCGGGAACGCCTCAGAGCCTAAGGTTCCAGGTCTCGCCATTCATGCGCGGGCCGAAATCGTCATGCTCGGCCGTATCGACCAGCCGGAAGCCGGCATTCTCATAGAGCCGGCGCGCCGCGATCAGGATATCGTTGGTCCAGAGCACCATCTGCCGGTAGCCGGCGGACTTGGCGAAGGCGAGGCTCTCCGCGACGAGGCGGCGCCCGAGGCCGGTTCCGCGTGCCTCCGGCTCGACCAGGAGCAGCCGCAGCTTGGCTGTCTCTTCATCCGAGCGGACGACCATCACGGATCCCAGCCGTCGCCCGTCGCGCTCGGCGATGGCGCAGAATTCGCGAGCTGGATCGAAATTGCGCAGGAAGGCGGCAGCGATCTCCGCGACCATCGCCTCGAAGCGGCTGTCGAAGCCATAATCGCGTGCGTAGAGCACGGCATGGCGCTCGACAATCCAGCCAAGGTCGCCGGGCCTGTGTGGTCGCAGTTCGATTGGCGCAGAGGATGGCGCGCCGAGCCGGACCATGATGTCGCCCATAGCTGCGACCAGCGCGTCGCGATCGGCCTTCGTCAGCGCCGAGAGCATGGAGGCTACGGCGCTGCGCGAACGCTCTTGAAGCTCAGCCGAAGCCGTCTCGCCGGCTTCGGTCAGGCGCAGGCCCTTCTGACGGCCATCGCCCTCCAGTCTCGTCGCCGAGACAAGCCCGTCGCGTGCGAACGTCGCCAGGATCCGACTGAGATAGCCGGCATCGAGGTCGAGGACGGCGCCGATCGTCTTGGCCAGGATACCGGGCTCAGCGGCGATCTCGAACAGGATGCGCGCTTCGGTCAGGCTGAAACGGCTGCCGAGCATTGTTTCAGAGAGGATGCCGATGCGCCGTGTGTAGAAACGGTTGAAGGCGCGGATGCGGTCGACGGCGAAATCGGGAGCGGGATGATCGGTCATTCCCGCACGCTCTCGCTGATACTTGCTTTTGTCAACTATATCGCGGACGGGATGAAGGCGTTGCGTCGGCGACACGGACCCGCGCCAAAGGACATCGCCGCGTCCTTCCGAGTCGTCCAAGCGGCCCGATGTGGATAAGGTCGGAACCTCCAGCCGATCGGTGCCGAGCCATGGACGACAATAAAGAGCGCTTCCTCAAGCAGAAGCCGCGACGCGCAACGCCTGCCAAGCGCGTCACACTCTCGGACGACGCGAAGCGCGCTTATGAGGAACTGATCCAGAAACGCGACGATCGCGAGCGCGAATATGCGCGCCATCTCTCGCAGGACAACAAGCCGCGCTAGCGGCGGCCGCACTCGTCTTCGTGCCCACTACTCCGCAACCGGCTTACCCTTGCCGACGGTATTCAGCCGCGTCAGTTCCGACATGAAATCGGCCATGGACGGCGCCGGTTCGGCGCGGAAGGGCAGCGGGCGGCAGACGTCGATGGCGGCGATGCCGACGCGGGCGGTCAATATGCCGTTGATGACGCCTTCGCCGAGCCGGGCCGAGAGGCGGGCGGCTATGCCGTGGCCGAGCACCTGCTGGACGAGCGAATCGCCCGCCGCCATGCCGCCCGTGACCGCGAGATGGGCGATGACCGTGCGGGCAAGGCGCAGGAAGCCGAGCGTTCCGGGCTTGCCGCCATAGAGCTGGCCGAGTTGGCGGATGAGGCGTAGCGCCGAGACCAGCACGAAGAGCACGTCGACAGCGGCGCGCGGCGAGATCGCCGTCACCACGGTGACCCGCTTGGCCGAGTTCAGGACCAGCGTGCGGGCGGCGGCATCGAGGGTCTTCAGCAATTCATGTTCGCCGAGCCCGATCAGATCGCGGCCGTCGATGATTTCGCTGGCGTGACGCTCCAGCGCCGCGCGGCCATGGGCGGTCTCGGCCCGTTCGGCATAAAGCGCGACGAGGTCGCGGACGACGGCGCGGGCGGCTTTGGAATCATCGCGGATCGTTGCATCCACTGCCGCCTCGCGTATGCGGTTGATTCGGCGAAGGCGCATCAGGCCAGCGATCTCGCGCGTCCCGATGGCGAGCACGGCCAGAAGGGCGAGCCCAGCCGCGGCGAGCGCGACCCAGCCGAGCCAATCGGCCCGCTGGAACAGATTGCGCACCAGTTGGTCGACCCACAGGCCGACCGCCAGCGAGACAAGGATGCCGATCGCGCCGAAAAGAAGGTCGGTCCAGCGCGCCGGCCGGCGCGGCTTCGGAATGATGGCAACCGCCTCGGTCTCCTCCGGCTCACGCAGTACGATCGGACGGTCGTCGGGGCGCGAGGCCGCATCCGGATCGTCGGTGACACGGACGCGGTCGAGGCGGAACGCGGCGGGGCGGCGGGGTGGGTCGAGGCTCATGCCAGCCGGTCTCCGATCAGGAATTCGAGCGCCCGGTCGAGCCTGATGTGCGGTA